>CBIHLQ010000054.1:0-40966 GCA_966210885.1 uncultured Pseudomonas sp.
GATACCCGGGTATCGGCGCCCTGGGTATCGCTGCGCTCAACCCAGGCTACGTGCTGCCGCCCCCTATATCCCTGACTCAGCCCTCTCCGCTAGCGCTGCAGATTTTCGCTGGGGCCTGCGCTACCTGCGGTTTGATTGATCTGGGTCGGGTGGCGTCCGCTTGCCGCGCCTTATAGTCGCCGCCTCTGACAACTCCTTACCGTTTATCCAGGAAAAGGACTCTTCGTTATGCGCGTGCTTGTTTGTGTGCTTCTCGGTTGCTTTGCCACTTTGGCTCAGGCCAGCGATGAGGCCCAGCAGCGTTTTACCCAGCTCAACGCCGACCCCGTGCTGCGCGAACAGGCTTATGCGGCCGGCCAGGAGCGTATCCGCTTTTGCGGCAATTGCCATGGCGAGAACGGCAACAGCAAGCGCCCTTATATTCCCAACTTGGCCGAGCAGAACCCGGTGTACCTGTTCAATGCGTTCGAGAAGTTCGCCAGCGGCGAGCGGCAGGATTTCATCATGTCCAAGCTGGCGCCGACTCTGACCCTGGAGGACCGGGTCAACGTCGCCATCTACTTCGGTCAGCAGAAGCTGCTGGCGCATACCGAGCCGGTCGATGCCAGGCTGCGTCAGCAGGGCGAGGTTACGTTCAAGACCATCTGTACCGGCTGTCATGGGGTGAATGCCGAAGGCCGCGAGATCACCCCGCGTCTGGCCGGTCAGCCCGCGGAGTACCTGCGCAAGGCGCTGACCCGCTTCCGCGACCAGGATCCGAGCCGCGCGGGGTCGGTGATGATGTCGATCGCCGCCGACTTCAGCGACGAGCAGATCGCCGGTCTGGCCGAGTACCTGCAACAGTTGCAGCCCTGATCGCGTTGGCGGCGAGTCCGGATAGCGGCGGCCCGGCTTAGCCGTTATTGCGCCGCGTAGTGCCGGCGCGGCGTAGCGGGCTGCAACTGGCGCTGTCGAATGGGCCGACATAGGGGTTGCCGTGGCCCATCACGCAGCCGACTTTCTGGTTGCGCCAGCGCTCCCATTCACTGACCGGGTAGAGGCGGTTCCAGGCTTCGTAGGTGCGGCGATCCTGCTTTGACAGGCGCAGCTTGTAGTGGTCGGCCATATACAGATAGATGCGCGCCGAGGCGCCGCGGCTGGTTTCCGGCGGCATCGCCGTTCTGGCCTTGAAGTCGACCACCATCGGGCAGGCGCCATATTGCCTGGGTTTCTCGCCGAGCATGCCGAGGGCGTAGTTGGAGCGGTCGCCGTTGACCTCGCCGATGCTCGGCACCAGGTTGTGCAGGTCGGCTTCGGCGGCCTTGAACACCGGGTCGTTGCGGGTGCAGTTCTTACGCCCGCCCTGTTGCCAGCATTGGCGCTGATGGCCGATCACCCAGGCCGGCACCACGTGTTCCCACTCCACCCGCTGGGCGCGACGCAGTTGCTTGCGCGGGCGATAGCCGCAGCTGGCGAGGTCGACCCGGTTGCCGTTGTAGGCGCAGCCGCAATAGAAGGTGCTCGGCCGTTCGGCGTACAGGCTCCAGGCGATCTTCTTGGCGGCGGCGAAACTGGGTGGGGCATCGGCGGCGAGGGGCAGGGAAAACAGCAGGCAAAACAGGGCGAACAGGCGGATCATGGCTAGGTCTGCGCAAAAAGTTGCGCATCATAGCGGCGACCGCTCTAGATGGGGGTTTTTCTCGGACGATTAACGCGCTTGCCGCTGACGATTGTGCGCGGCTTGGCTATTTTCGGGTTGGCATTAAGAGTCGGGCCTAGGTCATTGATTGCGTTACAGGTCATGTTTTAGGACAGAAAAGCCGCCCCCTGCGGATTTTGTTGCTAGCGTTACACCATCACAGCGAAGTGGATGGTCGCGACTCATGGTGATTAGGACTGCATTCGGGCTGCTTTCCCGGCGCCGCGCGCCAGGGCTGCCGATTGGGTCTGGATTGGCCCGCAGGCTGCTGGTCGTGCTGCTGGGGCTTGGCCTCGGCGCTTGCGCGAGCCATCAGGATCACCAGTCGATCGTCGACAACCGCAGCCCGATCAAACCGAGCGAGTTCCTGCAAAGTCATGCCGACCGTATGGCCACCATCGGCATGCGCAACAACCTCAACAGCCTTTACCGTCTGCTCGATAAGCTCTATCAGCGCAACCCGCGGGAATGGCGCAAAACCGGGCTGGCGGATCGGCAGGCGGCGGCCCAGGCGGTGCACCGGGCGATCGAGGAGAACCTCCCGCTCGCCGAGCTGGGCGGGCGCACCGATGTCGCCGCGCTGGGCTATGCGCTCAGCGCCGACTACCAGGGCGACCGGGTCGGGGCCTTTATCTATGCCCTGGGCAGCATGCTGATCGCCGCCCATGGCGGGCGCACCGAGTTCTACTTGATCGATTCGCTGGATGCGCAATTCATCCACAACGCGGCGCGCAATATCGAAATTGCCGCCTGGATGCTCGCCAACCGCCGCGACGAGGCGGGCAATCCCTGGCTGCTGTCCAACGAGATTTCCGCCGATGGGCGTAACCTCAGTTACGCCGTGGAGTTCGGCAAGATGGTCGCGCGCCTGGATCTGCTGACCGATGTGCTGGACGAACGCTACCGGCGTATCGGCGTGAACTACGCCCAGGGCCTGCTGTTTCTGAACTTCCTGCCGGTGCAGTAGCGCCGGTGCAGGACGGTGCAAATAACAACAAGCCCCGGTTTTCAGGCCGGGGCTTGTGGGTATCGCGGAGGTTTTAGACCTTACGCACGAACTCGGACTTGAGCTTCATCGCGCCTATGCCGTCGATCTTGCAGTCGATGTCGTGGTCGCCATCGCACAGGCGGATGCCTTTGACCTTGGTGCCGACCTTGACCACCAGCGACGAGCCTTTGACCTTGAGATCCTTGATCACGGTGATGGTGTCGCCGTCCTGCAGCACATTGCCCACGGAATCCTTGATCACCTTGTCGTCGTCGGTCGCCGCTTCGGCCGCGCCATCGGCCGACCACTCGTGTGCGCATTCCGGGCACATCAGCATCTGGCCGTCTTCGTAGGTGTATTCGGAATTGCATTTGGGGCAGGGCGGCAACGTACTCACGAGTAGTCCTCGGGTCGGTTTTAGTAAAAGCCGCGAATTATATAGGGTTTTTAGTGGCCAAGGGCGATCGAGGCCGTCATGGGCGACGGCCCCGTTCCGGTGGAGGCTACCAGCGCGATGAATGCCGATAGTGGTGGCGGTGATGGCGGTGATGGCGCTTATGGTGATGCTGGTAATGGCGAGACTTGTAGTGGTGACGCGGGACTATCACCACCGAATGGGAGCGGTACACCGGGCGTCTTTCGTAGTAAACGGGATAGGGCTCATAGACCACCCGCGGTTCGATATACACCTGGGCCGGTTCGTAGCGACTGCCGGCCAGCACGCCGCCGACCACGGCCCCGACCACCGCTCCGGCGATCACGGCCTCTTTGTTCGAACCATGGGCGGCGGCCTGGCCAGCCAGCGTCAGGCTGGCCACAAGCACAGCCAGCAAAGGGAGACGGCCAATCATGGGGAAACTCCTGCAGGTTGTCGGCACTAGCCGGTTACAAGCTTGGACCGCGAAACGAAGCGAATTTCGCCGAAAGGAAGGTAAAGCTTGTGTAAAACCGCGTACCGGCCCAGGCGGTGCGCCGTTCGCAGGGCGCTTTCCGACTCGCTGCGAGCACGCGCCGCGCCGATTTTTGCCCTGAACTCGGTGGCGCTGTCTCGCTCCAAGCGCTATGGGCCTGGTGGGCCATCAGGGGAGGGAGCATGTTTTTTCCGGAGCTGAAGGGCATTCATATGGGCACCGTGGTTAAACGCACGGTGGTCGATTTCGTCAAGGACGATCTGTCCGTGTATGCCGCCGCCTTGGCGTTTCAGCTGTTCTTCTCATTGTTTCCCTTTCTGTTGTTCCTGGTTGCGCTGATCGGCGTTCTGGATCTGCAGCCGTTCCTCGACTGGATGCGCGAACAGGCGGCGCTGGTGTTGCCGCAAGCGGCGATGGAGCTGGTCGACACCGTGATCGACAAGCTGCAAACGCAGAAAATCGGGCTATTTTCCGTGGGTATTCTGGTGGCATTGTGGACCGCTTCGGCGGCGGTGCGCTTGATCATGGAGGCGACCAACAAGGCCTATGGCGTGGCGGAGGGGCGCCCGATCTGGAAGCGCTTTCCGCTGTCGCTGATCTATACGGTGGCCGCCGCCGCCACGCTGCTGTTGGCGGCGGGCTTCATGGTGGTGGGGCCGCAGTGGATGAGTTGGCTGGCGCAGCAATTCGGCATCGAATACCTGGTCGTCCTGCTCTGGGCTTGGTTGCGTTGGCCGATCGTGGTGTTGCTGCTGATGTCGACGGTGGCGGTGGCCTATTACGTCGCCCCGGATGTCGAGCAGGAATTCCGCTTCATCACTCCGGGTTCGGTGCTTGCGGTGTTGGTGTGGATAGCCGCCTCCGTGGGCTTTGGCTACTACGCGCAAAACTTCGCGACCTACGACGCCATGTACGGCAGCATCGGCGCGATCATCATCTTTCTCCTGTACCTGTACATCTCCGCGGCGGTGCTGTTGCTCGGCGCCGAATTGAATGCGGTGATCGAGCACCTTTCCCGAGAAGGCAAGGAGCCGGGGGAGAAGGTGGCTGCGTCGTAGGGTGCGCCACGCGCATCGGCGTCGGCGCAGATTTCTGGTGCGCACGGCGCACCCTACGAAGTAGTGCCTACCTATCGGCCTCTACGCTCGCAGCTATTGCGGCAGCGCTCGCGTCTCCGGCCATTTCAGCGTGCCGCTGTCGGTGAAGCGTGCGCTGCCGAACAAGCCGCCGCCGAGTTTGCCGCTCAATTCGTAGGGCAACCCGGCGCCCGGCGTGTAGCCCGCGGCGCCCCAGGCCTGGCGCATCGCCGAATAGGCGGAAATGCTCACCGGGATGCTGATCAGCGCTTCGCCGAAGCGCGGCACCTGGCCGCTCTGGTCGCTGACGCCGCTGGCCAGCGGTTGGTCGTTGACCGTCAGTTGCAGGGCCACGCCGTTGTAGTCGATCGGTCGGTCGTTGGGGTTTTGCATGCGCAGTTTCACTGCGAAGCGCACTTCCAGGCCTTCGCCGGGCAGCGGCTCGAGGCCGACCAGGTCGATATGCAGCGGGTCGCGCGGGGCGAAGCTGCTGCACGCCGTGAGGCCGGCCAATAACAGGCCGGCGAGCAGAGCACGAACAATACGAGTGGACGGCATGCGGGACTCCGGTTTTTCGATGGTCACAGCATAGGGGACAACGGCGCCGCCGGTTTGATTCAGCCCGACGGCGGCGACTCAGGCGCGTTGCTTGGCGCAGAGGATCAAGGCGATGCCGCCGAGCACCGCCAGCGAACTGAGCGCCAGACGCAGGCTCAAGGCTTCGTCCAGCAGCACGACCCCGGCCAGGGCGGCGATGATCGGCACGCTGAGTTGCACGCTGGCGGCCTGGAAGGATTTCAAACCGGCCAGGGCGGCGTACCAGATGAAATAGCCGACGCCCGAGGTCAGCGCGCCGGACAGCAGCGCATAGATCACCCCGTTGTGGCTCCAGGTGGCATGTTCGAACAGCAACAGGCTGAGCGGCAGCGCCAATGCGACCGCGCGCAGAAAGTTGCCGGCGGTGGCGGCCAGCGGGTCGGCCACCCCGCGGCCGAGCAGCGAGTAAGCGCCCCAGGCCACGCCGGCCAGCACCATCAAGAGCGCGCCGCCGGTTGCCGGCGCGCTGGCGCCCGGCAACAACAGCACCAGCAAGCCAGCGAGGGCGATCAGCAGGCCTGCGGTGCTCAGGCGGTTGAGGCGCTCGCCGCGATAAAAACCCCACAGCAACATGCTGATCTGCACCGCGCCGAACAGCAGCAGAGCACCGGTGCCGGCATCCAGGCTGTTATAGGCGAAGGAGAAGGCCGCGGCGTAGGCGAACAACGCGGCGGCGGCCGGCCAACTGCCCGCGCCCGGCGTAGCGCTGCCGCGCAGACGCAGCAGCAACCACAGAGTCAGGGCGCCGCTGACGATACGCAGGCTGGTGAAGCTCGCGGCATCGATATCGCCGTCGCGCAGGGCCAGGCGGCAGAGCAGGGAATTGCCGGCGAAGGCGAGCATGGCCAGGGCGGTGAGCAGCAGGGTGCGGGCGGTCATCGGCGATCCTTAAGGCTATATCCCGATTGAATGTCGAGCGCGCCCAGTCCTGTGGGAGGGGCTTTAGCCGCGAAAAACTATCTTCGTTTCGAAGATATTCGTGAATGAACCCGCTCCACAAACACGCAACCAGTGGTCGTCTAGGGCGTTCGCGGCGGCATCGCTGCGCGGCGTTTTTTGACCTTGCGCGCGGTTTGCGTCGCGCTCGGCATGTGCAGGTAGGACATCACGCTCTCGGTCAGCTCGGCGGCCAGTTGCACGGCTTCCTTGTTGCGCGCCATGACCCCGGCGACCAGTCCTTCGATCAGCGCCAGCACGGCGCCGTTGGAGCTGATCAATACCGGGTGATCGGCCGGGGCGAACAGCGCGTGGCGGGCGATTGCGGTCAACGGCGAGGCCGGCGAGTCGGTGATCGCCAGCACGGTGGCGCCGCGTTCGCTGGCGAAGCGCGAGAGCTGCAGGGTGTCGAGGGAATAACGCGGCAGCGAGATCGACAGCAGCACATCGCGGTCGGTGATCGCGGCCAGGCGGTAGGCGGCGTTTTCGTTACCGCCTTCCATGCTGATGGCGCTGGCGTCGGCGCAGAACGGCACCAGGTTGGCTGCGGCCAGGCCGGCCATATAGGCGCTGTTGCCGAAGCCGAGGATGTAGATCTTGCGCGCCTCGATCAGGCAACTGACGAACGCCTCGAAAGTGTCCTCGCTGTTATTGCTGCGAGCGGTGGCCAGGTTGCTGCCGGATATCTGCAATTGCTCGTGCAGGCCGAAACCGCCGTCGGTGCGTTGCGCCAGCTCGTTACGCAGCTTGTCCACCGGCGACACCATCTGTTGCAGGGTGCCCACCAACTCGGCCTTCAAGCCGGTGTAGCCGCCCAGGTCGATGGCCTTGGCCAGGCGATTGACCGCCGCCGGCGAGGTGGCGGTTTCGACGGCCAGTTCCTCGATGGTCAGGGTCGCGGCTTTCAGCGGGTGGCGCAGAATGAAGTCGGCGACCTTGCGCAGCGACGGCTGCAGGTCGGCGACGCGCTCGGCCAGCTTGCGCATCACTGGCGCAGCATAAACGGTCGTATTGTTCGGGCTTGTCGGCATGGGCGTCGCACAGGCTATGGGGACGGAAGGGCCCACTGGGCCCGCGCGCCGAGCAAGCCTCGGCGCGAGTTGGCTGCAGTGTATCCGAAGCGGGCGCCGCTGCACCGCTTGGCGCGCACGATCAGTCGCTGAGCAGGCGGCCCTGGCGAATCGGCGCGTGTCCCGCAACTTTCGCCAGCCATAAGCCGGGTTGGGCGAAGCGCAGGCGTTCGCGGGCGTAGAGGATGCCGTCGGTTTCGGCGAGTACCAGGCTGTGCCGGTCGCTCAGCGGGTCGAGGACTTCGAACAGCGGGTCGCCGACCTGGACCCGCGCGCCCAAGGGTTGCAGAAAGCTCACCACGCCGGGGTGCGGCGCGTAGGCGTATTGTGCGCCGGCAAAGGGCGTGGCCTCGCAGCAGCGCAGCGGCGCGGGCGGCCATTGGCCGGCGATCAGCCCCTGTTCGGCGAGAAAGCCGAGGATGTCGTCGGCGCTGTTCAAGGCCTGCTCGCGGTCGGTATCGGCCATGCCGCGCAGCTCGATGGTGGTCGCCAGGCACGCCAGGGGAATCGCCGCATCGGCGAAGCGTTCCGCCAGGCGCAGCCAGGGCACCGCGCAGGCTTCGTCGAAGGAATTGCCGCCGGAATCCTCGGCCAGCAGCACCGCGCCGGCGCGCAGGCGGGCGGCCAGGCTGCGCAGGTTCGGCCAGTGCTGGGGCAGGGCATAGAGCAGCATGATCGACTCGAAATCGCAGTGCAGGTCGAGCACCACGTCGGCGTCGCAGGCGTGTCGCAGCAGCAGGCGGCGCAGCCCTTCGAGCTCCGAACGTGCCGGCGGCAGTTCGTCGAGGGCCTGGCGCATTGCCTGGCGAATCAGCTGCACGTTGGCCTGTCCATCGTCGCCCAGGCGGCCTGCCACGACGCCCGCGACCAACTCCGCCAAAGCCGGGAAATCGCGGTTGAAATTCTCCCCGCTGGCGAACTCGAAACGCCCCTGATGGGTGGCCTGGAACATCTGCCCGAGGCCGATCGGATTGGCTACCGGCACCAGTTCGATCACTCCGGTCAGCCGGCCCTGTTGCTCCAGCTCGGCGAGGCGGCGCTTGAGTTCCATCGCCACGCGCATGCCCGGCAATTCGTCGGCGTGCAGCGCGGCCTGAATATAGGCTTTGCGCGGCCCGCTGCCGAAACGCCAAAGCGATAGCCGACGCTCGGTGCCCGGGCTGCTCCAGGGCAGCAGATGCTGAATATGCTCCATGCGGAGAGGTCCTTGGTTTTCGATGATGTTGCCGGCGGTTTTGTAGGGTGGGTCGGGCCGCGTAGGTTAGGCGCATGACCACGGGCTATCTGTCGATGCTTTATCAGTTGCGCCGTAACCCACCAGCGGGGCCAGGCCGAAGACCGCTTGGTGGGTTACGTGGCGCACAGATCCTGCAGTTGCTTCGCCAACCCGGTTCCGCGCCACTAACCCACCCTACGAATCTGCGCCCCTGTTGTCGCGCGGTCGGTTTACTCGCCGTAGATGTCGAACGCGAAGTACTTGGCCTGAACGTCCTGGTACTTGCCGTTGGCGCGGATCGCGTCGATCGCCGCGCTGATGCGTGCGGCATTCTCGGTGTCGCCCTTGCGCACCGCGATACCAGCACCGTTACCGAAGTATTGCGGGTCGTTGAAATCCGGGCCTACCAGGGCGAAACCCTTGCCCGCATCGGTTTTGATAAAACCTTCATCGATGTTGATGACGTCGGCCAGGGTGGCGTCCAGACGGCTCGAGGCCAGGTCGAGGAAGGCTTCGTTCTGCGAGGCGTAACGCACCACTTCGATGCCGGCCTTCTCGAATTTGTCCGAGGCGTAGCGATCGTAGGTGGAGGCGCGCTGCACGCCGACCTTCTTGCCCTTGAGATCAACCAGCGGGTCGTTGATTGTGCTGCCGGCCTTCATCGCCAGCTTGCCGGGGGTGTGGTAGTACTTTTTGCTGAAGTCCACTGATTTCAAACGGTCGGCGGTGATCGACATGGACGACAGCACGGCGTCGACCTTGCGAACTTTGAGCGACGGGATCAGACCGTCGAATTCCTGCTCGACCCACTCGCACTTGACCTGCATTTCCGCGCACAGGGCGTTGCCGATGTCGTAGTCGAAGCCGCTGATCTTTCCTTCGGCGGTTTTAAAGGCGAACGGCGGGTAGGCCGCTTCGATACCGATGCGCAGGCTGTCCTGGCTGGCGACGCTGAGGGTGCTGATGGCGGAGAGCGTCAGGGCGCCTAGAAGTACGATCTTATTCATCTTATGTGACTCCTCGATGGGGCGGGTTGGGGTGTTGCTGCGTCCGCCTGATAGCGGGCTTTTACGTGGAGGCCTGGATGGGCCCGGTTGCTGATTGGTCCGGCGCAAAGTGCGGGCCGGAGGTTTCGTTGCGTCAATTTGTGACATGTTTATTTTCATAAATCTATATTGTAGAAATATTTATTTCATCCCCTGCTTTGGCTGCGGTGACCAGTAGCCCCTCTAGGTCGGTGTTCACAGGCGTAAATCCAGATATTCGGCGAGCTGCGGCGGCTCTTCTCGCGCGCCGAGGCGCTTGAACAAGGTTGAAGAGTGATATATAAAATTTCACATAACGAAATTATGAAAATTAATATTCATAGTCTCGCGCCACGGCTGGCGAGGCGCAAGCCTGCTGCAGGGATGCATTGAAACGAGGGCCCCGAGGCCCCGTCGGAATTCTCATAACAAGAGCAATAAGAATGAAAATGCAGCTGAAAGCGCGCGCCACCGTCGCCGCTCTGGTCCTCTCCTGTGCCGTCTCCTCGGCCTATGCCGACGGCAACCTGCTGGCGGTTGGCGGCATGTTGCGCGCCAGCAATACCCCGGTGTACGGCAAGTTCATCGAACTGGCGGGCGGCCAGAACGCCGCGCGCATCGTCATCCTGCCCACCGCCAGCGGCAGCCAGAGTTCGAGCAAACGCTTTATGGGCGAGCTGGTGGCCATGGGCGTACCGGCCGAGCGCATCAGCATCGTCGGCATCGACAAGAACAACTACCAGGACACCATGAACGATGCGGCGGTGATCGAGCCGCTGCGCGACGCCAGCGCGATCTGGTTCGTCGGCGGCGACCAGGCGCGCATCGCCCGCGCGCTGTTCAATGCCGATGGCAGCCCGTCGCTGCTGATGCAGGCCGTGCGCAAGGTCTATGAGAAAGGCGGCGTGGTCGCCGGCACCAGCGCCGGCGCGAGCATCCTCGGCGCGCAGATGCCGACCGCTTATGGCGTGGTCATGGACACCCTGGACTTCGGCGTGGCGGCCAAGGCCGACCAGCGTGGCGCGGCCATCCTCAAGGGCGCCGGGCTGTTCTCCGCGGGGATCATCGACCAGCACCTCGACCAGATCGAGGAAACCAGCACCGGCCGCGCCGCGCGCATGGCCGCCTACCTGGTCGGGCAGCAGCCGGCCAAGGGCTTTGGCCTGGATACCAACACCGCCATGTGGATCAAGGCTGACGGCCAGATCGAAGTACTCGGCGAGGGTTATCTGACGGTGATGGATGCCAGCCAGGCGAAGAAGGATTTCGGCGTTTACGGCACCCGGCTGCAGAACCTGCGTCTGGCCATGCTCGGCCAGGGCGACCGCTACGACCTGGCCACCGGCAAGGTGCAGCCGGCGAAAGATAAAGCGGCGATCGAAGCCGGCAACGAATACCTGGTCGGCAACCAGCTGATCACCGATCTGTCTGCCGTTTCGGCGATCGGTCGCGCGGTGCTCTACGGTCTGGCCGACAACACGGCGAACCGCCAGCTGGGCCTGATGACCAGCTACAACCCGCTCAACGGCTACCACTACGGTTATCGCTTCGAGTTCAGCAAAGGCGCCGACTTCAGCGCCCACAGCCAGTTCTACGACTCGCTGACCAACTACAGCGTCGACGGCGTGCGCCTGGATATCCGTGCGGTGAATGCCAACCTCGGCGACCCGGCCCTGAGCGCGCCCAAGGATGCCGGCAGCGGCGCCGCCAGCGAGGCGATTCGCGCCGTCAGCTTCCGCGGCCTGATGACGGTCAACGCGCAGAACGCCTTCGAGCCGCAGCGGCCGATCACCCGTCGGGAGCTGGCCAACGCGCTGCAAATGACCCTGGCTGGCGAGCCGAATCTCGACAAGTTGCCGAGCCTCACCGATATCGCCGCCGACGACCCGCTGCGCAGCCAGTTGGAGGTGGTGCTGTCCAACGGCTGGATGACCGGCGCGGAAACCTTCGAAGGCGAGCGGGCCGTAACCCGCAAGGAATGGGCCCTGGCCAGCAAGGCGCTGGTCGAAGGTTTCCGCGGCGTGACGTTGAGTAAGAGCGCGACGCTGAACGACCTGGAAGGAGTCGATCAGGCGTTGGCCGACGCGGCCCGCCTGACCGTCGGCGAAGGCTGGCTGAGCGCCGAGCAAGGGCGCTTCGACCCCGAGGCCACGGTGAGCCGCGGCGAAGTCGCGCAGACCCTGGCCAAAGTGAGCGGGCTGACCGCGCTCTGATCGCCTGATAAGCCGCCGCGCTAGCAGGTTGTTACGCGGCGATGACCACACCCATGAACTACCCGAGCGTCTGTATGCAGTTAAGCAGGCTGGAATCCTTTGCCCTGGAGAAACTCTTGCCGGCCCATGCCCTCGCGCAATGGACCACCGTGCAACCGGCACCGCAGGTGCTTGAACGGGTGCAAACCCCGGCCGGCTTCTACTCGATTATCAAACTGCCGACCTGCTTGCGGGCGGTGCAGGAAGCGATCGAACTGGAGTGGGCGTTCAAGCTCAAGCGGCTGAAGAGCAAGGGTTACTTCGTCTGCTGGGCAGAGTCCGACACGACCCTGTGTCTGGAGGCGGTGATCAGCAAGGGTGTGTGTCCGCCGGTGTTGTCGCTGGAGCAATTCGTCTAGTGGCGGAGCTGAAAGGGGAGCCACCGTTGAAGGTCGGCTTCTTGTTGAAAATATAAAACCAAATGGAGTAAGCCATGAAAGTCGTAAAACTGAGCCTGATCGCCCTGGCGGTCGCTGCGGGCTCGCAGTTCGCCGTCGCCGGCGACCAGCAGGAATCCAAGGGCTTTGTCGAGGACAGCTCGCTGGATCTGCTGAACCGCAACCTGTACATGAACCGCAACTTCGTCAACAGCGACCGCAACACCCGTGAAGAGTGGGCGCACGGCATCCATGCCCACTTCGCCTCCGGCTTCACCCAGGGCACCGTGGGTGTCGGCGTCGATGCCTACGCCTACGGCGGCATCAAGCTGGACGGCGGTCGCGGCAGCGTCGGCAACGGCATCCTGCCGGTCGACGGCGACGGCCGTATCGAAGACTCCACCGGGGAAATGGGCGGCGCGGTCAAGGCTCGCATCTCCTCAACCGTACTGAAATTCGGCGAACAGCGTCCGACCGCACCGGTATTCGCTACCGGCGACTCGCGCCTGTTGCCGGAAACCGCCACTGGCTTCCAGCTGAGCAGCAGCGAATTCAAGGACTTCTCCTTCGAGGCTGGCCACTTCACCGCGATCAACCGTCGTAACTCGAGCAACTCCGACGGCGCGCTGACCACCGAATACGCCGAAGTCGAAGCCCGCAGCGTCGACTTCCTCGGCGGCACCTACAACATCAACGACAACCTCAGCGTGATGTTCTACGGCAGCGAAGCCGAAGACGTCTGGCGCCAGTACTTCGGCAACGTCTACTACAGCATGCCGCTGAGCGATGAGCAGTCCCTGAGCTTCGACCTAGTGGCCTACAAGACCGACGACGAGGGCAAGGCCCTGGCCGGCGACCTCGACACCCTGACCTACTCGCTCAAGGGCGCTTACAGCTTCGGCGCGCACAAGCTGAGCCTGGCCTACCAGAAAGTCAGCGGCGACGAGTTCTTCGACTACGTCGGCGGCGACTCGATCTGGCTGGCGAACTCGGTGCAGTACTCCGACTTCAACGCCCCCAACGAGCGTTCCTTCCAGATCCGTTACGACCTCAACATGGCCAGCTTCGGCGTACCGGGCCTGAGCTTTATGGCGCGCTACATCAAGGGCGATGACATCGATGGCACCAAGGCCGATCCGAACGGCGCCTTCGCCGGCTGGGCTGGCGATGACGAGAAGCACTGGGAACGCGATCTGGAGGCCAAGTACGTGGTGCAGTCCGGTGCCGCCAAGGACCTCTCCCTGCGCCTGCGTCAGGCCACCCACCGCTCCACGGCATTCGATAGCGACCTGCAGGACGTGCGCCTGATCATCGAATACCCGCTGAGCCTGTTGTAAGCGTTGCAGGCCCCCCGATTGCATCTCGGGGGCTTACCGAATGGCACCCTTTGAAGGTCTCTTCGATTGCTCCTTTGACCTTACGGCGTCGTCCCGGCGCCTTTTTTCTCGGTTACCGACAGCGCGCTACCGCTTCGAAACCCGGCGCTTCAGGCCGATCGAACAGCGTGCATTTTTTCTTGCTAGTCGCTCCACCACACGCACGGGGTAGTTGGATATGCGCATAGTGCTGGTAATTCTCGGATGCTTCTTGGCCGCCGGCCTGCACGCGGCACCTTTGCGGGTGGCGATGGAGGGGCAGTTTCCGCCCTTCGAAGAGCTGGACGCCAATGGCCAACTGCGCGGCTTCAACGTCGATATCGCCCAGGCGCTGTGCCAGCAGATGAAGGTCGAATGCGAGCTGCAGCGCTTCGCTTGGGACGACCTGATTCCGGCCTTGCAGGAAGGCCGCGCCGACCTGGTACTGGCCTCGATGTCGATCACCGAGGAGCGCCAGCAGAAGGTCGATTTCACCAACAGGTATGCGCAAACCCCGGCGTTGTTCTTCGCCCGCAAGGGGGTGGTGCACGAGGTGATCATCACCCCGCGGCGGATCAAGGGTAAGCAGGTCGGCGTGCAGCGCGGCACTACCTACGACAAGTACCTCAGCGCCAAGTACGCAAAGCACGTGCAACTGCAGCGCTTCGACAGCACCGAGGCCATGTACCAGGCGCTGTATGACGGGCGCGTGGAGGTGGTGCTCGACGACGCCGTGTCCGGCTATTTCGGCTTTCTCGACAGCGAGCGCGGACAGAACTTCGAGCAGGTCGGCAACAAGGTCGTGGCCCCGTCGATCTTCGGCAAGGGCCAGGGCATCGCCGTGCGCAAGGGTAACCAGGAACTGCGCGAGCGGCTCGACCGGGCCTTGCTGGAAATCCTCGGCAATGGCGTCTACCGGCGCATCGAAAAAGGCTATTTCACCCAGTTCTCGGTTTATTGAATTTCCGGTTTATCGATAGGAGGCAGGCATTACCTAAAAACTCGCAGTGTGGCGTTTCCGTTGTAGTTCCCGTTTCACAACACCCACAAAAAGAGTGCCGGTAACGGCACGTCTCGGAGAACTCGAAACATGATGCTTAGAAAAATGCTGTTGCGTTGTAGCGTATTGATCCTCGCCTGCTTGCCGGCCGTCGGCTATTGCGCCGGCCCGTTGCTGTTGATCGGCGGCGGTTTGAAAGACGACAACGCGGCGATTTATCAGAAACTGATTCAACTGGCCGGCGGCAGCGGCCAGGCGCGGATCGGCGTGATCACCGCCGCTTCCATCCCGGAGAGCGACGACCCCGACGCCGGCACCCCGGAGGCGCGCAACTCCAGGAGTAACGGCGAGTTTTACGCCAACCTGCTGGAAACCTATGGCGCCGTCGATGCGCAATGGATTCCCATCGACCTCGACCAGATCAGCAACAACAGCAACCCGCAAGTCGTCAGTCAGATCAATAGCATGACCGGCTTCTTCTTCGGCGGCGGCGATCAGTCGCGCCTGACCCAGACCCTGCAAACCGCCACCCGCGCCGACAGTCCGGCGCTGGCCGCGATCCGCGCCCGGCACGCCGCCGGTGCGGTACTCGCCGGCACCAGTGCGGGCACCGCGATCATGGTCCAGGGGCCGATGGTCACCGGTGGCGAAAGCTACGACGGGCTGCGTTATGGCGTGTACACCACGCCGAGCGGCGACGACCTGTCCTACGACATGCAGGGCGGTTTCGGCTTCTTCGACTACGGCCTGCTCGACACCCACTTCAGCGAGCGTGGCCGCCAGGGCCGTATCGTGCGCCTGGCCGACTACACCCAGGTGCCGTTCGCCTTCGGCGTCGATGAAGACACCGCGTTGCTGGTGCAGAACAACGCCAGCCTGGGGCAGATCGAGATGCAGGTGATAGGCGCGGCCGGCGTGTTCATCTTCGACCTGCGTAACAAGGAGCGCGGCACCGGCAGCAGCTACGCACTCTATGACGTGCTGGGCAGCTACCTGACCGAAGGCGACCGCTACCGTCCGGCCACCGGCCAGTTCGTCATCGCCAGCGGCAAGACCAGCCTGCGCGGCCGCGAGTACTACAGCACGGCGATGACCGCCACCGGCGACATCTTCAGCAGCCCGAACAACAGCGGCGCCAATGGCCGGCGCAACCCGCGCGAATTCGTCAAGGTCAGTGCCGACCTGTTCGACAGCCGCGTGACCAGCACCCTGGGCCGCACCTACGAGCGCAACCCGCGTTTCCGCGTCGATCTGTTCAAGAGCACGCAGTTCGACAGCCACGGCTATCAGGGCACGGTCGGCGGCAAGAACATGACGTCCTACTTGCGTCTGCTGATGGATTTCCGGCCCAACTGAAATAGGCCGGCAGAGGGGATTTGGACCGCGGGCGCGTAATGCGCCCGCGGTCGTTTCTGCTCTCAGCGCGAGGTGAGGGTCGCGGTCTTCTGGTACAGCTCGGCCATGCGCTGTTTGCCCTTGTGCAATTCGTCTTGCAGATAGCGCAGCTCATCGTGGGGCGATCTGATCATCCCGGTCACGCTGCAATGGCCGGTCAGGCCGCGGGCCAACAGCACCACGCCGAAGCCGATGCTGCCCAGGCCGAACTCGTCGCGCCGATTCAGGCCCAGGCCCAGCAGACCCAAACCCAATGCGGTCGACAGGGCGCGTTCCCAGCCTTGTATATCGCCGGGCTTCGAAGCGTCCGGGTCTATCCGGGGCGGTATCTTGAGCATTTCGTTTCTCCAATCTCAGGCAGTCGGTTCAAGCGGCCGGGTCAGTTGCCCGTGGCGGTTCGTCGACGTTCTGGTCCGTGGCGGGCGTGGGCGCTTCCATATGCAACTGCGGCATCGGCCGGGTGTCGCTGCACAGTGTCTGTTGGGTGGGCGTCGTCAGCGTCCGTTCGAGCACCCGTTTGACCTCGCAGTGGCCGGTGACCCCGCGCCATATGCCCATGCCGCCCAGGCCCAGGTTGATCAAGCCGGACAGCCCGCCTCTGCGCAGGCCCTTGGCGATCAGCAGCAGGCCGCCACCAATCGACGCGGTGCGCTCCCAGCCATGCACGTTCTGGTACGGAATGAGCGCTTTCGGTGATGGCGACGACGATTCGGGGGCGGATACGAGCATGGCGTGACTCCTTCGCTGGGGCGGGGTAATTAACCGACCGTCGATCCGTTGGCGCTGTTCAACGCACGCGATAAACGGCTACCGGGGCGCCGGCGTGGCGAAGCGGCGGTGCAGGGCGTGGCCAGCTCTACGCCAGCGCTTTTGGCCCGACGGACAGGCAAAACTGTTTGCCCCCGGCAGGGTCGATTGCTCAGATCGGTGTCGCTGTTCGCGGCACCGCAATGCCGAATCGACCATGGAGTGGTGTATGCGAAAAATCCCCGGCCACACCCTGCTCGACAGTTCGGCGGCGCTATTGCGCGAGGGCTGCCTGTTTATCTCCAATCGCTGCCAGCGCTATGACAGCCCGGTGTTCGCCACGCGTTTACTGTTGCAATACACCCTGTGCCTGCGCGGCGAGATGGCCGCCGAATTGTTTTACGACCAGCAATTGTTCAGCCGTAAAAACGCCCTGCCGCGCATCTTGCAGAAAACCCTGCTCGGGGTCGGTGGCGTGCAGGGCATGGATGGCCCCGAGCACCTGCAGCGCAAGCGGTTGTTTCTCCAGGCGCTGAATACCGAGCGCGTCGAGCGGCTGGTGCGCCTGGCCGAGCACCAGTGGCTGGCGGCGCTGCAGCGCTGGGAAGGCCAGTCCCATGTGGTGATTTTGCCGGAGATCGAGATGCTCCTGTGCAAAGCCGTATGCCGCTGGGCGGGCGTGCCCTTGGGCGACGATGAAGCGCTGCAGCGCCGTCAGCAGTTGGCGGCGATGATCGATGGCGGCGGGCGCATCGGTTGGGGGCAACTGGCGGCTCGCCGCGCGCGCAGCAAGGCGCAGGCCTGGGCCAGCGAGCTTATCGACGGGCAACGCGACGGACGCTTCGATGCCCCGGTGGATTCGGCCATCGCCCTGGTCAGTCGCCATCGTGGCTATGATGGCGAGCTCTTGAGCAGGCCTGTCGCGGCCGTCGAACTGCTCAACTTGCTGCGCCCGACCGTGGCCGTCGCGCGCTTTATCGTATTCGCCCTGCTGGAGCTGCATCGTCATCCCGAATGGCAAAGGCGCCTGGCCCGCGACGATGGCTGGTTGCGCCCGTTCACCCATGAAGTGCGTCGCCTTTACGCGTTCTTTCCGTTTATCGCGGCGCGGGTGCGCCAGGATTTCGAGTGGGAAGGGTATGGGTTCAAGGCCGGCACCCGGGTATTGCTGGATCTGTACGGCACCAACCGCGACCCCGCCACCTGGGAGCAACCCGAGGTATTCATGCCTGAGCGCTTCGTCGGTTGGCAGGGCGACGCTTACAGCTTCATTCCCCAGGGCGGCGCCAGCGCCGAATACCACCATCGATGCCCCGGCGAATACCTGACCATTGTGCTGATCGAAAGCGCATTGCAGCTGTTCTGCCGACGCATGCACTACACCATCGCCGAGCAAGACCTCAACGTGTCGACCCGGCGCATGCCGATGCTGCCGGCGAGGTGCCTGATATTGAGCGATATAGAAGCGCTGCGGACTTGACGGTCAGGGCGCGACGACTGGTGTGGCGGCGCGCGGAGCGACACATCCGAGCAGGAATCTGAGGCCGATCAATCGGTTATTGTCCATGTTGACTTTGACAATAATTATCATTTGTATTTAGTATCTGTGCGCATTTAGCGGCCTCCCGCCGGAGCCTGATTTCGGATACCACCCAGCATGAATGAGCTCGATAGCGCCTTGTTGGCGCTGCTGCTTGAGGACCAAGCATCTCAGACCGATAGCCTATGCCCCCGGTCGTCGACCGACCCGGCCCCTCTCTCCTTCGCTCAACAGCGCTTGTGGTTTTTGCAGCGGCTCGACCCGGGGTCGACCGCCTATAACCTGACGCGGGCCTTCCGTTTGCAAGGGCGGCTCGATGTGCAGGCACTGGAGAGTGCTTTCAACGCCTTGATCGTTCGCCACGCCGTGTTGCGCACGCGCTTCGAGGATAGCCAAGGCGAGCCGAGGCAGGTGGTGCTGGCCGAGGTGCCTTTCAGTCTGCTCGGCGAACAACACGCCGGCCTGTCTGAAGCGACGCGGCTGGAAACACTCGGCCGGCGTTTGCAGGATGAAGTGGCGCGCCCCTTCGACCTGGCCCAGGCTCCATTGCTGCGGGTGACCTTGCTGCGCTTCGACGAGCAGGACCATGGGCTGTTGCTGGCCATGCACCATATCGTTTCGGATGCCTGGTCCAACCCCATTCTGGTTCGTGACCTGGCCGCCGCTTATGCGCAGGCCCTGGCGGGACAAACGCCTGAACTGCCGGCGCTGCCCGTGCAGTATGCCGACTACGCCGTCTGGCAACGCCAGCAGCTGCAAGACGAGGTCTTGACGACGGAGCTGCAGCATTGGCGCAACTATCTCGGCGAGCGTGTGCCCGCGCTGGAATTGCCCACCGATCTGCCGCGTCCGGCCAAGCCGAGTCAGCACGGGCAGCGCCTGCGTTTCGCCCTGCCGAGTGAACTCGCCGAACGGGCGCAGGCATTTTGTCGGGCCGAGGGTTGCACGCCCTTCGTGCTGTTACTCGCGACCTGGCAATTGCTGCTGGCGCGCTACAGCGGTCAACAGGCATTTGCCATCGGTGTGCCCCATGCGGCGCGCAGCCGCTGCGAGCTGGAAGAGCTGATCGGCTTTTTCGTCAACACCCTGATCTACCGCGTCGATTTGGGAAAGCAACTGACCGGTCGCGAACTCTTCCGTCGGTTGCGCCAGGAGTCCTTGGCGGCGCTGGATCACGCCGAGTTGCCGTTCGAACTGTTGCTGGAACAATTGCACGTCGAGCGCGATCCGAGTCGCACGCCGCTGTTCCAGGCGATGTTCAACCTGAGCAGCGGCGCAGCGGTGCGCATGAACCTGGCGGACATCCAGATCGAGCAGGTGCTGATCGAAGCCGACAGCGCCAAGTTCGACCTGAGCCTGGATGTCGCGGTGCGTCCGGATGGCGTGCACTGCGAGTTGGAGTACCGTCTCGATCTGTTCCTGCCGGCCACCGCCATGCGCATGGCCGCGCATTACCAACAGTTGTTGGCGGCCTTGCTGGACAGTCCCGACTCGGGTGTCTGGCAGTTGCCGCTGTTGGCGAGCAGCGAGCGCGAGCTGTTGTTGCAGCAATGGAACCGCAGCGAGCAGGCGCTGACGTCGGGCGACGACATGCTGGCGCTGTTCGAGCGGCGTGCGCTGGCCGCACCCGAGCGCAGCGCATTGGTCTGCGGTACGGAGCGGCTGAGCTACGCCGAGCTGAATGCCCGGGCCAATCGCCTGGCGCACTGGCTGCTCGAGAAAGGCGTGTGCGACGAGCAGTTGATCGGCGTCTGCCTGGAGCGCGAGGCCGCGCTGCTGGTGGCATTGCTGGCCATCCACAAGACCGGCGCCGCCTACCTGCCGATCGATCCGGCGCAGCCACCGGCGCGTAACGCCGATATCCTCGCCCAGGCTGCCCCGCGTCTGGTACTGACCCGTGAAGCCTTACTTGGTGTGTTCGATAACGGCCTGCCGGTGGTCGCCTTGGAGTCGCTGGAGCCGACCCTGGCGACACTCAGCGAAGCGAACCCCGGCTTGCCGCTGCATCCGCGGCAGCTGGCTTACAGCCTCTATACCTCCGGCTCTACCGGCCGCCCCAAGGGCGTGCAGATCGAACGCGAAGCATTGGCCAATTTTCTCCGGGGTATCCAAGCGCATGCGCGCCTGACGGCGAATGATCGGTTACTGGCGGTGACCACCCTGGGCTTCGATATCGCCGCTCTGGAGTTGTTTCTGCCGTTGTTGCATGGGGCCTGTGTGGTACTCGCCAGCCGCGAGCAAACCCTGCAACCGGCCGCCTTGATCGAGCTGCTGGAGAGCCAGTCGATCAGCGTGATGCAGGCGACGCCGGCCACCTGGCAGATGCTCTTGGAGTACGACAGCCCAGCTTGGCGAGGGCTTCGCGTGCTTTGTGGCGGCGAAGCGCTGGCCGGCGAACTGGCCGAGCGTCTGCTGGCGCGCGGCGTGCAGCTGAGCAATGTCTACGGGCCGACCGAAACCACCGTGTGGTCGGCGGCGCAGCCGGTCGAACGAGTGGACGGCGCGGTCGTTCCCATCGGTCGGCCGTTGGCCAATAACCGTTTGTATATTCTCGATGAGTACCTGCAACCCCAGCCGCCCGGCGTCGTCGGGGAGTTGTATATCGGCGGTGCCGGCCTGGCCCGTGGCTATGCCGGGCGGCCGGAGCTGACCGCGATGGCCTTTGTGCCCAATCCCTTTGCCGTGACCGGGGCGCCGGGCGCAGGCCCCGGCAGCCGGCTCTACCGTACGGGCGATCTGGCGCGCTATCGCGCCGACGGCAGTGTCGAGTTCCTCGGACGGCGGGATTTTCAGGTGAAGCTGCGCGGTTTTCGTATCGAATTGGGCGAAATCGAGGCGGCAATGAATGCCCATGACGAGGTGCAACAAACCGTCGTGGTCGTGCGCAAAGCGCCCGGCGGGCAGGATGCGTTGGTCGCCTACCTGCGCGCCGCACCTGAGTTGGCCAGCGAAAGCCTCGGCCCATACCTGCGCGAACGATTGCCGGTGTACATGCTGCCGTCGGCGTTCGTCAGGTTGGACAACTTCCCCCTCAACGCCAATGGCAAGGTCGATCGCCAGGCATTGCCTGCGCCTGTCTGGAGTGCGACCGAAGCGGCGATGCCGCCGACCGGCGACAGCGAAGAGCGCCTGGCTGCGATCTGGTCGGAGGTGCTGGGGGTGAGCACAATCTCGCGCCAGGACGAGCTCTTCGCCCTCGGCGCGCAATCCTTGCAGTTGGTGCGTATCCAGGCACGGGTGAACCGCGAGTTCGCCTGCGAAGTTGCCTTGGCCGAGCTGTTCGCCCATCCGCGCCTGTGCGATATGGCCGCGCTAATAGAGCAGGCCTGCCTGACGACTGCAGAGGACCAATGGGCGCAAATCGACAGCCTGTTGCAAGCCTATGAATAAGCCTACCGAGGGACACCCATGACGGTCTTTATGTCTTTGCTACAACGCCATCGAGGTCTGCTCACGCTGGCTCTGCTCGGCAGTTTGGCGAGCGCGGCGGCGGGTATCGCGCTGCTCAATGAAATCAACCAACTGATCGCCGGTACCCAGGTCATGGGCGCGACCCAAGGTGGCCTGTACCTCGGTCTGCTGCTGGTGCTGTTCGCTTGCGGTTTCGGCTCTCAAGCCTTGCTGACCGCCCTCGGTCACCGGGTGGTCTACGAATTGCGCCTGCAATTGGTCAAGCGGCTGCTGGACACGCCGATCGAGCAATTGGAGAAGATCGGTACCCCCGCGCTGTATGCCACTCTGAGTAAGGATGTCGAGTCCATAGGCCAGGCGTTCAACCGCCTGCCTTTCGTCCTTTACAACGGCATCCTGATGCTCGGCGGCTGTGTCTATCTGGCCTGGTTGTCCTGGCAACTGGCGCTGCTGTGCGGGGTGCTGTTGGGGCTGGGTGTTTGGTTGGCTCATGGCTGGTTCGCGCGCATGCGTGAGCTGATGAAAGTGGTGCGCGACACCGATGATCAGTTATACGCGGCCTATACCTCGGCCATCGAAGGGCGCTACGAGCTGGCGCTGAATACAGCGCGCAAGCAGCGTTTCTATGAACTCGACCTGCTTACCGCCGCCGATCGGGCGCGGGGCAACGAGGTGCTGGCCGATCGTTATTGGACGCTCAGCCTGAACTGGACGGTAACGCTGATTCTCGGCCTGGCCGGCAGCTTGTTTGCCGCTGGGGCTTTGCTGGGCATAGCCGCAGCCACGGTGGCGGCTTTCGTTCTGGTGCTGATGTTTTTGCGTATGCCGCTCAACGATCTGATCGGCAGCCTGCCGACCCTGGTTGCCGGGAACGTGGCGTTGGCGAAGATCGAGTCGTTGACCCTGGCGCCCTGCCGTCCCGAGTTCACCGCCCAGCAGCCCCGCTTTCCCAGCAGCGGCGAGATGCTGCTTAAACTCGAAGGGCTGACTTACGAATACCCGCCGGTCTGTGACGACTACGGCTTCCATCTGGGGCCGATCGACCTGCATGTCCATGCGGGCGAAACGCTGTTCATCGTCGGTGGTAATGGCAGCGGCAAATCGACCCTGGCCAAGTTGCTGACCGGCCTTTATCGCCCGAGCGGCGGTCTATTGAGCCTGCATGGCGAAGAAATCATCGATGACCGGCGGGATTGGTACCGCAGTCATTTTTCCACGGTGCTTTCCAGCTTCCATCTGTTCGAGCGTCTGGTCGGCCCTGAAGGCGACTTCGATATGGCGCTGGCACAGGCTTGGCTGGTTCGCTTGCGTATGGAGCGCAAAGTTTCCATCGATTCTGCCGGCCTGCTTTCCACCACGCGGTTGTCCCAGGGGCAGCGCAAGCGTCTGGCCTTGCTGGTGGCATTGCTGGAGGAACGACCGATCCTGCTGCTCGACGAGTGGGCGGCGGACCAGGATCCGCTGTTCCGCGCCTTCTTCTATCTGGAACTGCTGCCCGAATTGAAAGCGCGCGGCAAGACGGTTATCGCCATTAGTCACGACGACCGCTACTTCGCCGTGGCCGATCGGGTGATCAAGTGCGACGCCGGTCAACTGAGCGAGCTGGATAAGAGCGCCTTCAGGCCGGTGCAAGAACAGTTGGCCGTTGCCATTGGTTGAGTCTTGGTGGCGGGAACACAGACAACTAGATGGATTAACGCCCGAGGGGCTTATACGGCACGGTCCGGCAAAGGCTTGTGGAATGGGGCTTTGCGTAGTTACAATTGCAAATCGTTATCGTTAGCGACTTTATTTGATAAGCACAAGGGGGGAATGTATGCAGCATCGGGGAAAGCGGTCAAAGCAGGGCGCGCGGGTTTCCAAGCGTCTGTTGATGCCATTTATGCTGAGTGGCATCGCCTTCTCAGGTGCGGCCTGGTCGGAAGAGCAGGCTACGCAAACTGATGCCCTGGATCTGCCGACGCAGACCATCACCGGTAAACAAGACGACGAAACGGTGGTGACCGCGGGCTCGAAAGTCCCGCTCAAGCTGCGCGAAGTCCCGCAGACGGTCAATGTGGTCGGCCAGCAGCGTATCGAGGAACAGAACCTCTATACCCTGGAACAGGCCATGAAACAGGTCGGTGGGGTGACGGTGCAACGCATCGACGCCAATCGCATGGTTTTTTTCGCCCGCGGTTTTGAGATCAACTCGCTGTCGCTGGATGGCACACCTACCACCATGGACAACCGCATCTTCCTCTCGCCGAACCTGGCGATGTACGAGCGGGTCGAAGTGCTCAAGGGACCGGCCGGCATCCTCAATGGTGCCGGCGGTACCGGCGGCACCATCAATCTGGTGCGCAAGCGTCCGCAGGCCGAAGCGGCGGTGTCCGGCGAGCTGAGTGCCGGCTCCTGGGACGACTACCGTGGCATGATCGACGTTACCGGCCCTTTGACCGAAAGCGGCAATATCCGCGGGCGTACGGTGGCCAGTAAGCGCGATCGGCATTTCTATTACGACGGCGGCGATGAAAAGAGCAATCTGTTTTATGGTGTGCTGGAAGCCGACCTGACTCCAGATACATTGCTGACTTTTGGCGTTAGCCATCAGGAAGTGGATGCGCGTGGAGCGCAGCGGTCGTTGCCGGCCTATCGAGGGGCTGGCGAAAAGTATTCCTTGGTCAAACCATCGCGCGACAACTTTTACGGTGAAGATTGGAACCGTGATTACTTCTGGAGCGATAGCGCCTTCGCCGAGCTGGAGCAGCAACTGGCTGATGGCTGGAAGGCCAAGCTTTCCCTGCGCCACACGCAGAACAACTTCGACCTGACTCAGGCTTATGCGCGCAATGCAGGGGGCATAGACCCCGCGGACAACCTGGTGACTATCAACGCCCTCCGCTTCGACTACCGTGAAAAGCAGGATGAGGTGGATGCCTATGTCGATGGGCCGTTTAGCCTGTTCGGCCGTGAGCATAAGCTGTTGGTTGGAGCCAACTACTCGCGCTCCAAGTTTTACAACAAAGGGGACTACGACTCCGATCCCAAGCAAGCGGTGGACGTATTCAATCCATCAATAGATGTGGCCGAGCCTGACTTTGCACATTCCCAGAACATTTTCACCGATACCCGTCAGCGCGGCATCTACAGCAACCTGCGCTTGAGCCTGGCCGAGCCGTTGACGCTGGTGCTGGGTGGCCGCATGAGCTGGTGGGACATCACCCGAAACGTAACCGATAGAGTGAACAAGGACGATCCTGCTATACCGCTAGCTGATCAACGGGTAAAGGACAAGGTTAACCGGGAGTTCACCCCCTTCGCTGGCTTGGTCTATGACCTCAACGATACCTACTCCCTCTATGCCAGCTACGCCGAAGTGTTCCAGCCGCATGATGCGCGCACCCGCGATATCAGCGGCGACATGCTCGAGCCACTGCAGGGTGAGCAGTGGGAAGCTGGTATCAAGGGCGAGTATCTGGACGGTGCATTGGCAGCCTCTTTCGCCCTGTTCCAGGTGGAAGAGGAGAACCGCGCCATAGAAGATCTCAATGATCCTGATGGGGAGGCCTCAGTGGCCGGCGGCAAGGCCCGCAGCCGTGGTTTCGAGACTGAGCTCAACGGACAGCTGACCGCCGACTGGACCTTGAATGCCAACTACACCTATACCCATAAAGATCATCTGAACAGCACCGACCAGGTGAAAATCTTCACGCCCAAGCATATCTTGCGCGTATGGACCCGCTACCAACTGCCGGGTGACTTGCAGCGTTGGAATCTGCAGGCGAGCATGAACAGCGTCAGCAAAACCTACAATACCGTCACGCCGCTGGGGGATGCCAAGCTGCAGCAGAGCGGTTACACCCTGTTCGATGCCGGGTTTGGCTACCAGATCACCCCGCAGTTGTCGGCTGATTTTCTGGTCACCAACCTGACCGACAAGAGGTACTACCAGCGCATCAATACGTTCCAGGACGGCAATATCTGGGGTGACCCACGTGCTGCCACTATGACCCTGCGCGCCAAGTTCTAAGGTCTACCGCAGGTACAAAGCCCGGCTCTTAGGGGAGCCGGGCTTTTGTCGTTTTGCCGCCCGTAGCCGCCTCGATTCAGCGAACGGGCACTAGGCAATCCGGGGGCTCGACTCAAGGAGATATCTGTGCGAACTGCCGCCACTAACAGGCCGTTGAAAAACGTAGGCGAGGCAGGCAAGACAAGGCAAAAACAGGCGAGGAAGCGGAGTTTACGTGCTGTAAATGAGCATTCCGAGCCTGTTTTTAACGCCGTATTGCCAACGCAGGTAGTTTTTCAACGGCCTGCTAAACCCTCTGGCACCAACGCTGCCCTTGCGCGCGCTGCCTATCTGCTGGCCGTGCTGATCGGTAGCTATGGGGTTATCTGGACCCTGACGGAGTGTATCGCCGTCGCATTGTCACGGTTGGGGCTGGAGCGCAGCGAGGCGGTGATTGTCGGCACGTTGTTGGGTTTTGTGCTCTATCCGGCGCTGGCGCTATTGGCCTTTGCAGCGCAGCGACCGCTGCGGCTCTGGGCCGTACTGATGGCGGCTAGCGTCCTGTTCGGGTTGGTCAGCCGCGGCTGGGGCGCAGGTTGATGTTTGCCAACTTACGCCAGGCCATGCTCTGGCTGCACAGCGTGCTCGGCCTGACCAGCGCCGGGGTGCTGTTTGTCGCCTTCTTTATGGGCAGCCTGGCCCTATACGACAGCGAACTGGATCGCTGGATGCTGCCGCAGACGCGCTTGTCAGCACCTGTCGCCGAGCTGTCCCTGGACCGTCAGATATTGCCTGAGGTTGAGCGTCTAACGGTGGGGCAGGCGCTGGAACAATGGTATGTGGAGCTGCCCAACAGCCGGGTTCCCGTGCTGCGCCTGCAGTCCTGGGATCTACAGGATCAAGGGCAAAGCCAATTTATCGATCCGGCTACTGGCCGTGTGGTAGCGGCGACCAGTAGCCGGGGCGGTGACTTCTTCTACCGCTTTCATTACATGCTGCATCTGGAGGCCGGTAGCCTGGGCCTGTTGCTGGTGGGCCTGGCCAGCATGGTCGGTTTGTTGGTGATAGTGGCCGGGGTGCTGATCCATGTGCGGCTGTTCAAGGATTTCTTCAGCTTCCGCCCGGACAAGGCGCCGCGGCGTTTGCTGGATCTGCACAATTTGTCCGGGGTGTTCGCCCTGCCGTTTTTTCTGCTCATCCTGTTGAGCGGTCTGCTCATTAGTTTTCCCCAGTATCTGCCGGCTGGCCTCCTCGCGGCTTACCCGGAGCAGCCCGGCGAATTCGCCAGCGAAGCGCGCGATACCTTCAATCGACCGCCGTCGGGCCAGCCAGGCCGACTGGCATCCCTGGATGCCATGGCCGCACAGGCCCGGGCGATATGGCAGGGCGGCGAACCGGCCTTTGTCCGCGTTTGGCACCCGGGCGACGCTGGCGCCTATGTGGAAATCAGCCGTTCCCTGGCGGATCGCTTGAGCAGCGACGGTGAGACTCTGTTCTTCGACGGGGCCAGCGGACAGTTGCTGCATCAGTCGCGGCTCAAGCCGGCGGCTGCCACCTATAGCCTGCTGGCCGGGCTGCATGTGGCGCACTTCCAACAGCCGCTGCTGCGTGCTCTGTACTTCCTTGCGGGCATCAGCGGCTGCCTGATGCTGGCCAGCGGTCTGCTGTATTGGATCGAGAAACGCCGCCTGCGCTTGCCCGAGGGCCGTGCCGGCCTGCGCTTGATGCAGGTTCTCGCCGTCAGTCTGATCACCGGGCTGCCCTTGGCGACCCTGGCCATGCTGGCGGCTAATCGCTTGTTACCGGCGACTCTTGCGCAGCGCGCGAGCTGGGAGGTCTGGTTGTTTTTCGCCGCCTGGTTGGCTGCGGTGCTGCACAGCAGCTTGAGCGTTTACCGCGCCGAGCATCGTGCACCCTGGCGAGTCCAGTGTGCAGTCATTGGCTTACTAGCGCTGGCAGTGCCGCTGCTCAACGGCCTGACTACCGGCGACTATCTGTGGCGCACCTTGGGCCAAGGCCAATGGGCCGTGGCCGGGGTGGATGGTGTTTTGCTGCTGGTGGCCGGGCTGTCTGGCGGTGCCTGGCTACGCCTGGCCCGGCGCGAGACTCGGACTCGGGCGCTGCTAGGCGAGGCCCAGGAAGATGCTTGAACTATTGCTGACTACCAGCCTGGTGGCGCTGCATCTGCTCGGTCTGGCCTGTCTATGCCTGGCCCAGGATAAACACTGGCGGGCAGTGAAAATCCGCAGTCAACGCCAATCCCGGGTGACGCCGATGGGCTGGGGCTGCCTGTCGTTGAGCCTGCTGCTGGCCTGGGCTTACCAAGGAGCGGCTTTCGGCAGCCTGATCTGGTTGCTCCTGCTACCGCCGAGCGGTCTCGCTTTGGCCTTCACCCTGGCATGGCGGCCGCGTTGGCTATGGCCACTGGCAAGGCTGCTAAGCAGGGCAGGCGAAAAGCGCTGAATGCCCAGGCTTTGTTGTCAGGTGTTTGTGGTTAAACCAGTGCCTCTGGCCGAGCCTTTCTTCCCGTAGGCCCGGAGCCTATTCGCGAACTTTGACTAAGCTATTCGAGTGGTGCTGACGCTGTGAACGATGACAGCTGTAAGTGGCCTGAGCGGGCAGTCAGTGTCAGTCATGCGCCAGCGCTGCGCTTGGTGTGGGTCGTATCGAACGCGGCGCTGGCGGAGCGACAGACAGAGAGCACAAGGTGGGCGTTTGTCCTGGGCTAATGCGGCAATCGGGTGGCGGAATTTTCAATTGCACTCGAGTATTCCCATGTTTGGTCTACCCCATCGTCCGGCCCTCTGCAGACTCTTGCCCACTGAGGCACATCTGGCAACCAAATTCGCAATCGACGCCCACTACCATTGATTGCGTGCGGAGCGAATCGATGAGACTAGGTAGCGCACACCGTTGGATGGCAATGCACCTTGCCATCTTGTTCCTTTGCGCAGCGGCGCATGGTGCAGCGCTTGCCCAGGCGCGCTCGGCGCTGGTCATCGGCAACAATGCCTATTCCTTTGCGCCGTTGCTCAACCCGAGCAACGACGCCGCCGATGTGACCAGAACCTTGAGCGAGGCAGGGTTTTCGGTAACCACGCTGATCGACGCCGACCGGCAGAGCATGCTTGATGCCATGGCGCAATTTTCTGCCCAGCTGAAATCCTCGGGCGGTGTCGGGCTGCTGTTCTTTGCTGGGCATGGAGTGCAAGTCGAGGGCGAGAATTACCTGCTGCCCGCCGGTGATGGTGTCGAGGATTCCTCCGAACTGGCGGCGAAGGCGATCAGCGCCTCGGCGATCGTCAATGACATGGCCATGTCGGGCAACGATCTCAACATCATCATTCTCGACGCCTGTCGCGACAATCCGCTGACTGGCGTAACGACCGGCCTGTCGCGTATCGAGTCCAGCGCCAGCCTGTTTGTTTCGTATTCCACCTCGCCCGGTGCCGTGGCGCTGGACGGTGAGGGCCGCAACTCGCCCTACGCGAAACACCTGACGTTGGCGCTGGCGACGCCCAACCTCAATCTCGAAGAGACATTCAAGAAAACGCTCAAGGGCGTCTATCAGGAAACCAGTGGGCAGCAGACGCCCTGGCTGTCGTCGTCCTTCTTCGGCGACTTCGTGTTTCGTGGCGATGACGGGGCAGAGGCCAAAGCAAATTCGAGCGGTGGCCAGGCAGTGGAAGGGGCATCAGCCATATCCGCGGTGCACGAGCAGGCGCAGCTGCCCATGCCCGAAGCGATGGCGACCCCCCGCACGCTGACTGGGCTGTACAGAGTCTCCGGAACAAATCCGGATGGCACCCGCTACCCTGGCATGCTGGCACTGGCGCAGCGCGGCGCGTTCTACGATTTCACCTGGTGGATCGGTCGCGATGTGTTCAGGGGCAAAGGCGAGCTGGCCGGTCGTATGCTGGTCGTGCACTGGAATGATGTCCACCCGGTGGTGTACTCATTTGCGCCAGATGGCGTGCTCGACGGGGAATGGGCCGATGGCACGGCGACTGAGCGCCTGAGCCTTTACGCAGCGGCCAGCGGCGCAGTGCCGAAAAAGGGACTGTACCGAGTTGAAGGGCACAATAGCGATGGCTCGCGCTATGCCGGTCAGATGGCGCTCGAGGGCGTGGGCGAGAGCAATGAGTACCGCCTGCGCTGGACCGTTGGCAGTGCGAGCTATGACGGTAATGGCAGATTCAACAACGGGCTGATGATCGTCGACTGGGGCGCGCCGACCCCACTGGTCTATGCCCTGGCGGCGGATGGCAGGCTGGTTGGGCTGTGGGATGGTGGTATGGCGTCGGAAACCGCCACGCCACATTGAGGGTGCGTGAACCAAACGCGGTCATTTGATTCTTGGGGATGACTCAGAGGCTGTGAAAAAATCGAGCGCAACACCGCAGCGGGCGCTTGGAGTTGACCGCAGTAGGCGAGTGCATTTTCACAGTCTCTCAGCCCCTTCCGTTGCCCATAGGCGTTCTTAAGTTCCCAAGCAGATTCGGAGCGACTGCCAGCCTGACGCTTCATCTGGCGCGGCCAGGTGGAGTCGAGGGCATGATGGGTATCGCTGCGCTCAACCCATCGCCCATGAGCCTGCGGGCGCCTACTTGTTGCTGCTGCGCAGGGCGCCCCTCATTTAGCTGCGCAATAGGGCCTGAGCACCTTGCGCAGATCCTCCAGGCGTGGGTGCAGAAATACCAGTTGCGGCGGGATAGCCGTGCCCCACAGCTGTTGCAGGCGCGCGCACAGTAGCACCGCTTTGAGCGAGGTGCCGCCGAGCTCGAAGAAGCTGGCATCCGGTTCCAGGCTGGAGGTTCCCAGGATTTCCATCAGCAGCTCGCAGAGTTGGCTGTCGGCATCGCCGGCGGCGTAAGCGGCGGCTGGCGGCAGCGGTTGCAGGCTGCGGCTCAGTTCGTTCAGAGGCGTATGCGGTTCGAGCACAACGGCGCGTAGCAGCCGTTCATAGTCGGCGGCCAGGCGGGCGATCTGCTCGGGTTCGAACAGGTCGGTGCTGTAGGTGAAGGTGGCGACCAGGCCGTGCTCGCGTTCGCCGATATCCAGCATCAGGTCGAACAGGGTGCTGTGGTTGCTGCCTTCCTCCATCGGGCTGATCTGCAAGTTGCCGAACTCGCTGGAGCTGAGGATGCGTTCGCGGTGCAGGTCGAACATCACTTGCAGCAGCGGTGCGCTTTGCTGCTGGGTGTTGGGCAGCGCTTGCAGCAGCTGTTCGAACGGCAGGTCCTGGTGGTCGTGGGCGGCCAGCATGGTGTCGTGCAGCTGAACCAGCAGCGCCTCGAACGAAGGGTTGCCGCTCAGATCGCTGCGCAGGGCCAGGGTATTGACGAAGAAGCCGACTAGCCCTTCGAGCGCTTGCTGGTTGCGGTTGGCGATCGGGATGCCGATGCGGATGTCGTGTTGGCCGCTGTGCCCGGCAAGGAGCAGCTTGAAGGCGGCGAGCAGGGTGCTGAACAGGGTTACGCCACGTTGCTGGGTCAACCCGTGCAGCGCCTGGGTCAGGTCGCTGTCGAGGCTGAACTCGTACTGGGCGCCGCGATGGCTGGGCAGTGCCGGGCGTGGGCGCATGCCGGGCAGTTGCAGCAGCGGCCGGTCCTTGCCGTGGTGGGCGAGCCAGAAGTCGAGCTGGGGTTTGAGGGCCTCAGGGCTGAGCTGGCGGCGCTGCCAGTGGGCGAAGTCGGCGTATTGCAGCGCCGGCTCGGGCAGCGGCGAGGGTTGCCCGGCGCTGAATGCGCTGAATGCGCTGTAAAGCGCGATCAGTTCGCGGGTCAGCACGCGCATCGACCAGCCGTCGGTGACGATGTGGTGCAGGCACAGCCAAAGTACGTGGTTATGCGCGTCCAGGCGCATCAGCCCGGCACGGATCAGCGGTCCACGGGCCAGGTCGAAGGGCTGCAACGCCAGGCCGTCCAGTTGGCTGCGCAGCGCCTGCTCGCGCTCGGCTTCGCTCAGGCCGCTGAGGTCCAGCAGCGCCAGCGGGAAGGCGCGCGGCGCGTCGATATATTGCAGTGGCTGGCCGTTTTCCAGAACGAAGCGGGTACGCAGGCTGGCATGGCGGCGCAGCAGCTCGGCGAAGCTGCGCTCCAGCGCCGGCTGATCGAGTTCGCCGCAAAGGCGCACGGCCTCGGCGACGTTATAGGCGCTAGTGCCCGAGTGCAGGCGGTCGAACAACCACAGGCGTTCCTGGGCGAAGGATAACGGCAGCGCGCTATCGCCAACGGCCGGTTGGATCGGCGGCAGAGCGGGCGCGCTGGCTTGCGGCAGGGCCTGTTCGGCGAAGCCGAGCAAGGTCGGATGGAGGAACAGCGCGCGCACCGGCACTTCGATATTCAAAGCGCTACGCAGGCGTGAAATCAGGCGGGTGGCGGTCAGCGAGTGGCCGCCCAGCTCGAAGAAGTGATCGTCCAGGCCGACTTTCTCCACACCCAGGACTTCTGCCCAGAGGCCGGCGAGCAGGCTTTCCCGCTCGTTGCGCGGGGCACGATAGGCGCGCTGGCCGCCGCGTTCGGGGGCGGGCAGGGCGGCGCGGTCGAGCTTGCCGTTGGGCGTCAGCGGCAGCGCCGGCAGCACCACGTAGGCGCCCGGCTGCATATGTTCCGGCAGGTGCTCGGCCAGGTGCTGGCGTAGCGTTTGCGCACCGGGGCAGGCGTCGCGGGCGACTACGTAGGCCACCAGTTCGGCATCGCCGGCCGGGTTTTGCCGGGCGATCACCGCAGCCTCGCGCAAGGCCGGATGTTCCAGCAGACGCGCCTCGATCTCGCCCAACTCGATGCGGAAACCGCGGATCTTCACCTGATGGTCGACGCGGCCGAGAAATTCCAGCTCGCCTTCAGCGTTGAGTCGGCCGATATCGCCGCTGCGATACAGGCGGCTGCCCGGCGCGCCGAAGGGGTCGGGCAGGTAGCGCTCGGCGGTGAGGTCCGGTCGGCCGAGGTAACCCTGGGTGATGCCGGCGCCGCCGATATAGATCTCCCCGGCGACGCCCGGGGCGACCGCTTGCAGCCGCTCGTCGAGCACTTGCACGCGCATATTGGCAATGGCGCGGCCGATAGGCAGTACGCCCTGTTCCTCGCCCCGACTGCGGTACAGGCTGCACCAGACGCTGCCTTCGGTGGGGCCGTATTCGTTGTACAGCGCGGCGCCTGGACAGACCTCATGGTGCCGCGCCGCCACCGCCGCCTGGCAGGCTTCGCCGGCGACTATGGCGCAGCGCAGGCTGCTCAGGTGCTCGCCGCCTTGTTCCAATACCTGGGCATAGAGCGATGGCAGCATCAGGCAATGGCTGATGCCTTGCTCGGCGATCAAGCGGCCGAGGGCCAGGGCGTCCTGTACCTGGCCGTCCTGCGGCAGGCACAGGGTGCCGCCTTGGCTGAGGCTCCAGAACAGACCGGCCACCGAGCTGTCGAAGGCCAGGCCGGAGACCAGCAGGAAGGACGCCAGCGGCTCCTGGTAACCCAGCCAGCGGGCGCTGGTGGAATGCACGGCGTTACGGTGCGAAACCATCACGCCCTTGGGCCGGCCGGTGGAGCCGGAAGTGAAGATCAGGTAGGCCAACTGGTCCGGGTGAGCGATGGGCGCCGGGCGTTGTTCGGGCAGCTCGGCACCATCGTCGGCATCCAGCCAGAGGGTCTGGTAGTTGCCGGCCGGCAGGCGTTCGCTCAGGGCTCTGAGGCTCAGCAGCAGCGGCGCCTGGGTTTGTTCCAGCATGTCGGCCAGGCGCTCGGCGGGGTAGGCCGGATCGAGCGGCAGATAGGCGCCGCCGGCTTTGAGAATGCCGAGGATGGCGACTATGGCTTCGCTCGAACGGCCGAGGAACAGTCCCACCGGTTGCCCGGTTTGCAGGCCGGCTTGGCGCAGGCGATGGGCCAGGCGGTTGGCCTGGCGTTCCAACTCGGCATAGCTGAGCTGGACGCCGTCATGGCTAAGGGCAATCGCGGTGGGATTGGCCTCGACCTGGGCTTCGAACAGCTGATGCAGCAGCGCCGGCGCGGCGATGTGCGCCTCCGTACGGTTGAGTTCGGCGAGCCATTCGGCCTGCCGCGCGCCTATGCCGCTGGCCTCGCGTAGCGGGCGTTGGCTGGCGGCGCAGGCCCGCTCGCAGAGGGTGAGGAATTGCTCGAGGATCAGCTCGGCGGCATGCCCGCTCAGGCGGTTCGCGTCATAGCGCAGGGCGAAGGCGAACTGGCCGTTGCGCGCTTGCACATCGAGCATCAGGGTCGCGGGATCGCCGTCGACCTGCAGCTCCGCAATCGGCCAGGCGCCAGGCGTGGATTGGCTATAGCGGAAGCTGAAGGGCAACCCCGGCGCCTCGCCGGGCCAACTTTCCTGCCAGGCTTCGGCCTCCGCCAGCAGTGCGCCGAACTCACCGCTGAGCGCCGCCAGGGATTGGTTTTCATCCACCGCGAGCAGCAACGGCAGCGCCTTGGCGTAGGCGCCGAAGGCGGTTTGCGTGGCGTCGTTACGGCCTGCGTGGCAGCAGCCGAGCAGCAGGCGCGGCAAGCCCAGATGGCGTTGCAGCAGGGTCGCCCAGCACAGGCCGAAAACCGTTGCCGGTTGGCAGGCCAGCCCGGCGAGGGTGCTGTGCAGACGGTCCTGGACTGCGGCGGGCAGGCTTTGTTCGATCCGCGCCGGCCGGTAGCCCTGTTCCGCGCGCGGATTCTGCCAGGGATGGACTGGGTTCAGCAGTTCCGCCGCCTGCTGGCGTTGCCAGAAAGCGCGGCCGGCATCACCGTCCGGGCCGCTGATCAGCTCGTGTTGCCATTCGGCGAAGTCGGCGTATTGCACCGGCTCGTCGTCCAGGCGCTGGCCTTGGTAAAGGGCGGCGAGTTCGCTTAGCAGTAGTTCCAGGGTCGCGGCGTCGGCGTTGGCGGCCGGCAAGGCCAGCAACAGCTGCTTGCTCGGGCCGTTGCACAGCAGGGCGGCGGCCAGGGGCGGTTGCTCGGGGTTGGCTGCGCTGGCGGCTAGCTCGGCCTGGAGATGGGCTTCGGCGTCCGCCGTGCTGGCTTCCACCACTTGCCAGCTGAAGTTCAGCTCTTCGGCGATCACCTGCACCGGCAGTTGCATGCCGGGCACGGCGGTAAGGCGGGTACGCAGGATTTCATGGCGCGCCAGCAATTGGTCGAGGGCGGCGTGCAGGCATTGCGGGTCGATGGCGGCCGGCAGCTCGGCGCGCAGGTGCGCGACGGCGTGGGGGGCGATGCGCCAGTGACGGGTTTGTTGCAGAGCGGGGCGGAAACCTTCGATGGACATATTCGTTGGCCTGGGAAAAAAGGGCTGGGTATAGAGTCGTAGCCCGGATGCAATCCGGGGGCAGTGGCGTTCCCGGATTGCATCCGGGCTACCAGGCTTGGCTCATGTCTGGCCGGAGCTGAGGGCCACATCGCTGCTGTTCAGCGCCTCGGCCATGGACACCAAAATGCGCCGCGGGCCGCTGAATTCGTTGCGCGCATGCACCGCCAGCATGTTGTCCACCAGCAGCACGTCGCCACGTTGCCAGGGGAACTCGATCATCTGCTGCAGGTAAACCGCGCGCAGATGCTCCAGCACCTCCGGCTCGATCGGGCTGCCGTCGCCGTAGAAGGTGTTCTGCGGCAGGTCGTCGTCGGCGAAGTCGGCTTGCAGGGCGTCGCGCACCGAAGCCGGCAGGGTGCTGACGTGGAAGAAGGTGGCGTGGTTGAACCACAGGGTCTCGCCGCTGCGCGGGTGGCGCACCAGGGCCGGGCCGACCTGGCGGGTGCGCAGGCGGTTGTTCTCCTTCCATTCCACGCGAATACCGACGTTGGCGCAGTAAGCCTCGACCTGGGCACGGTCCTCGGTCTGGAACACCGTCTGCCAGGGCAGGCCGAAGCCGTCGCCGTAATTGCGCACGTACATGATGCCTTTCTCGGCGAAGCGCTCGCGGATCGCCGGGTCGATGGCCAGGGTGATGGCCCGGGTATCGCCGATCGGCGTTTCGCCGCGCCACTCAGGGGCGATGTCGCACCAAAGGAAGATTTTCAGCGGGAACACCGGCGAGTAGGAATGCTCGTTGTGCGGAAAGATCCGCTGGTCCTGGGGGTAGTCGGTGGAGGTGTAGATATTCAGGGTGGGATCGACCTGGGTCCGTGGCGAGGCGCGGAAGTGGTATTCCAGCGCCCCGCCGGACAGGGCGCTGATGCACTGGTCGAATTCATTGGCCGAGCCCACGGCGAAGCCGCGAAAGAGAATCGCGCCATGTTCCAGCAACTTGCTTTCCAGCAGTTCGCGCTGCTGCTCGGCCCAGGCCGGCAGGCTGACCCCGGCGGTGGCGGGTTCGCACAACAGCGGGAACGACTGGCCGGGCAGTAGCGGGGTGAAGCGTACCAGGGAGTCTTGTTCCAAACGGATGGCTTTACGGCGCATGCCGCCAAGTGAGGACGGGGACATGGTCATGGGCCTAGTTCTCCAGGGATTCGGTGGTGACAAGGGATTTGCGCCGGGCGCCGCCGAGGCGCGCCAAGCCCTGTTGGCTGCGGGCTTGCTGCTCGGCCAAACGGCGTTCGCGGGCGCGTTGGGCGAGGTCTTGGGCCAAGGTCGCTATTTGCACGTCTGGGGTGGCAACCACCTGCGCCAGCAGCGCGCTGAATTCCTCGGCGAAGGCCGCGATGGTCGTGGCCTCGAACAGATCGGCGCTGTATTTGAAGGTGCAGGCGAGGCCGCGCTCGGTTTCTTCCACGCTCAGGTGCAAATCGAGCTGAGCCTGACCGTGTTCGATCGGCTCGGGCAGTACCTCGAGGCCGGGCATTTCGAGGGCGCCTTCCGGCTGGTTCTGCAACACCAGCTTGACCTGGAACAGCGGGCTGTGGGCCAGGCTACGCGCCGGGTTGAGCGCTTCCACCAGCTTATCGAACGGCAGCTCTTGATGGCTGTAGGCATCCAGCACCTGTGTGCGCAGCCGGGTCAGCAACGCACTGAAGCTAGGGTTGCCGGCCAGGTCCGCGCGTAGCGCCAGTTGGTTGAGGAAGAAGCCGACCACGCCTTCGGTTTCGGCCCGGCTCCGGTTGGCCACATCGGTGCCGACTATGGGGTCGAGTCGTCCGCTATGGGCATGCAGCCAGACCTGGAAGGCGCCGAGCAACCCCATAAAGAGCGTGGCGCCCTGCTGCCGGCAGAGCTCGTGCAAGGCGCTGGCGGTGGCGCGTTCGACGCTGAAACGGTGACGCCCACCACGGCCGCTCATGGCCGCCGGGCGTGGTCGGTCGGCGGGCAGGTCCAGCGGTGCTTGGGGCTCGCCGAGGGCTTGGCGCCAGTAGGCGAGCTGGCGCTCCAGGCCGGCGCCGTCGAGGCGTTGGCGTTGCCAGGCGGCATAGTCGGCGTACTGGATCGGCAGGGCCGGCAAGAGGGCTTCGCGGTCTTCCAAGGCGGCGCGATAAAGCTGCGTCAGCTCGCTGACCAATATGCCCATGGACCAGCCGTCGGCGATGATGTGGTGTAGCACCAGCAACAGCAGATGCTCGTCGGCGGCCAGACGCACCAGGGTCAAGCGCAGCAGCGGCGCCTGGGCCAGGTCGAAGGGGCGGGTGGCTACCTCGATCAGCAGACGGCGGGCCTCGGATTCGCGCTCGGCGGGCGGCAGATGACCGAGGTCGATCAGCGGCAGCGGCAGCTCGACAGCGCCGTGGATCAGCTGCGTCAGCTCGCCGTTCTGTTCCTGAAAACTGGTGCGCAGGGCCTCGTGACGCCGCACCAAGGCTTGGAAAGCCGCGTGCAGGGCAGCGCTGTCGAGATGGCCGCGCAACCGCGCGGCGCTGGGGATATGGTAAGCGGCGCTGCTCGGCTGCAACTGCTGGATCAACCACATGCCCTGCTGAGCGTGGGACAGCGGCAGGGCCGCGAGGCCCGATACCGGACGTGGCGCGACAGGAATCGGTTGCTGCACCGGCGCATCGTTCGCGGGCAAGCGTTCGGCCATTTGTGCGATGGTTGGCGCTTCGAACACCGCCCGCAGCGGCAGCTCTATACCCAGCTGACGGCGCAGCCGCGCCACCAGTTGGGTAGCCAGCAACGAATGGCCGCCGAGGGCGAAGAAGTTGTCGTGGATACCGACTGCTTGCACGCCCAATACCGCTTGCCAGACTTCCGCCAGCGCGCGCTCCTGAGCGGTGCGCGGCGGCGCCAGCTCTTGGTTGTCCGCGCCGTATTCCGGCAGTGGCAGGGCCTTGCGGTCGAGCTTGCCGTTGGGGCTCAGCGGCAGCGTCGGCAGGCTGACGAAGGCGGCGGGCAGCATATAGTCGGGCAGGGCTTCGGCCAGGTACTCGCGCAAGGTGTCGACGGCGGGCGCCTCGGCATGGGGCACCACATAGGCGACCAGGCGGCGGTCGCCGGGGCGATCCTCGCGCACCAACACCAGCGCCTGGCGCACGGCCGGGTGGCTTTGCAGGCGTGCTTCGATCTCGCCCAGTTCGATACGGAAACCGCGCAGTTTCACCTGCTGGTCGATGCGGCCCAGGTATTCGATGGCGCCATCGGCCAGGCGCCGTGCCAGATCGCCGGTGCGGTACAGGCGACTGCCCGGCGGGCCGAACGGATCGGGGGCGAAGCGCTCGGCGCTCAAGGCCGGGCGGCCGTGGTAACCCCGGGCCAGCAGCTCGCCGCCGATGCACAGCTCGCCGGGCACGCCGGGTGACGCCAGGTTGCCGTCGCGGTCCAGCAGGTAGAAGGCGCGGCCGGGCAGGGCTTGGCCGATCGGTATTTGCACCGGCAGCGGTCGGGCGCCGCTGGCCCAGGCTTGGCAGTCCTGCACGCTGGCGGTCACCGTGGCTTCGGTGGGGCCGTAGGTGTTAAGCAGCCGCACCCGACTCAATCCGGCTTGGCGCCAGGCGCTCAGCCCCTCGGGCGGCATCGCCTCGCCAGTGGCGCTGACTAGGCGCAGCGCGCCGCAGTCGGTGGGCTGCTCGGCGGCGAAATCCTGGGCCAGCTGATACCAGTAGGCGGTGGCCAGGTCGGCCACGCTGATACCGTGGCGCAGCAGGCGGCGCTGGAATTCCTGGCTGTCCCACAGCTCGGGCCCGCGCAGCACCACGCAGGCGCCGCAGCTGAGGGCGGGGAAGAGTTGATCGACGAAACCGTCGAAATTGAAGGTGGAGAATTGCAGCACCCGGTCGGCCGCGCTCAGCGCGAAGAAGCCGAGGGCCACCTCGCTGTGCCCGGCCAGGGCCCGATGGTCGATGGCCACGCCCTTGGGCTTGCCGGTGGAACCGGAGGTGTACATCAAATAGGCCAGTTGCGCCGGGTGCACGGTTACCGCCGGGTCGCACGTCGGGCCTGCAGCGATGGCGGTTAGGTCGAGGCGTTCCAGCTGGGCGTGGGCATCCGTGGCGGCGCGGGTCTCAGGGGCCACCAGCAGTATGCGGATGCCGGCGTCCTCAATCATATGGGCCAGGCGTTCGGCGGGAAAATCCGGGTCCAGCGGCACGAAGGCCAGGCCGGCCTTGAGCGTGCCGAACAGCGCCGCGACCATTTCCAGGCCACGCGGCAGGCACAGGCCGATGCGCGCCTCCGCCGGCAGGCCCAGGGCCAGCAGACGATGGGCGATACGGTTGGCGCGCTGGTTGAGTTCGGCGTAGCTCCAGGTGCAATCGTCCAGCACCAGGGCGGGCGCCTCGGGTGTGGCGGCGGCCTGGGCGGCCAGGCGCAGGTGCACCGGCTGCGCGGCTGGCAGCAGCATCCGCGCCTGACATTCGGCCAATAGCGCGCTTTGCTCGGCTTCGCTCAACAGCGGCAATTGGCCGATACGGCAATCGGGGTTGGCCAGAATGCCTTGCAGCAAGCGCTCGAAACCCTCGGCATAGCGGCCAACGGTGGCGTCGTCGAACAGGTCGCGGTTAAAGCTGAAGCAGGCTTCCAACTGCCCCGCACGCTCGGCCATATCCAGGCTGAGGTCGAATTGCGCGGCGCTCTGCTCGCGCTCGATTTCCTCGATGCTCAGGCCCGGTAGTTCCAGGCGGCGCGATTGCTGGCCTTCGAACAGGTTGAACAGCACCTGAAACAGCGGCGGGTGGCTGAGGTCGCGTTCGGGTTGCAGGGCTTCCACCAAACGCTCGAACGGCAGCTCTTGATGGGCCTGGGCGGCAAGGCTGGCGGCTTTGACCTGATCCAGCAGCGCGACGAAGGGCTGCTGGCCATCCAGCTCGGCGCGCAGCACCAGGGTGTTGACGAAGCAACCGATCAGCCCCTCGGTTTCCAGGCGGGTGCGGTTGGCCACCGGCACCCCGACGCGCAGGTCGGTCTGGCCGCTGAGGCGGTAGAGCAGCACATCGAAGGCCGCCAGCAGCACGCTGAACAGGGTGGTGCCGCGCTCGCGGGCGAGGCGGTTGAGGCCGGCACTCAGTTCGGCGTCCAGCTGCAGGCTGTGGCGTCCGCCGCGGCCGCTGGCAAGCTTGGGCCGTGGGCGGTCGCTGGGCAGCTCCAGCACCGGCTGCTCTCCGCCGAGCTGGGCGGTCCAGTAGGTCAGTTCCGGTTCCAGCGCGGCGCCGGCCAGGCAGTTGCGCTGCCACAGCGCGTAGTCGGCGTACTGGATCGGCAACGCCGCCAATGTTGGCTCGCCACCTTGGGCGAACGCGCCGTAGCAGGCCGCCAGTTCGCGGGTGAGAACGCCCAGCGACCAGGCATCCGCGACTATATGGTGGGCGGTCAGCAGCAGTGCGTGCTCGTCCGCCGCCAGCCGTACCACCTGCAAGCGCAGCGGGCCTTGGTTCAGGTCGAAGGGGGCGTTGGCCTCGGTGTCGATCATCTGGCGCAGGCGTTGTTCGCGCTCGGGTGCCGGCAGTGCGCTCAGGTCGGTCTCGCCTATCGCCAGCGGTAGGGCGGTATGGACGATCTGCTCGGCTGCGCCTTCGGCCTGGTGAAAGCTGCTGCGCAGCACTTCGTGGCGCTGCACCAGGCAGGCGAAGCTGCGTTGCAGCGCGGCCAGGTCCAGCTTGCCGCGCAGGCGCAGGGCGGCCGGCATATTGTAGGCCGCGCTGCCCGGCTCCAACTGCATCAGGAACCACAGGCGCTGCTGGGCATAGGACAGCGGCACAGCCCCATCGCGCGGTGCGGCGACTATGGGCAGGCGGGTCAGGCGAATGCCCTTGTCGGCCAGCGCGCGGATAAAGCCCTCGCGTTTTTCCGGAGCGAGCTTGGCGATGCGTTCGGCCAGGTTTTTGGCGTCGAATTCCATAAGTAATCTCTTTTAAGTCGAGTGCTGCGTCGCGGCGGCCGCGAAACGCGCCCACTCCCTGGTGGGGAAAGGGCTGGAAGGAGGGATTCGGGTCTCGGTGCGGGCCATAAAATCGCCCCCTCTCCCTAGCCCTCTCCCCAGAGGGGTGAGGGGATGGATAGGTGCCGCTCTCCGCATGGCGGTTTCGGCCGGACGCAGTTTCGCGGCA
>CBIHLQ010000055.1:0-37268 GCA_966210885.1 uncultured Pseudomonas sp.
CCGTTTTTGCCTTGTCTTGCCTGCCTCGCCTACGTTTTTCAACGGCCTGCTAACCGGCCGTAGGTTGGTGCTGAGCGCAGCGAAGCCCAACAAGATGACAGCGGATTCTGCATCGCTGCCCGCGACGTTCTGCCGAGAACGGCGCAGGGCGCTGTGCTAACCTGCGGCGAGTTTTTCACGGCCGCTATTCAGCATCCGGCCGGTCCGTTTTCGAGGTTATCCATGCATATCCATATTCTCGGTATCTGCGGCACCTTTATGGGTTCGCTGGCCGTGCTGGCCAAGGAGTTGGGCCATCGCGTCACCGGCTCCGACGCCAATGTCTACCCGCCGATGAGCACCCAGCTCGAAGCCCAGGGCATCGAGCTGACCCAGGGCTACGACGCCGCGCAACTGCAGCCCGCGCCGGATCTGGTGGTGATCGGCAACGCCCTGTCACGCGGTAATCCGGCGGTGGAATATGTGCTGAATCAGGGCCTGCCCTATGTCAGCGGCCCGCAATGGCTGGCCGACCACGTGCTGCAGGGCCGTTGGGTGCTGGCGGTGGCCGGCACCCATGGCAAGACCAGCAGTTCGAGCATGCTGGCCTGGGTACTGGAGCATGCCGGCATGAGCCCGGGCTTTCTGATCGGCGGCGTGCCGCAGAACTTCGGTATTTCCGCGCGTCTCGGCGGTACACCGTTTTTCGTGGTGGAGGCCGACGAGTACGACAGCGCCTTCTTCGACAAGCGCAGCAAGTTCGTCCACTACCGTCCACGCACCGCGATCCTGAACAACCTGGAATTCGACCATGCGGATATCTTCCCTGACCTGGCGGCCATCGAGCGGCAGTTCCACCATCTGGTGCGGACCATTCCCGGCGAAGGCCTGATCATCCACCCGGCCAACGAAAGCGCGCTCAAGCGAGTGATCGAAATGGGTTGCTGGACGCCGGTGCAGACCACCGGCGAAGGCGGCCAATGGCAGGCGCGCCTGCTCAGTGCCGATGGCTCGCGTTTCGAGGTGAGTTTCGAAGGCAAAACCGCCGGTGTGGTGGATTGGCAATTGACCGGCCAGCACAACGTCGCCAACGCCCTGGCGGTGTTGGCGGCGGCGCGGCATGTCGGCGTGGTGCCGGAGCTGGGTATCGCCGCACTGTGCAGCTTTATCAATGCCAAACGGCGTATGGAGAAGGTCGCCGAAGTCAATGGCGTGACCATCTTCGACGACTTCGCTCACCATCCGACGGCCATCGCCACCACCCTCGACGGCCTGCGCAAGCGCATCGGCGATGCCAAACTGATCGCCATCATCGAGCCGCGTTCCAACTCGATGAAGCTCGGCGCGCACCGCGACGGTCTGCCGGAATCTGTGGTGCAGGCCGATTCGGTGTATTGGTACGCGCCGCCGAACCTGGGCTGGGACCTGGCCGCCACTGTCGCGTCTTCTTCCGTGCCGACCCGGGTCTGCGACTCGCTGGAGGCGATCATCGCCGGGGTCAAGGCCGAGGCCGCGCCGGGCACCCAGGTGGTGGTGATGAGCAACGGCGGCTTCGGCGGTTTGCACGGCAAGCTGGCCGAGGCATTGAAGTAGGGCGGGTGAACCCCGCCATTGAGCATAAGCCGGCGGGTTTTACCCGCCCTACGGAGTTCGCATGAGCGGTCCCGAAAGAATCACCCTGGCGATGACTGGCGCTTCCGGCGCGCAATACGGCTTGCGCCTGCTCGATTGCCTGGTGCGCGAAGACCGCGAGGTGCACTTTCTGATCTCCAAGGCCGCGCAACTGGTGATGGCCACCGAGACCGATGTGACCCTGCCGAACAAGCCGCGGGCGATGCAGGCCTTTCTCAGCGAATACACCGGCGCGTTGCCGGGGCAGATCCGCGTGTACGGCAAGGAGGACTGGATGGCCCCGGCGGCCTCCGGCTCGGGCGCGCCCACCGCGATGGTGGTGGTGCCCTGTTCCACCGGCAGCCTGTCGGCGATCGCCACCGGCGCCTGCAACAACCTGATCGAGCGTGCCGCCGACGTCGCCCTGAAAGAGCGTCGGCAGTTGATTCTGGTGCCGCGCGAGGCGCCGTTTTCCAGCATCCATCTGGAGAACATGCTCAAGCTGTCGAATATGGGCGTGACCATCCTGCCGGCTTCGCCCGGCTTCTACCATCAACCGCAGACCATCGATGACCTCGTCGATTTCGTCGTCGCGCGTATCCTCAATTGCCTGGGCATCCCTCAGGACATGCTGCCGCGCTGGGGCGAGCATCATCAGGTCTCGGATGAGTAAGCACTGGGGCATGCCTGCGTTGGCCCTGGCGCTGCTGCTGTGCGGCGGCTGCGCGACCACGCGCACGCTGGACGCGGCCAAGCCCGGCGCGCCTGTGGTGTATGCCGGTACGCGCCTGGATCTGTATGCCTTGAAGGGCGGCTGCTGCGCGCAGGATCGTTTCGGCGCCGAAGCTCCCAAGTATCCCGGCCTCGACCTGCCGGCCAGCGCCTTGCTGGATACCCTGTTGCTGCCGTTGTCCCTGGCTGCCGCGCTGGGGTTGCAGTTGGGTGTAAGCGGCGGGCTTTAGCCGTTCGTAGCCCGGATGCAATCCGGGGAAGCTGTATAGCCGCATGAGTCACAACCCCATGAATCGCTCCCGGATTGCATCCGGGCTACGGCGCGGTTCCCCGGGTTTTTATGACGCACAAAAAAACAGGCGTTCCACCGACCGGGGAACGCCTGTAGGGCGGCGCCGCCTTGCGCCACATAGGTGCGAATCAGTCCCTCTAACCGCTTCCATGCATCCCGTCCGGAGCGGTTGAGGATGTTCGACCGATTCGCTACCGGGGGGCTACTTGACCTTGCGCAGAATGAAGTCGGTCATGCTCTCCTGAGACGACGGCATGATGTTCATCCGCGGGATGTAGTAGTTGCCCTTCAGGCCGACTTTCTGGGCTTGGTCACGTAGCGCTTTGGCATGGTAGGGGTGGTGGTAAAGAATCCCGACGCTGCTCGGTTTGGTCACCGGTACGCTCTGGTTGGCGACCCACACTTCCGGGTCGGCTGCGTCCATCAAGCCGAGCAAATCGACATCTTGCCGATAGGCCACGATGGGCGAGCTATAGAGCTCGTGCAGTTGGTCGATGCCGTAAAAATTCGTCGCCGCGCTTTCCATCGAGGCGACGGAGAAGTTGTATTGCTTGAACACTTCCTCCCAGCGCACCACATCCATGGACGATTGGGCTTCGGAACCCACGGCGGCCAATATGCGCGTGGACTGGTGTTCTACCGGATCGCCGCTGTTGAGGTTGGCCATGTCGTCGTGGAAGGCCAACCAAAGAGCGGTGCTGGCGCCGGCTGAACTACCGATGGCGATGACCTTCTGTGGGTCGATATTGAAGCTGTCGTGGTGGTGCTTCATAAATTGCACCGAACGCTGAGCGCCGCGCAGGGATTTGATCAAACCCACTTTGTCGCTACGTCCCAACAATGGGTAGTTGATCGAGGCAAAGGCGACGCCCTGATTGAGCAACTCGACGATCATTTTCCGATTGCTTCTGCTATAGGCCTTTTCCTTGCTGCCGGAAGAGAAACCGCCGCCGTGGATAAATATCACCAAAGGCGTTTTGCTCTTACTGGAGTAATTGGCTTTGGGCGCGAAGATATCGAACCGGTGCCGGGCATCCGGGCCGTAAGGCACGTCTTTGACGAAGTAGGCGGAGGCCGAGCCCAAGCTGAAGGGCGGGCTGCTCGGCGACAGGCTGAGGGCCGAAGCCATGGCTGGGACCAGCGAGCTGCCAACGACTGCCACGGCCAGTAGCGCGCCCTTCAGGGCGTTCCAGGTCGAGGTGGATGGGGTACGTCGCAATAGCGTTTCGGGGGCGGTGGCATTAGGCGTTGCAAGTTTGAACATGACTGATCTCTCTCGATATGAGGACTACTTTTCAGTCGGGTGCAGTCATTCCATTAATCGGTAATTGTTTAATCGGCATTCCCGCCGCCAGATACACGCGAACTAAAACCTGAGTGCTGAAATGGAAGTGCTCGAATGGCACGTCAGTCCGTATCTCAGCGGGGGCGGATAATGTGTGGATATATCGCGATTGATAAGAGCCGTTTGTCGCAACAGCTAGCGTCAATATTTTGTTGTTACACCAGAATGATATTAATTTGACCTACGATTTTGCACTTTGCCACTATACATTTATTGCGGTTTTCGACGTATTTTGAGGAATAGCGTCAATATTTTGTTGTTTTTCATTGGCCGGGAGAAAGTTGCTAAAGCGCAAAACGGAACTTGAATTCCGATAAGCGGTAGTGCCATAAGCCTGCATTCTTTATATATCCAGCCGATATCGCGCTAGTTGGCCTGGGTCAGGTGCGCTAACGATGGGAGCAGGCAAGGCCGCTGGCGCTGCAAATTTTATGATCGTTGCGGCGATGTTCGGGACTCAGGCGTTATGGCGTGCCCATTGCTCAAGGTGCTCCGCGGTCGTTGGCTTACCGAAAAAATAGCCCTGGAATTTATGACAACCCAATCGTAATAGGGCGTCGCGTTGCTCTCGGTTTTCCACGCCCTCAGCGATGACCCGCAAATTCAGATTGCTGCCCAGGGCCACTATGGTGCGCACTATGGCGGCATCGCTGGGGTCGCTCAGCAGGTCGCGAACGAAGGACTTGTCGATCTTCAGGCAATCCAGGGGCAGGCGCTTTAGGTAATTGAGCGATGAGTAGTCGGTGCCGAAGTCGTCCAGCGAGAAGTACACGCCATGGGCTTTCAGTTCGGTCATCTTGGCGATCATCGCCTCGACGTCCTCGACCAATTGGCTTTCGGTCAATTCCAGTCCCAGGTGCGCCGGATTGGCGCCGGTCTCCTCCAGCGCGGAGAGTACGTCGGCGACGAAGTCGGGGTGATGGAATTGCCTAGCGCTGACATTGATCGCCAGGTTGATCCCCTGCATTTCAGGCAGCTGCGCCCAGGTCACCAACTGGCGGCAAGCGGTGCGCAGGACCCAGCGACCCAAGGGCAGGATCAGGCCGGTGCTTTCCGCCAGTGGGATAAACGCATCGGGCTCCACCAGCCCCCTGTGCGGATGTTGCCAGCGGATCAGCGCCTCTGCGCCGAACAGCCGGCCGTGTTGGTCCACCTTGGGTTGGTAATGCAGGACGAATTGGTGCTCGTGCAGGCTGTGGCGCAAATCGTTTTCCAGGTCGGCGCGGGCGCTGACCTCGGCCTGCATTCTGGGGCTGAAATACCTCAGGGTATTGCGCCCGCCCGACTTGGCTTCGTACATGGCCAGGTCGGCGCGTTTGAGCAGATCGTCGACGGTATTGTGTTCATCGGAAAACAGCGCGATGCCGATGCTCGCGGTGCTGCTGTAGCTGCGCATCTGCAAGGTATAGGGCGCTGCCAGCGTGTGCAGGATCTTGTGCGTCACGCTGTCGAGTTGCTGGATGGCGGTGTCGCGGTCCAGGCTCAGGTCTTCGAGCATCAGCACGAATTCGTCGCCGCCCAGGCGCGCCAGGGTGTCCTGTTCGCGCACGTGTTCGAGCAGGCGCTGGGCAACCTGTTGCAGCAGGCGGTCGCCCATGTCGTGGCCGAGGGTGTCGTTGAGGTTCTTGAAGTTATCCAGGTCGATGAACAGCAGCGCGCCTTCCTTCTCGTTGCGCGCACGTTGCGCCAGGGCGTGTTGCAGGCGGTCGATCAGCAGGCGGCGGTTGGGCAGGCCGGTGAGTGTGTCGTAGAAGGCCAGTTGGTGGATCTGCTCGAGGTTGCGTTTGTGCTCGCTGATATCGGTGGAGATGCCGCACAGGGCATAGATGCTGCCGTCCGGATGGCGCAATGGCAGTTTCACCGAGAGGAAGGTGTGCTCCTCGCGGCCATCCAGGCTGCGATTGATTTCTTCGCATTCGACCCGTTCGCCGAGTTGCAGTACGCGGCGGTCGTTGTCGTGCAGGTTGGTGGCGGTCGGGGCATCGAAGAAGTCCTGGTCGCTGTGCCCGATCACCTCGTCCCGGGTGCGGCCGAACAGCTCGCAGACTTTGCGGTTGACGTATTGGTAGTTGAGTTGCGGGTCCTTGATATAGATATAGGCCTCGACGCTGTCGAGGATGGTGTTCAGGCGTTGTTCGCTGGCTTTGATCTGGCGGGTTTGGCTGGCCACCTGGCGGCGTAACAGCAAGGCGCCGCCCGATGTGGCGAGCAGCAGGCCGACCAGCGTGGCCAGGCCCCACCAGACGGCTTTCGGCAGCGATAGCGCGGATGGACCGTCGCCCCAGCGGTACAGGGTCTGGTAATAGAACGAATTGGGTGATGCCCGCCACTCCAGCAAGTAACGGTCGATACGCTCGAGCAGATCGCCGTTGCGGCCCTTGCCGGTAGCGTAGAACCGCTGCGTTGGCAGAAAAATGATCGGCGTGGCGTGCAAGCGGTAGTAGGGCGCGTGGACGTCGCCAAAACGCTGATTGGCCACCACTGCGTCGGCCTGTTGCTTGGCCACCAGCTCGAAGCCCTCCTCGATCCGTTGCAGGGGCAGCAACTGCGCATCCAGGCCAAAACTGTCGAGCTGCTTTTGCAGGTAGTCCTCCTGAGTGGAGTCGGCCAACACCGCGATGCGCTTGCCTTTTAGATCGAGAATGGAGTCCAGCGTGAGGTCGCGGCGGCTATACAGTTGCGACCAGCTGAGCAGCGAGGGCAGCTGGTGAAAGTCCAAGAGGCGGATGTTCGTCGGGGTACGCGCGACATCCGGGAGCAAGTCGATCCTGCCGCTCTGCAGTTGTTGTAGGCAGGTCTGCCAAGCACAAGGCACGGGTGTCAGCCGCCAATCCTCCTGGCGGGCGATTTCGTTGAGCAAGTCGCCGAGAATGCCGGAGAGTTGGCCGGTGGGGGTGAGGAATATTTTCGGTTCGCTGGTATAGACCCCTATGCGTACATTGCGCTGTGCGGCCATGGCCTGTGGGGAAATGGGCAAGCAGCAGATACCAAGCAAAACACCGAGAAAAAAAGGGCGCGGTAGCAGTGCCGTCATGGGTTGGCCGATTTTTATGGGATATAGCGATAGACAGATTTGCCGCCAACAGGTGCGAAAAATAGTGGGGCAGATTGTGCTCAGGCCAGGGGGCGGTCCGCCCAGTTGCCATAAACCCAGGGCATGGCTTGGGACCCTTGAGATGGCTGCTTCCCAGCTCGCGGCAAAGGTAATTCCGCCCGCGCGACACCGCGGCGTGCGGCGTCTGTCTATGCCGGCAGAATCAGCCTTCTATCCGATACAGGTTGTCGGTCGTCCAGCGCTCCAGGCGTTCCGCGGTTGTCGGTTTACCGAACAGATAACCCTGGAAGTTATGGCAGCCCAAGCGCAGTAAGGCGTCGCGCTGTTCCAGGCTTTCCACGCCTTCGGCGATGACTCGCAAGTTCAGGTTGCTGCCCAGCGCCACTATGGTGCGTACTATGGCGGCGTCGCTGGGGTCGCTCAGCAGGTCGCGGATGAAGGATTTGTCGATCTTCAAGCAATCCAGGGGCAGACGCTTGAGGTAATTGAGCGACGAGTAGCCGGTGCCGAAGTCGTCCAGCGAGAAGCACACGCCGTAAGCTTTCAGTTCGGTCATCTTGACGATCATCGCCTCGACGTCCTCGACCAATTGGCTTTCGGTCAGCTCCAGTTCCAGGCGCGTCGGATCGGCACCGGTCTCTTGCAGAGCGGCGAGTACGTCGGTGACGAAGTCGGGGTGGTGGAATTGCCGGGCGCTGACATTGATGGCCAGAGTGACCCCGCGCATTTCCGGGTGTTGCGCCCAGGCCACCAGTTGCTGGCAGGCGCTGTGCAGGATCCAGCGGCCCAGGGGCAGGATCAGGCCGGTGCTTTCCGCCAGCGTGATGAACTCGTTGGGCGCCACCAGGCCCCGGCGCGGATGCTGCCAGCGAATCAGCGCCTCGGCGCCGAACAGCTGGCCGTGCCGGTCCACCTTGGGCTGGTAATGCAGCACGAACAGGCGCTCGCGCAGGCTCTGGCGCAAGTCGTTTTCCAGGTCGGCGCGGGCACTGGCCTCGGCCTGCATCCTCGGATTGAAGAACCGCAAGGTATTACGCCCGCCCGACTTGGCTTCGTACATGGCCAGATCGGCGCGTTTGAGCAGTTCGTCGACGGTGCTGTGGTCATCGGAAAACAGCGCCACGCCGATGCTCGCGGTGCTGCTGTAGTTGCGTCCCTGCAAGGTGTAAGGCGCGGCCAGGGCATGCAGAATCTTCTGGGTGATGCTGCTGAGCTGCTGGATCGCGGTATTGCAATCCAGGCTCAGGTCTTCGAGCATCAGCACGAACTCGTCGCCACCCAGGCGCGCCAGGGTGTCCTGTTCGCGCACATGGTCGAGCAGGCGCTGGGCAACCTGTTGCAGCAGGCGGTCGCCCATGTCGTGACCGAGGGTGTCGTTGAGGTCCTTGAAGTTATCCAGGTCGATGAACAGTAACGCGCCTTCCTTCTTGCTGCGTGCGCGTTGCACCAGGGCGTGTTGCAGGCGGTCGATCAGCAGGCGGCGGTTGGGCAGGCCGGTGAGCGTGTCGTAGAAGGCCAGCTGGTGGATCTGTTCGAGGTTGCGTTTGTGCTCGCTGATATCGGTGGAGATGCCGCACAGTGCATAGATGCTGCCGTCCGGGTGGCGCAACGGCAGTTTCACCGAGAGAAAGGTGCGCTCCTCGCTGCCATCCAGGCTACGAATGATTTCTTCGCGTTCCACTCGTTCGCCGAACTGCAATACGCGGCGGTCGTTGTCGTGCAGGTTGGCGGCGATCGTGGCATCGAAGAAGTCCTCGTCGCTGCGGCCGATCACCTTGTCGGCGCTGAGGCCGAACAGCTCGCAGACGTTGCGGTTGGCGTATTGGTAGTTGAGCTGCGGGTCTTTGATATAGATATAGGCCTCGACGCTGTCGAGGATGGTGTTCAGGCGTTGTTCGCTGGCCTTGATATGGCGGGTTTGGCTGGCCACCTGACGGCGTAGCAGCAGGGCGCCGCCGAGCGCGGCGAGCAGCAGGCCGCCAAGCATGGCCAGGCCCCACCAGGCGGCTTTCGGCATGGATAACGCGGGTTTATGGCTGCCCCAGTTGTGCAGGGTCTGGTAGTAGAACGAATCGGACGATCCCTGCCACTCCAGCAAGTAATGGTCGATGCGTTCGAGCAGGTCGCCGTTGCGGTCCTTGCCGGTGGCATAGAACAGCTGCGCCGGGAGAAAGATGATCGGCGTGGCGTGCAGGCGGTAGTAGGGCGCATGGAAGTTGCCGAAACGCTGGTTGGTCACCACCGCATCGGCCTGCTGGTTGGCCACCAGTTCGAAGCCTTCTTCGATCCGTTGTACGGGGATCAACTGCGCATTCAGGCGAAAGCTGCTGGTCAGCTCCAGCAAGTAGTTCTGCTGAATGGAACCGGCCAATACCGCGATGCGCTTGTCTTTGAGGTCGAGAATGGAGTCGAGGATGACGTCGTTGCGGCTATACAGCTGTGACCAGCTGAGCAGCGAAGGCACCTGGTGAAAGTCCAACGAGCGCGCGCGTGCGGGGTTGCGCGCGACATCCGGGAGCAGGTCGATTTCGCCACTCTGCAGCAGTTGCAAGCAGGTCTGCCAGGCGCAGGGTACGGGTGTCAGCCGCCACTTTTCCTGGCGGGCGATTTCGTTGAGCAGGTCGCCGAGAATGCCGGAGAGTTGGCCGGTGGGGGTGAGAAATATCTTCGGCTCGTTGGCGTAGACCCCTACGCGCACGTCGCGGGGTATGGCCGTGGCTGGTGAGGTAAAAGCGAGCAGTAAGCAGATGCCGAGCAGAACGCCAAGAGACAACGGGCGTGGTAACAGTGACGTCATGCGCGACTCGATTTTTTCCATGGCGATACAGCAACGATAGACAAGATTCGTCGCGATCAGGAGATCGGCGGCGAAGATCGCGCGATCAGTCCGCCCAGCCCCGATAGACGTAGGTCATGGGTTTCGGGCCCTTGAGATAGCCGGTTTCCAGTTCGCCCAGGTTGAAGCCGCCAGCGGCGATCAGCGCCGGCATGTCGCGGTTGAGGTGGCAGCCGCCGGCCAGGGGTTTCCACACCGGGGTCAGGCGGTTCTGCCAGCGCAGCACCGTGGCATCCGGCGCGCGGCCATGCTCGCAGAACCACAGGCGGCCACCGGGTTTCAACACGCGGCGCATCTCCTGCAATGCGGCGACGGCGTCCGGGATAGTGCATAGGGTGAAGGTGCAGACGATGCTGTCGAAGCTGGCATCCGCGGCCTGGATCTGGCCCAGCTCCAAGGCGATCATCTCGACGGGGATGTCGATTCGCGCGGCGCGCTCGCGCGCCAGTCTCTGCATGTCCGCACTGGGGTCGACACCGACGATCGCGCTGACCTTTTCGGCATCGTAGAACGCGAGGTTGAGGCCGCTGCCGATGCCGATCTCGAGCACCCGGCCATGGGCCCGTGGAACCACCGTCGAGCGCACCTTCATCACCTCGCCCATGCCGCAGGCGAAGTCGATCAGGTGCGGCAGGATATGGCGGTCATACCAGTTCATCAGGGACGTCGTCCTCGTCGCTGTTGTCCGCGCTGATCGCGGCGAAACACTTGAGCCGATGGGGGCCGGCCTGGTCTGCCAACTGCCAGGTCTCGCTGGCGCCGTCGAAGGTGGCCGCCAGCACCGCGGCGAGGGAAAACTGCCAGTGACGGCGATCGCGGCCGTCCATGCATTCGATGCGCAACAGCGTCTGGGTCTGGCTGGCGCTATCGGCCGAGCCGGCGCTGACCTGGGCCAGCAGCTCTTTGTCCAGGTCGAACTGCCAGGCATGCAGATCATCGATCTCCAGCATGTCGGCGGCTTCCAGGGCTTCGATCAGGTTGCTGTGGGCTGTGCTCATGGGTGATTCGATCATCCGTCAATTCAGTAAATTCAGTAAAAAGGCTCAACGGCCGAGGCGGCGTAATTGATCGGACTCGACGACGCGCACGCCTTCGCCTTCTTCCAGCGCCAGGCGCCAGAGCGCGCGGGCCAGAACGGTGGCTTCGATACCGCGGTACTTGCCCGGCAGCCAGCGCATGAAGGGCGCCGCCAGGCGCTCGCCGAGGCGGAATTCGTTGCGTGGGCCGAGCAACAGGGAAGGGCGTACCAGGGTCAGCTGCGGCCAGCCCTGGGCTTTCAGCGCCTCTTCCGTCTCGCCTTTGACCTTGTTGTAAAACACCGATGAATTGGCGTCGGCGCCCAGCGCACTGATAACCAGCAGATGGCGTGCGCCGAGCTCGCGGGCGCGCTTGGCGAAAGCCAGCACCAGGTCGTGATCGACGGCGCGAAAGGCCTCTTGGGAACCGGCCTGTTTGATGGTGCTGCCCAGGCAACAGAACGCGCTATCGACCTTGCCGCTCAGCTGCGGCAGCAGGTCAAGCAGCTCGCCCACCGGATTTTCCAGATGTGGGTGGGCCGCCAGGGGGCGACGACTGGGCGCCAGCACGCGCTCGACCGTGGGCTCGTTGAGCAGGCGATCCAGCAGATGTTCGCCAGTCAGGCCGGTGGCGCCTGCGAGGAGGATGTGCTGGGGCGTTAAATACATGGTGGTGATTTCTCCGCTGATATCGATCAGCTTATCAGGCTGTTGGGAGGTTAGGCGCCGCGCTTGCCCCCGCGGCCGCGCATCATTTGGCCGCCGTCCGGGCCGCGGGCTCCGCGCTCAAGGCGCGCTTGGCCTGTTGTTCGCGCAGTTTGCGCCAATGCCCGAGCACCGCCTTGGGGGCCCAGATTTGCGGCTCCGAGGCTTCGAAGCCATCGGCCTGTTCGCGTTCGGCGACTTTCTCCGTGGCGAGGTCGAAGGCACGTTGCAGATCGTCGGTCTCGTTCAGGGCTTCGGCGAACAGCGCGCGACCGAAATAGGTGAAGTCGTTTTCCTCCGAGCAGCCGAAGGACACCCGATCGGCCCGCGCGGCGGTCATGACCAGGGTGTTGGGGGTTTTCAGCTGCGGGATGAAACCGCCGGAATAGCAGGCGGAAATCACCAGAATCTTGTGCCGCTCCTGCAGCGGCTGCAGCAGCGCGGCCAGTTCGCTGGCGGGCAGGTCGTTGAGTTGCAGACGCGGCTGATCGAGGTTGAGTTCGTGGCCCCGCGAGCCGTGGCTGGTCAGGTAGATGAAAATCAGGTCTTCCGGGCCGCTGCGTTCGGCCAGGGCCTGTACCGCCCGCCTGAGGGTTTCGCGGGTGGCCAGCGGGCGCTCGGCGATATGCTCGCGGTGGTTGATCAAGGTGATGCCGCCACGGGCGGCGAAGCGCTCGTCGAGCAGCCGGGCGACGTAATCGGCCTCGCGCATGAACACGCTCTGTTTGCCGTCGCCGGCCAGGGTCAGGGTGTACAGCTCGACCTCGGGAGTCGAGGCGGGCAGTTTGGCGATGGCCTCGTCGAGCAAGCGGCCCTGGGCCAGCAGGCCGAGTTCCAGGGCATCGGGCAGCATGCGTTGCTGCTCGTCACGGACCCGCTGTCCGCGCTGCCAGAGCCCCTCCTGGCGGCTGCCGTCGGCCAAGGTCAGGGTGCCGCTGCCGGCATATTCGCCATAGGCGAAATCGCCGTCGTAGATGCTGCCATCGGCCAGCTGTAAACGGCCCTTGCCATGGTAGCTCCAGTCGGCGAACTGGCCGTCGTAACGGCTGCCGTCCGCGCCCTTGAAGGTGCCCGCGCCGCTCAATCCGCCCTCGACGAAGGCACCGCTCCAGACATCGCCGTCGATGCTTTGATAGCGGCCTTTGCCGTGGAATTGACTGTCGCGGAAATCGCCATCGTAGAGATCGCCATCGGCGCCAACGTAGCTGCCTTCGCCTTTCAGTTGGCCGTTGGCGAAGGTCCCGCTGAGTTGATCGCCATTGGCATCGCGGCTGACGCCCTGGCCGTGCGGTTGGCCCTTGCGGAAGCGGCCCTGGAAGCTGCTGGCGTCCGGCCGTTGCAGTTTGCCGATGCCATGGAACAGGTCGTTCTTGAATTCGCCGCGGTAGACCAGCTCGCCCTGGATAAAGGTGCCTTCACCGGCGAAACGGCCGTTGTCGAAGCCGCCCTGGTAGCTGCTGCCGTCGCGGTATTGCAGTTTACCCTGGCCATGGAAGCTGCCGTTGTGGAACTCGCCGACATAGTGCTCGCCGTCGCTGCCGTGCCAGGTTCCGGCGCCGTGCATGCGGCCATCCTTGAAGCCGCCCTCGTACCAGCTGCCATCGGGGTAATCCAGGCGGCCCTGGCCTTGCAACAGGCCGTCGATCACCTCGCCACGGTACTGCGAACCGTCGGGCAGCGTGGCGTCGGCGGGCAGCAGCGAGAGGGCATCGCCACAGGCGGTAAGCAACAGGGCCAAGCCAAGAGGGGCCAGATTGACGGGGCGCATGATGGACATCCGAGTCGGGAACTTAGGGGAGAGTATGTCCGAATCCTGCGCCAAGCGTTGTCGCAGTGCACAGAGAAACGGCAATGCAATAAAAAACGGGGCGCCAATCGGCGATTGGCGCCCCGTTATTGGAACGGTGTCAAACGAAGCAGAGGGTCAAGGGTTCGGCGACGTAGGCCGGTTTTTCCTGGCCTTCGATTTCCAGTACTGCGCGGGCCTTGAGCAGCCATTGTCCGGGGTTCTTTTCGGTGGCGTCGACCAGCGTCACGACCAGGCGCACCTTGGAATCGACCTTGACCGGCTGGATGAAACGTACGCTGTCCAGGCCGTAGTTGATGGCCATTTTCAGGCCCTGGGGCATGATCATGATGCCTTCCATCAGCTTGGGAATCAGCGACAGCGACAGGAAGCCATGGGCGATGGTGGTGCCGAACGGCGTGAGCTTGGCTTTTTCCGCATCCACGTGGATGAACTGATGGTCGCCCGTGCATTCAGCGAACTGGTTGATGCGCTCCTGGTCGATGGTCAACCAATCGGAACGCCCGAGTTCTTTGCCAACGTAATCTTTGAGCTCTGCAATGGGTACTGACGGCATATTTCCTCCTTGAGGAGACGGGGGGGATTTTTTTTCTGATTAGGACCGCTCGGCCTTAGATCACCATGGGCCAGGGCGCGGGTCAAGCGGGTTATGTCCAACCGCGGGCATTATTGGAGCGCTTGTTGTCTGCCTATAATGGCCAGCGTTTATGACGCATTAGGTCTTATCGATTGGAGAGAGTTCATGCTGCTGCGCGGGCTGTCCTGGCTGGTGTTATGTCAATTGTTGGGCACGGCGCTGAATGTGCTGTTTTTGCCGATGTTGCCGGGGCCGATTCTCGGCATGTTGCTGCTGTTCGGCGCGCTGCTGCTGCGCGGCCGGGTCGACGAACCGCTGCGTCTGGCGTCCAGTAGTCTGCTCAGCTACCTGCCGCTGTTGCTGGTACCGCCGGCCGTTGGGGTGATGGCCTATGCCGCCAGCATTGCCGCGAACTTCTGGGCGGTGGTGGGGTCGCTGGTGTTGTCGCTGTTGCTCTCGCTGGTTTTCGCCGGCTGGCTGATGCAGGTGCTGATCAACCGTCAACAACGTCGCCAGGAGGGCCCATGAGCCTCGATTGGTACGGCGCCTGGCAGGCGGTCATCGGGCATCCGTTGTTCGGCTTCGGTATCACCCTGGGGGCCTATCAGGTGGGGCTGGCTTTGTATGAAAAGACCCGCTGGTTCTTTCTGCATCCGGTGCTGGTGTCGATGTCGATCGTCATTGCGATCTTGACGCTCTGCGGTTTGAGCTTCGCCGAATACAAACTCAGCGCCGAGGTGCTGACCTTGTTCCTCGGGCCGGCGACCGTCGCCTTGGCGGTGCCGCTGTACCTGAATTTGCGGCGCATCCGCCAACTGTTCTGGCCGACCGTGCTGACCCTGGCCATCGCCGGGTTGCTGGCAACGTTGCTCGGGTTGGCCTTGGCCAGTTGGTTCGGCGCGGAACGGCCTATCCTGATGAGTATCGCGCCCAAGTCGGTGACCTCGCCGATCGCCATGCTGGTGGCCGACCAGATCGGCGGCATCGCCGCGCTGGCGGCGGTGTTCGTGATGATCACCGGGGTGCTGGGGGCGATCGTCGGACCGGCGCTGCTGCGTCTGTGCGGCGTGCGGCATCACGCGGCCCTGGGGATGGCCCTGGGCATCACTGCACATGCGGTCGGCACCGCCCGGGCGATGCAGGAAAGCGAGGAATGCGGTGCGTTCGCCGCCCTGTCGATGAGCCTGATGGGGATGTTCACCGCGGTATTGCTGCCCTTGGCGTTTATCCTGCTGGCATGAGGACGAATCGATGAACTTACCCTTGCTCCCGCTCAACACCGTGTTGTTTCCCGACTGCGCCCTGGATTTGCAGATTTTCGAGGCGCGCTATCTGGACATGATCAGTCGCTGCATGAAGCAGGGCGAAGGCTTTGGCGTGGTCTGCATCGTCGAGGGCGAGGAAGTCGGCGAACCCGCCGAGCGTTTCGCCGCCATCGGTTGCGAGGCACGCATCTGCGACTTCCAGCAGCGTCCCAACGGCTTGCTCGGCATTCGCGTCGAAGGCGCGCGGCGCTTCAAGGTGCAGCGCGCCCAGGTGCTGCCGGATCGCCTGACGGTCGCCGAAGTCGATTGGCTGGAAGAGCCGGACGAGCAGCCGCTGAGCGCCGAGCACGAGGACCTGGCCGCGTTGCGCCGAGCCTTGGCGATGCACCCCATGGTCGCCGCGCTGGGCATGGACGAGGAACTCGGCGGGCAATCGGCACTGGCCAATCAACTGTCGTACCTGCTGCCGCTGACGCCCGAACAGAAGGTGCAGCTGCTGGCGCTGGAGTCGCCGCAGCAGCGCTTGGCGGTGTTGCAGCATCTGCTCGAACAGTTGCAGGGCGATCTCAACTCCTAGCCGCTGAGCCCCTGGTCTCTATGGGCGGATGCGGTACATCAGCAGGGCTTCGGACAAGTGCCAGGTAGCCACGCTGCCGAGCAGGCCGAGGCAGGCGGGTAGGAGTAACCACCAGACCTTCGCCGGCAATGCCGGCAGCCCGTCGCGGCGCTGCACCCACGCCAAGCTCGCGGCGCAGATCGCACCGGCGAGCAAGGCCCCGGCGATCACGTCGCTCGGCCAATGCACCCCCAGATAGACCCGCGACAGGGCGATGGCGCCGGCCGGCAGGCTGGCCAGCAGCAACCAGGTCAGGCGCATCCGCGCCGGCTGACCGCGCCCGGCGAGCACCCCGAGCACCAGAAAGAAGGCAAAGGCCGCCGAGCTGTGGCCGCTGGGGAAGCTGAAACTGTTCAGCGGTTCGAGCAGTACGTCCGGACGGATACGCGCGAAGGTCGCCTTCAGGGCGGTGTTGGCCAGTGCGGTGCCGAGCAAGGTGCTCACCGCGAACAAGGCGGCGCGCCATTGCCGTATGGCCAGTAGCAACATGCTCAGCAGGACGCCGGCGGCCAACTGGGTGCGCAGGTCGCCAACCCGGGTGGTCAGCACCACCAGCTTATCCAGGCCGTTGCTGCGCTGTTCCTGCAGCAGTGCCAGCAACCCCTGGTCGAGGGGCTGTAGCCGGGGCCAGCCGATAAACAGGCCGATCAGCAGGACCAGGCTCAAACCGGCGGCGAACAGCGTGGCGTGGCGTTGCTCGCGTAAGCTGCTGTGGATGCTGACGATCAACAGCAGCGCCACGCCGCCGGCGAGCAGGCCGGCCTGAGGCCAGAAGCCCTCCGGTAGTGGCAGGCGCAGCGCGGCGCCGGTGGCCCAGCCCGGCAGCATATAAGCCAGCGCCCAGCCGGTGCCGGCCAGCACGCTGATCGCGAAAAAGCGCCCGAACGGCATGCTCAGCATGCCGGCGATCATCGGCAGCATGGGCCGTAGTGGACCGATATAGCGGCCCAGCAACAGGCTGACGACGCCGTAACGGAGGAAATAGCCCTCCGCGCCGGCCAGCCACTGTGGGTTATGCCGCAGGCCGGGCAGGCGGCGGATGTCCTGGTGGAAGTACCGCCCTATGGCATAGGACAGCAGGTCGCCGAGCAGCCCGCCGCAGAATGCCAGTAGCAAGGTGGTGCCGAGGTCCAGCGCGCCGCTGCCGGCCAACGCGGCGACGGCGAACAGCAGGACGGTGCCGGGCACGATGAGCCCGATGATCGCCAGGCACTCGGTGCAGGCCAGGAGAAAAATCGCCAAGCCCAACCAGTGCGGGTTGGCGGCGAGCCAGTCGGTCACAATGCCCAGCCATGCACTCATCGATGGGCATCCCCGGCGTTCAATAGATGGAAGTCGCACCCGGCCACTTGGCCGCGGCGCAGCGGATTGCGTGTGCAGTAGCGGCTGTAGGCGGCGTCGACGAAACGGTAGGGCAGATGCTCGTCGCGCCCCACCGGGATGCCCAGGCGGGTGGTTTGAATGACCTGTGCCGGGGATTCGCCGAGGTCTTCGACGAACAGCCGCAGCCGGTCGAAACGTTGGCCGTCCCACACCGGGACTTTCAGGCCGAGCGCCTTGCACAGCAGGGTTTGCCCGGCGCACAGGCGCTCCTGCGGCCGCGGCCGGCCTTGGGCGTCGGGGTTGTTGGCTTGCATCCGCGCCAGGCTGGCGGCGCCCGAGTGGGCGTCGAGCCAGGGGCTGGCGGATTTGATCAGCACCGCGTTGCCCGGGCCCTGGGCGCTGAAGTTCAGCGAATCGCCGCCGCGGGCGTAATACATATAGATATGCCCGCCATCGAGAAATAACGCGCGGCGCTTTTCGGTGTAACCGAGTGAGGCGTGGCTACCTTTTTCCTCACGGTAGTAAGCCTCGGTTTCGATAATCCGCGCACTCAGCCAGTGTTCGCCGTCGTAGTGGCGAATCACCTTGCCGAGCAGTTCGCGGGCGACCAGCCGGGCATCGCGGTCGAAAAATGCGTCGTTGAGCGGCCGGGCGTCCGGCCAGGGTAAGCGGGGAGTGGTCTCGTCGAGCATGCGCGGTCACAGATGGGCATGGGCTGGACGCGATCATAACAACAGGAGCCGCGCAGCGGGGCGGCTGTCCAGCAGCCTTGCGGATTGCATCCGGGTTATCTGCGGGATCAGTGGATGAAAACAGCCCCGTCCGCCCAGCGTCTATAAGCGCCCATTCGTGCCGCCGCGGCTCAAGCGATGCGGAATTGCTCGGCGCTGTGATTCAGCGCCTGGACTTGCACGGACAAGCCCTTGGTGTGCTCCTCCAGGGTCAGACGCAGGCTTTTGGTTTCGCCGGTGTGGACGTTGATGTCCTCGATTTTCCGCGCGATGTCTTCGGTGGTCGCGGAAATCTCCTCTATCGCCACCACTACCTGATGCATTTCCGCGGTCAGGTGTTCCATCGATTGGGTGATGTCGTCGATTGCCACGGCCGCCTCGCCGGCATGGCGTTCGCCTTCCGAAGCCAAAGTCAGGCCGCTGAGCATCAGTTGATCCATGCGTTCGGTCTGGTTTCTCAGGTCGTCGACGATGCTGGCGATATCGGTGGTGGCGGTGACGGTTTTCTGCGCCAGGGAGCGCACCTCGTCGGCCACCACCGAGAAGCCGCGGCCCGCTTCGCCAGCGCGTGCCGCTTCGATGGCGGCATTCAGCGCGAGCAGGTTGGTCTGCGCCGCCAGGCTGTTGATCACGTCGATGATGCCGGTGACCTTGGTGCTCGATTGGGTGAGCAGGGTGACCTGGGCATGGGTGGTCTGGATCAGCTGCGACAGGTTGCGCATGCTGGCGACGCTGTCGCCGATCACCTTGGCTCCGGTGCGCGCGGAGTTGCACGCGGTTTGCGTGGAGTTGCCGACCTCGGTGGTCTGCCGCGCCATCTCGTTGACCGTCGCCGAGATCTGCTGCGAGGCGGAGGCCGCTTGCTCGGTCTGCATTTCCACTTGATTGCTGTTCTCGCCCATGCGCGTCATCGCTTCGCACAGGTAGGTGTGTAGCTCGGTCAGATGATGATTGCCGTCGACCACCTGGCGAATCACATTGGCGATGCCATCAGTCATCTGGTTGGACGCGGCGCCGAGTTGATTGAACTCGTCGTTGGGGTTGCGGCCAATCGCCAGTTTGGTGGTGAGGTTGCCGGTGGCGACCTTGGAGAGCAATTCGATCACATCGTGCAGTTGCGCCATCAGGGTGCGTGACGCCTGGCTCAGGGTGATCAACATGAATAGCGAGACGCCGACGAAGGTCAAACCCATCATCCAGCGCGCCGTGCTGCGCGCCTGTTCGGCCTGCTGCGCGGTGCTGACGAGAATGCCTTCTTCGAGCATCAGGTTCTGCTCGTCGATACGCTGTTCGATCTGCTGGCCCAGGCGCTCGAGTTGCTGCTCGATCTCGTAGATCTGCAGGATCAGCGCGTCGGTTTTGGCGAATTCCTGGGCGAAGGCCGCCACCGCCTGGCCGACCTTGTTTTCCCGCCAATCCAGCTCTTCGATCTTGGCGTCCATTTCCTTGATGGCGGCATGCACCTTTTGCGCGAAGGCGACATTGAAGGTGGCGAGGTAGTCGCGCTGGTTGCTCACCGCCGCGGCGATGTAGTCGCGGATCAAGCCCAGGTTGATGCTTTCCAGCTCCGTCGAACTGGCCGCCAGGCTTGCGCGCTGGCCCTGAAAGGGGGTGAGGCCGAGCTGTCGCGACAACTCCAGCCATTTTTTCTCCAGGGCGATTTCGTCCTGGATCAGTTGATCGATCTGCGCGGCGCTTTGCTCGATCGCCGTATCTTCCAAGCCTTGCGCCTGGGCGGCGAAGCGTTGCGAACGCTCCTGCAATGCGCCCAAGCCGCTTTGAAAGTCCGCTTCGGTCTCCGGGGTGAGGGCCTTTCGCGCAGCGTCGAGCTTCAGCCAATGGTTCATCAAGGTGATGGCCGTGGCGGAATAGGCCGTGGCGTTTTCCCGCGCGTGCTGGGCCTCGTTCAATCGTTGGCCGGCCCAGTAGGACGAGGCGGTCATCGCCGCCAGGCTGAACAGGGTGATGGCGATCAGCAGGCGAAATTTTTGTTTCCAGGATAGGAACAGCTGCACGTTGGCTCCTCGCCACTTCAGGTGGCTTGTTCTCGGGAATCGGCAGATCGTGGAGCAACTTTAGGTCGGGATGCCGGCCTGGTCTCTCATAGAAAAGTAGCTCAAGGTCCGGCGAAGTAGAGAGAAGAGCCCTAATTCAGGTAAAGGCAACGGCGTCGTGAAACTCCGCTCAATGCCCCCGCAGCGGTTTCAGCGGGAGCGGCTGCGTTGGCCGGTCGAAAAGAACCTTGGTTACCATCCGCCCGGCGCCGCTGGGCGTAGGGCCGCGCGCCGGCTATACTCAGCGACTTTTTCCAGCCGCCAGACCTTGGTAGACCATGACTGAGTCCGTGCTCGACTATATGACCCGCCTGGGGCAGGCCGCCCGCCAGGCTTCCCGGGTAATCGCCGGTGCCAGCACCGCGCAGAAGAACCAGGCCCTGCAAGCCGCTGCCGCCGCTCTGGATGAGGCTCGCGCCGAACTGAGCGCGGCCAACGAACTGGATCTGGCCGCCGGCCGGGCGAATGGTTTGGATGCCGCGCTGCTCGACCGCCTGGCCCTGACTCCGGCACGCATCGACGGCATGGTCGAAGGCTTGCGCCAGGTCGCCAGCCTGCCCGATCCAGTCGGTGCGATTCGCGATATGAGCTACCGTCCGTCGGGTATTCAGGTCGGCAAGATGCGCGTGCCCCTGGGCGTGATCGGCATTATTTACGAGTCGCGCCCCAACGTGACCATCGATGCCGCCAGCCTGTGCCTGAAATCCGGTAACGCGACCATTCTGCGCGGCGGTTCGGAAGCCATTCATTCCAATCGCGCCATCGCCGCCTGCATCCAGCGCGGCTTGGCCGTTGCCGGCCTGCCTGCGGCCGTGGTGCAGGTGGTGGAAACCACCGACCGCGCCGCCGTCGGTGCCTTGATTACCATGCCCGAGTTCGTCGACGTGATAGTGCCGCGCGGCGGCAAGGGGCTGATCGAGCGCATCAGCCGCGATGCGCGGGTGCCGGTGATCAAGCACCTGGACGGCATCTGCCATGTCTATGTCGATGCCCTGGCGGATCTGGACAAGGCGCGCGGCATTGCCTTCAACGCCAAGACCTACCGCTACGGCATCTGCGGAGCGATGGAAACCCTGCTTGTCGATCAGGCCGTGGCCGCGGCCTTCTTGCCGGGCCTGGCGCAGATGTTCGTGGAAAAAGGCGTCGAACTGCGCGGCTGCGAGCGCACCCGGGCGCTGATCCAGGCAACGCCGGCGAGCGAAGAGGATTGGCGGACCGAGTACCTGGCGCCAATCCTGTCGATTCGGGTGGTCGATAGCCTGGATCAGGCGATCGAGCACATCAATCAGTACGGTTCGCACCACACCGACTCGATCGTCACCGAGCATCAAGGGCATGCCCGGCGTTTCCTCGCCGAGGTCGACTCCAGCTCGGTGATGCTCAATACCCCGACCTGCTTCGCCGACGGCTTCGAATACGGCCTGGGCGCCGAGATCGGCATTTCCACGGACAAGCTGCACGCCCGTGGCCCGGTCGGTCTGGAAGGCCTGACCTGCGAGAAGTATGTGGTGATCGGCGACGGTCAACTGCGCGGGCAGAATGGCTAAAAAGGTCGGCATCCTCGGCGGCACCTTCGATCCGGTGCATATCGGCCATTTGCGTAGCGCCCTGGAAGTCGCCGAGTTCATGCAACTCGACGAGTTGCGCTTGATCCCCGCCGCGCGGCCGCCCCATCGCTCCACGCCGCAGGTCAGCGCTGCCGACCGTCTGGCGCTGGTCGAGCTGGCGGTGGCGGGGGAGCCCTTGTTGCGGGTGGACGATCGTGAGCTCAAACGCGAACGGCCGTCCTACAGCATCGATACCCTGGAATCGCTGCGCAGCGAGTTGGCCGCGGACGATCAGCTGTTTCTGTTGTTGGGCTGGGACGCTTTTTGCGGCCTGCCGGGCTGGCACCGTTGGGACGAGTTGCTGCAGCACTGCCATATCCTGGTGTTGCAACGCCCGGATGCCGACAGCGAGGCGCCTGAAGCGCTGCGCAATTTGCTGGCGGCGCGCAGCATCAGCGACCCGCTGACCCTGCAAGGGCCAGCGGGGCAGATTTCATTTATCTGGCAGACCCCGCTCGCGGTGTCGGCCACCCAGATCCGCGCGCTGCTGGCGAGCGGAAAGTCGGTTCGCTTTCTGCTACCCGACGCGGTTCTGGCCTATATACACGCGCACGGGCTGTACCGTGCGACGAACTGAACACGAGGCAAACGAGTTACTTATGACGACGCAAAAAATGCTCAGCGAAGATTTGGTCAAGCTGGCCATCGCTGCCCTGGAAGACATCAAGGCGCAAGACATCACCACCATCGATGTGCGCGACAAGACCAGCATCACCGATTTCATGGTGATCGCCAGCGGTACCTCCAGCCGTCACGTCAAGTCGCTGGTCGACAACGTACTGGAGAAGGTCAAGGAGCAGGGCGTGCGCCCGCTGGGCAGCGAAGGCCTGGACTCCGGTGAGTGGGCGCTGCTCGACCTGGGCGATATCGTCGTTCACGTGATGCTGCCGACCGCCCGGCAGTTCTATGACCTCGAGCGTTTGTGGCAGGGCGCCGAACAGAGCCGCGCGCAGTTCAGCCCGGAGCCGGGCCAGGAATAAGGGCGGATCGTCGTGCGCATCAAACTGATCGCCGTCGGCTCGCGGATGCCGCGCTGGGTCGAGGAGGGCTGGCAGGAATATGCCAAGCGCATGCCCTCCGAGTTGAGCCTGGAGCTGGTCGAGATTCCGCTGACCACCCGCGGCAAGAATGCCGATGTGGCGCGGATGATCCGTCAGGAAGGCGAAGCCATGCTGGCCAAGGTGCAGCCGGGCGAACGCATCGTCACCCTGGAGGTCGAAGGGCGGCCGTGGAGCACCGAGCAGTTGGCGGTCGAGTTGGACAAATGGCGTCTGGATGCGCGCACCGTCAACCTGATGGTCGGCGGCCCCGAAGGCCTGGCGCCGGAAGTCCAGGCGCGCAGCGAACAGCGCTGGTCGTTGTCGCCCCTGACCTTGCCGCACCCGCTGGTGCGCATCCTGATCGGCGAGCAGATGTATCGTGCCTGGACGGTATTGTCCGGCCACCCCTATCACAAGTGATTCTCCATAAGTAGCCAGCAGTCGCCGATGCCGCAGCCGATCCAACTGAAAGACCATGAAAAAGACTCCCGCCTGATTCGCCGGCGGGTGTTGGTCGGCGCTGCGCTCTTTGTGCTGCTGACCCTGGTGCTGATCGCGCGCATGTACTACCTGCAGGTGGTGCAGTTCGAATATCACTCGACGCTATCGGAAAACAACCGGGTCCACGTGCAGCCGATCCCGCCGAACCGCGGGCTGATTTTTGACCGCAACGGGGTGATAGTCGCCGATAACCGGCCGAGCTTCAGCCTGACCCTGACCCGCGAGCGGGCCGGTGACTGGCCGCAGGTGCTCGACGTGATCGTCGAGGTGCTGGAATTGAGCGCCGACGACCGCGCCCTGTTCGAAAAGCGCGTGCGCCAGGGGCGCCGGCCCTTCGAGCCGGTGCCGGTCTTGTTCGAACTCACCGAGGAGCAGATCGCCCGCATCGCCATCAACCAGTTCCGCCTGCCCGGCGTCGAGGTGGTGGCGCAATTGGTGCGGCATTACCCGCTCGGCGAGCATTTCGCCCATTCGGTGGGCTATGTCGGGCGGATCAACGAAAAAGAGCTGAAAGAACTCGATCCGGTGGCTTACAGCGGCACCCATCATATCGGCAAGACCGGCATCGAGCGCTTCTACGAGGCGCAACTGCACGGCGAAGTCGGCTACGAGGAAGTCGAAACCAACGCCCGTGGGCGCGTGTTGCGCGTGCTCAAACGCACCGATCCCTTGCCCGGTCAGGACATCGTGCTGAGCCTCGATGTACGCCTGCAACAGGCCGCCGAGCAGGCGCTGGCCGGCCGGCGCGGTGCCATCGTGGCGATCCAGCCGCAGACCGGCGAGGTGTTGGCGATGGTCAGCCAGCCGAGTTTCGATCCCAACCCCTTCGTCACCGGCATCGGCTTCCAAGCTTATGCCGAGCTGCGCGACTCCATCGACCGGCCGCTGTTCAACCGGGTCTTGCGCGGCCTCTACCCGCCGGGCTCGACGATCAAGCCGATGATGGCGGTGGCGGGCTTGGATGCCGGGGTCGTTACCCCCAGCAGCCGGGTGTTCGATCCCGGTTTCTATCAGTTGGCCAACCACAGCCACAAGTACCGCAACTGGAACCGCAGCGGCGACGGCTGGGTCAGCCTGGAGCTGGCGATCGCGCGTTCCAACGACACCTATTTCTACGACCTGGCGCATAAGCTGGGCATCGACCGCATGCATGAGTACATGACCGCCTTCGGTCTCGGCGAGCGGGTATCGCTGGACATGTTCGAAGAGTCTTCCGGGTTGATGCCGTCGCGCGATTGGAAGCGCGCGCGTTACCGTCAGCCCTGGTATCCGGGGGAGACCGTGATCCTCGGTATCGGTCAGGGCTATATGCAGGTCTCGCCGCTGCAATTGGCCCAGGCCACCGCGCTGATGGCCAACAAGGGCAAATGGATTCGGCCGCACCTGGCCAAGAGTATCGGCGGGCTGCGGCCGGTCGACGACAACCCTAAGGCCGACATCGTGCTGCGCGACCCCAAGTTCTGGGATTACAGCCGCAACGGCATGGAGCAGGTGATGCACGGTGCGCGCGGCACCGCACGCAAGGTCGGCGACACCTCGGTCTACCGGATCGCCGGGAAAAGCGGCACGGCGCAGGTGGTGGCGATCAAGCAGGGTGAGAAATACGACCGTAACAAGGTTCAGGAGCGTCATCGCGACCATGCCCTGTTCGTCGCGTTCGCCCCCGCCGAGCGGCCGCAGATTGCCGTGGCGGTGATGGTGGAGAACGGCGAATCCGGCTCGGGCGTCGCTGCGCCGGTGGTCAAGCAGGTCATGGACGCCTGGCTGCTCGATGAGAACGGTCAGTTGAAAGCCGAGTTCGCGCCGCCCCTGGCCGAAGGCGCCCCCGTGGTGAATAGCGATGAACAGTAATTTCGACCGCACCCTGTCCACCGACGACCTGCTACGCCGGCGTGCCAGCTTGCTGCAGCGCGTGCATATCGACGGCATCCTCATGGTGTTGCTGTTGCTGCTGGCTACCGGCAGCCTGTTCATCCTCTATTCGGCCAGCGGCAAGAACGTCGACCTGGTGACCAAGCAGGCCAGCTCTTTCGCCATCGGCCTGGTCGGCATGCTGATCATCGCCCAGTTCGACCCGCGCTTCATGGCGCGCTGGGTGCCGTTGGGTTATCTCGCCGGGGTGGGTTTGCTGATCGCGGTAGACGTCATGGGCCACAACGCCATGGGCGCTACGCGCTGGATCAATATTCCCGGGGTGATCCGCTTCCAGCCGTCGGAATTCATGAAGATCATCATGCCGGCGACCATCGCCTGGTACCTGTCCAAGCGCAGTCTGCCGCCGCGCCTCAAACATATCTGCATCAGCATGATGCTGATTGCCGTGCCCTTCGTGCTGATTCTGCTGCAGCCCGACCTCGGCACCTCGCTGCTGATCATCACATCGGGCGTCTTCGTGCTGTTCATCGCCGGTTTGCAGTGGCGCTGGATCGGCGGCGCGGTCGCGGCGCTGGTGCCGATCGCGGTGGCCATGTGGTTCTTCGTGCTGCGCGAATACCAGAAGCAGCGCGTGCTGACCTTCCTCAACCCGGAAAGCGACCCCCTGGGCAGCGGCTGGAACATCATTCAATCGAAGGCCGCCATCGGTTCCGGCGGCGTGCTGGGCAAGGGCTGGTTGCTCGGCACCCAGTCGCACCTGGACTTTTTGCCGGAAAGCCACACCGACTTTATCATCGCGGTGCTGGCCGAGGAGTTCGGCCTGGTCGGGGTGTGCCTGTTATTGCTGATTTACCTGCTGTTGATCGCACGCGGTCTGGTGATTACCGTGCAAGCGCAGACGCTGTTCGGTAAGCTGCTCGCCGGCGCCCTGACGATGACTTTCTTCGTTTACGTCTTCGTCAATATCGGTATGGTCAGCGGACTCCTGCCGGTGGTGGGGGTGCCATTGCCGTTTATCAGTTACGGCGGAACTTCGCTGATCACCCTGCTCGCAGGGTTCGGCATTTTGATGTCCATCCACACGCACCGTAAGTGGATGGCAAAGGGTTAATCGGGGTTATGAGTTCAATGCGAGTACTGCGCGGCAGGGCTGCACGGCATGCACCTTGGCTGGCTTTGGCCGGGGTGTTGGGGTGGACGCAAGCGAGCCTTGCCGGCGAATACGAAAGTTCGCCGCAGGTCGCCGAGTTCGTCACGGAGATGACCCGCGACTACGGCTTCGCCAGCGAGCAACTGGTCAGCCTGTTCGCCGCCGCCGAGCGCAAGCAGAACATCATCGACGCCATCTCGCGCCCGGCGGAAAAGGTCAAACCCTGGAAGGACTATCGGCCGATCTTCATCACCGATTCGCGGATATCCCGCGGCGTGGAGTTCTGGCGCGAACACGAGGAAGCGCTCAAGCGCGCCGAGGCGGAATATGGCGTACCGCCGCAGGTGATAGTGGCGATCATCGGTGTGGAAACCTTTTACGGCGGCAATACCGGTGGTTATCGGGTGGTCGATGCCCTGTCGACCTTGGCGTTCGATTATCCGCCGCGTGCGCCCTTCTTCCGCAAGGAACTGCGCGAGTTTCTGCTATTGGCCCGCGAAGAGCAGGTCGATCCGCTAACCCTGACCGGCTCCTACGCCGGCGCCATGGGGTTGCCGCAGTTCATGCCGAGCAGCTTCCGCGCCTATGCGGTGGATTTCGACGGTGACGGCCGGATCAATATCTGGAGCAATCCGGTGGATGCCATCGGCAGTATCGCCAGTTATTTCAAACGTCATGGCTGGCAGCCGGGCGAACCGGTGGTCAGCGCCGCCAGTATCGAGGGCGATGCGGTCGAGCAGGGCCTGACGGTCGGCCTCGACCCGGTGAAGAACGTCGCCGAGCTGCGCGGCCTCGGCTGGACCAGCGCCGATCCGTTGGACGACCTGTTGCCGGTCACCGCCTTTCGCCTCGAAGGTGCCGAAGGCGCGGAATATTGGCTAGGCTTACCTAACTTCTTTGTCATTACCCGCTACAACCGCAGCGTGATGTACGCCATGGCGGTCAATCAATTGGCCGAACTGATGGTCGAAGCGCGAGGTACTCAACCATGACGGGCTTGCCATTCAAGCTCGCCGCCTGCGGCGCCCTGGCCGTATTGCTGGCGAGCTGTTCTTCGAACCGAGCGCCGCAGCCGGTCGCGCCCGTGCAGCCGGGCGCCGCGATTTCTGGGCCGGACGATTTCGCCCGCCCGCACCGCGACGGCGCGCCCTGGTGGGACGTCGATGTCTCGCGAATTCCCGACGCCGTGCCCATGCCCCATTACGGGCGGGTCAAGTCCAGCCCCTATACGGTGTTCGGCAAGCAGTACTACCCGATCGCCGATGCCCGCCGCTATCGCGCCGAAGGTCCGGCCTCCTGGTACGGCACCAAATTCCACGGTCAGGCCACCGCCAACGGCGAAACCTATGACCTCTATGGCATGACCGCCGCGCACAAGACCCTGCCGCTGCCCAGCTACGTGCGGGTGACCAACCTGGAGAACGGCAAGAGCGCGATCCTGCGGGTCAACGATCGCGGGCCCTTCTATTCGGATCGGATCATCGACCTGTCCTTCGCCGCGGCGAAGAAACTCGGTTATGCGGAAAAGGGCACGGCACGGGTCAAAGTCGAGGGTATCGATCCGCACGAGTGGTGGGCCCAGCAGGGCCGCCCGGTGCCCATGGTGCTGGCGCAGCCACGGCAGGCCGAGCCGGTCCAGACCGTCGCCCAGCCTATCGGCCAGCCGCTCGAGCAGTACTCGCCGCCCCCGCAACAGCACGCCGCCGCGGTGCTCCCCGTGCAGATCGACGCAAAAAAAAACGCTTCAGTCGCAGCCTCTGGCCTGTATCTCCAGGTCGGCGCCTTCGCCAACCCGGACGCTGCGGAGCTGCTGAAGGCCAAATTGAGCGATACGGTGACTGCCCCGGTATTCATCAGCTCAGTGGTGCGCAACCAGCAGATTCTGCACCGCGTGCGCCTGGGCCCGTTGAGCAGCCAGGGCGAGGCTGAGCAGTTGCAGGACAGCCTGCGTCTGGCCAATCTCGGTCCATCGACCCTGATCAGGCCGGATTGATGCGGCAACTTATCGACCCGCGACAGGACTAAACACCAGCGGCGACCCGCCCGCTCGCAGCACTCCATTGGCCCGCCAGGGCTCTGTTCGACCCTCAGCAACCCAGAGATACGGATGAATATCACCAGCTTTACGCAACGCCTCGTCTTTTCAATCTTTTTGCTCGTCGCGCCAGTCACCTGGGCCAGCCAGGTGGCCGTACCGGCACCGCCGCAGTTGGCCGCCAAGTCTTATGTGCTGATGGAGGCCTCCAGCGGCAAGGTGCTGGTGGAGAACAATGGCGACCAGCGTCTGCCCCCGGCCAGCCTGACCAAGCTGATGACCGCCTACATCGCCACGCTGGAAATCCGCAAAGGTAAGATCGGCGAGAAGGATCTGGTCACCGTCAGCGAGCACGCCTGGCGCACCGGCGGCGCCGCTTCCGGCGGTTCCACCATGTTCCTGCCGATCAACAGCCAGGTGACCGTGGACGACCTGCTGCACGGCATCATCATCCAGTCCGGCAACGACGCCAGCATTGCCCTGGCCGAGTACATCGCCGGCAGCGAAGACGCTTTCGCCGACATGATGAACGCGACCGCCGAGCGTCTGGGCATGAACAACAGCCACTTTATGAATGCCACCGGCCTGCCGCATCCGGAGCACTACTCCAGCGCTCACGATATGGCCATTCTGGCCCGCGCGATCATCAATGAAGACCAGGAACATTATGCGATCTACGCGCAGAAGGAGTTCTTCTGGAACAACATCAAGCAGGGTAACCGCAACCTGCTGTTGTGGCGTGACAGCACCGTCGACGGCCTGAAAACCGGCCACACCGAGGAAGCCGGCTATTGCCTGGTGGCCTCGGCCGTGCGTGACGGCGCACGGATGATCACCTCGGTGTTCGGCACCGTTAGCGAGCAGGCCCGGGCCGCGGAAACCCAAAAGCTGCTGACCTATGGTTTCCGTTTCTTCGAAACGCGCACCTTCTACAAACAAGGCCAGGAATTGGCCCAGGCGCAAGTGTGGAAAGGCGCCACTGCCCAGGTCAAAGCAGGCCTGGCGGCCGACCTGAGTCTGACCCTGCCAAAGGGCCAGCTGGAAAAACTGCAAGCCGGCATGACCCTCAACCCGCAGCTCACCGCTCCGATCGCCCAGGGCGATGTGATCGGCAAGGTCGAAGTGAAATTGGGCGAAGAGCTGGTGCACAGCGCCGACCTGATTGCCCTGGAAAACGTCGAGCAAGGTAGTTTCTTCCGCCGCGTGTGGGATAGCATTCGCCTGTTCTTCTACGGGTTGTTCAACTGATTTCGCCCACGGGCGCCGCTATCCGCGGCGCCCCGTTTTGGACAGGCCAACAGCCTGCTGACGCCATGACCGATACCGATGTTCAAGCTCCAAAAATCGAATTCCCCTGCGAGCGCTACCCGATCAAGGTGATCGGCGAGGCCAGCGAAGGCTTTGCCGAGTTGGTGATCGAGGTGATGCAGCGCCACGCCCCGGATTTCGACGCCAGCAGCCTGGTGGTGCGCGATAGCCGCAACGGCCGTTTTCTCTCCGTGCAGGTGCTGATCACCGCCACCGGCGTCGAGCAGCTACAGGCGATTCACGTCGATCTGCGCGCCACCGGGCGCGTGCAAATGGTTCTCTGATGAGCCTGCCGCTCGGCTTCCGCGAGCTGGGCCAGGTTTCTTACGAACCGACCTGGCAAGCCATGCAGCGCTTCACCAACGAGCGCGATGCGAACACGGCGGATGAAATCTGGTTGCTCCAGCACCCGCCGGTGTTCACCCAGGGCCAGGCCGGCAAGGCCGAGCACCTGCTGTTCCCTGGCGATATTCCGGTGGTGCAGGTCGACCGTGGCGGCCAGGTGACCTATCACGGCCCAGGCCAGCTGGTCGCCTACCTGTTACTCGATGTGCGCCGCAGTGGCATCGGCGTGCGCGAATTGGTCAGCCGCATCGAGCGCAGCCTGATCGACACCTTGGCCAGCTACGGCGTGATCGCCAATGCCAAGCCCGATGCCCCGGGGGTCTACGTCGATGGCGCGAAGATCGCCTCCCTTGGCCTGCGCATCCGCAACGGCCGCAGCTTCCATGGTCTGGCGTTGAATGTGGATATGGATTTGCAGCCGTTCCAGCGCATCAACCCTTGCGGTTATGCCGGGATGGCCATGACCCAGTTGGCCGATTTGGTGGCTGGACCGGTGGATTTTGCCGAGGTCAGCGCCCGCCTGCGTGAGCAGTTGGTCAAGCATCTCGACTATGCGCAGCAGCAGACCCTGGTGGGCGAAATAGCTGGCTAAGCCTTGGCTTATCCACCGTGCGCAGGGTCGTAGCCTGGGTTAGCCGAAGGCGTAACCCGGGAGTTCTTAGCTCAGGTTGAGCGTCGGAATCAGGCTGCTATCGAGCTGTTGGCCGGGTACCGGCGCGGGGGCGGCCAGGCCCAGGTTGTTCTTCTCGAACACCCGGTCGGCGCGGTAGCTGGAGCGTACCAACGGGCCGGCGGCGACTTCCATAAAACCCTTTCCCAGGCCGATGTCGCGGAAGCGATTGAATTCTTCCGGGCTGACCCAGCGCTGAACCTTCAAGTGGTTGCGCGTGGGCTGCAGGTACTGGCCGAGGGTGAGGATGTCCACGCCGATGGCGCGCAGATCATCCATGGTTTCGAGAATTTCCTCGTCGGTCTCGCCCAGACCCAGCATCAGGCTGGTCTTGGTCAGCATCTGCGGACGATGGCGCTTGGCGTGTTCCAGTACGCGCAGGGTTTTCTCGTAGCCGGCGCGTGGGTCGCGCACTTCGCGGGTCAGGCGCTTGACCGTCTCGACGTTCTGCGCGAACACCTCAAGGCCGGAGTCGACCACCCGTTCGATGGCCTGCAGGTCGCCGTCGAAGTCCGGGGTCAGGGCTTCCACCACCACCTGCGGGGTGCGTTCCTTGATCGCCTTTACGCAGGCGGCATAGTGCGCGGCACCGCCGTCGTCGAGGTCGTCGCGGTCCACCGAGGTCAGGACGATGTAGCGCAGCGCCATCAGCTCCACCGACTTGGCGGTGTTCTGCGGCTCTTCCTTATCCAGCCAGCCGTTGGGGTTGCCGGTATCCACCGCGCAGAAGCGACAGGCGCGGGTGCACACCGAGCCCATCAGCATGATGGTGGCGGTACCGTTGGACCAGCATTCGCCCATGTTCGGGCAGTGGGATTCCTGGCACACGGTGCTCAGGCGGTGTTCGCCGACATTGCGCTTGACCGCTTCGAAGCGGCTGCCGCCGGGTGCCTTGACCCGCAACCACTTGGGTTTGGGTTCGAACACCTGGGGTTCGCTGGAGGCGCGGCGCTTCTGCCCGTCCTTGATCGCGGTGATGCCCTGGGTGGTGCGGAATTTTTCGCCGCTGGCAACGGTGTTTGGCTGGGAGGTATCGGACATCGGCTTTCTGGGCTCCGCTAGAGGCTCCGGGGACGAGGCGGCTTGTGGCCGCCGCGCAGTCTACCACAGAAGCTGACCGTTCAGTCCGTCGAGCGCCGTGCGGTTCGAGTCGGCGGCAAGTGCATAGTTACCGCCGGGACGAAAAAGCCGCTCGTAAAAAAAGGCGACCTGCGGGTCGCCTTCGTTCGTGCTGTTGCCTAGTTCTGCCGCAACTGCTCGAGCAGGCGGTAGTGCGGATAGCCGTCGGCCGGCCAGCCTTGTTTCAGCTGAAAGGCGCGTACCGCCTTGCGCGTGTTGGCGCCGATGATGCCGTCGGCAGGACCGGGTTCCAGGCCGTTGCGCGCCAGCAGTTCCTGCAGTTCGATACGCTCGCTACGGCTCAGTTGGCGATCTTCGCGGGGCCAGGCGCTCTGCACCCCACCGCGACCGCGCAGGGCATCGGAGAGCAAACCGATGGCCAGGGCGTAGGAGGTCGAGTTGTTGTACTTGAGGATGCTGCGGAAGTTGCTCAACAGCAGAAACGCCGGGCCACGGTGCCCAGCGGGCAACAACAGGGTGGCGACAGCTCCGTCGTCGGCGTCTTCGCGGATCTCCGGGTTGATCGGCTTGAGTCCCAGCGCCATCCAGTCGACCAGGCTGCGACGGACTTCCGGGTCGGCCAGGGTGTAGTCGAAGTCCTGCGGCAGTTGGACCTCGAAGCCCCACGGCTGGCCCTTTTGCCAACCTGAGGCTTGCAGGTAGTGCGCGGCCGAGGCCAGGGCGTCGGCCGGGGAGTTCCACAGGTCGCGTTTACCGTCGCCGTCGAAATCCACCGCGTGTTCGTTATAGGTGGTGGGCATGAATTGGGTTTGCCCCATGGCGCCGGCCCATGAGCCGATCAGACTCTCCGGGGTGACATCGCCGTGTTGCAGAATTTGCAGCACGGCGAGCAGTTGGCTGCGCCAGAACACCTGACGGCGACCCTCGTAAGCCAAGGTCGCCAGCGAGCGGAGGACGTTATGGTTGCCGATATTGCCGCCGAAATTGCTTTCCAGTCCCCAGATGGCCAGCAGCACTTCGCGGTCGACACCGTACTGCTTTTTGATCGCTTTGAGCGTGTCGCGGTGTTGCAGGCGCAAGGTGCGGCCCTGGGCGATACGTAGCGGCGACAGGGCACCGTCGAGGTATTCCCAGACAGGGCGGGTGAATTCCGGTTGGCTGCTGTCGGCGGCTATCACATCCGGGTTCGGCGTGAGGCCGGCGAAAGCGCGGTCGAACAACGCGGGGTCGATGCCGGCGGCAATGGCATCGCTGCGCAGCAGGTTGCGCCATTCGTCGAAACTGAGCGTTTTCGTCTCTACCGGGGCGGCGGGAGCTAGAGCCGGGGCGGTGGGCACGGCAGGGGACGGCGCAGGGTTGGCCAAGGATTGCGCGGGCACTTCGGCGCAGGCGGTCAACAGGAGGCAGACGCAGGACGTGGCGATGTGGAACAAGCCACGAAGAAACAGGCTGGGCATGGTGGTCTCAACACGTTTTGCAGGGCGCTACCTTAGCATGGTTGAGGCGGGATGCGGGCTGTGACCTGGTTTTTCAGACGGCCATAACGACCGAAGCCTCCCAGTTTTGCTGGGAGGCTTCGCGGCGATAACTGCCTTTACCTTTACTCGGTTTTTCCTGACGACAGCGGAACAGGGGCTGGGCGATCAGGGATTTAGCCCTATTGGGGCTTTTCTTGCGCTGTTTGGCCATGTGCTTTCCTCATTGGCGACCCGCCATCCGCGGGCGGGCGAATGATGCGCCGCTGTGCAAAAAATGTCCAGTTGGCTCGGGCGGTCGAAAAAGGCGTTCGCGGCCGGGCTTACAGGCCGGTGTCGCTGGCCAGGCCCAGGCGTTGGCCGCAGATGCTCAGGGTCAGCAGGCTCAGGGCGCTCCAGGGGTCGCCGGGGGCTTGGCCCTTGATCTGCGCGTCGATGCGTTGCGCATCCAGCAGCAATTGCGCCCAGCGTTTCGCGGAGTGGCGCTGCAAGGCTTTGCTGACCAGCGGCCGGCGTTTGTCCCATACCGGCGGGCGGGCGGCGCTGAAGGCTTTCTCCAGGGGCATGCCCTGGGCGTATTGCTGGGCGATGGTGGCCAGCAGGCGGGTTTCCCGGGCCAGGGCCCAGAGAATCACCGGTGGCTCCACCCCTTCGCCGCGCAGGCCTTCGAGCATGCGCTGGGCGTGGGCGGCCTCGCCGTTGAGCGCCGCATCGATCAGGCCGAATACGTCGAAGCGCGCGCTGTCGGCGACCGCCGCCTGCACGGTGCCGGCGTCGACCTGGCCGTCCTCGGCGAGCAATTTGAGTTTTTCGATTTCCTGCGCGGCCGCCAGCAGGTTGCCCTCGACCCGCACGGCGATCATGTCCACGGCTTCCTGGCTGGCGGTCAGGCCAGCCTGGGCCATGCGCTGGCGAATCCATTGCGGCAATTGGTGCGCGTCGACCGGCCAGATCTGCACGAACTGGCTGTGGGGGCCGTCGATCAGCGCTTTGGCCCATTTGGTCTTCTGTGCGCTGCCATCGAGTTTCGGCACGCTGATTAGCAGCACCGTGTCTTCCGGCGGGCGGCCGAGGTATTCGAGCAGCGCAGCGGTACCTTTGTCGCCGGGTTTGCCGGTCGGCAGGCGCAGTTCCAGCAGGCGTTTGTCGGCGAACAGCGAGAGGCTCGCACCCGCTTGCAGCAGGTTGCCCCAGTCGAAGCTGGCGTCGGCGTTGAACACCTGGCGTTCGCTGAAGCCCTGTTGGCGGGTGGCGGCGCGAATCGCGTCGCAGGCTTCCTGGCACAGCAGTGGCTCGTCGCCGCTGACCACGTACACCGGGGCCAGGGTGCCCTGGAGCTGTTTGCCGAGTTGTGCGGGATTGAGTTTCATTGGGACGGGGGCGGGGCCGCTTGCGCGGCCCGGCCAGGCTTAAGGCGTGGGGATCGGCAGTTGGATCGGCGACTGCTGGGGCAGCGCCTCTTGTTGCCGGCGAGCGGCCTCGATGGCTTCGGCCTCGGCTTTAGCTTTGGCTTCGGCGGTTTGCTGCAGTTGATCGAGGCGCTCCGGCGTGACGCCTTGCAGGCGCTGGGCCAATTGCTGGATCAACTCGCGGCGCATCTCCACACGGATCTGCGCGGCTTCCTGATCGCCGCCGATCAGGTTGTTGCCATCCTGGGTATAGAAGCGCTGGGCTTCCAGGGTGTCGCTCATGAGCAGCAGATCCTTGCTGCCGCGAATCTCGTAGTCGAGTTTCAGGGTCAGCTCGTATTCGGCGGTGCGTGCCGAACTGGTGTAGGTGGCCGCGTTGCGCTCTTCCTGTTCGTTGCTCAGCACCAGGCTATAAGGGGCGCCTTTATACACGCGGACGCCGCTGTCCTGCAGGGCTTCGCGGACGCTCTTGACGGTTTCGCCGTGGGCATTGCGGGCGCTGACGTCGAGTTCCTTGAGGGCGAATTGGGTGTCGCCGGTGCCGCGCAGCTGAAAACCGCAGGCGCCGAGCAGGGCGGCCAGGCCAATTACCAACAGATTCCGTTTGATCATCTTTGTATCCCCTTGGCAAATCGTGCGGCGCGCCATGCTGTGGGCGCGCCGAGGTTAATCAGTTGGCGACGATATTGACCAGCTTGCCCGGCACCACAATAACCTTGCGGATGCTCAGGCCTTCGGTAAAGCGCAGTACGCCCTCGTTGGCCCGGGCGGCTGCTTCCACTTCTTCGCGGCTGGCGCTGGCGGCCACTTCGATATGCCCGCGCAGTTTACCGTTGACCTGAATCACCAGGCTCAGGCTGTCCTGCACCAGAGCCGCCTCGTCCACCTGCGGCCAGCGGGCGTCGATGATCGCGTCGTCATGACCCAGCTCTTGCCACAGTTGGTGGCTGATGTGCGGGGTGATGGGGGCGAGCAGCAGGGCCACGGTTTCCAGGCCTTCCTGCAACAAGGCGCGGTCCTGGTCGCTGCTCTGCGCGGCTTTTTCCAGCACGTTCATCAGGGTCATCACCTGGGCGATGGCGGTGTTGAACTTGTGGTGCTGGCCGATATCGACGCTGGCCTGTTTGATCGCCAGGTGGATAGCGCGACGCACTTCTTTCTGCGCATCGCTCAGCGCGTTCTGGTCCAGTGCGCCCGGCAAGCCCTGGCTGACGTGACCCTGGGCCAGGCGCCAGACGCGGCGCAGGAAGCGGTTGCCGCCCTCGACGCCGGAGTCGGACCATTCCAGGCTCATGTCCGGCGGCGAGGCGAACATCATGAACAGGCGGCAGGTGTCGGCGCCGTAGGCATCGATCATCGCTTGCGGGTCGACGCCGTTGTTCTTCGATTTGGACATCTTCTCGGTGCCGCCGATCTCGACCGGCAGGCCGTCGCTCTTCAGCTTGGCGGCGAGCACCTTGCCTTTGCCGTCGCGCTCGATTTCCACGTCCGCCGGGTTGAACCAGTCCTTGCCGCCGTTTTCCAGCACGCGGTAGTAGGTGTCGGCGACCACCATGCCCTGGGTCAGCAGGTTTTTGAACGGCTCGTCGGAGGACAGCAGGCCTTCGTCGCGCATCAGTTTGTGGAAGAAGCGCGCATACAGCAGGTGCAGGATCGCGTGTTCGATACCGCCGATATATTGATCGACCGGCAGCCAGTGGTTGGCCGCTTGCGGGTCGACCATGCCGCCGGTGTAGTGCGGCGAGGCGTAACGGGCGAAGTACCAGGACGACTCGACGAAGGTGTCCATGGTGTCGGTTTCGCGCTTGGCCGGCGCGCCGCATTTCGGGCACCTGCATTCGTAGAATTCGGGCATGCGCGCCAAAGGCGAACCGGCGCCGTCCGGCACCACGTCTTCGGGCAGCACCACCGGCAGCTGGTCTTCCGGCACTGGCACGTCGCCGCAGGCGTCGCAGTGGATGATCGGGATCGGGCAGCCCCAATAGCGTTGGCGGCTGATGCCCCAATCGCGCAGGCGGAATTGGGTGCGCGACTTGCCCAGGCCCTTGTCGAGCAGCGCGACTTCGATGGCGTCGAACGCGCCTTCGAAATCCAGGCCGTCGAACTTGCCGGAGTTGATCAGCTGGCCGTGCTCGCCGTAGGCGTCCTGCCAGGGCGCTGGCGTCTCGTCGCCGGCCGCAGTGCGTACCACCGCTTTGAGCGGCAGGCCGTATTTATGGGCGAACTCGAAGTCGCGTTCGTCATGGGCCGGTACGGCCATGACCGCGCCGTCGCCGTAATGCATCAGCACATAGTTGGCGACCCACACCGGCAGCTTTTCGCCGGTCAGTGGGTGCTCGACGAACAGGCCGGTCGGCAGGCCTTTCTTTTCCTGGGTGGCGACATCGGCTTCGGCGACGCTGCCGCTCTTGCATTCGTCGATAAAGGCTTGCAGCTCGGCATTGCCTTGCGCAGCCAGCGTGGCCAACGGGTGTTCGGCCGCCACTGCGACATAGGTCGCGCCCATCAGGGTGTCGGGGCGGGTGGTGAAGACGTTCAGCTTGCCGGCGCTGCCGATCGAGGCTTCATCGTAGGGGAAGCTGACTTCCATGCCGCGGGATTTGCCGATCCAGTTGCGCTGCATGGTCTTGACCTGTTCCGGCCAGCCATCCAGGTCGTCCAGACTGCTCAAGAGCTCTTCCGCATAGGCTGTGATCTTGAAGTAGTACATCGGGATTTCGCGTTTTTCGATCACCGCGCCGGAGCGCCAGCCGCGGCCGTCGATGACTTGCTCGTTGGCCAGCACGGTCTGGTCGACCGGGTCCCAGTTGACGGTGCCGTTCTTGCGGT
>CBIHLQ010000056.1:0-33525 GCA_966210885.1 uncultured Pseudomonas sp.
ATTTCTGCTTGCTGCTGAGTTGGCTCACCTGAGCCAACCAGCGCTGAAAGGCTTGTGTAGTGGTCTACTGATCCCGGCCCCCATTTAGGGCGAGAATGCTCGCCATAGAGAGGTGTCTGATGACCAAGCAACGTCGTTCTTTTACGCCCGAGTTCAAACGAGAGGCCGCTGGCCTGGTGCTCGATCAGGGCTACAGCCATATCGAAGCAGCCCGCTCGCTGGGGCTGGTTGAGTCGGCGCTTCGTCGCTGGGTAACACAGCTCCAAGAGGAGCGCCAGGGCGTTACCCCGAAGAGCAAAGCATTGACTCCCGAACAACAGAAGATCCAGGAGCTGGAAGCCAGGATCGACCGACTGGAACGGGAGAAAGCGATCCTAAAAAAGGCTACCGCTCTCTTGATGTCGGACGAGTTCAATCGTACGCGCTGATAGACCAGTTGAGTGAGCGGGAGTCGGTGGAAGTGGTCTGTTCAGCGTTCGACGTGGTGCGGTCTTGCTACTACGCCCATCGCCTACGGCGCTACCGTGTTGATGCACGCCGCGTTGCACTGCGCAGTCAGGTCAATCAGCTGTTCAACCAGAGTCGAGGATCGGCTGGTAGCCGAAGCATTCTGGGCATGCTGCGTGAGGATGGCGTAAGCATTGGCCGCTTTCGCGTGCGTCGGTTGATGCGCGAGTTGGGCCTGGTCAGCAAACAACCAGGCTCGCACGCGTACAAGCAGGCTACGGTTGAACGGCCAGATATCCCGAACCGGCTGAACCGCGAATTCACCACTGAGCGCCCCAATCAGGTGTGGTGCGGCGACATCACCTACATCTGGGCGCAAGGCCGCTGGAATTACTTGGCGGTGGTGCTGGATCTGCATGCACGACGAGGAATTGGCTGGGCATTCTCCACCAAGCCAGATGCAGAGTTGGTCATCAAGGCGCTGGATATGGCCTACGAGCAACGAGGCAAACCGCAGCAGGTACTGTTTTATTCCGATCAGGGCAGCCAGTACGCCAGCCGCCTGTTTCGGCAGCGGTTGTGGCGATATCGGATGGAGCAGAGCATGAGCCATCGAGGTAACTGCTGGGACAATTCACCGATGGAACGGTTGTTCCGGAGTCTGAAGTCGGAGTGGGTTCCGCCGATTGGTTACCTAACAGCCCAGGAGGCACAACGGGACATCAGCCACTACCTGATGCATCGCTACAACTGGGTCAGGCCGCATCAATTCAACGACGGGCTGCCGCCCGCCGTTGCCGAAGAAAAACTTAACCCACTGTCCGGGATGGGTTGACCACTACAAATCAGAGTCCGTTTATTTAACAGAGGAAGGTTTCAGCTAGCTAAAGAGCTGGCTAAAAAGCACTTCTCCGCACAGAAGTAACCTCTAACAACTGTATATGGACTCTCCTCACAAGCAGTGAGTAAAGCTTTGCTTTTGCGTCTGTCGTCAGCGCGGCTGCATGCGTATATCCGGCCTGTTGTGGGCGCTTGTCGCCCTGGCCATTCTGTAGTTCGCGCAGCGGGGGGCCAAGCGTTCAATCGATCACGATCGATCAGCCTTGTTATCGGCCTTGTTCCGTTGCAGAACTTGCTGTTTCGTCGCGGGTATTGCCTGCTCTCATAGCCCGGATGAAGCCGGGCCGACGGCCTTCGCTAAACCACTCCCGGATTGCATCCGGCTACATGACTGCCTACAAACCATCCGTCTCCAGATGATCGAGGTCGACCGGATCGCCGCTGTGGCTGCCCAGTTTGGCGCGGATATCTTCGAACATCAGGTCGTACTCACCATGGCGGTGCATGATCAGGCTGTGCTCGGGCGGCAAGCCGTGTTTTTGCGCCAGGCGTGAGGCGACGCTGGCGAAGTTGAAGGCGGTATCGCGGTGCAGTTCGAAGCTCTCTTCGAACGCCTTGCCCGATACCTCGCCGACCATGCGCATATGCAACATGGCGCCTTCGGCGGGGTCTTGGCGCACCTCGTAGTAGAGGTCGATGCTGAACACTGGCTGCTCGGCGGTGCCGATGCTGTTGGCACGGTGTAGATGGCCGGGCTCGAACATGATGGCTCCTATTGGTAATGGGCGATGGCCCCACGCTGTATGCCGCAGATCCGTATGGGGCTGGAGTCAGTCTAGACCGATTCGCCCGGGGCCAGGCGCGCCCGGATCAGTGCACTTTCGGCGCCTCGGCGCGCTCTTGCACCAGCACCCAGGGCGCCACCACCACTGCCCATAGTTGTGGGTCGCGGGCCAACAGGTCTTCGGCGTGGGCGACTTCGACTTTTTTTAGTTGGCCGCTGGTTAACCAGTCGCCGACCTTACCCTGATCGTTTTCCGCTACGGCTTGAGCCACCGCGATCAAATCCTGAGAGCCTTCGACCAGCAATAAAGCGCCGCGGGCGAAAAAAGGTTGTAGCTCTTGCCAGCGAATAGGTGCAGTTTCTCCGAGCAGCTTGGCATAGAGGGTGCTAGGTTGTTCAGTCATGGCGTGCTCTGAATGGCGGTCGATTTGGGTCGGCGCCATGATAGCGCCGAGCGGTGTTCAGGCAACCACTGCTGACGAAGCGAGGCGACTGGTAGGCACGCCGTTTTTATATACGTTTATTGCAATTAAGCGACATCCAGGTGTTTTGCCCTCGGCAGCCGGCTTTTCAAGGTGTAAAGCGGCGCTCTACACTGCGCCGGTACAGTTGCCGGGGGTATGACCGGGTAAACCAACTCGGTTCTGCGGCATTGGCGCTAGAACCACAACGATCAAAAATCAATAAGAGTGGAGCACTATGAACAAGGCTACTAAGCAGATTTCCAAGCTGTTTGCCGCCATGGCCATGGCCGGCGTTGCTAGCTACTCGCTAGCGGCTGACACCATCAAGATCGGTCTGGCAGGCCCCGTTACTGGCGCAGTCGCGCAGTACGGCGAAATGCAGTTCATCGGTGCCAAGATGGCCATCGAGCAAATCAACAAGGCCGGCGGGGTGGACGGCGCTATGCTCGAAGGCGTGGTCTACGACGATGCGTGCGATCCCAAGCAGGCCGTTGCCGTAGCCAACAAAATCGTCAACGACGAAGTCAAGTTCGTGGTTGGCCACCTGTGCTCCAGCTCTACCCAGCCGGCGTCCGACATCTATGAAGACGAAGGCATTCTGATGGTCACCGCGGCTTCCACCAGCCCGGACATCACCGCACGCGGTTACCAGTTGGTGTTCCGCACCATCGGTCTGGACAGCCTGCAAGGCCCGACCGCCGGCAACTACATCGCCGACCACGTCAAGCCGAAGGCCGTTGCGGTCATCCACGACAAGCAGCAGTACGGCGAAGGCATTGCCACCGCGGTCAAGCAGACCCTGGAAGCCAAAGGCACCAAGGTCGCCCTGTTCGAAGGCATCAACGCCGGCGACAAGGACTTCTCCGCGATGATCGCCAAGCTCAAGCAAGCCGGTGTGGATTTCGTCTACTACGGCGGCTACCACCCGGAACTCGGCCTGCTGCTGCGTCAGTCGGCTGAAAAAGGCCTGAGCGTCAAGTTCATGGGCCCGGAAGGCGTGGGTAACAAAGAAATCTCCGCTATCGCCGGCCCGGCTTCCGAAGGTCTGCTGGTCACCCTGCCGAAGTCGTTCGACCAGGACCCACGCAACCAGGCGCTGGTCGATGCGTTCAAAGCCAAGAACGAAGACTCCAGCGGTCCGTTCGTATTCCCGGCTTATGCCGCCGTGCAAGTGATTGCCGAAGGTATCGAGAAAGCTGGCAGCACCGACACCGACAAAGTGGCCGCAGCCCTGCGCGCCAATAGCTTCGACACCCCCACCGGCACCCTGGCCTTCGACGAAAAAGGCGACCTGAAAGATTTCAGCTTCGTCGTCTACGAATGGCACCAGGATGGCACCAAGACCGAAGCCCCGATGAACTGATAGCGGCTTCCCGCCTGAACCCAAAGCCCACTGCAACCGCAGTGGGTTTTGTTTATTAGAAGAATCCCGGTTTCATGCTGCGCCACAAGCGCCGACGTGCGTGACAACCCAGGAGTTAGGCAATGCCTGATCTGTATCACTACCTACAACAGCTGATCAACGGCCTGACCGTCGGCAGCACCTATGCCCTAATCGCCATCGGCTACACCATGGTTTACGGCATCATCGGCATGATCAACTTCGCCCACGGCGAGGTCTATATGATTGGCTCGTACGTAGCCTTCATCGTGATCGCCGGTTTGGCCATGTTCGGCCTGGACAGTTTGCCCCTCGTGATGATCGCGGCCTTCGCCGCCAGCATCATCGTCGCCAGCGCCTACGGCTACAGCATCGAACGGGTCGCCTATCGCCCGCTGCGTGGCGGCAACCGCCTGATCCCGCTGATTTCGGCGATCGGTATGTCGATCTTCCTGCAGAACGAGGTACTCCTCGCCCAGGACTCCAAGGACAAAGCCATTCCCAACCTGCTGCCGGGCAATTTCGTGTTCGGCGAAAGCGCCATGAACGGCGTGGTGATTTCCTATATGCAGGTGCTGATTTTCGTCGTCACCTTCCTCGTCATGGTCGGCCTGACCCTGTTCATCTCGCGTTCGCGCCTGGGCCGTGCCTGCCGCGCCTGCGCCGAAGATTTGAAGATGGCCAACCTGCTCGGTATCAACACCAATAACATCATCGCCCTGACCTTCGTCATCGGCGCCACCCTGGCCGCCGTGGCCGCGGTGCTGCTGGGCATGCAATACGGCGTGATCAACCCGCACCTGGGCTTCCTCGCCGGGATCAAGGCGTTCACCGCCGCGGTACTCGGCGGCATCGGCAGTATTCCGGGCGCCGTGCTCGGCGGATTGGTACTGGGCGTGGCCGAAGCCTTCGGCGCCGACATCTTCGGCGACCAGTACAAGGACGTCGTGGCTTTCAGCCTGCTGGTGTTGGTGCTGCTGTTCCGCCCGACCGGCATCCTCGGCCGTCCGGAGGTTGAAAAAGTATGAGTTCGGTCATGACGAAAAATCTCAAGACAGCCATTTTCAGCGCCTTGCTGGTGCTGGCGGTGGCCTACCCGGTGTTGGGCCTGAAGCTGTCCACCATCGGTATCAAGCTGCAAGTCGAGGGCGCCAGCCCGGCGATCCTCTGGACCATCGCCGCTTGTGCGATCGCCATGTTTTTCTGGCAACTGTTCCGTGGCCACTTCAGCGCCGCCTGGAGCCAGGTGCCGAAGCTGCCGAGCATGCCGGGCAAAGCCAGCGAAATGCTGACGGAGCCCTCGACCCAGCGCTGGATCATTCTCGGCCTGGTGCTGGTCGCCCTGGCCTGGCCGTTCTTCGGTTCGCGCGGCGCGGTGGATATCGCCACCCTTATCCTGATCTACGTGATGCTCGGCCTCGGCCTGAACATCGTGGTCGGCCTGGCCGGCTTGCTCGATCTCGGCTACGTGGCCTTCTACGCGGTCGGCGCCTACAGCTATGCGCTGCTGTCGTTCTACTTCGGCCTGAGCTTCTGGATCTGCCTGCCGATCGCCGGCCTGATGGCCGCGACCTTCGGCTTCCTGCTCGGTTTCCCGGTACTGCGCCTGCGCGGCGACTACCTGGCGATCGTTACCCTGGGCTTCGGCGAGATCATCCGCATCCTGCTGAACAACATGACCTGGTTGACCGGCGGCCCCAACGGCATCGGCTCGATCCCCAAACCGACGCTGTTCGGCCTGTCGTTCGACCGCAAAGCCGCCGAGGGCATGCAGACCTTCCACGAGTATTTCGGCATCGCCTATAACTCGATCAACAAGGTGATCTTCCTCTACCTGATCGCCCTGCTGCTGGTATTGCTGACCCTGTTCGTGATCAACCGCCTGCTGCGCATGCCGATCGGCCGCGCCTGGGAAGCGCTGCGCGAAGACGAAATCGCCTGCCGCGCACTGGGCATGAACCCCACGGTGATCAAGCTTTCGGCCTTCACCATCGGTGCCTGCTTCGCCGGTTTCGCCGGCAGTTTCTTCGCCGCGCGCCAAGGTCTGGTCAGCCCGCAATCGTTCACCTTCATCGAGTCGGCGATCATCCTCGCCATCGTCGTATTGGGCGGCATGGGCTCGCAGCTGGGGATCATCCTCGCGGCCATCGTGATGATTCTGTTGCCGGAGCTGGCACGGGAATTCAACGAGTACCGCATGCTGATGTTCGGCGCCCTGATGGTGCTGATGATGATCTGGCGTCCGCAGGGCCTGTTGCCCATGCAGCGCCCCCACCTGGAGCTGAAACAATGAGCCGCCCTATTCTCGAAGTAAGCGGCTTATCCATGCGTTTTGGCGGCCTGCTGGCCGTCAACGGGGTGAGCCTGAACGTCAACGAAAAACAGGTCGTGTCGATGATCGGCCCGAACGGCGCCGGTAAGACCACGGTGTTCAACTGCCTGACCGGTTTCTATCGGCCCACCAGTGGCAATATCCGCCTTAACGGCGAGCAGATCGAAGGCCTGCCGGGCCACAAGATCGCCCGCAAAGGCGTGGTGCGCACCTTCCAGAACGTGCGTCTGTTCAAGGACATGACCGCGGTGGAAAACCTGCTGGTGGCGCAGCACCGCCACCTCAACACCAACTACCTGGCCGGCTTGCTGAAGACCCCGGCGTTCCGCAAGAGCGAGCGCGAAGCGATGGAGTTCGCCGCGCATTGGCTGGAGCGGGTCAACCTGACCGAGTTCGCCAACCGCCCGGCCGGCACCCTGGCCTACGGTCAGCAGCGCCGCCTGGAAATCGCCCGCTGCATGATGACCCGCCCGAGCATCCTGATGCTCGACGAGCCGGCCGCCGGCCTCAACCCGCGGGAAACCGACGACCTCAAGGCGCTGATCCGCGTGCTGCGCGACGAGCACAACGTTACCGTGCTGCTGATCGAGCACGACATGAAACTGGTCATGAGCATTTCCGACCATATCTATGTGATCAACCAGGGCACGCCCCTGGCCGATGGCACGCCGGAGCAGATCCGCGCCAACCCGGACGTGATCAAAGCCTACCTGGGGGAAGCGTGATGCTGTATTTCGACAATGTTTCCACCTTCTACGGCAAGATCCAGGCGCTGCACGATGTCAGCGTCGAAGTCCGCCAAGGCGAGATCGTCACCCTGATCGGCGCCAACGGCGCCGGTAAATCGACCCTGCTGATGACGCTCTGCGGTTCGCCGCAAGCGGCCATGGGCAGCATCCGCTACCAGGGCGAGGAACTGGTCGGCCAGGAGACGCCGGAGATCATGCGCAAGAGCATCGCCGTGGTGCCGGAAGGCCGCCGCGTGTTCGCGCGCCTGACCGTGGAAGAAAACCTGGCGATGGGCGGCTTCTTCACCTCCAAGGACGAGTTCCAGGAGCAAATGGCCAAGGTCCTGCACCTGTTCCCGCGTTTGCAGGAGCGCCTGACTCAGCGTGCCGGCACCATGTCCGGCGGCGAACAGCAGATGCTCGCCATCGGCCGCGCGCTGATGAGCAAGCCCAAGCTGTTGCTGCTCGACGAGCCGTCCTTGGGTTTGGCGCCGATCATCATCCAGCAGATCTTCGACATCATCGAACAGCTGCGCAAAGACGGCGTGACCGTGTTCCTGGTCGAGCAGAACGCCAACCAGGCGCTCAAGCTGGCCGACCGCGGCTATGTGCTGGAGAACGGCCGGATCGTCATGCAGGGCAGCGGCCACGATCTGTTGAACGATCCAAAAGTGCGCGACGCTTATCTGGGCGGTTAAAAGCCGCCCATTCGTAGATCCTGTGTTTATGTGCAAGATCTATGAGGCCGTAGGGTGGATGGCGCTTCATCCATCCACCAAACCTCGATGGTGGATGAAAAAGCGTCAGCTACGCGCCCCGATCCACCCTACACGGCGGACGGCGATTAAGTGATGTAACCCGGATAAACCGCAAATGCGCTGCAACCTGGAGAACAATCCCGGATTACGCTGGCGCTTATCCGGGCTACGAGCACGATAAATCCTATGTTCATCTGCAAGGTCTACGGACTCGTAGGGTGGACATGCCGAAGGCTTGTCCACCATGCGGATGCCAGCGGCTGACAAGGCTGAGCCATGTCAGCCCTACCAACGCGGGCTTTGTAGCCCGTATAAGCCTCGGCGCAATCCGGGATAGATGCGCGCACAGGCCTGATAGCCTGACGCGCCTTTATCCTCTCCCCCATCCATTGGGCCGGCCAGTTACAATGGCTGCCCTTTCAAATCGATGACCGCTTCCATGACCGAGCCGATACGCCTGTCCAAACGCCTGATAGAGATGACCGGCTGCTCGCGCCGCGAGGCCGAACTCTACATCGAGGGCGGCTGGGTGACGGTCGACGGCGAGGTCGTCGAGGCGCCGCAGTTCAAGGTACTGGATCAACGCGTCGAACTGCATCCCGATGCCGTGGCGGAGCCGCTTGAGCCGGTCACCCTGTTGCTCCATGTACCCTCCGGGCACTTTCCCGATCGCGCCGCGGAGTCGGTCGGCCCGGCCAGCCACTGGCCGGAAGACGCTTCGGGCATCCGCCCGCTGCGCAGCCACTTTCTCCGCCTGAACACCTGCATCCCGCTGCAAGCGGGTGCCGACGGCCTGCACGTGCTGACCCAGGATTGGCGCATCGAGCGCAAGCTCAAGGAAGACCTGAGCAAGCTGGAACAGGAATACGTGGTCGAGGTGATAGGCACGCTCAGCTCCAGCCAGCTGAAACGCCTTAATCACGGCCTGGTGTTCAACGGCACCGCCCTGCCGCCGTGCAAGGTCAGCTGGCAGAACGAAACCCGCCTGCGCTTCGCCTTGAAGAACCCGCTGCCCGGGCAGATCGTCTTCATGTGCAACAGCGTCGACCTCAAGGTGCTGGGCATGAAGCGCATCCGCATCGGCGGCGTGCCCTTGTCCAAGGTCCAGCCCGGCCAATGGCGCTATCTCGCCGGCAAAGAACGCTTCTAATCCCTTATTTTTCAAGCCGGCGTCATAGCAGGCCGGCCCTTTCAGGACACTTCCATGCTCAACAACGATGTACTGCGCAGCCTGCGCTACACCCTCGACGTCAACGATGCGCAGTTGGCCGCGATCATTCAGCTCAGTGGTAAGGAGATCGAACTGGAAGCACTCGACGCCCTGCTGAAGAAGGAAGACGAGGACGGCTTCGTGGCCTGCGACGACGAGCTGATGGCGCACTTTCTCGACGGTCTGGTGTACTTCAAACGCGGTAAAGACGACAGCCGCCCGCCGCAGCCCTTTGAACTGCCGGTGACCAACAACATGGTGCTGAAAAAGCTGCGAGTGGCCTTCGAACTGAAAGAAGACGACATGCACGCGATCATGCACAGCGTCGACTTTCCGGTATCCAAACCGGAGATGAGTGCGCTGTTCCGCAAGTTCGGCCACAGCAACTACCGCACCTGCGGCGATCAGTTTCTGCGCAACTTCCTTAAAGGGCTGACGTTGCGGGTACGCGGCTAAGTTCGCACGCGCCCCTACGCGAGCCCCGGTGCATAACCGCGTATTTCCAAACGCGATAATGACTGCCGGGCGGCCATCGGGCGATTAGGGTAATGGCACTCACCCGTCAAAAGGATTCGCCATGCACCCTTACTTCTCCCTGCAAGGCCGCACCGCCCTGGTCACCGGCGGCAGCCGCGGCATCGGCAAGATGATCGCCAAAGCCTTTCTTGAAGCCGGCGCCACTGTCTATGTCTGCGCTCGCGATGGCGAAGCCTGCGCGCAGACCGCCGCCGAACTCTCGGCCTTCGGCACCTGCCACGGCATGGCCGCCAACCTGGCCAGCGAAGAAGGCGTGCAGGTCCTGGCCGCGCAGCTGGCGGAAAAAATCGACAGCCTGGATATTCTGGTCAACAACGCCGGCACCACCTGGGGCGCGTCCCTGGAAAGCTACCCGGCAAAAGGCTGGGAAAAGGTCATGCAGCTCAACGTGACCTCGGTGTTCAGCTGCATCCAGCAGTTGCTGCCGCTGCTGCGCAAGGCCGGCAGCGCCGCCAGCCCGGCGCGGGTGATCAACATCGGTTCGGTGGCCGGCATCACCTCCCACGGCGAAGACGCCTATGCCTACGGTCCGAGCAAGGCGGCACTGCATCAGCTCTCGCGCATGCTCGCCCGCGAGCTGGTCGGCCAGCACATCAACGTCAATGTGATCGCCCCCGGACGTTTCCCGAGCAAGATGACCCAGTTCATCGCCCAGGACGATGCGGCCATGGCCGAAGATTGCGCACTGATCCCGATGAAGCGCTGGGGCCGCGAGGAAGAAATGGCCGCCCTGGCGATCAGCCTGGCGAGCAGCGCCGGCGCCTATATGACGGGGACCATCATCCCCATCGATGGCGGCTTCCACCTCTGACGACCAGAGCGGGCAGCCTGACCTTTGGTCGGCTGTCCGCTGCCTTTGCCTCCGCCGGCGTAAATTGGTTGAGCAGTAGTTCATTTCGTCACCGGGTGGACGGAGGTCGATCATGGCCATCGCTGACTGGCGCATGCAGGGCGTCGAATTCGTTTCCTGCAACTGCAATTGGGGCTGCCCCTGCCAATTCAGCTCGCCACCGACCCACGGCAACTGCCAGGCGGTCACGGCGATGCGCATAGAACACGGGCATTTCAAACAGGTGGCGCTCGATGGCCTGTGCTGGGCCGCGACCTTTTCCTGGCCGGAGGCCATTCATAAAGGCAATGGCAGCTGTCAGGTGTTTATCGACGAACGCACCGACGAGGCGCAGCGCGAGGCGCTGCTGACGATCCTTTCCGGTCAGGAAAGCGACGTGGGCGCCAATGTATTCCAGGTTTTCAGCACCACCCTGAGCGAGGTGTTCGAGCCACTGTTCGTACCCATCACGCTCTCCCTCGACGTCGATCGACGCCTGGCCCACCTGGATATCCCAGGGGTGCTGCAGGCCAGCGGCGAACCTATCCGCAACCCCGTCAACGGTGCGCCCCAACGCGCCCGCATAACGCTGCCCGAGGGCTTCGAGTTCATCGAGGCGGAGGTGGCCAGTGGAACCTTCCAGACCCAGGCGGCGCTCAAGCTGCAGTCCCGCGACAGCCATAGCCATCTGGCCCATGTGAACTTTACCGGCCATGGCATAGAGTCCTGAGGATGAGCCTGTTGCCGATCACGGCAGCGCACAGGCGGCTGAGCGGCGAACAGCTGCTGTTGCTCATGTGCCTGCTCGCGCTGATCGCCCTGGCGTGGCTGGCATTGCAGCGGATGGCCAACAGCATGAGCGCCCCCGGTGGCATGGCTGACGCCGCGATGGCGGGCATGTCGATGCCCTGGAGCGCGGACGATGCCCTGCTGATGTTCGCCATGTGGGCGGTGATGATGGTCGGCATGATGTTGCCCAGCGCCCTGCCCATGCTGCTGCTCTACCAGCAGATTCTGCGCAAGCGCCTACCGACGGCGCGCCGCCATCTGGCCTTGGCGTTGTTCTGCGCCGCCTATGTCTGCGTCTGGGTCGGTTTCGCTCTGCTGGCCACGACGCTGCAGTGGGCCCTGGAACAGCTCGCCCTGCTCAACAGCCACGAGATGCGCAGCACCAGTACCGCGCTGGCTGCCGGCCTGCTGCTGGCTGCCGGCATCTACCAGTGGTTGCCGAACAAAGCGGCCTGCCTGGAGCACTGCCGCGGGCCGCTGCATTTTCTCCTCGGCTATTGGCAGTCCGGAATACTCGGCGGTTGGCGCATGGGTTTGGCCCACGGGGCTTATTGCCTGGGCTGCTGCTGGGCGCTGATGGGCCTGCTGTTCGTGGTCGGGGTGATGAACCTGCTCTGGGTGGCGCTGATCGCCGTCTATGTACTGCTGGAAAAGACCCTGCCCCTGGGCCCCTGGATCGGCCGCCTGACCGGGCTGTCGTTGATCGTCTGGAGCCTGTTGCTGCTTGGTCAGGTGCCATAGAACCCCTGACGTGTGGCGTAAGCCTTAAGGCCGGCAGCCAATGCGGGTAAGATGGCCACCCCGCCATCGTCGACCGCCCCCCATGCCCTACTCCGTCTCGCCCATCGGTTTCGTCCGCTCCTGTTTCAAGGAGAAGTTCGCCATACCGCGCCAGCCGCAATTGGCACCGGCGGCCCGCGGCGTGTTGGAGCTGCTCCCGCCCTTCGACAGTGGCGAGGCGGTGCAGGGCCTGGATCAGGTCAGCCATGTCTGGCTGCTGTTCGTCTTTCACCAGGCCCTGGAAGACAAACCGCGGCTGAAAGTGCGCCCGCCGCGCTTGGGCGGCAACCAATCGGTCGGCGTATTCAGCACCCGCGCTACGCATCGGCCGAATGGCATCGGCCAGTCGGTGGTCAAGCTGGATCGGGTCGAGCCCGGCAAACTCTGGCTCTCGGGTATCGACTTGCTCGACGGCACCCCGGTGCTGGATATCAAGCCTTACGTGCCTTATGCCGACAGCATCGCCGGCGCCTATAACCGCATCGCCGACAGCGCCCCGACGCTGATCGAAGTCACCTGGCAAGACGCCGCCCTGCGCCAGGCGCACAGCCATGGCCAGCGCCTGGGCGAGCCCCTGGTCGAACTGATCGAGCAGTGCCTGGCCCAGGACCCGCGCCCGGCCTATCAGCGCCCAAGCCCCGAACGCCACTATGGCGCGGGTTTCTGGGATATCGATGTGCGTTGGCATTACCCGCAGCCGGGGCTGATTCGCGTACTGGAAGTGGTGGCGGCAACCTGACGCCGCGCCGCTCAACCAAGCGATCTTCAGCGGCCGGCCAAGCCCTGAGGGACAAGCCACGGGCGACGATGCGCTACGGGGATCGACGCAGCCGTGCCGATGCAGCAAAAAAATCACACGATTGTTTGCTCACGCATCATGACGACAGGCTAAGGTAGGTTCATGAGCCTTGCTGGGAAGCGCCGTCGCCGCTCAGGCACCGCCAATAGAAGCATCCGAATGAAAAACAAGACTTACCTCCAACCAGGCAACCTTGTCGATCTGCTCCTCGATGCCATTTGCGTCGTCGACAAAGAAGGATATTTCGTCTTCGCCAGCCCGGCTTGCGAGCGCGTTTTTGGCTACAGCGCCGATGAAATGATCGGCCGCGTCATGATCGATATGGTCTACCCGCCGGACCGCGAAAGAACCCTGCAAGCCGCCCGCGACATCATGTCGGGCAATAGCAAACCCAACTTCGAGAACCGCTACCTGCGCAAGGACGGCCAGATCGTGCATATCCTCTGGTCCGCACGCTGGTCGGAAGAGGACCAAGTACGCATTGCCGTGGCCCACGACATCAGCGAGCGCAAGCGCAGCGAATCCTTGCAAGCCGCGCTCTTTGCGATTTCCGAAGCCGCGCACTCGACCACCGATCTACCTGGGCTGTTTCAACAGGTGCATATGATCGTCGGCGAGCTGCTACCCGCGATCCATTTTTCCGTCGTGCTGCATAACCAGCAAACCGGTGAATTGAGCTTTCCCTACCGTGCAGACGAGCGCCAGCAAGCATCGGCGGCGTACGCCCCGGATGCGGAAGTCTTCGGTACTGAGGTGATTCGCAGCGGGAAAACCCTGCTGCTCTCGGCGGAAACCCTCGCGCAACAACCCGAACACCTGCGCAAGCTGCATTTCGACTCGCTCTATTGGCTGGGTGTGCCGCTCAATTCGCACCAGGGCACCATTGGCGCCTTGATCGTGCAAAGCCATTCGCTCGCCGAAAAGGACAAAGAGCTGCTGCAGTTCGTCTCCACCCAGGTGGCGACGGCCATCGAGCGCCAGCAGATGATCAGCCATCTGCAATTCATGGCGCAGTACGACCAGCTCACCGGCTTGCCCAATCGCGCGCTGCTGTCCGATCGCCTGCAACTCGCTCTGGCCAGGGCGCAACGCGAGCAGTTGCAGTTGGCCCTGCTGTTTCTCGATCTGGACAAGTTCAAGCAGGTCAACGATACCCTCGGCCACGCCGCTGGCGATCTGTTGCTGCAATTGGTTGCCGAGCGCATCCAGCAGTGCCTGCGCGCCATGGATACGGTCGCGCGCTTTGCCGGCGATGAGTTCGTGGTATTGCTCGAAGACTTCCGCTCGCCCGACCACGCCGCCATGATCGCCGAGAAAATCCGCAAGGCGCTCAACCAACCCTTCGACATTCAAGGCCAAAGCCAAAGGGTACTGCCGAGCATTGGCATCGCCCTCTACCCCCAACACGCCGCGGACTCGCAACAACTGCTCCACCAGGCCGACAACGCCATGTACCTGGCGAAGAAGAACGGCGGCAATCGCTATCAACTGGGGCAGGGACAATATCTGGACTGCGACGCCCCGTTGTAGCCCGTAGGCTGGCGATAAATCTCCCCGGATGGCAGCCGGGCTACGAGGCTGGCACGAACAAAAATGCCGCTCACTTTGTTCGAGTGAGCGGCATTCGGTTTTCTGCGAGTGGGGCTGGTTATTTTTCGACGAAGGCGCGCTCGATCAGGTAATCACCCGGCTCGCCCATGCGCGGGGAAACCTTCAGACCGAAACTGTCGAGTACCGCGCTGGTCTCGTCGAGCATGCTCGGGCTGCCGCAAATCATCGCGCGGTCGTCCTGCGGGTTGATCGGTGGCAGGCCGATATCGCGGAACAGCTTGCCGCTGCGCATCAGGTCGGTCAGTCGGCCCTGGTTTTCGAACTCTTCGCGGGTCACTGTGGGGTAGTAGATCAGCTTGTTCTTCAGCGCCTCGCCGAAGTATTCGTTCTGCGGCAAATGCTCGGTGATGAACTCGCGGTACGCCACTTCGTTGACATAGCGCACACCGTGCACCAGCACGACTTTCTCGTAGCGCTCATAGGTTTCCGGATCCTGGATCACGCTCATAAAGGGCGCCAGACCAGTGCCGGTGCTGAGCAGATACAGGTGCTTGCCCGGCAGCAGGTCGTCGAGCACCAGGGTGCCGGTGGGCTTGCGGCTGACCATCAGCTCGTCGCCGGGCTTGAGGTGCTGCAGCTGCGAGGTCAGCGGACCGTCCTGCACCTTGATGCTGAAGAACTCCAGGTGCTCTTCGTAGTTCGGGCTGGCGATCGAATAGGCACGCATCAACGGACGACCATTCTCCTGCTGCAGGCCGATCATCACGAATTGGCCGTTCTCGAAACGCAGCCCGGTGTTGCGGGTGGTTTTGAAGCTGAACAAGGTGTCGTTCCAGTGATGGACGCTGATTACACGCTCGACATTCAGGTTGCTCATGCGGGTTCCTCGAGAATTGCCAGGCTGTTCGGTTGGAGGAATTTTAAACGGGCGACTAATATCTGTTAAGTTGATTATCAAGATATGGGTTATCGGTTATATAGATATGAAGTTTACCCTCAGACAACTGCAGGTCTTCGTCGCCGTGGCCCAGCAGGAAAGCGTCTCGCGCGCGGCGGATTCGCTGGCCTTGTCGCAATCGGCCACCAGCACTTCGCTCAGCGAATTGGAGCGGCAAACCGATTGCCAACTGTTCGACCGCGCCGGCAAGCGCCTGATTCTCAACGCCCTGGGCTCGCAACTACTGCCCCAGGCGGTGGCCCTGCTCGACCAGGCCAAGGAGATCGAGCGGCTGCTGGGCGGCAAGAGCGGCTTCGGCTCGCTCAACGTCGGCGCCACCCTGACGGTGGGCAACTACCTGGCGACCTTGCTGATCGGCAACTTCATGCAGCGCCACCCGGAGTGTCGGGTGCAACTGCAGGTGCACAACACCGCCTATGTGGTGCAGCAGGTCGCTCATTACGAGTTGGATATGGGCCTGATCGAGGGTGACTGTCAGCACCCGGACCTTGAGGTGCAGCCCTGGGTCGAGGACGAACTGGTGGTGTTCTGCGCCCCGCAACACGCCCTGGCCAAGTGTGGCGAAGCGACCTTGGACGAGTTGACCCGCGAGGCCTGGATTCTCCGTGAGCAAGGCTCGGGGACCCGCCTGACTTTCGATCAGGCCATGCGTCATCATCCGCGTGCGCTGAATATCCGCCTCGAGTTGGAACATACCGAAGCGATCAAACGTGCCGTGGAATCCGGCCTGGGGATTGGCTGTATCTCGCGCCTGGCGCTACGCGACGCCTTCCGCCGCGGCAGCCTGGTCGCCGTGGAAACGCCCGAGCTGGATCTGCGCCGGCAGTTCTACTTCATCTGGCATAAACAGAAGTACCAGACCGCCGCCATGCGCGAATTCATCGAACTGTGCCGCGCACTGACCGCCAACGTCAGGCGCAGCGACGAAATCGTGTTGCCGACCATTGCCTGAGTCTGCGCGGCTCAGCTCGCCGGAACATCCAGCAGAATCACCAGCCAGACGCTGCCGATCAGGGTCAGGGAGACCAATTGTGCGGCGCTGCCCATGTCCTTGGCGGATTTCGACAAGGGATGCAGGTCCAGGGAAATGCGGTCGATGGCCGCCTCGACGGCCGAGTTGAGCAACTCGACGATCAACGCCAGCAAGCAAACCGCGATCATCAGCGCGCGCTCGACCCGGCTGACGTCGCAATAGAACGCCAGGGGGATCAGCAACAGATTGATCAACAGCAATTGGCGAAAGGCGGCCTCGCCGGTAAAGGCGGCGCGCAAGCCATCCAGCGAATAGCCCGCGGCATTGAAGATGCGTTTAAGGCCGGTCTGGCCTTTGAATGGCGACATGAAATCGGACCCATTAAACATGAGGGGCGGCAGGCTACGCCATCACCGGGCTGCACTGCCAGATATTTCCATCAAGTCGCGGGTATCGATTCCAGGTGCTGCAACAGCAACGCCGCCTGCGTACGGGTACGCACCCCCAGCTTGCGGAAAATCGCCGTGACATGCGCCTTGACCGTCGCCTCGGAGACGCTCAGTTCATAGGCGATCTGCTTGTTCAACAGGCCGTCGCAGACCATGGTCAACACCCGGAACTGCTGCGGGGTCAGGCTGGCCAAACCGGCGCTCGCCGCCTTGGCCTCGGCGGAAACATTGGCGGTTTCCTCGGTCTGCCGCGGCCACCAGGCATCGCCATCGAGCACGCCCCGAACGGCCTGTTGAATGACTTCCAAGGTACTGGATTTGGGAATGAAGCCGCTGGCGCCGAACTCGCGCGAACGCGCCACCACGGCGGCGTCTTCCTGCGCCGAGACCATCACCACCGGCACCTGGGGATATTGCCCACGCAACAGCACCAAACCGGAAAAACCGTAGGCACCCGGCATATTCAAGTCGAGCAGCACCAGGTCCCAATCCGACTTCTGCGCCAGGCAGGTTTCCAGCTCGGCGATACTGGCGGCCTCCACCAAATTGACCTCGGGCCCCAACCCCAGGGTCAAGGCCTGCTGCAAGGCACTGCGAAACAGCGGATGATCGTCGGCAATCAGGATTTCGTAAACGGCCATGGCAGACCCTGTTGTTGTTATTAGATTAGCTACGACTGCGCTGCCGATACCGAACGGAGGCCAGTACCAACTCAGGTTAGCGCATCGTCATAAATGCGCCGTAGCAGGCCGTTGAAAAGCGTAGGCGAGGCAGCCAGCGCAAGGCAAAAACAGGCGAAAAAGCGGAGTTTACGAGCTGTAAATGAGCATTTTGAGCCTGTTTTTAACGCCGCGATGGCAACGCAGGTAGTTTTTCAACAGCCTGCTAGTCGGCGCCAAGCATGCCGAGCCATGACCGAGTGGTCAAGCGCAACGCTTTGCGGCACAGTGCGCACCTTGGTTTTTCAGGAGTTGTTCGTATGCGGAGCCAAGCGTTACGCGCCGATCTGTTGATGCTGTCGACGGCGATGATCTGGGGCACGGTTTTTGTCGCCCAACGGCTGGGCATGGATTCGATCGGGCCGTTTCTCTACAGCGGTTTGCGCTTCAGCTTGGCGGTCCTGGTTTTGTTGCCGTTATTGCCGCTGCTCGAACAGCGCGGCTCGGCCGAGGCACCGCCGCCATTGAACCGCCACCTGTTGCTGGGCGGCGGCCTGATGGGCCTGGCGCTGGCATTGGGAATCAATTTGCAGCAAGTCGGCTTGCTGTTCACCAGCGTCACCAACTCCGGCTTCATCACCGGCCTGTACGTGATCATCGTGCCGCTGCTCGGCTTGTTTATCGGCCACAAGACCGGCTTGGGCATCTGGCTCGGCGCCTCGCTGGCAGTGGTCGGCATGTTTCTGCTCAGCGTCGGCGAAGATTTCCAGGTGGCCTCCGGCGATTGGTTGCAGTTGGCGGGCGCTTTCGTTTGGGGCGTGCATGTACTGATGGTCGGTTTCTTCGCCCGGCGCCACGACCCTCTGCGCCTGGCTATCGTGCAGTTCGTCACGTGCGCGCTGGTCAGCTTGCTGTTGGCGCTGTCGTTCGAAGAAATCCAATTGGCCATGATCCTCAGCGCCGCGCCGGCGATTCTTTATGGCGGCCTGTTCGGCGTGGCCATCGGCTTCACCCTGCAGGTGGTCGCGCAGAAGCATGCGATCGCCTCCCATGCGGCGATCATTCTCTCGCTCGAAGCGGTATTCGCCGCACTGGCGGGTGCCTGGTTCCTCAGCGAAAGCCTGGATCTACGCGGCTATATCGGCTGCGCGCTGATGTTCGGCGGCATGCTGGTGGCGCAGCTATGGCCGAGAAAGGTGTCGTAGGACGGATAAGGTGAAGCCCTGTTCGACGCGCGCCTTTACTACAAGAAGGCCTGCAAACGACGATGCAATTCATCGTCCAAATCGATCGCACGGGGCGCCTTGGCGGCCAGGTAATGCTCACTGAACACATCCAGATAGGCATTCAGACCGTCGGCGGCTCGCTGATCCCCGGCCAATTCCAGGCAGAGCGCGGCGACCTCCGCCGTGCACAGGTGATCGTCGCGCTTGGAGCGGCGCAGGCGGTAACGCGACAACTGCTCCGGCTGCAAACTGAGTACCGGCAGGCTATCGAGGTAGGGGCTCTTGCGGAACATCTTGCGCGCCTCGGACCAGGTCGCGTCGAGCAGCACGAACAACGGCCGCTTGCCGGGCGCAACCGCCACCTCGCTGACGACCCGTTCGGGCGCCGTATATTCGCCGGGGAACACCAGATAAGGCTGCCATTGCGGGTCGCCGAGTAGAGCCGGCAAGGCCGGATCCACCACCGTGCGCAGCCAGCCGAATGCCGAGGTATCGGCCACTACGTCGGCGATCAACCAGCCGGTATTGCTCGGTTTGAGCGCTTCGACATCGTGCATCAGCAGGCATACCGCCGATTGCGCGGCGATCCGCGGGCGCCAGGCGCACACGCAGTGGCTCGGCACCAGACGACAACCCTGGCACCTTAGGGCTCTGCAGCCACGGGCCAAAAACGGCTTTTTGCTGGTGGCAAGACGGCTTGCGCGTAAACGGGCGACGGCATGGCTCATGGAAAGGCTTCGCCTGGGAGAAGGGAGTGCATGGTTAATCCTGAAACGGCCAGCCGCGCAGTCTAACAAAGGCGCGCCGGCTGTGAGCATGCCATTCGGCGCACGCAATGGAATCGCAGCGTCTGTTTCCCGGCCCCGGAGTGCCATGGCCAATTACGGGCTACGATCTGCCCCGCCAGGCACGTAAGATGGCCCCCTGCTGAACCACGGCCGGGGCAACCCGGTCGAAGGTTCGAATTGATTACGGAGAGTCCCATGTTGCGCTTGATCGCCCTGCCCCTGGCCCTGAGCCTGCCGTTGTTCAGCCATGCCGAGTCATTGAAGGATTTCGAATTGAGCAAACTGCTCGAGCGAGTGGCGAAAGAAAGCAGCGTCGGCACGCCGCGCGCGATTAACGAGGATATTCTCGACCAGGGTTACAGCGTCGACGGCCATTCGCTGGTCAATCACCTGAGCGTACGCCCCCAGCACGCCGCGCAAATGCGCGGCAACCCGGATAGCGTGCGCGCCCAATTGGCCAAAAGCGTGTGCAGTAACCCGGGCTACCGCCAGCTATTGGCCCGCGGCGCGGTGCTGCGCTACGAGTTCACCGAATACAAGACCAATCTGCCGGTAACCAACGAGCGTTTCGCCAGAAGCGACTGCGGCCAATAGTCAGCTTCAGCCTTCGCTCTGGGCTCGCCGCTGTGCCTCGCCCACCCGCAACTCGGCGAGCAGGGCTTCCATATGGCGCGATCGTCTGGTACCGCCCTCGAGGCGCCGCAAGCACTCGTTTTCCAGGCTCAATTGATTATTGCGCGCGGCCTGTTGCAGCAGGCGGTGCAGTGTCGGGTCGATCTCCAGTACCAACTTAGGCATACCTGCCCTCCCTTCCCGCCATCGGGGTTCGCCCCTTTGGCCTATCTTGTTGCAGAAGCCTGCACCGCGTGTTTCAGCGCAGGCATTCGGGGTTGCCTCGACCGGCCAATGCCGCCCGTTCATCGTCTTGCAACAGCGCCTGTGGCGCAACCGCCAGTACCTCGGCGACCGCTTGCAGGGCATGTGCCCAGGTCGCCTGGTTGGCGAACAACATGCCCGCCTCGTCCAAGGTACCGCCACGGTTGCGGTAACCCAAAACCCGGTTGCAACTCGCATCCCACAGTATGGGCCAGAGATGCCCGCGCGCAACTTCAGGGCGCATATGAGTCAGCAACACACGTCGCCGATAGCGCGCTGGAAACAGACTGTCGCGCACCGCGGCGGGCGCTAGCGCCTGTGCTTCCCAGGCATCCCGCGGCTCGCGGAAACGCCCCGGTTCCTGTAAGTAAATCAGCTGCCAAGCGATGCCCAGGCTGCTCAGACGAACGGCAGCGCGGCGCATCTCGGTCAACTGATAGGCACCATTGGCGATCAACAGCACGGGATCGTCGCCTTCTCGACCGTCGAGCAGCAACGCGCCGTCGGCGGCTAACCGCTCGGCCTGCAGCCGATCGAATTGGCTCGGCTGCTCGCGCTTGGGGCTGACGACACAGACCAATTGCCCGCGTGCTTGATAAATCGACGGCAGCAGCGCGAGCAGCGAGTTGTGATCGGCCGGAAACAACACGCGCATGACGTCGCCCATTTCTCCCAGCAAGGCCTCGCAGAAGCTGGTGTCCTGGTGCGACTGCTGGTTCTTGCCGTTCTCCCAGGTATGCGAGGTGGCAACCAATGGCCAACCCAACCAACCGGCAGGACGCCCGACCTCCTTCTGTTGGCGGGCGAAAATCAGGGTTTGTCGCACCGCACCGAGCATCTTCACGCAGAACGCCTCGTAGCTCGCCACCAGGTTCAAGCCCGCCTGGTTGGCCAGGCACGCGGATACCACGGCTTCTTCGTTGAGCGCGGTGATAATCGAGCCATGCAAGGATTCCGCTCGACCTTCCGGCTCGCAGACCCGATGCTTCAAGGCATCGAGCACGCCGCCCAGGCGGTTGCTGGCCAGCTCATCGGGGTTGCCAACCCGCGGCCGCAGGTGTGGATTGGCTTGTACCAGGTCGACGAAAAAACGGTCCAGCGCCGCCATCGGCGAGCAGGCATCGGCGCGGTAGTGCAACGCCGGCAACTGCGCCAACTGCGGCTGGCGCGTCGCCAATGGATGGTCGCGCTCCGCCGCACGCGAGCCACGTGCGGCGAACAGCGAGCAGGCTTCGGTCAATGCCTCGGGGGCGACCCACAGGGCTGCGACATGCTGATTGAACAATTCGCGGGCCTGCGCATCCTGCCGAGGGCTGGCCGGTAATGGCAGGTTGTGCGCGGCGTTGCTGCCGGCGCCATAAAATCCATAGCCCTTGACGGTTTCGGCGAGGCCATAAGGCATCGGAAGCGGGTAATGCAAAACGCCGTTGCGCAACTCGCTCACGCGGCGCTCGAGACGCTGCTCCATTTCCCATAGCGCACAGACGAAGGCCGCCGGGTCGCGGCCATCGAAACTCAGCGGATCGAAGCCGCAACGGCGCAGATGCTGGCGAAAACCTTCGAGACCTTCGAGCGTGCCCAGTTCGGTGCGCTGTTCGATACGCCGGCCATTGGCGATCATCACCGGCAAGGCCACGCCACAGTCCTCGGCCCGCCACCAGCGCGGCATCCAGTCGCTGCCGCGCTGCTCCTCGGCCGCGCCATCGGAGAGAAAGGCCACCAACTTCTCGCCAGGCAAGGGCAGATGACTGTACTGCAGCTCGGCGAATCCCAGGTAACCGCCTTCGGCGATGCCACCCGCAGTATGCGGATTGACATGGCTGCCCAAGGGCACTCCCGGCGTACCGTCGGCGGCCTGGGCATAGCTGTAGAAATCCGCCACCAGACGGCTCATCCCCTGTTCGTCGCAGCTGTAACGTGCCGCTTGTTCGGGGTGCTGATTGGCCGTGAGCAGGTTCAGTGCCTCGATCGCTGCCACGCAATGCCCCTGGCCCATCAGCCAGGCGCGGGTTTCCCCGGTCAGGGCATTCAAGGCCAGGTAACCGGCATAGGCCGGCACCATGTTCAGCGCGCCGCCGGTATGCCCCTCGGGCTTGGCCTTGAAATCCTCCGCCTCCAGGCTGCTGCCGTCGAGGCGCACGCGCTGGGCATAGGTCATATGCGCGACCAGCCAAAGTCCGGCGGCACTGAGCCGATCCAAGGCGCCGAACAAGCGGTAAACGCTGGCCAGATCGGGTTGCAACCCGGCCTGTACCAACTGATGAGCCAGGCGATACACCGCGGCGCAGGTCTGCGGGCTATGCTGCAAAGGGCCATGACCGCGCTGCCAATCGGCGAAGCTGGGCACGGCAAGGGCATGTTCGGCCAAATGGTCGGCATTGGGCAGTATCTGGGTCATGGGCTGGCTCCTTCTGAAGTGTCTCAGTCTAGGGCGGGCCGCGCCGTGGTCACGCTGACCTGCATCAAGGTCTATGACCCAAAAATCCGGCAATCTGCAAAAAACCTTGCCGTTATAAATAAGGGATTTCAGCTATGGCCTTACTCAGCTTTCTTGGCGCCATTCAACAAGTGACGGGGTCTTGCTACCTGATCGAAAGCCGCGACGGCGCCAAAGTGCTGCTCGATTGCGGCATGCGTCAGGGCCGCCGTGAGGAGGAAGAAGGCAATCGCAGCGCCTTTGCCTTCGACCCGCAAAGCCTGGATGCCGTGGTGATCTCCCATGCGCATATCGACCACACCGGTCTGCTGCCCAAGCTGGTCAGCGCCGGCTATCGCGGGCCGATCTTCGCCACCGAGGCCAGCTGCGAGCTAATGGAATTGATGTTGCTCGACGCCGCCTTCATTCAGGAAAAGGACGCCGAGTGGGAAAACAAATGGCGCGCACGCCTCGGCAAGCCGCCTATCGCGCCGCTGTACACCGTTGCCGATGCCGAACAGACGCTCAAACAGTGCCGGCCCGTGGCCTATACCGCGGTGCAAGAGGTGGCCACCGGGGTGCAGGTGACCTTCCACGATGCCGGGCATATTCTCGGTTCGGCGATCGTCGAGCTGGAAATCCAGGACCATCACCTGACCCGCCGCCTGGTGTTCTCCGGCGACCTGGGCAATACCTGCTCGCCGTTGATGCATAACCCCAGCAATCTCAGCCGTGCGGATGTGCTGCTGCTCGAATCCACCTATGGCGACCGCGATCACCGCTGCGGCGAGGAAACCCTCGACGAACTGGCGGACATCCTGCAACAAGCCCACCGCGATGGCGGTAACGTGTTGATCCCCTCCTTCGCCGTCGGCCGCACCCAGGATCTGATTTTCTACCTCGGACGCTTCTATCAGGAAGGTCGTCTGCCGCAGCAAGCGGTGTTTCTCGACAGCCCCATGGCGATCCGCGCCAACGCCATCTATTCGCGCTTTCAGCACCAGTTCAACTCGGAAGACCGGGCCTTGCTGGATGCCAAGAACGTCAAACGCATCGAAGATTGGCTGCCCCTCCTGCGCTGCACTCCCTCCCCGGAGGACTCCATGGCGATCAATGGGATCAAGAGCGGTGCGATCATCATCGCCGGCAGCGGCATGTGCACCGGCGGACGTATCGCCCATCATTTCAAACACAACCTCTGGCGTAGCGAATGCCATGTAGTGTTCCCCGGCTTCCAGGCCAGGGGCACGCCGGGCCGGGCGATTGTCGATGGCGCCGACACGGTGAAGATGCTGCACCAACGGATAGCGGTAAAAGCCAAGATTCACACGCTCGGCGGCTTTTCCGCCCATGCCGGGCAGTCACAATTGCTCGACTGGGCCAGCCATTTCGAGCATCGCCCGGAGCTGTACCTGGTGCATGGCGAACTGGAAAAAATGCAGGTCCTGCAACAGGCGTTGCGCGAGCGCCTGAATTGGATCGCCAACATTCCAGAACCCGGCGAGCAAATCGCCCTCTAACAGGCCGTTGAAAAACGTAGGCGAGGCAGGCAAGACAATACCGATGGCGGCCCCACAAAAACAGGCGAGGAAGCGGACTGGGCTCGCACGCGAGTTTACGTGCTGTAAATGAGCATTCCGAGCCTGCTTTTAACGCCCCTTTCTTTTATCAAGAGGGCCAACGTAGGTAGTTTTTCAACGGCCTGCTAAGCGGAGGCTCGTCGAAACCAAGGCGGCGATATAAACCACGGACTCGATCCGGCCGTACGACTATTTCCACCACTGCGCAGGAGCCCAGCCATACTCATAGCAAGGCTGGGCTCGCTATTGCACATGCCCGGCCGGCATCAGAAGGAGACGTTGTATGCCCTATGAAGCAGACTATTATCTATCCCGGCACGTACAAACCAGCGCTATCGACCTGGGCAGCAAGATAGCCGAGCTGGTCGCGTTGGTCGCTCCGCCGGAAAGCCCCAATACGCCGCTCTATCGCGACATGCTGACTACGGTGGCACGTATGGCCCAGGCCGACCGCAATCGCTGGGACGCCAAGATCATGCTGCAGACCTTGCGTGAAATGGAGCACGCCTTCAGTACCCTGGAGCAATTCAAGCGCCGACGCAAAGTCACCGTATTCGGTTCGGCGCGCACGCCCAGAGAGCATCCGTCCTATAGCCTGGCCCGCGAATTGGGCGAAGTCCTGGCACGGCTCGACCTTATGGTGATCACCGGCGCCGGTGGCGGCATCATGAACGCGGCCCATGAAGGCGCGGGGCGGGACAACAGCCTGGGTTTCAACATCACCCTGCCCTTCGAGCAAAAGGCCAATCCCATCGTCGGCGGCACCGACAATCTGCTGTCCTTCCATTTCTTCTTTCTGCGCAAGCTGTTCTTCGTCAAGGAAGCCGATGCTCTGGTGTTCTGCCCCGGCGGCTTCGGCACCCTGGACGAGGCATTGGAAGTCCTGACCCTGATCCAAACCGGCAAAAGCCCGCTGGTGCCGATCATTTTGCTCGACGAACCCGACAGCACCTATTGGCAGGAGGCGCTGCGCTTTATCCGCGAACAACTTCAGGGCCGACACTACATTCTGCCCAGCGATATGCAGCTGATGCGTCTGGTCCACAGCGCCGAAGAGGCAGGTGAGGAAATCGCCCGCTTCTACCGCAACTTTCACTCCACGCGCTGGCTCAACGGCAACCTGCTGATCCGTATGACCCATCCCCTGCACGATGGCGCCTTGCAGACCCTCGACAAAGAGTTCGCCGACTTGTGCCTGAGCGGCAGCTACCAGCAACAGCCTTGCTGCGAAGCGGAAAACGATGAACCGGAGTTTCGCGATATGACGCGCCTGGCCTTCCACTTCAATGCCCGCGATCATGGTCGCCTGCGAGAGCTGGTGGACTTCCTCAATCTGCCGCAGAACTGGGCGGGCAATAGCTAACACAGCGGCTTAAACAGGATCTCTGCCGCCCGCACAATTTCAATGCCAAGGCGTTCCTACGAGAGCGCTACTCTATAAGCCGGATGTGATCGGATTATCCTGTCGCCGCACAGACCGCGCCCCGGATTGCATCCGGGCTACGAAACAACATGTGCTCGCAGGGCACGACCATGGCTTCCGTAGCCCAGATAAGCCTTGGCGCAATCCCGGGGGGGGATTACGCAAGAACCGGATTTCGCCGGCTATAACGGACGTATATGCTGTAGAAATTGCCTTGGAAGGAGCCAACTCGCTAGCGATACAAACCCAGAGGAACGCCACCAAAGGCCGCATAAAGAAGGCTATGTAGCCATGTGTTGCATGCAGCTACGCCCTGTAGGAGGCGCGCCCCCGCGGCGAATGCAGCCCGCAGGGCTGCCGACCGATTGCTTGATTTACAGCGAAAAGTTCGCCCCGAGATCGGGCCTCCTGCCAACCGCAGGCATTCACGACGGGCTATCTGTCGGTGCTTAATCAGTGGCACCGTAACCCACCAGCGGGACCAGTCCGAAGACCGCTTGGTGGGTTACGTGGCGCACAGATCCCGCAGTTACTTCGCCAACCCGGTTCCGCGCCACTAACCCACCCTACAAAAGCCGCCCGCAATACATGATTGGAACAGAGCCTAAAAGAAAGCCCACCGCTTGCGCTGTGGGCTTAAAGGGGAAATCAGTCGATGTCGATACCGCGCAGCAAACGCCCTATCAAATCCAGCGGATAACCACGGTAACTGAGGAAGCGCCCTTGCTGCGCCCGCTCCCTGGCGTCGCCCGGCAGCTGTCCGGCATATTTACGGCGCCAGGTCGCTTCCAATTGCTCCCGCCAATCGATGCCGCTGTCACATAGCGCCTGCTCGATATCCGCACGGGGCAGACCGCGTTGCGTCAGCTCTTCACGGATGCGCAACGGTCCATAACCCGCGCGCGCGCGATAACTGACAAAACTCTCCAAATAGCGCGACTCGGACAGCAAGCCCTCTTGTGCCAAACACTCGAGGGCCGTTTCGATCAAATCGTCTGCAGCGCCACGCTTGCGTAACTTGCGGGCCAACTCGACCCGTCCATGCTCGCGCCGCGCCAGCAGATCCATGGCCGCCCGCCGCACCGCGACGGGGTTATCCAGAACAATGGACATGGGCGCGGGGATCAGGCGTCGGCGTCAGCCAGATCGTCGGCAGTCGAATTGGCCTTGACCGTCGGGCTAACGACCAGCAACTTCTCGCGGATCAAGCCTTCGATAGTGCGTGCGACTTCGGGGTTGTCTTCCAGGTACTTGGCCGAGTTGGCCTTGCCCTGACCAATCTTGTTGCCCTGGTAGCTGTACCAGGCACCGGATTTTTCCAGCAGCCCCAGTTGCACGCCGAGGTCGATGATCTCGCCATTGCGGTAGATGCCCTTGCCGTAGAGGATCTGGAACTCGGCCTGGCGGAATGGCGGCGCCACCTTGTTCTTCACGACCTTGACCCGGGTTTCGCTGCCGACCACTTCGTCGCCTTCCTTCACCGCGCCGGTGCGGCGGATGTCCAGGCGAACCGAGGCGTAGAACTTCAGCGCGTTACCACCGGTGGTGGTTTCCGGGCTACCGAACATCACACCGATCTTCATACGGATCTGGTTGATGAAAATCACCAGGCAGTTGGCATTCTTGATGTTGCCGGTGATCTTGCGCAGCGCCTGGGACATCAAGCGCGCTTGCAGGCCCACGTGCATGTCGCCCATTTCGCCTTCGATTTCCGCCTTCGGCACCAAGGCCGCCACGGAGTCGACGACGATCACGTCGATGGCGTTGGAGCGCACGAGCATGTCGGTGATTTCCAGGGCTTGTTCGCCGGTGTCCGGCTGCGACACCAGCAGGTCGTCGACATTCACGCCCAGTTTGCCGGCGTACTCCGGATCGAGCGCATGCTCGGCGTCGACGAAGGCGCAGGTCGCGCCGAGCTTCTGCGCTTCGGCGATGACCGACAAGGTCAGGGTGGTTTTACCGGAGGACTCCGGTCCGTAGATCTCGACGATCCGGCCTTTTGGCAAGCCGCCGATGCCCAGCGCGATGTCCAGACCGAGAGAGCCGGTGGAGATGGCCGGAATCGCCTGACGGTCGTGATCGCCCATGCGCATGACCGCGCCCTTGCCGAACTGCTTTTCGATCTGGCCCAAGGCTGCCGCCAAGGCGCGCTTCTTATTCTCGTCCATTTAAGTCCTCACGTAATAGAGAAGGGCCTGCTAGCGGCCATCAACAACTGTATATGTAGCCAGTATTATTCCACAGGGCAAGTCGCCCGCCTACCCCACATTTGGATTTTCTTGCGCGATCAGGCGCAACAGCCCCGCCAGAGCGGCCTCGACCGTTTGTCGGCGAACCTCTGTTCGATCGCCGGGGAAGAGGCACCGCTCGCTGAACAACTGCTCGCCATCGCCCCAGGCCAACCAGACGGTGCCCACCGGCTTCTCCGGCGACCCGCCGTCCGGCCCCGCCACGCCACTGACCGCCACCGCATAGCGCGCCCCGCTCTGCGCCTGAGCGCCACGCACCATGGCCTCGACCACCTCGCGACTAACCGCACCGACCTGGCCGAACAACTGCGACGGCACCGCCAATTGCTTGGTTTTCTGCGCATTGGAATAGGTGACATAGCCGGCCTCGAACCAGGCCGAGCTTCCGGGAATCCGGGTAATCGCCTCGGCGATCCCACCGCCGGTACAGGACTCCGCAGTGCTCACTTGCGCCTTGACGCTGAGCAACTGCCGCCCCAACTCGGCCGCCAAACGGGTCAGGTCCTGTTCATTGACGATCATCTGCACTCCGGGGTTAAAGCCTGCCAGGGGGATACCGTACACTAGGCGCTTTTGCGATTCAGCCGGACAGTTAAAACGATGAGCCAAAGCGACCTCAGTTCTCACACGCCGATGATGCAGCAATATTGGAAGCTGAAGAACCAGCATCCCGATCAGCTGATGTTTTACCGCATGGGCGACTTCTACGAGATTTTCTACGAGGATGCGAAAAAGGCCGCCAAGCTGCTCGATATCACCTTGACCGCCCGCGGCCAGTCGGCCGGCCAAGCAATCCCCATGTGCGGCATCCCCTACCATGCCGCCGAGGGTTATCTGGCGAAACTGGTCAAGCTCGGCGAGTCGGTGGTGATTTGCGAGCAGATCGGCGATCCGGCCACCAGCAAGGGCCCGGTGGAACGCCAGGTGGTGCGGATCATCACCCCCGGCACGGTCAGCGACGAAGCCTTGCTCGACGAGCGCCGCGACAATCTGTTGGCTGCGGTGCTTGGCGACGAACGCCTGTTCGGCCTGGCGGTGCTGGATATCACCAGCGGCCGTTTCAGCGTGCAGGAGATCGGCGGCTGGGAAAATCTGTTGGCCGAACTCGAGCGTCTCAATCCGGTTGAGTTGCTGATTCCCGATGACTGGCCGCAGGGCCTGCCGGCGGAAAAGCGCCGCGGCGCACGCCGTCGCGCCCCCTGGGACTTCGAGCGCGATACCGCGCACAAGAGCCTGTGCCAGCAGTTCGCCACCCAGGATCTGAAAGGCTTCGGCTGCGAAAACCTGACCCTGGCCATCGGCGCCGCCGGCTGCCTGCTGGCGTACGCCAAAGAGACCCAGCGCACCGCCCTGCCGCACTTGCGTAGCCTGCGCCACGAACGTCTCGACGATACGGTGATCCTCGACGGTGCCAGTCGGCGCAACCTGGAGCTGGATGTTAACCTCGCCGGCGGCCGCGAAAACACACTGCAATCGGTGGTCGACCGCTGCCAGACCGCCATGGGTAGTCGCCTGCTCAGCCGTTGGCTGAACCGCCCACTACGCGATCGCGCGGTATTGGAAGCGCGCCAGGAATCGATCGCCTGCCTACTGGAGCGCTACCGCTTCGAGACCTTGCAGCCGCAACTCAAGGAAATCGGCGACCTGGAACGCATCCTCGCGCGGATCGGCTTGCGCAACGCCCGGCCGCGGGACTTGGCGCGCCTGCGTGACGCCCTGGCCGCGCTGCCCACGCTGCAAATGGCCATGGCCAACCTCGAATCGCCGCACCTGGCGGATCTGGCGGGCGTCGTCAGCACCTATCCGGAGCTGGCCGAGCTGTTGGCCCGCGCCATTATCGACAACCCGCCCGCGGTGATCCGCGACGGCGGCGTGCTCAAGACCGGCTATGACGCCGAGCTGGACGAGCTGCAATCGCTCAGCGAAAACGCCGGCCAGTACCTGATGGACCTGGAAGTACGGGAAAAAGCCCGCACCGGCCTGGCCAACCTCAAGGTCGGCTATAACCGCGTGCACGGCTACTTTATCGAGCTGCCGAGCAAGCAGGCCGAGTCGGCCCCGGCGGACTACATTCGCCGCCAGACCCTGAAAGGTGCGGAGCGTTTCATCACGCCCGAACTCAAGGAATTCGAGGACAAGGCGCTGTCAGCCAAAAGCCGCGCTCTGGCCCGCGAGAAGATGCTCTACGACGAATTGCTGGAGCGCCTGATCGGCCACCTCGGGCCATTGCAGGACAGCGCCGCGGCCCTCGCCGAGCTGGATGTGCTGAGCAACCTGAGCGAACGCGCACTGAACCTCGACCTCAATCGCCCGCGCTTCGTCGACGAGCCTTGCATGCGCATCGAGCAAGGTCGCCATCCGGTGGTCGAACAGGTGCTGACCACTCCCTTTGTGGCCAACGACCTGAGCCTAGACGACGACACCCGCATGCTGATCATCACCGGACCGAACATGGGTGGTAAATCCACCTATATGCGGCAAACGGCGTTGATCGTGCTACTCGCACATATCGGCAGCTTCGTCCCCGCCGCCGCTTGCGAATTATCCCTGGTCGACCGCATCTTCACCCGCATCGGCTCGAGCGACGACCTGGCCGGCGGGCGTTCGACCTTTATGGTGGAGATGAGCGAAACCGCCAATATCCTGCACAACGCCACAGAGCGCAGCCTGGTGCTGATGGATGAAGTCGGCCGTGGCACCAGTACCTTCGACGGCCTGTCGTTGGCCTGGGCGGCGGCGGAACAGCTGGCCAAGCTGCGCGCCTACACGCTGTTCGCCACCCACTATTTCGAGTTGACGGTACTGCCGGAAAGCCAGCCAATCGTCGCCAACGTGCACCTCAACGCCACCGAGCACAACGAGCGCATCGTATTCCTGCACCATGTATTACCTGGCCCGGCGAGCCAGAGCTACGGCTTAGCCGTCGCACAGCTGGCCGGCGTGCCCAGTGAAGTGATCCTACGTGCCCGCGAGCATCTGGCGCGCCTGGAAACCACCAGCCTGCCGCACGAACTGCCGACAGCAGCCCCCGGACAAACGACCATACCGCTGCAGAGCGACATGTTCGCCAGCCTGCCGCATCCGCTGCTGGAGGAATTACAGAAGATCAATCCGGATGATCTGACTCCGCGTAAAGCGCTGGAACTGTTATATACATGGAAGGCGCGAATCTAACGCAGGCCTGCACAAGCTGTTAGAATCGCGCGCGCTTTGTGATGCTGCCGCTATTAGCCTGGCGCCGCAGCCAATGCTTTCGAAGCAAAGGAGCTGCTTTCAGCAAAGCTCCCCCGCCGTAGCCTGAGGAGAGAACTAGAAATGACCTTCGTCGTCACCGACAACTGCATCAAGTGCAAATACACCGACTGTGTGGAAGTCTGTCCGGTGGACTGCTTCTACGAAGGCCCGAACTTCCTGGTGATTCATCCGGACGAGTGCATCGACTGTGCGCTCTGCGAACCGGAATGTCCGGCCCAGGCGATCTTCTCCGAAGACGAGGTGCCTGAGGACATGCAGGAATTTATCGAGCTGAACGCCGACCTGGCCGAAGTATGGCCGAACATCACCGAGAAAAAAGAAGCGTTGCCTGACGCTGAAGAGTGGGATGGGGTAAAGGACAAGCTGGAACATCTGGAACGCTGAGACTCGAGCTCAGCCTTTCGCTAAAACCCGCCTTGCGCGGGTTTTTTATTTTTCGAGGGCGCATTTCACTTTTCTGCAGGCAAAAAAAGGGGCGGTATTACCCGCCCACTCTTTTGTCCCTACTCCCTTTATTTCCTATCCATCATCCTGATGAATCGCTTCCTTCGATCTCCTGGCCGTCATCCTTAACAACCTGTGCTTGTCCCTGAGCACGTGGTTGATATTAGCGTTTTCCCGAGCACCAACAAGTCGTAAAAATGCCCGCCGCACTCGCTTGCAATGACTCAAGTAAAAATAAAACCCCTATCTATCAATGAGATAAAAAATCACCTAGCTGGTGACGGGCAGGATACCGGCGCATCTTTCCCGCAATTACTTACAAGCCTTGTAAGCAATGACTTACAACGCCGGACAGAAAAAACCCGGCCGTAGCCGGGTTTTCAATTCGCTGCCAGATCACTGGAACAAGGAGTCGCTCGAAAGGCCGTTTTTTTCCAGGATCTCCCGCAGCCGCTTGAGTGCTTCGACCTGGATCTGCCGCACACGTTCACGGGTCAGGCCGATCTCCTGGCCGACCTCTTCAAGTGTGCAACTTTCGTGGCCACGCAAGCCGAAACGCCGCACCACCACTTCGCGCTGCTTGTCCGTCAGTTCGGACAACCACTGATCGATGCTTTGCGAGAGATCGTCGTCCTGCAACAGCTCGCAGGGATCGGTAGGCCGGTCGTCGGTCAGGGTATCGAGCAGGGTCTTGTCCGAATCATGGCCGAGCGAGACATCCACCGAGGACATCCGTTCGTTCAGACCGAGCATGCGCTTGACCTCACCCACCGGCTTTTCCAGCAGGTTGGCGATCTCTTCGGCCGAGGGTTCGTGATCGAGCTTCTGTGTCAGCTCGCGGGCGGCGCGCAGATACACATTGAGCTCTTTGACCACATGGATGGGCAAACGGATGGTGCGGGTCTGATTCATGATCGCCCGCTCGATGGTTTGGCGAATCCACCAGGTGGCGTAGGTCGAAAAGCGGAAGCCGCGTTCGGGGTCGAATTTCTCCACGGCGCGGATCAGGCCGAGATTGCCCTCCTCGATCAAGTCGAGCAGCGACAGACCACGATTGACATAGCGTCGGGCAATCTTCACCACCAGGCGCAGATTGCTTTCGATCATGCGTTTACGCCCTGCCGGATCGCCCTTCTGCGCAAGACGCGCGAAGTGCACTTCCTCTTCGGGAGTAAGCAGGGGGGAAAAACCGATTTCGTTGAGGTACAGCTGAGTGGCGTCTAGCGCCCGGGTGTAATCGATGTATTTGTGTTGCTTGGCGTTGGTCGCCGATTTTGCTTTGACTTTGGGTTTCGTCTTGCCACGCGCCGTTGGAGTTTCTGCGTCTTCATCGGATTGATCTTCCAAGACGATGCCGGTCTCCATCAGGAGGACTTCATCGTCCAGGTCAAAATCGGGCGCTTCTTTATTATTATTGGAAGCCATTTTTCTTATCCCCTGCTGAGTTCTACTACAGCAAGCCCTGGCGATGCCAATCTCCCTGGCAGTCGTCGAGCCCGTCTATCCACGTGATGGACAGATCGGCAAAGGATCAGCGGCGCGGCAGGTATTGCAACGGATCTACAGGTTTACCCTGGCGGCGAATTTCAAAATGAAGCTTCACCCGGTCGGCCCCTGTGGAACCCATCTCGGCAATTGTCTGCCCAGCCTTGACCCGTTGCCCCTCCTGTACCAACAGCCTGCGGTTATGTCCGTAGGCGCTTACGTAGGTATCGTTGTGTTTGATGATCACCAACTCGCCGTAGCCCCGTAAACCACTCCCGGCGTAAACCACTGAACCATCAGACGCAGCCGAAACAGGCTGTCCCAAGTCCCCAGCGATATCAATTCCTTTATTCAAACTACCGTTTGAGGAAAACCGCCCGATTAGAGCGCCCTGAGATGGCCAAACCCAGCCTGCGGCACTGCGCTGCGCGGTGATTACCGGGGTGGCAACCTTGCTCGGCGGCGCAACCGGCGTGGTTTTGCTCGGGGTCGGCGCGGCCACGACCACCGGGGGG
>CBIHLQ010000057.1:0-30386 GCA_966210885.1 uncultured Pseudomonas sp.
TGGCGAGATTTTGCGCGGCAACGCGGCTTGCGCTGAAACGGCAACAGACCCTAGTAGCGCTGCCCCCATCCGCTGCGCTCGTCGCCACGCCGGGAGTCGTGCCTATGCTCGCGACGATACTCACGCCGATGCTCTATCGCACGCGCCTGCCGTTTATCCCAACCGGCATGCGGTTTGATCACGCGGTAATCATGCCGGGCATCATGGCGCTGGGGGTGATAACGAGGAGAAAGCGGTGCCGGCGCATAGTAGCGCGGCTGATGATGGCGCTTCTCGTAGCGATGGCCGCCGTAATGGCCATCATGACGGTGATAACGCGGCACGACATAAACGGGGTAAGACTGCGTGCGGTAATAGGTGGTCGAATAATGACGATCATGACCGCGATACCCATAGCCACCGCCGCCGTATACCGCGCAACCGGTTAGCGACAGCCCCAACAACGCAACAAGTATGGATTTGTATGACATGGTGGCTCACCTCGGCCGTGCAACGCCGACCGATGTCGACGCCAGGAATGTTCCCAATCGTTTGGACAACGGCCAAAGACCGAAAGCAGGCGCCTGCTTATCGATTCCATGACAATTTGTGTCGTGATTTGGCGCTGCCCGCCAGTAAGGCCGGCGTCCTGTTCGCCGCCAGCGCGAACAGGACGAGGGGAGATATTAGGTTCTAGCAGCGACCTTTCTTCGCCTGGCCCGGCGGGCAATGAGGTGGACCGCCGCCGTCGACATCGCCGATGTCGATGCCGATCCCTGGCAATCTCAAGCTGCACGCAGGCAGGGTGATAATCAGAAAACCAGCCAGGAACAATCCAATCAAACTTCTCATAGCATCTACCTTTGTTTTTGCCACGACGGACTACGTTGACCGCCGCTACTACAGTGTCGCAAGCCTGAATCGAGCCCCGAATGGGCAACTCGCCATCATGATGGCTTTGAACAATCATTTGGACCTAGAAAAATTGCGGTTGTTCGCAAAGCGAGCATCAAGCTGTGAGAGCTGGCACAGTCCTCGCTTACTATTCGCCCGACTGAAGGAAAGCGTGCGGCGGTTAACCTGCTCACGCCACAAATTGGCAATGGCCGACTAGGGTTCCGGCTCGCGTGCGATAGCGTGCGAGTGGCTGGTCCGAGAGTGGGCGACCTCGAATAACGGCTTCGGCCATGGGGTTACACGGCGGGATAAAAGCCCGGGAGAACGCGCAGCGCAGCTGCCCGCTTTCCTGTTCCCGCTTACCGACCCGAGGTTGCTTATGCGCCGTTCCTCTCCGTTCATCCGTTTGCCGATCGCCTGCCTATTGGCACTGTCCCTCGCCCACCCGCTCAACGCCAACACCCTTGCCGACGACAATGCCGCACCGCCGACCTTCAAGCTGTGCTGGTCGATTTTCGCCGGCTGGATGCCCTGGGGTTACGCCGCTAACGAAGGCATCGTGCAGAAGTGGGCGGACAAATACGGCATCCGCATCGAAGTCGCCGAAGTGCCGGATTATGTCGCCTCCATCGAGCAATACACCGCAGGCGACTACGACGCTTGCACCATGACCAATATGGATGCGTTGACCATTCCCGCGGCTGCCGGGGTCGACACCACGGCGTTGATCGTCGGCGACTTCTCCAACGGCGCCGATGCCGTGCTGCTGCGCGGTGCCGGACAGAGCCTGCAGGACCTCAAGGGCAAAACCGTGTTGCTGGTGGAGAACTCGGTGTCGCATTACCTGCTCAGCCGCGCGCTCGAATGGGCGCTGCTGAAGCCCAGCGACGTTAAAATCCAGCACGTCTCCGATCTGCAAATCGAATCCGCCTTTCTTAGCGGCCAGGGCGATGCGGTGATCACCTGGAATCCGATTCTTTCCAGCATCAAGCGCAAAACCACGGTCAGCCAAGTATTCAGCTCCAACCTGATCCCCGGCGAGATCGTCGACCTGACGGTGGTCAACAGCAAAACTCTGGCCGCGCACCCGGAACTGGGCAAGGCGTTGACCGGCGCCTGGTTCGAAACCCAGCGTTTGATGGGCCTGCCCACGGAAGTCGGCCGCGCCGCACGGGCGAAGATGGCCGCCGCAGCCAACACCACCCCCGAGGATTTCACCGAACAGCTCGCCACCCTGCGCTCCTTCTACGCACCGCGTTACGCCCTGAGCTTCGCCCGCGCCAACAAATTGCCCGAGCTGATGCAACGGGTCGCGCAGTTCGCCAATGGCCAGGGGTTGCTCGGCGCCAGCGGCGACGGCCTGGACAACCTGGGCATCGCCTTCAGCGATGCGCGCAGCCTGGGCAATGGCGAACGGATCATGCTGCGTTTCAACGATGGTTACATGCAGCAGGCCGCCGCCGATCAACTGTAAGCACCTGCCGGCCAGGCGCACCATAAAGCGGCAAAGCCAGACCGAAACGCACCAAATCTGCCCATGCTGAGCGCGGCGCAGGCGCGCTGTATAGGCGCAAACGCCAGGGCCGTCGTCTTACCGGCACCTGGCACGATGTTCGCAACACGTACAACGTGCAGGAACAACCCGCTCGTCGGGATCGCGGCACCACAATTTGCAATAGCCGACTAGGGTTCCGGCCCGTTCGATGCGTAGGCATGAGCGGGCGACTGGTCCGAGAGTTGGCGACCTCCTTCGAGGTTACACGGCGGGATAAAAGCCCGGGAGAACGCGCCCCTGAGAGGGGAACCGCCGCGAACTCCTGCCCGCCCATTCTCGAATTGGAGGTTCTTTATGCGTACGCCCCGTCTGTGCTCCCTTCTCGCGGCCGGCCTTGCTGCCGCCATCAGCCTCAACGGCCACGCGGCCGCCAAAACCGACTTCAGCGTGTGCTGGACCATCTACGCCGGCTGGATGCCCTGGGAATACGGCGAAGCCGAAGGCATCGTCGATAAGTGGGCGAAAAAATACGACATCAATATCGATGTGGTGCAGATCAACGACTACGTCGAATCGATCAACCAGTACAGCGCCGGCCAGTTCGATGGCTGCACCATGACCAATATGGACGCGCTGACCATCCCGGCGGCAGGGGGCATCGACTCCACCGCGCTGATCATCGGCGACTTCTCCAATGGCAACGACGGCGTGGTGGTCAAGGGCGAGAACAAGAGCCTGGCCGACCTCAAGGGCCAGCCGGTCAACCTGGTCGAGCTGTCCGTCTCCCATTACCTGCTCGCCCGTGGCCTGGAAAGCGTCGGCCTGAGCGAGAAGGACCTGAGCGTGGTCAACACCTCGGATGCCGATCTGGTGGCCGCCTTCGCCACCGACGAGGTCAAGGCCGTCACCACCTGGAACCCGCTGCTGGCGGAAGTCGAAGCGACCCCTGGCGTGACCAAGGTATTCGACTCCAGCCAGATTCCCGGCGAGATCATCGACCTGATGGTGGTCAACAGTGACACCCTCAAGGACAACCCGGCCTTCGGCAAGGCGCTGACCGGCGCCTGGTACGAAATCATGGCGACCATGAGCGCCGACAACGCCGCCGGCAAGGCTGCCCGTGAGCACATGGCCAAGGCCTCCGGCACCGACCTGGCCGGCTACGAAGCGCAACTGGCGGCGACCAAGATGTTCTATACGGCCAAGGACGCCGTGGCCTTCGCCACCAGCCCGGCACTGCCGGCGACCATGAGCAAGGTCGCGGCCTTCTCCCACACCCACGGCCTGCTCGGCGAAGGCGCGAGCAGCGACCAGGCGATCGGCATGAGCTTCGCCAACGAGGTGAGCACCGGCGACCGGGGCAATCTCAAGCTGCGTTTCGACCCGAGCTATATGCAGATGGCGGCCGACGGCGCGCTGTAACCGGCCCCTCGTAGGGTGGATGACGCTTCATCCATCCACCACGCGGCCTCATGGTGGATGAAAAAAGCGTCAGCTACGCGCCCCGATCCACCCTACGTACTCTGTTACCGGTGCGCACGGCGCACCCTACGCACGAGAGAACCCGATGCGCCTGATCAACCGACACCCGGACCGCAGTGGTCGACTGCTGCTGATCCTGCTGCCGTTCGCCCTGCTGCTGTTCGCCTACTTCACCGGTTCGGCGCAGCGCCTGGCGGAGAACCCCAACGACAAGTTGCTGCCGAGCGCCAGCCAGATGGCTGCGGCGGTCGACCGCCTGGCCTTTACCGAGGACAAGCGCAGCGGCAACTACCTGTTCTGGCAGGACACCGGCGCCAGCCTGGAACGCCTGGCCATGGGCCTCGGCATCGCGGCGCTGGCGGGCCTGTGTCTGGGCATCGCTGCCGGCACCCTGCCGCTGTTCGGCGCACCGCTGTCACCGCTGCTCACGGTGCTGTCGATGGTGCCGCCGCTGGCGATATTGCCGGTGCTGTTCATCGTCTTCGGCCTCGGCGAGCTGGCCAAGGTGATGCTGATCGTGATCGGCGTGACGCCGGTGCTGGCCCGCGACCTGGAGCAACGCGCCCGGGAGATTCCGACGGAGCTGCTGATCAAGGCGCAGACCCTGGGCGCCAACACCTGGACCCTGATCCTGCGCGTGGTACTGCCGCATATCATGCCGCGCCTGCTGATCGCCCTGCGCCTGGTGCTCGGCTCGGCCTGGCTGTTCCTGATCGCCGCCGAAGCCATCGCCAGTACCGACGGCCTCGGCTACCGGATCTTCCTGGTGCGCCGCTATATGGCGATGGACGTGATCCTGCCCTACGTGGCCTGGATCACCCTGCTCGCCTGGCTGATGGACCTGAGCCTGCGCCAGCTGGCCCGGCTGTGCTTCCCCTGGTACGAAGGAGCCAAGGCATGAGCGACGTGAACAACGCTGCCGGCGCCTTCATTCAGGTGAAGAACGTCTGGCAGGAATACGGCGACCAAGTCGTGCTCGAACGCCTCAACCTGAATATCGCCGAAGGCGAATTCTGCACCCTGGTCGGCGCCTCCGGCTGCGGCAAATCCACCTTTCTGCGCCTGCTGCTGGGCCAGGAACGCGCCAGCCGCGGACAGATTCTGCTCGCTGGCCAGCCGCTGGCCGCCGAGCCGGATGCCAGTCGCGGCGTGGTGTTCCAGCGCTACTCGGTATTCCCGCACCTGAGCGTGCTCGACAACGTCGCCATCGGCCTGGAACTGCCGCGCTCGAAGTTATTGGGCCGGCTGTTCGGTGCGGATAAACGCCTGGCACGTGAGGAGTCGGCGCAGATGTTGGGCAAAGTCGGCCTCGCCCATGCCCTGGATAAATACCCGGCGCAGCTGTCCGGCGGCATGCAGCAGCGCCTGGCGATCGCCCAGGCGTTGATCATGAAACCGCGCGTGCTGCTGCTCGACGAGCCCTTCGGCGCCCTCGACCCCGGCATCCGCAAGGATATGCACGCCCTGCTGCTGGAACTGTGGAACGAAACCAAGCTGACCGTATTTATGGTCACCCACGACCTGGCCGAAGGCTTCAGCCTGGGCACGCGCATCCTGGTCTTCGACAAAGTGCGCCTCGACCCGCAGGCACCCAACGCCTACGGCGCGCGCATCACCTACGACATTCCCCTGAACGGCGAGCGCCGTGCGGCCACACTGCCGGCGCTGGTCGGCAGCCTGCAACCCCATCTGCAAGGAGCCCTGTAATGACAGCCTCATTGACCCTGCGTCCGACCCTGTACGAGGAATGCGTACCCGGCGGCGGTCACACCTCCTTCGTGCTCAAGCGCGGCCAATTGCTGCGCCTCACCGATATCGAAGGCGGCGCCAACGTCAGCCTGCTGCTGCTCAACGCCGCGGAAAAAAGCGAGCGCCTCAACCTGCCGGACACACTCAAGTGCCAGCACACCGCCAAGCTCAGCGCCGGCCACTGCCTGTATTCGGATATGGGCCGCATATTGGCGGCGATCACCGCCGATACCTGCGGCTGGCATGACAGCTTCGGCGGCGTACTGAACGCCGAGGAAGTCGCCGAGAAGTACGGCCAGGGCAGCTATCAACAACTGCGCAACGGTTTCTTCCGCAACGGCGTGGATAACCTGCTGGTGGAAATGGGCAAGTGGAACCTCAACCTGCAAGACCTGCTGATGTGCCTCAACCTGTTCAGCAAGGTCACGGTGGATAGCCACGGCAGCTTCCAGTTCCAACCCGGCAATTCCAAGGCCGGCGACTACATCGAGCTGTATGCGCCGATGGACACGCTGGTGGTGCTCACCGCCCTGCAACACCCCATGGACCCCGCGCCCGAATACGCGCCCAAGCCGGTGCAGCTCAGCTGGCACAAGGTCGACAGCGACGGCATCAGCGTGCTCTGCCGCACCTCACGCCCGGAGAACGAGCGCGGCTTCCATAACACCGAACGTCTGTATATCTAAGGGCGGCCAAGATGACTCTTATCCATAGCGACAAGCACCCCGAAGCCGCCGTATATCGCGCCACCATCGGTGCTGGCGAACCCTTTCTCTGCGAGGTGAAAGCCGGCCAGACCCTGCGCCTGCTCGATCTGGAAGGCAACCAGGCGGTCGACACCCTGTTCTACAGCGCGCGTAACCCACGCGAGCGCTACGACCCGCAGCGCACGCTGCGCAAGCAGAACAGCGTCTACCTGACCACCGGCACGGTGCTCTATTCCAACCTCGGCAAGCCGCTGCTAAGCATCGTCGCTGACACCTGCGGGCGCCACGACACCCTCGGCGGCGCCTGCGCCCAGGAAAGCAACACGGTCCGTTACGCCCTGGACAAGCGCTATATGCACAGCTGCCGCGACAACTTTTTGCGCGCGAGCCTCAACGACGGCCGCCTGAACAAGGCCGACATCGGCGCCAATATCAACTTCTTTATGAACGTTCCCGTGACACCGGAGGGCGGCCTGACCTTCGAGGATGGCATCTCCGCGCCGGGTAAATACGTCGAGCTGCTCGCCCATATGGACGTGATCGTGCTGATCTCCAACTGCCCGCAGTTGAACAACCCATGCAACGGCTACAACCCGACCCCGGCCGAGGTGCTGATCTGGGATTGAAGCTCGTAGGGTGGATCGGAGCGCGTAGCTGTCGCTTTTTACATCCACCGGCTTTTGATGGATGGCCACCCCGTGGATGGCCACCCCGTGGAAAACGCTTCGCGGTTTTCCACCCTACGAATCGCCGCTGCATCTGATTTTCAACCCCGGACGACCGGGGTGCAGACCGAATACCGCGGGACGGCCCGCTTTCCCTTTCGAGGGTTTTGCTGATGTTCACCAAACTGCTGATCGCCAACCGCGGCGCTATTGCCTGCCGCATCCTGCGCACCCTGCATGCCCTTGAAGTCAAAGGCGTGGCCGTCTACTCCGAAGCCGACGCCGCCAGCCTGCATATCCAGCAGGCGGACGAGGCCCATAGCCTTGGCGAAGGCCCGGCCGCGGGTACCTACCTGCAAGTCGAGAAGATTCTCGCCGTGGCTAAACAATCCGGCGCCCAAGCCATCCACCCCGGCTATGGCTTTCTCTCGGAGAACGCCGCCTTCGCCGAAGCCTGCGAAGCGGCCGGTATCGCCTTTGTCGGCCCAACGCCGGAGCAGCTGCGGGTATTCGGCCTCAAGCACACCGCCCGCGCCCTGGCCAAACAGCACGGCGTGCCGATGCTCGAAGGCACCGAGCTGCTGGAAAGCCTCGACGCCGCCTTGAGCGCCGGCGAGCAAGTCGGTTACCCGGTGATGCTGAAAAGCACCGCCGGTGGTGGCGGCATCGGCATGCGCGTGTGCAACGACGCCGGCGAACTGAGCGAGGCCTTCGACGCGGTGAAGCGTCTGGGGCAGAACAACTTCAGCGACAGCGGTGTGTTTATCGAGAAATACATCGAGCGCGCCCGTCACCTGGAAGTGCAGGTATTCGGCGACGGTCAAGGCGAAGTCCTCGCCCTCGGCGTGCGCGACTGCTCGGTACAGCGGCGCAACCAGAAGGTGCTGGAGGAAACCCCGGCGCCCAACCTGCCGGCCGGCATGGCCGAAGAACTCTGCGCGGCGGCGATCCAACTGGCCCGCGCGGTGAATTACCGCAGCGCCGGCACCGTCGAGTTCGTCTACGACAGCGAGGCGGCGCGCTTCTACTTTCTGGAGGTGAACACCCGCCTGCAAGTCGAGCACGGCGTCACCGAACAGGTATGGGGCGTCGACCTGGTGCGCTGGATGATCGAGTTGGCGGCCGGCGACCTGCCGCCTTTGGCCGAGTTGGCTAAGCAACTGAAACCCAGCGGCCATGCAATCCAGGCGCGCTTGTACGCCGAAGACCCGGGCCGGGACTTTCAGCCCAGCCCCGGTTTGCTTACCGCCGTGAATTTCCCGGTGGCCGATGGCAAAAATCTGCGCATCGACACCTGGGTCGAAGCCGGTTGCGAAATTCCGCCCTACTTCGACCCGATGATCGCCAAGGTCATTACCTGGGCCGATACTCGCGAGCAAGCCAGCGCCGCCCTGGATCAGGCCCTGAGCGACACCTTGCTCTACGGCGTGGAAAGCAACCGCGACTACCTGCGACAGATTCTGCTCGACGCGCCCTTCGCTGGCGGCAAGCCCTGGACCCGTTGCCTGGAAGGCCTGACCTACCGGGCCAGCACCTTCGAAGTGCTCAGCGCCGGCACCCAGACCACCGTGCAGGACTTCCCCGGCCGTCTTGGCTACTGGGCCGTCGGCGTGCCGCCGTCCGGGCCGATGGACGACCGCGCGCTGCGCCTAGGCAACCGCCTGCTCGGCAACGAGCAAGGCGCCGCCGCCCTGGAAATCACCATGAGCGGCCCGACCCTGCGCTTCAATACCGACGCCGTGGTGGCGGTCACTGGCGCGCCTATCCCGCTGAGCGTCGATGGCATCGAGCAGCCGCTCAATACCGCGCTGCTAATAAAAGCCGGCAGCACGCTCAGCCTCGGTACTATCCAGGGCGCGGGCGCACGTAGCTATCTTTGCCTGCGCGGCGGCGTACAGGTGCCGGATTATCTCGGCAGCAAAAGCACCTTCACCCTCGGCCAGTTCGGCGGCCACGGCGGCCGTGCTCTGCGCTCAGGCGATGTGCTGCATCTATTGCCGCTCGCCGATAACGCCGTCGGCGCACAGTTGCCCGCCGAGCTCTGCGCCGCGCTGCCAGCCGTGCGTGAAATCCGCGTAATCTACGGCCCCCATGGCGCGCCTGAGTATTTCACCCCGGCCTATATCGAGACCTTCTTCGCCACCGCCTGGGAAGTGCATTTCAACTCAAGCCGCACCGGCGTACGCCTGATCGGCCCCAAACCCGAGTGGGTACGCGACAGCGGCGGCGAAGCCGGCCTGCACCCCTCGAACATCCACGACAACCCCTATGCCATCGGCGCGGTGGATTTCACCGGCGACATGCCGGTGATCCTCGGCCCGGATGGTCCGAGCCTGGGCGGTTTCGTCTGCCCGGTGACGATTATCGAGGCGGACCTGTGGCAGCTCGGCCAACTCAAGGCCGGGGATAAGCTGAAGTTCGTGGCGGTGGATATCGCCACGGCGCGGGAGTTGGCCAAGGCGCGCAATGAAGAAACCCACAGCCTCGTAGCCCGGATGCAATCCGGGGAGGCGGCGGCAAACAGCCCCCGGATTGCATCCGGGCTACAGAACCCCATCGTCCTGGATATCGGCGAGGCCGATAAACGCCTGGTCGCGCGCCTGTCCGGCGACACCCATCTGCTGCTGGAGATAGGCGCGCCTGAACTGGATCTAGTCCTGCGTTTCCGCGGCCATGCACTGATGCAGGCATTGGAGGCCAAGCAGCTCAACGGCGTGATCGACCTCACCCCCGGCATCCGCTCGCTGCAGGTGCACTACCAGCCGGAAACCCTGTCGTTGGCCAATCTGCTGGCGATAGTCGTCGGCGAATGGGATGCGGTCTGCGCCGCGCAGGACCTCAAGGTACCCTCGCGGATCGTCCATCTGCCGCTGTCCTGGGACGATCCGGCCTGCCAGTTGGCCATCGAGAAATACATGACAACGGTGCGCAAGGACGCGCCCTGGTGCCCGAGCAACCTGGAATTTATCCGCCGGATCAACGACCTGCCCAATCTCGACGAGGTCTACCGCACCGTCTTCGACGCCAGCTACCTGGTGATGGGCCTGGGCGATGTCTACCTGGGTGCGCCAGTGGCCACGCCGCTGGACCCGCGCCATCGCCTGGTTACCACCAAATACAACCCGGCGCGCACCTGGACCGCGGAAAACTCGGTGGGCATCGGCGGCGCCTATATGTGCGTATACGGCATGGAAGGCCCCGGCGGCTATCAGTTCGTCGGCCGCACCCTGCAGATGTGGAACCGTTACCGTGACGTCGCGGCATTCGACGGCAAGCCGTGGCTGCTGCGCTTCTTCGACCAGATCCGCTTCTATCCGGTGAGCGCCGAGGAACTGCTGCGCATCCGCCGCGATTTCCCCTTGGGCCGTTATGACCTGCGCATCGAACACAGCGAACTGGCGCTTAACGATTACCAGAACTTCCTCACTGAAGAAGCCGAGGGAATTGCCGCCTTCCGCGCCCAGCAACGCGGCGCTTTCAATGCCGAACGCCAGCGCTGGATCGAATCGGGCCAGGCGCATTTCGACAGCGAGGAAATCGCCCCGGACCTCGGCGAAGACGCGCCGCTCGGCGCCGGCCAGCACTCCATCGAAAGCCATATCGCCGGCAACCTCTGGCAGGTGCAGGTGGAAGTTGGCGCGACGGTTAAAGCCGGCGACGTACTGGTGATTCTCGAGTCGATGAAGATGGAAATCCCTCTGCTCGCCCCGCGCGACGGCGTGATCAGCGAGGTCCGTGTGCAACCCGGCTCGCCGGTGCGCGCCGGCCAGCGCGTGGTGGTGCTGGAGGAGTCCTGAAGCTGACCTGGGTGGTGGATGGAAAAACGCCGGCTACGCGCCCCGATCCACCCGACTAACTCTCACCGTAGGGTGGGTCACGCTTCATCGACCCACCAAGCGGACTCGCAATAAACGAGGAAGCCCGATATGAACCACGAATTCGACCTGCGCCTTGACGCACTGAAAACCGCCTACCAGAACGGCAGTACCCACCCACGCCAACTGATCGCCGCCTTGCGCGAGCAGGCCGCGGCGCTTAACCCTGAATTCCATCTGTTTATCCATCTGCTCAGCCTGGAAGAGCTGGAACCCTATCTGGCGGCGCTGGACGGCAAGTCGCCGGCCGAGCTGCCGCTGTACGGCGTGCCCTTCGCCATCAAGGACAATATCGACCTGGCCGGCGTGCCGACCACCGCCGCCTGCCCGGCCTTCGCCTATACGCCCGCGCGCAGCGCGACCATCGTCGAGCAATTGATCGCCCTTGGCGCAATCCCGCTGGGCAAGACCAACCTCGATCAGTTCGCCACCGGCCTTAATGGCACCCGCTCGCCTTACGGCGAATGCCGCAACAGCGTGCACCCGGACTATCCGTCCGGCGGCTCCAGCGCCGGTTCGTCCCTGGCGGTGGCGCTCGGCGTCGCCAGCTTCGCCCTGGGCACCGATACGGCGGGCAGCGGCCGGGTGCCGGCGGCGTTGAACAATCTGGTCGGTTTGAAAGCGACCAAGGGCCTGCTCTCCACCACCGGTGTGGTGCCGGCCTGCCGCACCCTGGATTGCGTCACCTACTTCACCGCCAGCGCCCGCGAGGCCAGCCAGTTGCTGGCGCTGACCGCCAAGCTGGATGCGCGCGACGCCTATAGCCGCAGCAATCCGCTGTGGAACGACGCCAGCGCGTTCGGCACGCCGCGTCCGGGCTTTCGTTTCGGCGTGCCCCAGCAACTGGAATTTCTCGGTTGCAGCGAAAGCCAAGCGCTGTTCGCCGCCACCCTCGAACGGCTGCAAGCCCTGGGCGGCGAGCCGGTGGAGATCGACTTCGCACCCTTCCTCGAAGCCGCCCGTCTGCTTTACGCCGGGCCCTGGGTCGCCGAGCGTTACAGCGTCGCCGGCGAGTTGATCGAAGCCCAACCCGAGGCAGTATTGCCAGTAATCAAGGCCGTGCTGGAAAAAGCGCCCGGGGTCAGCGGCGTCGATACCTTCCGCGCGCAGTACCGCTTGCAGGAACTCAAGGCGACCTGCGACCGCACCCTGGCCGACCTCGATTGCGTAGTGACTCCAGCCTACCCGCGCCCGGTAACCCTGGCCGAGCTGCACGCCGAGCCAGTCGCACGCAATTCCGACCTCGGCTACTACACCAATTTCATGAATATGCTCGACTACGCCGCCGTCGCGGTGCCGGCCGGCTTTATGCAAAACGGCCTGCCCTGGGGCGTGACCCTGTTCGGCCGCGCCTTTACCGACCAGTACCTGCTCAGCCTGGCCGATGCCGTGCAGCGCCAGAGCGGCTTGCCGCTGGTCGGCGAACACAGCCTGCCAGCCGCCGCACCGGGCAGCGCCGCGCGCCACGACAAAGCGCGCCTGGTGGTCTGCGGCGCGCACCTGGACGGTCTGCCGCTGAACTGGCAGCTCAAGCAGCGCGGTGCCAAGCTGATCGCCGCCACCCAGAGTTCGCCGGACTACCAGCTGCATGCCCTGGCCGGCGGCCCGCCCTTCAGGCCGGGTATGGTGCGCGTCGCCGAAGACGGCGTGGCAATCGAAGTGGAAGTCTGGGAGCTGCCGAGCGCCGAGCTGGGCTCCTTTCTCACCGGCATCCCGGCGCCACTGGGCCTGGGCAAGGTGCAGTTGGCCGATGGCAGTTGGGAGAGCGGCTTTATCTGCGAGCCTTACGGCCTGGCGGGCGCCACCGATATCAGCCACTTTGGCGGCTGGCGCGCCTATTTGCGGAGCAAGGCGCAGTAGCCTGAACCAGTGACGGGCACGTCCCGGATTGCGCCGGGGCTTATCCGGGCTACCTTGCGCCCCGTAGCCCGGATGAAATCCGGGGAAAGTATATGTACATGCGAGCGCTCCCCGGATTGCATCCGGGCTACGAACTACAGGCGTACGCAATGAACAGGCCATCGACCGCAGGGCCAGCCACCGCGATTGGCCCGGCACGGCGCTTGCTACAAAGCTACAATGGCGCCCATATTTTTTCGCCCGTAGAGCCTCGCATGTCCCGCCTCTCTCCCATTGCCCGGCAACGCCCGCTGATTCTGCTGATTCTGCTATTGCTCGGCTGCGGCTTTCTCGCCACCTCGCTGGTCAGTTACTACACCGCGCTCGACTCGATCCGCGCCGGTATCGTCAATACCGAGCTGCCGCTGACCTCGGACAACGTCTATTCGGAAATCCAGAAGGACCTGATACGGCCGGTCCTGATTTCCTCGATGATGTCCCGCGATACCTATATGCGCGACTGGGCGATAGACGGTGAGCGCAACGTCGAGCAGATCACCCGCTATCTGCAGGAGGTGCAGGAACACTACGGCACCGTGACCAGTTTCTTTATCTCCGAACCCAGCCGCACCTACTACCACGCCAAGGGCGTACTCAAACAGATCGAAGAAACCGAACCCCGCGATGCCTGGTACTTTCGCGTGCGCGAAATGACCGAGCCCTACGAGATCAATGTCGATATCGACATGGCCAACCAGGACCGTCTGACGGTCTTCATCAACTACAAGGTGTTCGACTACCAGCAGCGTTTCATCGGCGTCACCGGCGTCGGTCTCACCGTGGATGCCGTGGTCAAGCTGATCGACACCTACCAGCAGCGTTACAACCGTAGCGTGTTCTTCGTCGACCCCGCCGGCCGTATCGTGCTGACCGGCACCAGCGGGGGCGCGATGGGCGCCAAGGTCGGCCAGACGCTCGGCGAGCTTCCCGGCCTGGCCTCGGTGATGGCACAAGTCTCGGCGCCGCAAAGCGGCAACTTCCAGTACCAGGAACACGGCCGCAATCACTTTCTCAATGTGCGCTTCATTCCCGAGCTGAACTGGTACCTGTTCGTCGATAAACACGAAAACGGCGCACTCGCCGGCATTCGCAAATCGCTGTACCTGAACTTGCTGGTTTGCCTGCTGGTGACCGCCATAGTTGCCGTTATCGTCAGCCTCGCCCTGCGCCGTTACCAAGCCCGGATCACCGCGCTGGCGACCACCGATCAATTGACCGAGCTGCTCAACCGGCGCGGTTTCGACTTGCTGGCCAACCAGGCGATTCAGGAGGCGCGTCGCAACCAAAGCGAACTCTGCACGCTGCTACTCGACCTCGACAACTTCAAGGAACTCAACGACACCCATGGCCATCAGGCGGGCGATCAGGTATTGCGCGGCTTCGCCCGCAACTTGCGCGACGACCTGCGCCAGTCGGACATCCTCTGCCGCTGGGGCGGCGAGGAATTCGTCCTGCTGCTCAAGGACACCTCGGTGGAACAGGCGCGCGCGCTGGCGCAGAAAATCCGCCAGCAAACCGAACAGAGCGAGTTCCACTACAACGGCAGCGACTTGCGCATCACCACCAGCATCGGCCTGGCGCAGCTGGATGCCGACGAGTCCCTCGAACAACTGTTGCTGCGTGCCGACCGCGCGCTCTACCGCGCCAAACAAGGGGGGCGCAATCGCCTCTGCGAAGAACACCCATGAGCGCCTCGACCGTCCACTGCCCGTGTTGCGGGCAACTCAACCAATGCGCCCAGGCGACCTCGGACACACCCGTGGAACAATGCTGGTGTTTCGCGGTGTGCATCGATCCCCAGCGGCTCGCCAGCCTGCCCGCCGCCGAGCGCGACCGCGCCTGCCTGTGCCCGCGTTGCGCGCAAGGCTTGCCGCAGGCCGATAGTGTAGCCAGTTGATGCAATGCCTGAACGTCTATGGCGTCCCTTGCCGTGCTCCGCTACTCCAGCGATTGCGGCGATCGACTGACAGATCGCCAGCAAGCCGACTCCTACACGCCAGTGATTAGCCATGCGCCTTGACCGCTTTCTCAGCAACCTGCCCGCCTTCAACCGCCAGGACGTGCGCCACTTGCTCGCCGGCGGGCGGGTGTGCGTGGACGGCCAGGCGGTGCGCGACGGCCGCTGCGAAATACGGGTGTTCAGCCGGATCGAGGTCGACGGACAGCTGCTGCAGGCCGGCAAGGCCGCGCGCTATTTCATGCTGCATAAACCACTCGGCGTGGTCAGCGCCACTGAACACCCCGAACACCGCACCGTACTCGACCTGTTCGACGAGCCGGACAAACACGAGCTGCACCTGGCCGGGCGCCTGGACCTCAACACCAGCGGCCTGCTGCTGGTGACCAACGACGGTCAATGGTCGCGCCGCGCCACCAGCCCCGGCGGCAAGCAAGCCAAGGTCTACCGGGTCGAGACCCGCGATGTGATCGATCCCGCCTGCGTCGAGGTGTTCGCCCGCGGTCTGTATTTCGGCTACGAAGACCTGACCACCCTACCCGCCTTCCTCGAGATACTCGCGCCCCGGCAAGCCCGGCTGACGCTGTTCGAGGGCCGCTATCATCAGGTCAAGCGTATGTTCGGGCATTTCCGCAACCCGGTCGTCCGCCTGCATCGTTCGAGCATGGGCGCAATCCAGCTCGATCCGGACCTGGCTCCAGGCCAGTATCGCGCGCTGACTGCGCAAGAAGTTGCCAGCTTCTAACGGGCACTGACGCCAACTCAGCAAAGAGTCACACCCAACCGAAGCCACCCGATAAACGGTAGCATCCTAAGCGAATAAACGCTTGTCAGGGTCCAGGGCCGCTGCTTAAATCAAACCACAAGGTCTTAACGTGACTAGACAGTCACAAGAGCCATTCAAGCGTTCTTTCGGTTGTTGCGCACTGCGCGAATGTGGGTTCCTGCCTGGTAACACGAAGTTGCCCCGCACCCTTCCAAGGGCCGCGGCGGACGAGCTGTTTCAGCCCTAACTGATTGAAAATAAAAAACTTATAAAAAATTCCCACCTGACATTGGTTTGTCATGTTCGGGCGCTTTCCTGACTGTCCTATTTGCCCGGTTAACGACCTTGGTTCGCTAGCCATGCCCAATTTTGCGCCAGGAGGAAACGATATGAAGCCAGCTACCGCTGTCATCGATATCAACAGAACTTACAAGGTTCACACGGAGTTTTACGCTAACCCGGCCGCCCGCAAGACCATCATCCTGGTCAACGGTTCTCTGGCCACCACGGCCTCATTTGCGCAAACGCTTCGCTACCTGCACCCGCACTTCAACGTGGTGCTGTACGACCAGCCCTATGCCGGTCAATCCAAACCGCACAACAGCCACAACCGGCCGATCAGCAAGGAAGACGAAGCCAACATTCTGCTGGAGTTGATCGAACACTTTCAGGCCAACCACTTGCTGTCGTTTTCCTGGGGCGGCGTGGCCGCCATGCTGGCCCTGGCTCAACACCCGGCACGCATCGAAAACGCGGTGATCAGCTCATTCTCGCCACGGCTCAACCGGCCGATGCTCGACTACCTGGGCAACGCCCTCACCCATCTGCGTGCGGTGGACGGCGACAGTGTCGGCCATCTGATCAACAACACCATCGGCCAATACCTGCCGTCGCTGTTCAAACGCTATAACCACCGCCATATCAGCAGCCTGGATACGCACGAGTACCTGCAGATGCATTCGCACATCAGCCAGGTGATGCATAGCGACATCCACTGCCAGTTGGAACACCTGGCGACCATCGAAACGCCGCTGTTGTTCGTCAACGGCGAACACGACGCTTACACCTCGCCCGAGGACATCCGTCTGTTCGAGGGCACGATCAAACGCTGCCAGTTCGCCACCATCGACAACGCTGGCCATTTCCTCGACATGGAACACAAAAACGCCTGGCTGCAATGCCGCGCCGTGCTACTGGGCTTCCTGCTGGGCCCGGCCCGCGCCACGACCGGCTATCGAGCACAGACCGACCTACAACACGCGATCGCCGTATGATCCCGCTCCCCTGGCAAGGCAACTCGGCAGCGAGTTGCCAAAGCCGGACTTCATTTTGCCGAAGAACTCCGGTATAAAGGCACCCGCTGCGGGCGTCGTATAATGGCATTACTCCAGCTTCCCAAGCTGATAACGAGGGTTCGATTCCCTTCGCCCGCTCCAGATCCCTAACGAAAAAGCCCTGCTCGTGCAGGGCTTTTTCGTTTCCGCCAACTGCCGCAGCTCTCCCACTTGATCGCACCGGTAAATAAACGAAGCGCCTTCCATGCTCGAGGCCATCGCGTTAAAGCCATTAAGAAAGGCTATGTACCCATTACGTGTTGCATGGGTCACCTGGGGAAGCATGACACGGCTTGCGGTGGCGGCAGTCGGTAGGGTGCGCCTGCGTACCAGGTGTCTGTGGCGATACCGGTGTTGGTAGTGGTGAACACACGGCGCACCCTACGAGGTCAAATCCTCACACTGAAACGCCCTAGCGCTGTCCCAATAATGTGTTGCATGGGCGATTCAGGCCTGAGCCTTTCTCGCATAGCCGACAACGCGTAGGGTGCGCCGTGCGCACCACCGCAGGCGACTAATCACTGGTGCGCATGGCGCACCCTACGGATCCAGACCGTCTCAAACTCAGTGGCGATAGCCGAACGCAACACGCTATGGTACATAGCCTTAAGAAACGCCTTATCGCAACAAACAATCGCTCCGCCATTAAAGCAATAGCAATCTTCTGCGATGTGCTATCAAGCAATACCGCTTATCCGATCTTTTCTATAAGCGCCAAAAACACTACGAACCAAATCCCGTACCTGAGCTTCTTAAGGCATGTAAGGCTAACAACAGCCTTAGTGTTTAAAAGAGGATTTTAAAAATGCCTAGCAACAGTAACCCTGGAAACTTTGCTAACGATCGGGCGAAAGCATCCGAAGCAGGCCGTAAAGGCGGTCAGAACAGCGGAGGCAACTTCGCCAATGACCGTGCAAAAGCCTCGGAGGCAGGCCGAAAAGGCGGCTCGCACAGCCATGGCGGCGGTCGCAGCTCTTAGCTTACCTGTATGAGCTAGTCCCGAAGCGGAGGCCACGGACAAGCCTTCGCTTCCGCCTGACCGATTACTTATCGCTTAATCGCCAGCGCGCGAGGCCACGCTCAGGTGCGCTCGTTAGTTATTTGATCGGCCATTAAATACGCAACGGATATCGCTGCGTTAATTATTCGTGCCTGTTATTGCCAGCCTATAACTCAGCACTTAATGAATTCGATAGCGTTGCGACACAAACCTTTGGTTATTGCTTGCTACCCGCTTGTTTATTACCTGCTCGACCATTTGTCTATTAGCTGAAACGAGCGACCGGGGCAGCCACTCAGCATTACGTGAGACCAACTGCCGGTCTCACGAATGAATGAATAAGTAACCGGAGGTCTGATGGAAACCTTAACCAGCCTGCTCGATGCCAAGGGCTGCCCCTTGGGTCAACAAAAATTCACCTGGCGAGAGATGTCCAGCAAGCCGATCAGCAAACTGGACGACGATGCGTTCACCCGTGTGCGGATCATTTTGATGAATGGCATCGAGGTCGATGCGCTGCGCCTCAAGAATATCGGCGCGCGCTTCAATCGCGAGCTGCGCCTGCCCCTCGCCGAAGTACGGCGTGCCGAGCAACATCAGGCGACCATGGTCAACTGGTTGCTCTCGGCCGATCATTCTCCGCTGGAAACCACCGTGGCTTATGAGCAGGTGGCGATCGAAGTCACCGCCGCCGTGGCGCAACGCGAGCCCGACCCGTATCAGGCGCAGACCTATCGTTTCGGCCTGCTCGAGGATTTCGATCACCTCTATCGCTACGCGGCCATGCTCGATCGTCTGGAAGGCAAGGACGCCAACAACATTCTCCAGGGCTATACCGACATCATCCCCAGTCGCCCCACCACCGTGCACCATCGCGCGCCGGAGGACGACCTGCGTAGCGCGTACCAACGCGACTCCGCGGAGCTGATCACTAAAATTCACGCGGCGATGATCACCGCCGCCGAATATCAGACCCACGATTACTACATGAATATCGGCCCGACCTTCGCCGATCCGGTGGCACGGCAGCTGTATGCGGAAATCGCCTCAGTGGAGGAACAGCACGTCACCCAATACAGCTCCCTGCAGGACCCGGACGAGAGCTTCCTGGAGAAGTGGCTGATTCATGAAGCCATGGAGGCTTACAACTACTACAGCTGCGTCGAGCAGGAGAGCAACCCGAGGATCAAGGCGATCTGGGAGCGCTTCCTCGATTACGAACTGGGCCATCTGCAATTGGTCTGCGAACTGTTCAAAACTCACGAACGCCGCGACCCGCAGGAAATTCTCGGCGGCAGCTTGCCCAAGCCGGTCGAGTTCAAGAGCCAACGCGAGTTCGTGCGCAAGGTGTTGAAAGAGGAAATCGATCTGCGCACCAAGGGCACCGAGTACGTCGATAGCCAGCAGGAAGGAGCCGCTAGCCGCGAATACCGTGATCAATTGAATTCCGAGGGCACCGCGGTGGAAACGGCATCGGCCGGTTATCACTGGGCTCCCGGCACCGAACTCATGCAAAAGGCTTCTTAATCAGTGCTTCTCACGGAGAACCGAAATGCACAATGCAACCGAGATGGGACTCAACTACACCGGGGCGAAGATGTCGCCGATCGACAGCGAGCGGCAGGTCAAGGCCGCACAGGAGGTGCCGCCCGATATTCCCGGCGACGAACAGAAAATCGCCTTGGTGCGTAGCGCACATATCGATGAGGCGGAAAAAATCGGCTCGGTGCCGATCCCCGGCTCCGCCAAGGGCATGCTCAAAACCGCCCTGAACAAACTGGTGGGGGTCAGCCCGGAAGTGCTGATCGATAAGCTCGGCGAACGCCTGGCATTCGAGCGCACCGGCACCCGGCTCTATGAGGCCTTGATCGCCAAGGCCCAGACCATGGAGTTGGATACAGAAATGCTGAACACCCTGAACCGCTTCCGCAGCGAGGAGTTGGAGCATTTCCAATTACTGGTGCAAGCCTTTGAAAAGCTGGGGGCCGATCCGACCGCCATGACGCCCTGCGCCGATGTCATGGGGGTAGCGTCGATGGGGCTGCTGCAGGTCATCAGCGACCCGCGAACCAATTGGGCGCAATCGCTCAATGCACTGCTGACCGCCGAGCTGAGCGACAACGCCGGTTGGGAAATGCTTATCGAACTGGCCCGTATCAGCGGGCAGAGCAGCATCGCCGACAGCTTCCAGACGCCGCTGGATCAAGAGCGGATTCACCTGGCGACGGTCAAGGAATGGTTGAACGACGAGATCAGCCGGCAAGTGTAGTCCTTCGCCAGCCCGCGCCGGCCGGACGGCAACCGCGGGCTGGTTCATAAGCGCGCAACCGCTACGGTGCGCGATGCGGGAGCTCGCGGCGGCTATTGAATTTTCGCCGGGCCATGGGCTCACAAACTAGCAGGCCGTTGAAAAACGTAGGCGAGGTAGCCGAGACAAGGCAAAAACAGGCGAGGAAGCGGACTGGGCTCGCACGCGAGTTTACGAGCTGTAAATGAGCATTCCGACTGGGCTCGCATCCGAGCCTGTTTTTAACGCCGTATCGGCAACGCAGGTAGTTTTTCAACAGGCTGCTAGGTCGCTCACAGCCTGGCGAATCCACCATGAAGACCTCCGCCCCGATATCCATTACCGGGCCCGCCGCCCCGTCGCAGGCTCATCGCGGAACGGCGAGCGCGGTCTACCATGCCCTGATGACGAACGACGAGCAGGGACTGCGGCTCGGCCGGGCCTTTCTCGAACGACAGTTGCAACGGGCCGCGCGCCTGACCTGCGACCTGCCCGAAACCCCTGAGCAGCTGAGCGAATGGGCCAGGCAAGGGGCCCATGCGACCAGTGGGGCGTACCAGCGCTACCTCGACGGCCGCGCGCAGGGCCAGCCGCGGCGCTACTTCGGTAACCGCGCCCATGCGCTGTATGTTCTCCAGGCGATGGCGCCGACAGAACTGGTCGACGGGGCCTGGCTGTATGGCCTGCTGCCGCAATGGCGCGAGCAGCGCTTTCGCGGGCTGATCCAGCGCTATCTGCAACGACTCGGCAACGGCGATCCGGCTCAGCATCCTGCTCTACGGTACAAGAACCTACTGGCCAAGCACGGCTGCATGGCGCCCGCCTGGCTGAGCGACGAGCATTTCGTCGAGGGCGCGCAGCAGTTGGCGCTCGGTCGCCTGACCACCGAGTACCTGCCGGAAGTGATCGGTTACAGCCTCGGCCATGAGCAGTTGCCGCTGGCGATCGGCGCCTTCGAGTTGCACGAACTGGATATCGACCCTCACTGCTTTCAAGCGCACCTCGGTATCGGCGGCGGCCATGCGCCCAAGGCCGTACAGGCGGTGCTCGACAACCTGTCGGCGGCAGGCGATGCCCAGGGCTTTTATCGGCGCGTCACGCTTGGCTATCGCCTCAACCGATTGGGCCTGCATGCGAGCGCGGCAATCGCCGCCTTCGATCTGGAACGGGAGCTACTGGCGATGCTCGAACGCAAGCGCGCGGTCGCCGGCTCCATGCCCTCGGATTTCTGTCGCATCGGCGGGCGCACGGTCAAGCAATGGCTGAGCCAGCCCGGACAACTCGGCGATCTGCTCGTTGCCTTGTGCAAGCGAGGCTGGATCCAGCGCCACAGAAACCCGCAGCACAGCCACTTCTGGCGGTTGTTGCAGAGCGAGTACGCGGTGATGTTCGGGAGCTATGAGCGGCAACTGCTGCACGACTGGATCGCCGGCGACTGGTTGCAGGCACGGCCAAGTGCGAATCACCCGCTCGCGCCCCGGCGGCATGATCCGCCGCCCATGACGCCGAGGTGCGCTGCTGGCGACGGCGCCCTCGATAAGCAATTACGCAAACTGGCCGAGCCCGCGCGTAGCGCCCGGCTGATCGAGCTGATGGCGCCGACCGCTAACGCGACGCCAATCGGTCTGGCGGCCACCCGCCTGTTCGCCAGTTTGCTGCGATGAGCCGCCTCAGCTCTTGAGCCGGTAGCCGGTCTTGAAGATCCAGGCGACGGTGGCCACGCAGAGCAGCAGAAAGCCGCCGATCATCCCCAGGCTGAGCGCCACGTTGACGTCGGACACGCCGTAAAAGCTCCAGCGGAACGCGCTGATCAGATACACCACCGGGTTGAACAGGGTGACGGTCTGCCATACCGGCGGCAGCATGCTGATCGAATAGAAGCTGCCGCCGAGAAAGGTCAGCGGCGTGACGATCAGCGCCGGCACTATCTGCAGTTTTTCCCAGCCGTTGGCCCACACGCCGATGATGAAGCCGAACAGGCTGAAGGTCAGCGCGGTGAGCACCAGCAACGCCAGCATCCAGACCGGATGGAGAATCTCGAAGGGCACGAACAGGCGCGCCGTGACCAGGATAATCACCCCGAGGATCACCGACTTGGTCGCCGCCGCGCCGACATAACCGATAAGAATCTCCAGGTAGGACACCGGCGCCGACAGCACCTCGTAGATGGTTCCCGAATACTTGGGCATATAGATGCCGAACGAGGCGTTGGAAATGCTCTCGGTGAGCAACGCCAGCATGATTAGCCCCGGTACGATAAAGGCGCCGTAGCTGACGCCCTGCACCTGGGTCATGCTCGAACCGATGGCCGAGCCGAACACCACGAAATACAGCGAGGTGCTGATCACCGGGGTGGCGATGCTCTGCAACAGGGTGCGCCAGGTGCGGGCCAGTTCGAACAGGTAGATGGCACGGATCGCGTAGAAATTCATGCGAGTGACTCCGGTTCAGGTCGTTGAGAAGCGTCGCGAGCGATGGCTAGGCAAGGCGAAGTCAGGCGAGGCCGCGGAGTGTACGAGTTGTACATGAGCAGGCCGAGCCTGACTTCAACGCGGCATAGTCGAGCGCAGTAGCTTCTCATCGACCTGATACCAGGGTGACGAAAATATCTTCCAACGAACTCTGGCTCGACTGCAGATCCTTGAAGTCGATGCCGTGCTGCGCCAAATCCTTGAGCAGCTCGGCGATGCCGGTCTGCTCGCTCTGGGTGTCGAAGGTGAAGACCAGGGCATGGCCCTCGTCGGTCAGCTCCAGCGGGTAGCGCGCCAATTCGGCCGGCAGATTGCTCAGGGGTTGCTGCAATTGCAGGCACAGCTGCTTCTTGCCGAGCTTGTGCATCAGCACCTGCTTGTCCTCGACCAGGACGATCCGGCCCTTGCTGATCACCCCGATACGATCGGCCATTTCCTCGGCCTCCTCGATGTAGTGGGTGGTGAGGATAATGGTCACCCCGCGCTCGCGCAGGCCGCGCACCATGTTCCACATATCGCGGCGCAGCTCGACGTCGACGCCGGCGGTGGGCTCGTCGAGAAACAGGATCTGCGGCTCGTGGGACAGCGCCTTGGCGATCATCACCCGGCGCTTCATGCCGCCGGACAACTCGAACAGCCGCGCGTCCTTCTTCTCCCACAGCGACAGATCGCGCAACAGACGCTCCAGATAGACCGGATCGGGCTTCTTGCCGAACAGGCCGCGACTGAATTTGACCGTCGACCAGACGCTTTCGAAGGCGTCGTTGAACAGCTCCTGGGGCACCAGGCCGATCTGCGAACGCGCCGCCCGGTAGTCGTCGATGATGTCGTGCCCGCCCACCAATACCTTGCCGGAACCGGGATTGACGATGCCGCAGACGATGCTGATCAGCGTGGTCTTGCCAGCGCCGTTGGGGCCGAGCAAGGCGAAGATCTCGCCCTTGCGGATATCCAGGTCGATACTTTGCAACGCCGGGTGGCCGGATGCGTAGGTCTTGCTCAGTTGCTGGATCGAAATCACCGGTTGCACGGGCTGGCCTTGGCTGAAATAAGGAAGAGGCAGAGTGTATGAAAACTTGGGCGACGTGCAACGTGCAACGGCGACGTGCAACGGCCGGCTTGCCCCTCGCACCGCTACTGCCGGGTTATGGCGCTGCAGGTTTGGCTGTTGCAGAGGAGCATCGCGCTGGGGATGGATAGTCGGAACAATAGACGGTTGTGACAGGCAGAAAACGACCAGAAGCGCCCCTCACTTCGAGCTAGGCGAGTTGATCTACGCTTCCGGATCAGAATAAAGCCAATCGATTTCGGCAAGGACGGCGTTCACTCTATCTTCCAAGTGATATCCCGGTGTTACGAACCAGGACATATCAGGCTTAAATCGCGTCAGGCGCTTCAGGTTTTTCCGTGCCGTTTCCGATAGGGGCGTGGATGCCCATGGGTTCTCAAATAAGACAATTCCGTCCTCTACAAGTATCAAGGCTCCAGAGACTTCAGGCCGGGATCTGAATAGTCCTTCCCGTTGCTGCTTGTAGATGTTGCATTGCTCGAAATACCGGAGATCCGTACGCTCATATACGAATGAGCTTCCCTGCTGGCCGTAGAGGCTATGCCAAATCCCAAAGCTCCCCACAAATGTGCTTTCGCCCTTGTGAACGCTTGTATACGGTTTAGTATCCCGGCTGCTAACCCCAAATCCATTTAGCAGGTCAAGCCAAAGCAGGTTCTCGTTCCCCGCCTCAAATTGCTTTTTATCACGCTTGCCACTAACAGCTCTATCAATCGTCACGTTGCTTGAGTACTTCAACGCTAGCGGATAAGAACCAGTTACGGGATAACTAATGAAGAGCTTGATGGGACCGACGTTCTGTTTGAGCCATTCGCTATGCTTGGCAGTCTCTGTGGCTGACTCCTGTGGGCAATAGACTTCCGCGAAGATGCTTTCACCAAGTCGAAGATCTGGCGTTTTGGCTTTCTTCCTTTCTGGTATGCGCTCCATCGCTGGGAAGACGGCACCTAGCAGGCCTCCAGCAATGACCTCGGCTAATTTGGCGGACGCTGTGGCCGGAGCGACTCCAGGCGTACACAGCATCTGAAGGTCTAGATTTGGCGGCAGCTCACGACGAACCCACTCGGCACATGCAACATCTAGCATCAGGAGTTTTGAGTATTCTGCGCAAGGAACTCCATTCTGCGCTGCGGTGTTGAGTATGGGGAAGAGGAGGCTACCAGTCTCAACGGTAACCCCGAGATTCTCGATCACCTTGAATAGGGCGCGGTTGATGCCCAGACAGCGGAGGGTACGCAACCATTCAATCATCATGATATCCATACAGCCTTGCAGGATTTGGAAACGCAGAATCTTATCTCGTTAGTAGCTATCCCGCCCGCCCCCTGCCGCTTACATCCAACAGTCTTCAGAGAGGCAGCCTGGATGACCATTAGTGGAAAAAGCTTCGCGGTTTTCCATCCTACGCGGACTTGAAGACCCTGTAGGGTGGGCAACGTTTACTTGCCCACCAGCCTCTGCGGCAGGCCGCTCCGGATCGACTGCTGCCGCTCACGGATAACCGCAGCTGACCGCACTCCACCAGCCACTGGTCGGCAACTTCCCCTCTCTACCGCCGGTGCTGTCGATCCGCGGCCTGGTGGATCGACTTAGTTACAGATCGGTCTGGCCGCACCGCCACGTCGATCCCGCGCAACTGACTGCGCGCCGCCCCTTCCTTCAAGCAGGAGATCGAACATGAACTATGTCGATGGCTTCGTTGCCGCCGTACCCACTGCCAACCGCGAGTTGTACCGCCAGCATGCGCAGGCCGCTGCGGCGGTTTTCAAGGAGCACGGCGCGTTGGGCGTCGTCGAGTGTTGGGGGGATGACGTGCCCGAGGGCAAGCTGACGTCGTTCCCGATGGCGGTGAAACGCCAGGACGACGAGACAGTGGTGTTTTCCTGGGTGACCTGGCCGTCCCGCCAGGCGCGCGACGCGGGGATGCAGAAGGTCATGGCCGACCCGCGGCTGCAGCCGGACCGCAACCCCATGCCCTTCGATGGCCAGCGGCTGATCTACGGCGGCTTTGAGGTGCTGGTGGAGGCCTGAGGCGCCGGGCGAATCAGCGCCGCCCTGCTCCGGCGTACTTTCCTGCGCGCCAGTCCGTAGGATGGGTTAGTCGCGCAGCGGCGTTACCCATCGCATGATTGATGGGTATCGCTGCGCTCAACCCATCCTACGGGGTGCTGGCCCAACGGCGCTTGAGGCCGGTGCGCCGCGCTAGCATTATGGGCGCATGAAGCCGACTCCCGACCACGCCCCTGCCGACACAGCCTTGGCGACCTTTCACCCCGCGGTCGCTGCCTGGTTTCGCCAGCGTTTCGGCGCGCCGACGCCGGCGCAGATCGAGGCCTGGCCGGCGATTGCCGCCGGCCGCTCGACTCTGGTCGCCGCGCCAACCGGTTCGGGCAAGACCCTCACCGCCTTCCTCGCCGCCATCGACGCTCTGGTGCGCGAAGGCCTGGCCAACGACGGGGTGCTCGAAGACCGCTGCAGCGTGCTCTACGTCTCGCCGCTCAAGGCGCTGTCCAACGACATCCGCATCAACCTCGAAGAACCGCTGGCCGGCATCCGCGCCGAGCTGCAGCGCCAGGGCCTGGCCGATGTGTGCATCCGCAGTGCGGTGCGCACCGGCGACACCACCCAGGCCGAGCGTCTGACGATGCGCAAACAGGCGCCGCATATCCTGGTGACCACCCCGGAATCGCTCTATGTGCTGCTCGGTTCCGAGTCCGGGCGAGCGATGCTGGCCGGCTGCCGCAGCCTGATCGTCGACGAGATCCACGCCATCGCCGGGAGCAAACGCGGCAGCCATCTGATGCTCAGCATCGAACGTCTGGAAGCGCTGTGCCAACGGCGCCTGGTGCGCATCGGCCTGTCCGCCACGCAAAAGCCGCTGGATGCGGTGGCGCGTTTTCTGCTCGGTAGTCAGGGCGCGCGGCCGAACCCCAAGGCGGCCCAAACGCCAGCGGGCGCCTGCCATATCGTCGATATCGGCTACACCCGCGCCCGCGACCTGGCCATCGAAGTGCCGCCGGTGCCGCTCGAAGCGGTGATGAGCAACGAAACCTGGGACAAGGTCTACGAGCGCCTGGCCGAACTGGCGCAGCAACACCGCACCACCCTGGTGTTCGTCAACACCCGGCGCCTGGCCGAGCGTGCCTGCCGTCATCTGTCCGAGCGCCTGGGTACGGCCGCGGTCGCCGCGCACCACGGCAGCCTGGCCAAGGAGCTGCGCCTGGATGCCGAACAGCGCCTCAAGCGCGGCGAACTGCGCGTGCTGGTGGCCACCGCCTCGCTGGAACTGGGCATCGATATCGGCGAGGTCGAGCTGGTCTGCCAACTCGGCTCGCCGCGCAGCATCGCCGCCTTTTTGCAAAGGGTTGGACGCTCCGGCCACAGCGTCGGCGGCACGCCCAAGGGCCGGCTGTTCCCGCAATCGCGCGACGAGCTGATCGAATGCGCCGCGCTGCTCAACTGCGTGCGCCGCGGCGAGCTGGACGCCCTGCAGATCCCCCAGGCGCCGCTGGATGTGCTGGCCCAGCAGATAGTCGCCGAGGTGGCCTGCCGCGAATGGGGCGAGGACGATCTCTACCAGTTGCTGACCCGTGCCACGCCCTATACCGACCTGCCGCGCGCGAGCTTCGACGCCCTGCTGAAGATGCTCAGCGAAGGCTACAGCGGCCGCCAGGGCGTGCGCGCCGCCTACCTGCATCGCGATGCGGTGAACCGCCGTCTGCGCGGCCGCCGCGCCGCACGCCTGACCGCCCTGACCAGCGGCGGCACCATCCCCGACGCTGGCGATTACAGCGTGCTGCTGGAACCCCAGGGCTTTCAGGTCGGCACGCTCAACGAGGATTTCGCGGTCGAGAGCCTGGCCGGCGACGTGTTCCAGTTGGGCAACCAGTCCTACCGCATCCTACGCGTGGAGCCGGGTAAGGTGCGGGTCGAGGACGCCCAGGGCCAGCCGCCGAATATCCCGTTCTGGCTCGGCGAGGCGCCTGGGCGCAGCGACGAGCTGTCGGCCGGGGTGGCGCGGCTGCGCGAGCAGATCGAAGAGTTGCTCGGCGGTGAAAATCCGCTCGAGAACGCCATCGCCTGGCTGATGCAAACCATCGGCCTCGATCAAGCCGCGGCGCAACAGATGGTCGACTACCTGGCCCGCGCACGCGCCGCCCTGGGCGGCCTGCCGACCCAGCGGCGGCTGGTGATGGAGCGTTTCTTCGACGAATCCGGCGGCATGCAGCTGATCATCCACTCGCCGTTCGGCAGCCGTCTCAACCGCGCCTGGGGCCTGGCCCTGCGCAAGCGTTTCTGCCGCAGCTTCAACTTCGAATTGCAGGCCGCCGCCACCGAGGACGCGCTGATTCTCTCGCTGGCCACCAGCCACAGCTTCCCGCTCGATGAAGTCTGGCGCTATGTGCATTCCAACAGCGCCGAGCAATTGCTGACCCAGGCGCTGCTGGACGCGCCGCTGTTCGCCGTGCGCTGGCGCTGGAACGCCGGCGTGGCCCTGGCCCTGCCGCGTTTCGCCGGCGGGCGCAAGGTGGCGCCGCAACTGCAACGCATGCGCAGCGAAGACCTGTTGGCCACGGTGTTCCCCGACCAGGTGGCCTGCCTGGAAAATATCGTCGGCGAACGCGAGATTCCCGACCACCCGCTGGTCGCGCAGACCCTCGACGATTGCCTGCACCAGGCCATGGACAGCGAGGGCTGGCTGGCCCTGCTGCGGCGTATGGAAGCCGGCGATATCGAGCTGATCGCCCGCGACCTGCCGGCGCCCTCGGCATTGGCCGCGGAAATCCTCAACGCCCGGCCCTACGCCTATCTCGACGACGCGCCGCTGGAAGAGCGGCGCACCCAGGCGGTACAGAGCCGGCGCTGGAGCGACCCGGCGTCCAGCGACGACCTCGGCGCCCTGGACGCCGAGGCCATAGACGCGGTGCGCCAGGAAGCCTGGCCCGAGGTGCGCGACGCCGACGAGATGCACGAGGCGCTGCTCAGCCTGGGCGCCATCACCGAGGCCGAGGCGCAGGCCAATAACGGCTGGCCGGCCTGGCTGGCGCAGTTGGCCAAAGGCAAGCGCGCCACCTGCCTGCACCTGCACGGCGCGCCAGCACTATGGCTGGCGGCCGAACGCATGAGCCAATGGCTGGCGCTGCACCCGCACGCGATGCTCAAACCGACAATCCAGGCACCGACCGGCTTCGATACCGAATGGCAAGCGGACGCGGCCCTGGTCGAACTGCTGCGCGCCAGACTTAGCGGCTTCGGCCCCATGCCCCTGGCACGGATCGCCGCCGATCTACAGCAGCAAGAACCCGCGATCCACCTCGCCCTGCTCGCCCTGGAGCGCGAAGGCTATGTACTGCGCGGACGCTTTTCGCCTGGTGGCACAGAGGAACAATGGTGCGAACGCCATCTACTGGCGCGTATCCACCGTTATACGGTCCAGCGTCTGCGCCGCGAGATAGAGCCGGTGGACCGCGCCGATTTCATGCGTTTTCTGTTCGACTGGCAGCGCGTGGCGCCGAACAACCGGGTGCGCGGCGCCGAAGCCCTGGCCGGGGTATTGGGCCAGTTGGAAGGCTTCCAGGCTGCGGCCGGCGCCTGGGAAAGCGAGATATTGCCGAGCCGGGTCAGCGATTACGGAATCAACTGGCTCGACGACCTGTGCCGCTCCGGGCGTCTGATCTGGTGCCGCCTGGCCGGGCGCAACCGTAGCGCCGGCGGTCCGCTGCGCAGCACGCCGATCGTCCTGCTGCCGCGCAAGAGCCTCGGTCTATGGCGCGCCTGCCTCGGCGAAACGCCCGCGGCCGAACCCTCGCCGCGCGCCGAACGCCTGCGCCAGGTGCTGGCCAGCCAGGGCGCGCTGTTCTTCGACGAATTGCAGGACGAAGCGCACCTGCTGCGCAGCGAACTGGAAGATGCCCTCGGCGAGCTGGTGGCCCTCGGCCTGGCCAACGCCGACAGCTTCGCCGGCCTGCGTTCGCTGTTGCTGCCGGCGGCCAAACGCAGCCAGCAGAAACGCCACGCCCACCGCGCCCTGGCCAATATGCAGGACGCCGGACGGTGGGCGCTGCTGCGCGGCCGCGCCGAGGAAGCCGAAAGCAAGCCGAACGCCGAAGCCCTGGAACATATCGCACGCACCCTGCTGCGTCGCTATGGCGTGGTCTGCTGGCGCCTGCTGGAGCGCGAAGCCGACTGGCTGCCGACCTGGCGCGAACTGCTGCGGGTGTATCAGCGCCTGGAAGCGCGCGGCGAAATCCGCGGCGGGCGCTTCGTCGCCGGGGTGGTCGGCGAACAGTTCGCCCTGCCGGAAGCCGTCGCCCTGCTGCGCGAAGTGCGTAAACGCCCAAGCGACGGAACCCTCGTCAGCCTCTCCGCCTGCGACCCGCTGAACCTGCTCGGCACTCTGCTGCCCGGCAACAGGGTGCCGGCTGTGGCCGGCAACAGGGTGCCGGCTGTGGCCGGCAACCGCCTGCTGTACCGCGACGGCGTGCCCGTGGCGAGCCTGATCGCCGGCAAGATCCAACTGCTGCAACAGGCCGACACCTTTACCGCCGGCGAATGGCAAACCGCCCTGATCCGCCAACCCGGCCTGGCTACAGCCCTAAAGCAAGCAGCATCCCGTAGGTTGGGTTAGCGGCGCACACAGAACGCACAAAAACCACCGCTACCGAACGCCGCGTAACCCAACAAGACCTTTATACGGTGTCGTGCCGGCATAGGATCTGTTGGGTTACGCGGCGGCCTAGGACGATGTCGCTGC
>CBIHLQ010000058.1:0-29321 GCA_966210885.1 uncultured Pseudomonas sp.
CGCTCACTGGGACGGGCTAAAGCCCGCCCCTTAACCAAACGTTATGCACTACAGGAGCAGCGCTGTGACCAAGGAACCATCTCATCATATTTTCGCTAGCGCGCTTCAATTCTATGCACTGGCAAAACCTGCGTTAGATGACGATATTAAACTTCAAGAAAATGTAATGGCTGTAGTATGCAATCTTGCTCTTTGTATCGAATTACTGTTGAAGTGCAGTGATTCAGGTGTAAAGACTTTCCCTGCACAACCTGGTGGACTCATCGGGGACGCAGAGATATATTCAAATGTCAGAGGGCATGACCTAGAAAAAATATTTAGCAACTTGGATACTGGCATTGCAAATAAGCTAGAGATGCTTTTCAAAAACGCAACAGGTAAAGAACTTAAGCCGCTGCTAGCAAGGTGCAAAGACTATTTCGTCCACGCAAGGTACTCATACGAGCCTCAAAGTGGTCATTGCTATCATGTGTCAGAAATCCAAGAGCTTGCAGAAGGTCTCATTACATCAATACATAATTGGTACAGCGCATAACAATTGGTTCAAATCGTTCGCTTCGCTCACTGGGACGGGCTAAAGCCCGCCCCTTAACCAAACGGTAGACGCACCAATCAGATACCTGTGATAAGCAAATCAATAGCAGCAATTATTTCATTGCGCTGTGCTGAGAGGTCGGCAACTTGAGTCCCGAGTTGTTTCTTAGCGATACCGGCCAGTTGCGGAGTCACCATCACGTACTGCTTGTCCTCAATTTCAAAGGTCGGCATGAGGGTTCTGAGAGTTTTCCCTTTCATGGCAGTAGCCGTGTAAAGAGGCACTACAACCCGCGTGCCGAGCTCAGCAATCAGGTCGCTTTGCACGTCAAGCAGAAAGGGCACAGCAGTCTTGGTGGCTGCGTTGGTGTTCTTGTGTACGGCGAACTGAGGCATCAGAAGCTCCGTAGGTCGTCGCTGAACACGCCCTGGGCTTCCACATGTTCGTTGTAGGCATTGATGGCGTTGCGATTCTCTGCCAGCCATTGCTCGCGCAGCTTCTTCTTCAGGGCCTCGGCCAGAGCCTGCTCCAATGTCGCGGAGAGGTTAATATCCAACTCCTTGGCTTTATTGAGTAAGTCACCATTAACACTGAGGTTGGCAGCCCGTTTGGGAGCATGAGGGTTGTAGGCAGCGGGCATGAGCATTATCTCCTGGGTGCACATGCGCACAACTTATGCGCATTCTGGCTTGCCGTCAAAGGCGCGTCTGACAACTGGCTCATACCGTTCGCCTCACTCACTCGCGACAGACCAAAGCTCACCACCATCCACCAATGAATTAACCAAAACCAAACAATCAAGGAAGACCATGAAACGCTGGCTGATCATTCTGGCTGCAGCTCCCACGCTGCTTGCGGCGTTGCTTGTCTGGGCGAACCATCACGAAAATCCACTGCCGATGGATGCGCGGGCAGATCTCGTGGTGGTGGAGAAGTCCAAGCGGCGGCTGACGCTCTATGCGCAGGGCCGGCCGCTCAAGAGTTATGTGGTCTCGCTCGGACGGGCTCCTGTAGGCGCCAAGGAACGCGAGGGTGATAAGAAGACGCCCGAGGGCCGCTACCTTATCGATTTCCGCAAGGCCGATAGCGCTTACTTCCGGGCGCTGCATATTTCCTATCCGAGCGCAGCGGATACCAAGCTTGCACTGGAGAAGGGCTTGTCCCCTGGCGGCGCCATCATGATTCATGGGCAGCGGAATGGCTTTGGTTGGGTCGGCAAGCTGCACCGTCTGCGGGATTGGACACTTGGCTGCGTTGCGCTGACGAATCAGGAGATGGCGGAGCTGTGGCGAGCGGTGCCGGATGGCACGCCCATTGAGCTAAAACCGTAAAACCAGAAGGCGTGGCCATATACGTATATCCCGCCGGTGCAGCCCACCATCGATCGCTCAGGCTTTCGCACTTGGGCGGTCAAAGCCGTTGCGCCTTAGCACTGCGCCGCAAAGAACCGCTCGACCGCCGCTACGGTCCGTTCCCTTGCCGCCTCCAGCGCCACCTCCCCTCTCGCCGTTCCTTCGACGCTGAAGAAGTGCAGGTCGTGCAAGCCCACGGTGCCCAGGGCGGCTTTGAGGTAGGGGCGTAGGAAGTCGGGTTGTTGCGCGTGTTCGCCGCTGATCAGGCCGCCCGAGGCGATGGCGACATACACGGGTCGGTCACGCAATTTGCCCTGTTTGCCCTGGGGTGTGCCGATAAAGGTCACGCGAATTCGCACGACATGGTCGATCCAGGCCTTGAGCGTCGAGGGCACGCTGTAGTTGTGCATGGGTGTGGCGATCAGCAGGACGTCGGCGGCGTCGAGTTGCTGGATCAATGCGTCGGAACGTTGCAGGGTGCTGCCGGGGTGCGCTCGGTCCGGCTCGTTCGGCGAGGCAAGGGCGGCGGCGTAGGCGTGGTCGGCGTGGGGCAGGTCGTTTAGCAGGCCAGTGAAAAATTACCTGCGTTGGCAATACTGCGTTAAAAACGGCCTCGGAATGCTCATTTACAGCCAGTAAACTCCGCTTCCTCGGCCGTTTTTGCCTTGTCTTGCCTGCCTCGCCTACATTTTTCACCGGCCTGCTAGGTCGCTGTCGATGAGTGCGAGGCCGCGCTCGCCGGCCTGGCGACTCAGCCTGTCGAGGATCTGTTGCGACAGTCGCAAGCTCTCGGATTCGACGCCTCGCGGGCTGCACGTGAGACGTAGTACGTGCAGTGGAGCGCTGTTCTGCTGGGGCATAGTCGTGGTCCTGGGTAGTTCAAAGGGAAAGAAATCGGGTCGTTGCTCAACGGGTTTCGAGGCTTTTCTGGAAGCGCAGCGCGCCGCTGTAGAGCCCCTCGCGGAAGTAGAAGCGCTGGGCTCTGGCGTTGCCGAGGCCGGTGTCCAGCACCAGCCGGGCGCAACCCTGGGCGCGCGCCACGCGGTCGAGCGCGCGCAACAGGCGGGCGCCCCACTGCCCGCCTCGGCGGGATTCGACGGTGATGAGGTCGTCCACGTAGAGGAAGGCGCCGTACACCAGGTTTTCCTGCAAGCGGTAGCCGGCCAGCGCGACCAACGCCTCGCCGTCGAAGGCACCGACGAGGCGGTAACCTTGCGGGCGCATGCGTTCAACGCGGGTGAGGAAGTCGGCCTCGCTGGCGAGCTGCGGCCGCAGTTCGCGCATCACCGGGTAGGCGGCACGTAGGTCGCTTGGCCCGTCGAGCGGGCGTAATGCCGGGTCGGCCAGGTCCAGGATGCTCGTCAGGTGTTGGTGGTGTGAGTAGGTCATGGCGGCATGTTAGGCCGGCTATGCCACAATGCCTTGAGCCATAAAACGACTTTCCGACTAGGCCATGCTCATGCTCGACGCTTTCTCACCGCTCGCCCCGCAGGAAAGCGAGCCGCTCTATCGCCAGTTGTATAACCGGGTACGCGCTGCGATAGCCGCGGGCACCCTTGGCCCCGGCGACCGCGTGCCCTCGGCGCGCGCGCTGGCCAAGGAGCAAGGGGTGGCGCGGGGCACGGTCGAGCTGGCTTATGCGCTATTGGTCAGCGAAGGCTACCTGCTGGCACGCGGGCAAGCCGGCACCGTGGTCAACCCGGAGCTGCAACCGATGGCGCCGTCGGCCGCACCGCGCCCCGCCGCGTTGCAGCCTGCCGAGCAGATGCAGGACAGCCTCTGGCGCCCCGCCCAGCTGTTGCCGTTCCAGATGGGCGTGCCGGCGCTGGATGAGTTTCCGCGCAAGACCTGGGCGCGGCTGGGCGCGCGCTATCTGCGCGGCATGGGTACGGCAGACCTGGATTATCCGCCGCCCCATGGCTTGCCCGCCCTGCGCAGCGCCATCGCTTCCTATCTTCAGGTGGCGCGTGGTATCGACTGCGGGGCGCATCAGGTGTTCGTCACCACTGGCTGGGGCAGCAGCCTGCAGTTCGTCGTCCAAGCGCTGTTGCAGCCCGGCGAGCGGGCCTGGGTGGAGGACCCGGGCTACCCGCAGGCGCGCCAGACGCTGCGGCAATTCGGCCTCACGCCGGTACCGGTGCCGGTCGACGAGGAGGGTTTGGACGTGGCGCGCGGCATCGCCCTGGCCGGCGATGCGCGGCTGGCGGTGGTCACCCCGGCGCATCAGAGTCCGCTGTCGATGACGCTATCGTTGCCACGCCGGCAGGCGCTGCTGGACTGGGCCGCGGCGGCCGACAGTTGGGTGGTGGAGGACGATTACGACGGCGAATACCGCTACGTCAGCCGCCCTCTGCCGGCGATGGCGAGCCTGGATCGGCATGGCCGCGTGCTTTATACGGGCACGTTCAGCAAGGTGCTGTTCCCCGGTATCCGCCTGGCGTATCTGGTGGTGCCGCAGGCCCTGGTCGCGACGTTCGAGCGCATCGGTCGGATGCTCTTCGCTGCAACCACGCCGGCGATGACCCAGGCGATAGTCGCCGACTTCATGACCGAGGGGCATTTCGCCCGGCACATCCAACGCATGCGTAGACTCTACGGTGAGCGCCGGGCACTTACCGCCGCCGCACTGGCGCGGGGGCTGAACGGCTGCGCCCAGGTGGCGCCCGCGCCTGGCGGCATGCATCTGCTGTTGCGCCTGCCCGGCCAAGCGACCGATCTAGCCCTGGCCGAGCGCCTGCTGGCGCAGGGTATGGCCGGGCAGCCGTTGTCGAGTTGGTGGGCGTCGCCGCGGCGCGATTCGGGCCTGCTGGTCAGCTTCACCAACTGCGCCACGGCCAGCCAGGCCGAGCGGTTTGGCGCGTTGGTCCGGCAGTCGCTCTAAGCAGGCCGGGCTACTCGTGCGCCAAGTGCTCAGCTCAGATTGGCCTTGTCCAGCCCGTACAGCTTGTCGCGCGAACCCGGCACTACCTGAAAAGCCACGCTCAGGCGGTTCCAGCCGTTGATGGCGACGATCAGGAAGGACAGGTCGGCCAGTTCCTGTTCCGACAGCTGCTCGCGCACCCGGTTGTAGATCTCGTCCGATACGCCGTACGGCGACAATTGGGTCAGCGCTTCGGTCCATTCCAGCACGGCGCGCTCGCGCGGCGAGAACAACGGCGATTCGCGCCAGACCACGACATGGTGCAAACGCAGTTCGCGCTCGCCGTGAATCCGCGCTTCCTTCACGTGCATGTCCACGCAGAACGCGCAGCCGTTGATCTGCGACGCACGCAGCGTAACCAGGTGCGCGATCTCCGTGAGGAAGGGCTTCTCGTTCAGCAGCATGGTGAATTCGGTGTATTTGTTGCCCGCCTGGGGCGAAAGTTTGAAGTAGTCGAGGCGCTGGCTCATGGTCGTCATCCGTTAAAAGAGTGGTGAAAGGCACCGACTCAACGCCTGCCTGGAGCAGAGCGAGGGTGGGCCGCTGATGGGAAATCTACCCAGCCTTGGCCTGGCCACCCAGTGCCAAGATAGGTGTTTTTGACTGGGCCATGATTGGCCGCGGAGCGGAGACGCGAGCGCAAAACCGGGAACAGCATTGCTGCCTGATACCACCTGGGAACAGCCGTTGGACCTGCATCCGAATAGCAACCCGGCCTGTCGATCGCCACTGCACTTTCAACAAATTTCGTCATACGTCATCACACAACGCTTCGTATTACCCGGACTCAAAAACCATCCCCGCCAATCCCCAACGAAACCTTTCTGCTGGCGCCAAGACGCTTCCGCACTCTCCACGCTTATCGCTAAAAGCCGTTATATTCCTGGTAATGCCAGCGATAGCAGCACGTATCGAGCAAAAGCCGATCATTAAACTTTCGTCTAGGGATGCGTTGACAAAGCGCCGAAAGGCTGTCGATAATCCGATGTATGTTGTATGACAACATATGACTATAAGAACAATAATCGGGACATCATCATGACGCCTATCGCCGCTCCTGCTGCGCCGCATCGCCTGTCAGCTCCGCGCGCTTTGCCCCAAAGCGACCGCGCCGCCCGCCTTGTTCCCTCCGGATTCGCCGACGGCTAACGCCTGAAGCAACCGCGTGTTCGTAGCCCGAACGCGCTCATCGCCCCGCCACGGGGCAACTCATACGTTCCTTTTCGCTCACTGCCGGGCAGGGGAACGGCTTGTTCAAAAAATGGGAGCACAACAATGACTGCACGCAACGCCCTTTCCCTGGCCCTGATCGGCGCCGGCAGCATGGCCCTCGCCCTGCCGCTCAGCAGCCAGGCCGCAGGCTTCGCCGAAGACGCCAAGGTCACCCTTGGCCTGCGCAACTTTTATATCAACCGCAACTTCGTCGACCCGGATTTCTCCCAGGGCAAAGCCGAAGAATGGACCCAGAGTTTTATCCTCGACGCCCGTTCCGGCTTTAGCCAAGGCACCGTCGGTTTCGGCTTGGACGTGCTGGGCATGAGCGCATTCAAGCTCGACGGCGGCAAGGGCACGCGTAACACCGGCCTGCTGCCGATCCATGACGATGGCCGCCCGGCCGACAACTATGGCCGCCTGGCCGTGGCCGCCAAGGCCAAGGTGTCGAAAACCGAGCTGAAGGTCGGCGAATGGATGGCGGTGCTGCCGATTCTGCGCTCGGACGATGGCCGCTCACTGCCGCAGACCTTCCAGGGCGCCCAGCTCAGTTCCATGGAAATCGACGGCCTGAGCCTGTACGGCGGCCAGTTCCGCCAGAACAGCGTGCGTAACGACGCCAGCATGGAAGATATGACCTTCGGCGGCGCCAGCTCGGATCGTTTCAACTTCGTCGGCGGCGAGTACCGCTTCAATGACAACCGCACCCTGGTTGGCCTGTGGAATGCCGAGCTGCAGGACATCTACAACCAGCAATACCTGCAGCTATCGCACAGCCAGCCCATCGGCGACTGGACGTTGGGCGCCAACCTCGGCTACTTCCGCGGCAACGAAGACGGCAGCGAACTGGCCGGCGAGCTGGACAACCGGACCTGGTCCGGCCTGTTCTCCGCCAAGTTCGGCGGCAACACCTTCTATGTCGGCCTGCAGAAAGTCAGCGGCGACACCGGTTGGATGCGCGTCAATGGCACCAGCGGCGGCAGCCTGGGCAACGACAGCTTCAACTCCAGCTACGACAACGCCGGCGAACGTTCCTGGCAGCTGCGTCATGACTACAACTTCGCCGCGCTGGGCGTGCCCGGGCTGACCCTGATGAACCGCTACATCAGCGGCGACAACATCCACGTCGGCGCCACCACCGACGGCAAGGAATGGGGCCGCGAAACCGAGCTGGCCTACACCGTGCAGTCCGGCACCTTCAAGAACCTCAATGTGAAGTGGCGCAACGCGAGCATCCGCCGCGACTACAGCACGAACGAGTTCGACGAAAACCGCCTGATCATCAACTACCCGTTGTCGCTGCTCTAGCACCAGGCAACACCCGCTGCATCGTTTTCTCCATGTGTGTAACGGCACTTTCAGCCCGTCCTGTGACGGGCTTTTTTATTGCACAATTTGCGCGGCCAGACCTTCAGGAGGCGTGACCGGTAACAGAGCACGCGCGCGTGCTGCTCCGGGCAATGGGGCACCGTGCGCACGGCGCACCCTACGACGTCGGATCCCCTACACTAGGGTCTGTTACCGTTTCATCGCGGCTTGCGCTGAAACGGCAACAGACCCTAGTGCCCCGCCTGGAACGCCGATAAACCGATGAACTGGATAAGCCGCACCCTGCGCTGGTTCCGCCAGCCGCACCCGACAATTCCGACAGTCCCGACAATCCCGGCGCAACCGAGTGTTGCGCGTGCAGCCGTGCCGGGCTACGCGCCGGTGCTACCGCTGCTCGCGCGTATCGGTGCGCCTGTCGGCGATCCGCCGTCTTTGCGTTATGCCTTCCTGTCGGCCGATCAGCGCTTCTGGTCGGTGACCCTGGAGAACCTGCAAAGCTATCTTATCGACACCGAGCTGCAGGCTTACTTGCACTACCCCAATGCCAGCGCGGACGGGTTCGCTGGCGCAGTGGCGATCATGATTCCCGATGCAATCCGCTTCTCCCTCGGGCCTTACGACGAAGAACCGCTGGAGGTTGCGCTTGACCAGCCGCAACCCTGGATCGAACTGCCCACAGTGTAGTGGCGCCCGTTCGTGCCAGCTGATGCGTGGATCGGGCGGTGCGTAGCCTGGATGCAATCCGGGAGCGGTTTTTCAGACGCCGGACTGCCCCCGGATTTCATCCGGGCTACAAAAAACGCTGCTCACTTGGCGTAAGTGAACAGCGTTATGCCCTTGCGACAGGCCTGTTTACCTTGTCAGCTCAGCACTGACTCAATCGCGGGCAGCCATCAGGTTTCGATGCTGTCGGCCGCCGACAAATCGTTTTGCGTGCCCGGAGTGGCTTGTTCGGCCGGCTTACTCGGCACCGGCGCTTGCGGTGCCGGCTCCTGCTCGGGCTTACCGAGCAACTCATCGGTCGACTGCTGGATCTGGTCGACCTGCTTATTGAGCTCCTTCACGGTATCGCTGATCGCTTCGCGCGCGACTTCCTGCACCGCCTGCTCGGCTTTTTCCGCCAGCTTCTGCGCGGACTGTTCTGCCGCGTCGCAGCCGACCAGGCTGGTAAAGAGCACCGCTATGCCTAACAGGGCCGGGGTCGAAACAACGGATTTCATCGGGTAGCACTCCAGGTAAAAAGGGTCGCCATCACATGGCTTGGTACATGCCATGGGCGCGCGACCGAGCGCGCCTGGCTAGCCACTGACCTTGGCGCGCCAATCTATCCAGCAAGGGGGTGCGGCTCAACTGCACAGAGGTTGCAAGGTATTTCCCCCGAACGCCCGAGCATTCGCTACCGGTTTAGCGCACCCCCTGCACCATCGCAGCGACCACGCTCAACACATCCTTGCCCAAGCGCATCGAGCGCTTGCCGTTCCAGCCGGTGTGCGGATCGGGGTGGTCGTCGTGGTCCTTGAACGGCATTTCGATGGTGAACGACAGGCAGTCGAACTCCAGGCCGACCGCGTTGCAGGCCAGGGTGGTGTTGGCTTGGCCGGGGGCGTCATGGGGGTAGCCGAACACCGTCTGGAACTCGGCGCCGATGGCCACCAGGCGGCTGCGGAACTCGCTTTCCAGCTGTTCCAGGCGCTTGCCGTAACCGGGGTTACCTTCGCAGCCGGCGGTGAATACATGGGGGATTTCTTCGTCGCCGTGGATATCGAGAAACAGGTCGACGCCGACCTTGCGCATCTGCTGCTGGACGAAATACACCTCCGGGGTTTCCGTCGCGCTGGCCGACTGCCATGCCCGATTGAGATCCTTGCCGGCGGCGTTGGTGCGCAGGTGGCCGCGAAAGGCGCCGTCCGGGTTCATGTTCGGCACCAGGTAGAGATCGGCATGTTGCAACAGGGCATTGAGCTCCGCGTCGTCGCGGTTCTGCAGGCGCTCGATCAGCCCTTCGATAAACCACTCGGCCATGTGCTCGCCGGGGTGCTGCTGGGCGATGATCCAGATCTTGCGCTGCGCCTGGGGGTTGCGGCTGATGCGCAGCAACTGGATATCGCGGCCTTCGATGCTTTTGCCGCAGGCGAACAGTTCGGCGCCGGCGCGGCTCAGGGCCTGCTCGATCAGCCAGTCATGCCGCGCGCGGCTGTAGGGCTCGAAATAGGCGAACCAGACTTGGCTCGCACTCGGCTCGATGGCGAACTCGAGCGCGCCATCCTCGAAACGGCTGGGTACGCGAAACCAGTCGACCTGGTCGTAGGACGCGACCGCGTTATACCCCGTCCAGGCGTGGCTATAGGCGGATTGGCCGGCATTGGTCAGGCTGAAACCGTAACGCTGGCCGGGAATCAGATTCTCGACTTTGAAGTGAAACCACTGGAAGTGGTAACTCTTGAGATCCGCGCGCATGGCCAGCAACACCCGCTGTGGGTCGCTGGCGTCGATCACCTCGATATTGCCGCTGTCGAAATTGCTGCTTATGTCCATAAGGGCTCCTTGGCCTGGTGCTGCATCGCCTGCAAGAATCGCAGGTTCGCGGCCCGGATAAAACGTCTGCGAGAAAGCCCGGACGCCTCGCAACTCGCGGGCATCCTTAAGGTCTTTTGCTGTTCAACAATCACGATGCACTATGCCGACATGGCCGTCGCAACGAATAAGCAGTACGTTTATGCCAGAGCGGCACGGGACCTGACGACCCGATGCTCTGGACGCCAGCCATCCGCCAATAGCAGGGAACGACTATGAGCAATACTCGAAGAACGGCCTGGCAGTACGCCGCACTGATTGGCGCACTGCTGGCCCTCGCCGGCTGTGTCAGCCACACACCGGACAGCAACCCGGGAACTACGCCGCCGAGCCAGCAACCCCAGGTCGGGGACGAGGCCGCCGCCCGGGCGAAGCTGGTCAGTCAGGCCGAGCGTGGCGATCTCGAGAGCCAATTCCAGCTCGGCAGTTTCTATTTCGTCGGCAAGCCGGAGAAGAACCTGCAACAGGCCGAATACTGGTGGAAACAGGCCGCGGACAAGGGCCACCCGATGGCCGCGGTCAGCCTGGCCTACCTCTATACCGGCCGCGACAACCCCGACTTCGCTAACCAGAAGGCCATGCTCAAGTACCTCAACCAGTCCGCGGTCGCCGGCAACCCGATGGCCCAGCACATCCTCGGCAACCTCTACCTGAAAGGCGAATACGGCGTGCCGCGCGACCCCGGCCAGGCCAAGCGCCTGTACCAAAGCGCCTGCGAACAACGTTATCCGATCAGTTGCGAGGCGCTGGGAAATTTGCCTTGATGGGCGGCGGACAAGCCTTTGGTCTGTCCGCCCTACCCCTCCCCGCCTATCAGCATTGTTGGGCCGGGCCGCGATCGGCTTCGCTGCGCTCAGCGCCAACCTACCTACACTGCTAGGTGCTAGGTGCTAGGTGCTAGGTGCTAGGCGCTTCGCTGATGGCCTTAAGTTGCGCCAGGCCCAGTTCGAAGTCGCCGCCGCACAGTTTGTCCATGTCCATGACCAGATGCACGGCCTTGCTGATGAAGTTGTTGCGCCCGCTCATGTGCCAATTCACCCGGGTACCTGCGCCTTCGGGCGCGAAGCGGAACAGCACCTCGTTGCTCGCCTGAAAAGGCCGCAGGAACTCCAGCTGCATGCGGATCAACTCGCCCGGCCGACTCTCGATGATGGTGTTACTGCCCTCGCCCACCTCCTTGTTGCCGTTCCAGCGGTAGACCGCGCCTACCCCGGCGGCCGGCCCCTCGTAGACCTTGCGCATATCCGGGTCGCGTTTGGCCCAGGGCGACCATTGCTCCCAGTTGTGCAGGTCGTTGACCTGGGCGAATACCTCGCCCGGCGGTGCCGCCACGCTAATCGAGCGCTCGACGCTGAAGCGCTCGGGCTGCCGGGCGATCAGCAGCGCCAGCGCGCCGATACCGATCAGTACTGCGATAGCTAGATAGCCAAACATGGGGTCGATCTCCTTGGGTTAATCGTCGATTCGCGCCTGCGCCGCTCAAGGCGTCAGGTCGGACAGCGTCTTGCCAGTTTCCATATCGCTGGGCATGGAAAAATGCTCGTGGGCGATCAGCCACTTCTCGCCCTGCTTGCGAAAGCATTGAGTGACGCGCATCCAGCAGCTCTGCATTTGCCCTTTGTCGTCGGTGCCGCCGCAATGGAACAGGTAATGCGCCACGGCCAAATCGTCGCCGACCATAACGCTCGGCTCGTGCACCTCGAACATGCCCTCGCCCGAGCACATTTCCATGCAGGCTTGCCAGTGGGCCTGGTAGGCATCGCGGCCGACGAAACGTAGCGGGCCGATAGCGTCGTAGGCGACCACATCCTCGCTGTAGTGGCTGATGATGCGCTGGACATCCTTGCTGCGCGCGGCTTGCGCCCAGCTGTCGATGGTCTGTTTGATCTGGTTTTGTGGGGTCTCGATGATCATTGTCGTTCTCCGATTTCGTTGGCGTTACGGGTGGTTCAGGCTTGGTTGGCGGCGCAACAGCTGGGCGCGGCCGCCACTTGTTCGTACTCATCGTGCAGGCGGGTCCAGTACTTGCCCTTGCCGTCCAGGTCGGGCATGCCGTCCCAGCCTTCGCCGCGGCCGAATGGGGTCATATCGAGAAAGTAAAAGCTGCTCATCAGCTGTTCCAGGCCGCGCGCGTAGCAGGAGTAGGTGTGGTAGACCCGCTCGCCGTCACGCAGGAATACGCTGACGCCGGGTTGCTCGCCCTGCACGTGGTAGGTCAGCCCCAAACGCTCCAGCTCAGCCTTGTCGCGGTAGTTGTACTCGACCGGGGCGACGCGCTCATCGGTGGTGGCGTGGTAGTCGTAGTTGAAGCTGCTGCCGAACGAGGAATACCAGGGCAGCGTCCAACCCATGCGCGCTTTGAATGCCTCCAGCTCGGCCAGGGGCGCACGGGAAACCAGCACCAGATTGGTATCGCGGGCATGCAGATGGGCCTGGTGGCCAATATTGTCGACCAGACAGGAACAACCGTCGCAGCCCTCGCCGCGGTCGCTGTGGTACATGAAGTGGTAGACGATCAGTTGCCGGCGCCCGTCGAACAGGTCGAGCAGACGCACCTCGCCTTGCGGCCCGCCAAAGCGGTAATCCTGCTCCACCGCCACCATCGGCAGCTGGCGGCGCTCGGCATTCAGGGCGTCGCGTTGGCGGGTCAGGGCCTTCTCTTTTTCCAGCAGCGCTTTGCGCGCCAGCAGCCACTCTTCGCGGCTGGCAATACGGGGTAATGGGTAGTCAGTGCGGTTCATGGCGTGAACTCCCGGCTAATGGGTTGCTAGGGTTTGTTCAAACATCCAGCTGGCGTACCGGCCTTACTTCGACGCTGCCGACCCGCGCCGCCGGAATCTTGCCGGCGACCTGCAGCGCCTCGTTAAGGTCGCGTGCCTCGATCAGGTAGAAGCCGGCCAACTGCTCCTTGGTCTCGGCGAAGGGGCCGTCGGTGATGGTCAATTTGCCGCCGCGCAGGCGCACCGTGGTGGCCGTCTCCACCGGCTGCAATGCCTCGGCGGCGAGCATGCGCCCGCTTTGCTGCACGGACTCGGCATAGGCGTGACACTCCTCGTCCCGCGGGCTATCGGGGGAGTCGTGCAGCAGCTTTTCGTCGCTGTAGACCAGGCATAGGTATTTCATGGTGTCCTCCAGGCGTACTCGCGTTTTTCGCGGTGGGTAAACACTAGTCGCGCGACCGTGCGACAAATCGACAGCGGCGCTGAAAATATTTTTCATGGCCGATCAAGAGCATGAATCGACCTGGAAAAAGTCGCGGCTAAAGCCCCTCCCACGATCACAGCCAGTCCTGTGGGAGGGGCTGGGCGGCACTCCGCTTTAGCCGCGAAGTGAGAAGCCCACCGATCAAGCGTTCTTCAATGCCTGCAAGCGCTGCTCGAGAAACTGCCGATCCGGCCCTTGCTGGGCCAACTGCAAGGCGCGCTGATAGGCATCGCGTGCGGCGGCGTGTTGACCCAGGCGCCGATGCAAGTCGGCGCGGGCGGCGTGAGCCAGGTGGTAATCGGTCAAGTCGCCGCGCGCCAGCAAATTCTCGATTAATGTCAAACCCGCTTGCGGACCATCGCGCATGGCCAGTGCGACCGCGCGATTGAGTTCGATCACCGGCGAGGGGGTGAAACCCAGAAGCGCATCGTAGAGCCCGACGATCTGCGCCCAGTCGGTGGCCTCCATGCTCGGCGCCTCGGCGTGCACCGCGGCGATCGCCGCCTGCAGGCTATAGGGGCCGAAGCGCCGTGAGCGCAGCGCCTGCAACACCAGCGCCTCGCCTTCGGCAATCAACTCGGCGGACCATAGCGAACGGTCCTGGGCTTCCAGCAGCACCGGTTCGCCGCTGGCCGAGGTGCGCGCCGGGCGCCGCGATTCGTGCAACAGCATCAGCGCCAACAGGCCGAGCACCTCGGGTTCGGGCAGCAGTTCGGCGAGCAGCCGGCCCAGGCGAATCGCCTCGCTGGACAGGTGACTGCGGGTCAGGGAATCGCCGGAGCTGGCGAAATAACCTTCGTTGAATACCAGGTAGATCACTCGCAACACCGCTTCCAGGCGCTCGGCCAATTCACCGCGACCGGGGACTTCATAGGGGATACCGGCATCGCGGATCTTGCCCTTGGCGCGCACGATGCGCTGGGCAACGGTGCTCGGGCTGGCGAGAAAGGCGTGGGCGATATCCTCGGTGCTGAGGTCGCAGATTTCGCGCAGGGTCAGGGCCACCTGGGCATCGGCGGCCAGGGCCGGGTGGCAGCAGGTGAAGATCAGCCGCAGGCGGTCGTCCTCGACGCTGTCGCCGTCCCACACGGGTTCATTGTCGGCGGCTATGGTCTGCGCCAGACGATCGTCCAGCGGTTCGAAGCGCGCCTGGCGACGCAGGCCGTCGATCGCCTTGAAGCGCCCCGCCGACACCAGCCAGGCCCGCGGGTTGGCCGGCACGCCGTCACGCGGCCACTGCTCCATCGCCGCACGAAAGGCGTCGTGCAACGCTTCCTCGGCCAGGTCGAAATCGCCCAACAAGCGAATCAAGGTCGCCAGCACCCGCCGCGATTCATCCCGGTAAATCGCAGCGAGCGTCGCGCTCATCGAAACAACGGCGTCCATGGTGTCCTTCCCGTCGGCGGGTGCGGCGGGTCACCGACATGGGCGACCCGGCCAGAACCGCGAAGCAAAGATCCTAGCTGCTCGCAGCCGGCGCGGCCAACCCGAACTCAGCAGACCGGGATTTCCCCACGCAGTTCGCGGCGCCGCCGCAGCAGGCGACGAAACAGCAGGGCGCGCTTGTGGCGATGCGCATGGCGCACCCTACGGCTCGTACGCGGCCTGTCCCGTAGGGTGCGCCGCACGCACCAGCACTCAGGTAATCGGCGCCGGGTTGAACAGTACTATGTCGTTGTGCAGCTGGTGCCGTTCGGCCCAGGTCTGCGTGCGCCCGCTGGCCACGTCCAGGTAGTAGTGGAACAGCTGCCAACCCAGCTCCTCGATGCTCGCGCGGCCGGTGGCGATCAGGCCGGCGTCGATATCGATCAGGTCCGGCCAACGCTCGGCCAGCTCGGTGCGCGTGGCGACCTTGACCACCGGCGCCATGGCCAGGCCATAGGGCGTGCCGCGGCCGGTGGTGAACACGTGCAGGTTCATCCCGGCGGCCAGTTGCAGGGTGCCGCAGACGAAATCGCTGGCCGGGGTGGCGCAGTAGATCAGGCCCTTGCGCGTGACCCGCTCGCCGGGGCCGACCACTGCATTGATCGCGCTGCTGCCGGATTTGACGATGGAGCCCAGGGATTTTTCGACGATATTCGACAGCCCGCCCTTCTTGTTGCCCGGCGTGGTGTTGGCGCTGCGGTCGGCTTCGCCCTTGGCCAGGTAGCGGTCGTACCAGTCCATCTCGCGCACCAGCGCCTCGGCCACCTCGGTGGTTTCGGCGCGGGCGGTGAGCATATAGATGGCGTCGCGCACCTCGGTGTTCTCCGAGAACATCACGGTGGCGCCCGCGCGGATCAACAGGTCCGCGGCGAAGCCCAGGGCCGGGTTGGCGGTGATACCGGAAAACGCGTCGCTGCCGCCGCACTGCATGCCGAGAATCAGCTCGCTGGCCGGCACCGTTTCGCGGCGGCGCTGGTCGAGTTTCTGCAGGCGCGTCTCGGCCATGGCCATGATCTGTTCGATCATTTCGCCGAAGCCGGTTTTGGAATCCTGCAGGCGATACAGCCAGGGTTCGCGCAGATCCACCGAGGCATCGCCTTCGTGCATCACCTGTTCGGCCTGCAACTTCTCGCAGCCGAGGCCGACCACCAGCGCTTCGCCGCCGAGGTTGGGATTGCGCGCCAGGTTGCGCACGGTACGGATCGGGATATAGGCATCGGTGGCGGTGATCGCCACGCCACAACCGTAGCTGTGGGTCAGCGCCACCACGCCGTCGACGTTCGGGTACTTGGGCAGCAGCTCCTTGCGGATGCGCTCGACCGCATGATCGAGCACGCCGGTGACGCACTGCACCGTGGTGGTGATGCCGAGGATATTGCGCGTGCCGACCGTGCCGTCGGCATTGCGGTAGCCCTCGAAGGTAAAACCTTCCAGTGGCGGCAACGCGGCCGGCGCGGCATCGGCCATCGGCAGACTGTCCAGCTCCGGCGCCGCGGGCATTTGCAGCAGGGTTTCCCTGACCCAGCTGCCGCGGGCGATCGGTTGCAGGGCGTAGCCGATGATCTGGCCATAGCGGCGCACCGGCTCGCCCTGGGCAATATCAACCAGAGCCACCTTGTGGCTTTGCGGAATGCCTTCGATGGCCTCGAGGCCATCGGGGAAACGGCTGCCGGCGGCAACGCCCTGGTCATTGACCACCACAGCGACGTTGTCGGCCGGGTTGAGGCGGATATGCCGCGGCGAATCTTGGTGTTGGATCAGGTCCACGGTGTTTACCTTTGTTCCGGGTTATGGACCCCGGTTTTGTTGATTGAACGGCAATGTAACAAACCTGTGGGAGGGGCTTTAGCTGCGACAGGTCGCCCCAAAGATCAAAAGCATCGCGGCTAAAGCGGAGCGCCGCCCGGCCCTCCCACATATGGAAACCTCAACGCACCAAACACGGCCGCTTGTTATCGAACTGCCAGCCGGAGATCAGGTACTGCATGGCCACGGCGTCGTTACGCGCGCCCAGGCCCATGCCCTTGTACAGCTCGTGGGCCTTGGCCAGAGCGTCCCAATCCAGCTCGACACCCAGGCCCGGCGCCTGCGGCACCTGCACCAGACCGCCCTCGATCTGCAGCGGGTTGTGCGTCAGGTACTGGCCATCCTGCCAGATCCAGTGGGTGTCGATGGCGGTGACCTTGCCCGGCGCGGCGGCGGCCACATGGGTGAACATCGCCAGGGAAATATCGAAGTGGTTGTTGGAGTGCGAGCCCCAGGTCAGGCCCCATTCGTTGCACATCTGCGCCACCCGCACCGAGCCCTGCAGGGTCCAGAAATGCGGGTCGGCCAGCGGGATATCGACGGACTGCAACTGAATGCAATGGCCCATCTGCCGCCAGTCGGTGGCGATCATATTGGTTGCGGTCGGCAGGCCGGTGGCGCGGCGGAATTCGGCCATCACCTCACGACCGGAATAGCCGTTTTCCGCACCGCAGGGGTCTTCGGCATAGGCCAGCACGCCGTGCAGGTCGCGGCACAGCTCGATGGCTTCGGCCAGGGACCAGCCGCCGTTGGGGTCGAGGGTCACCCGCGCGTCGGGGAAGCGCTCGGCCAGGGCGCGGATCGCCTCGACTTCCTCGGCCCCGCGCAGCACGCCGCCCTTGAGTTTGAAGTCGTTGAAACCATAGCGTGCATGGGCCGCCTCCGCCTGGCGAACGATGGTATCCGGGCTCAGCGCTTGCTCGTTGCGCGCGCGAAACCAGGCGTCGTCGGCACTGCGTTCGTCGCGGTAGCCGAGGTCGGTCTTGCCCTTGTCGCCGATATAGAACAGGTAACCGAGCATCTCCACCGCATCGCGCTGCTGGCCTTCGCCGAGCAAGGCCGCCACCGGCACGCCGAGGTGCTGGCCGAGTAGATCGAGCAGCGCCGCCTCAAGGGCGGTGACCGCATGAATGGTGATGCGCAGGTCGAAGGTCTGCAGGCCGCGGCCGCCGGAGTCGCGATCGGCGAAGGCCTTGCGCACCTGGTTGAGCAGGCCGTTGTAGTTGCCGATGGATTGACCGATCAGCAGCGCGCGGGCGTCTTCCAGGGTCTGGCGAATGGCTTCGCCACCCGGAACTTCGCCGACGCCGATGCGGCCGGCGTTGTCTTTGAGAATCAGGATATTGCGGGTGAAGAATGGCCCGTGGGCGCCACTCAGGTTCAGCAGCATGCTGTCATGGCCGGCAACCGGCACCACCTGCAGCTCGGTGATCAGCGGGGCGCCGGCGAAGGCGCCGGCAGTGTTGTCTGTACTCATGACCGTTCCCCTGTTGTTGTTAGGCGGGATAAAGCTCTTGGCCGTAGGGTGGATGACGCTTTTTTTATCCACCAAACCGACGCCATGGTGGATCGGTGAAGCGTGATCCACCCTACGCAGTTGAGACCGGCGTGCATTCGGGCCACAGGCTGCTAGCCGATATAGGTCGTCTTCACCGTGGTATAGAACTCCTGGGCGTACTTGCCCTGCTCGCGGCTGCCATAGGACGAGCCTTTACGGCCGCCGAACGGCACGTGGTAATCCACCCCGGCGGTGGGCAGGTTGACCATGACCATGCCGGCCTGGGCGTGACGCTTGAAGTGATTGGCGTACTTCAGCGAGGTGGTGCAGATGCCGGCGGACAGACCGAACTCGGTGTCGTTGGCCATGGCCAGGGCTTCGTCGTAATCGGCTACCTTGATCACGTTGGCCACTGGGCCAAAGATCTCTTCGCGGCTGATGCGCATGTCCGCCGTGCTGTCGGCGAACAGCGTCGGCGCCAGGTAGTAGCCGTCCTTCGCGCAGCTCACCCGCGCGCCGCCGCAGACCAGGCGCGCGCCTTCCTGCTTGCCGATCTCGATATAGCGCAGGTCCTGATCCAGCTGCGCCTGGGACACCACCGGGCCGATATCCACGCCCCTGTCCAGGGCATTACCGACGGTGATCGACTGCATGCGTTCGGCCATGGCCGCGACGAACCTGTCGTAGATGCCGGCGGTGACGATCAAACGGCTGGAGGCGGTGCAACGCTGGCCGGTGGAGTAGAAGGCGCTCTGCACCGACAGCTCGACCGCGGTCTTCAGGTCGGCATCGTCGAGGATGATCTGCGGGTTCTTGCCGCCCATCTCCAGTTGCACCTTGGCTTGTCGCGCCACGCAGCTGGCGGCGATGCTGCGGCCGACGCCGACCGAGCCGGTAAAGCTGATGCCGTCGACCTGCTGGTGCTGCACGATGGTTTCACCGACCACCCGGCCGCTGCCCATCACCAGGTTGAACACCCCGGCCGGGAAACCGGCGCGGGAAATGATTTCGGCGATGGCCCAGGCGCAGCCCGGTACCAGGTCGGCCGGCTTCAATACCACGCAGTTGCCATAGGCCAGGGCCGGGGCGACCTTCCAGGCGGGAATCGCGATGGGGAAGTTCCACGGGGTGATCAGGCCGACCACGCCGAGCGGTTCGCGGGTGATCTCCACCGACACGCCGGGGCGCACCGAGGCCAGCACTTCGCCGGCCTGACGCAGGCATTCGCCGGCGAAGAACTTGAAGATATTGCCGGCGCGGATCGCCTCGCCGATGGCTTCGGGCAGGGTCTTGCCCTCCTCCCTGGCCAGCAGCGCACCCAGCTCTTCGCGGCGGGCGAGAATTTCGCTGCCGACCTTGTCCAGCGCGTCGCTGCGCGCCTGGATACCGGAGGTCGACCAGGCCGGAAAGGCGGCGCGGGCGGCCGCGATGGCCTGCTCGACCTGGGCGGCGTCGGCCTGGGCGTATTCGCCGATCACATCGGCCAGGTCCGACGGATTGATGTTGCTGGTATAGCTGGTACCGGCGACCCATTGGCCGTCGATGTAGTTGTCATAACGCTTGTTCATGATCCCTTCCTAGCTAGGTATGGCTATGCCCGGCTGACGCCTTTCGCCCGTAGGGTGCGGCAGCGAGCGGCTGGTGCGCAGAGCGCACCCTACGCGGCGGTTTATTGCGCGCCCTGGGCTTCGATCAGCACCGCGAGTCGTTCGTACTCATCGGCTTTCAGGTCGGTCAGCGGCGCGCGCACGGGGCCGGCGTCGTAACCGGAAATCTTCGCGCCGGCCTTGACGATGCTCACCGCATAGCCCTTGCAGCGGTTGCGGATATCCAGGTACGGCAGGAAGAACTCGTCGATGATCTTGCCGACGGTGGCGTGATCGTCGCGGGCGATGGCGCGGTAGAAATCCATCGCGGTTCTCGGGATGAAGTTGAACACCGCCGAGGAATACACCGGCACGCCCAGGGCCTTGTAGGCCGCGGCGTAGACTTCCGCGGTCGGCAGGCCGCCGAGATAGCTGAAGCGCTCGCCGAGGCGGCGACGGATCGACACCATCAGCTCGATATCGCCGAGGCCGTCCTTGTAACCGATCAGGTTCGGGCAGCGCTCGGCCAGTTGCTCGAGCAGCGCCGCGGTCAGGCGGCAGACGTTGCGGTTGTACACCACCACGCCGATCTTCACCGACTTGCAGACCTGCTCGACGTGGGCGGCGACACCCTCCTGGCTGGCTTCGGTGAGGTAGTGCGGCAGCAGCAGCAAGCCTTTGGCGCCCAGGCGCTCGGCCTCTTGAGCCATCTGGATGGCAACGCGGGTCGGACCACCGACGCCGGCCAGGATCGGCACGGACTTCTCGCAGGTATCCACCGCGGTCTTGATGATCTGCGAGTACTCGCTGTTATCGAGCGAGAAGAATTCGCCGGTGCCGCCGGCGGCGAACAGCGCCGAGGCGCCATAGGGGGCCAGCCACTCAAGGCGGCGCGCATAGCCGGCCGGGTGGAAATCGCCGGCAGCATCGAAGTCGGTCACGGGAAAGGACAGCAGACCGGAAGAGAGGATGGACTTCAGTTCTTGTGGATTCATTATTCGAACACCCTGTAAGGCGAGTTGTGAGGGAAAGCGTCAGCCGCAGCCGTAGAGATACGTTATCGTACAACTAAATATAAAACCAAGTCTTTTTTCGTCATCGCTGGCTCACCCACCCTTAGTCGCGCCCCTTGTCTCGGCGCTCACCAGTAGGCGTTTTGCCAGTAGCAGTAGCCGCCAGCATGCCGATGCTTCGACCTTAGAGCGGTACGACCGCTCAGCAATCAAAGGGGAAAGGATCGTTGACGAGATCGTTCAGGGCTGATGATAATCCGACCATAGTCGTACGATAACGCATGATGATAAATAAAAATAACGACCCAAGCAGGCCCTGCCATGATCACGACATCACCGGCACCGATGCCTTTGCCATGCCCTGACCCTGGACACAACCCGTACGCCCTCGACACTGGTGCCTGCCCTGCCCGACCACGCACCAGCTTCGGCATAGATTTTCGGTGCGCGCAGCCTAGGCGGCCCCGCGCCACCCTACCTTTGCGGCCTGCGCAAGCACCCAGGCGACCAGCTCACGAGATATGTTGTCGTACAACAACGCATTTCAGAACCGACATAATGCGACGGCAGTCCAAGCCAAAATCTATTCAGTGCTCAGCCAAGGTCGCCGGCAATCCGGCTGAAACCTGCGTAACAGAGCCATTATGGCGCCGTATAAGCATGTATAGGGCACAGTGATTCCGCCCATCGCCAGCGGCTGTCGGCAGTAAATAGAACGCATATTTCCACCTTAGTCGCGTTGACAAGGGCGACCATCGATGTTGATAATCGCTGCAAGTCATACGACAACAGATGACATCCAATAACAACGAGCAGAGCCCTGCGATGACAACGACATCAACTACCCAAGCGCCCTTCAACCGCCTGCTGCTTACCGGCGCGGCAGGCGGCCTGGGCAAGGTCTTGCGGGAAAGCCTGCAACCTTATGCCAAGGTTCTGCGGCTTTCCGATATCGCCGAAATGGCACCGGCCAGCGGCGAGCATGAGGAAGTACGAGTCTGCGATCTGGCCGACAAAACTGCGGTGCATCAACTGGTCGAAGGCGTCGACGCCATCCTGCATTTCGGCGGGGTGTCGGTCGAGCGGCCGTTCGAGGAGATTCTCGGCGCCAATATCTGCGGCGTGTTCCATATCTACGAGGCGGCGCGCCGGCATGGCGTCAAGCGGGTGATCTTCGCCAGCTCCAACCATGTGATCGGCTTCTATAAGCAGAGCGAAAACATCGACGCCAACTCCCCGCGCCGCCCGGACAGCTATTACGGCCTGTCGAAGTCCTACGGCGAGGACATGGCCAGTTTTTACTTCGACCGCTATGGCATCGAGACCGTGAGCGTCCGCATCGGCTCCTCCTTCGCCGAGCCGCAGAACCGCCGAATGCTCAGCACCTGGCTGAGCTACCGCGACCTGACCCAACTGATCGAGCGTGCGCTCTATACGCCGAATGTCGGCCACACAGTGGTCTACGGCGTGTCGGACAACCACGAGGTCTGGTGGGACAACCACCTCGCCGCGCACCTCGGTTACCAGCCGCAGGACAGCTCCGAGCAATTCCGCGAACGGGTCGAAGCCCAGCCCATGCCGGCGGCCGACGACCCGGCGATGGTCTACCAGGGCGGCGCCTTCGTTGCCGCCGGCCCGTTCGGCGACGACTGAGCGACAGAACCCAACTGCTAACCAGAACGATAAGAGCATGCCATGCACGCTGAACTGATTCTCGACGCACGCAATGCCACCGGCGAGAGCCCGGTATGGAGCGCTCCGGAACAGGCCCTGTACTGGGTCGATATTCCGGCCAAGCGCCTGCAGCGCTGGAGCGCGCTGGACCATAGCCTGCAGAGCTGGGAGGCCGGCGAGATGCTCGCCTGCATCGCCCGCCAACGCGACGGCAGTTGGATCGCCGGGATGCAGAGCGGCCTGTTTCATCTGAATGCCAATAGCGACGGCAGCCTGGTCAGCACTCAACTCAGCGGCGTCGAACACGCCCTGCCCGGCATGCGCTTCAACGATGGCCGCTGCGACCGCCAGGGCCGCTTCTGGGTCGGCAGCATGCTGATGGACATGGCGGCAGGCTCGGCGGTTGGCGCGATGTACCGGTATCAGGCCGGGCAAAACGAGCCGCTGACTGCCCGGCTCAGCGGTTTTATCGTGCCCAACGGCCTGGCCTTCAGCCCCGACGGCACAACCCTGTACCTGTCCGATTCGCACCCCTCGGTACAAGCGATCTGGGCCTTCGATTACGACATCGATAGCGGCATCCCCTACAACCGCCGATTGTTCGTCGATATGCAGGGCTACCCCGGCCGACCCGACGGCGCGGCGGTGGATGCCGAGGGTTGCTATTGGATCTGTGGCAACGACGCCGGCCTGATCCATCGTTTCACTCCGGCCGGCAAGCTCGACCGCTCCCTCGCCGTACCGGTGAAGAAGCCGACCATGTGCGCCTTCGGCGGTCGCAACCTGGACACCCTTTACGTCACCTCGATCCGCCCCGCCGACGACCTCAGCGATCAGCCCCTGGCTGGCGGTGTGTTCGCCCTGACGCCCGGCGTCGGCGGGCTGGAGGAGCCGTATTTCGCAAGCTGAAGCACTGTTTCAACCCGAATGAGGCACGCCCCTTAACCGTCGCGCCTCGACGTTCGCAACCCTGCCCAACCAACAAAAACAAGACGGAGATTCCCATGAATTTCAAACGCAAGTTGCTTATCGCCGCCCTGCCCTTCGCCTTCTGCCTAAGCGGCTTGGCCCAGGCCAGCATGACCCTGAAGATCGCCGAGATCCATCCGGCCGGCTATCCGACCGTGGTCGCCCAGGAAAACATGGGCAAGAAACTCGAGGACGCCAGCAACGGCGAGCTCAAGTTCCAGATGTTCGCCGGCGGCGTGCTCGGCTCCGAGAAGGAAGTGGTCGAGCAGGTGCAGATCGGTGCCGTGCAGATGGCCCGCGTCAGCCTCGGCACGGTCGGCCCGGTGGTGCCGGACGTCAACGTGTTCAACATGCCGTTCATCTTCCGCGACAACGCCCATATGCGCGCGGTGATCGACGGCGAGATCGGCCAGGAAATCCTCGATAAGATCACCAATTCCGAATTCAACATGGTCGGCCTGGCCTGGATGGATGGCGGCGTGCGCAACCTCTATACCAAGAAGCCGGTGCGCAAGATCGAAGACCTCAAAGGCATGAAGATCCGCGTGATGGGCAACCCGCTGTTCATCGATACCCTCGACGCCATGGGCGCCAACGGCGTCGCCATGGACTTCAGCGAACTGTTCAGCGCCCTGCAGACCGGCGTGGTCGACGGCGCCGAGAACAATCCGCCGTCGATGCTCGAACAGAACCACTTCCGCTCCGCCAAGTACTACACCCTGACCGGTCACCTGATCCTGCCCGAGCCGATCGTGATGTCCAAGACCACCTGGAACAAGCTCACTCCCGAGCAACAGGTCCTGGTGAAGAAGTACGCCCACGAAGCCCAGCTCGAAGAGCGCAAGCTGTGGGACGAGAAGTCCGCCAGCAGCGAAAAAGCGCTCAAGGAAGCCGGCGTGGAGTTCATCAAGGTCGACAAGAAGCCCTTCTACGACGCCACCGCGCCGGTGCGTGCCAAATACGGCGCGCCCTACGCGGAGCTGATCAAGCGTATCGAAGCGGTCCAGTAAACCGGTCACTCTGAAGAACGTCGTGGCGACGGTGCCTGCCGTCGCCACCCGTGGTGAAGTCTCATGAAAAACACGCTATTGCGCGTTAACGACGCGATCTACCTGACCTGTATCTGGGTCGCCGGCCTGGCCATCGCGGTCATGGCGTTGATCATTCCCTGGGGTATTTTCGCCCGCTACGTGCTGGGCAATGGTGCCGGCTGGCCGGAGCCGGTGTCGATCCTGCTGATGGTGCTGTTCACCTTCGTCGGTGCCGCCGCCAGCTACCGCGCTGGCGCCCATATGGCGGTCACCACCTTCACCGATCGCCTGCCGCCCGCGTGGCAGCCCTATCTCAGCCTGCTGGTGCAAATCCTTATGGCCCTCATCTGCCTGTTCATGACCATCTGGGGTGCCAAGCTGTGTATCGCCACCTGGAACCAGTTCATGAGCACCCTGCCGACGCTGCGCGTTGGTATCAGCTACGCACCTATTCCGCTCGGTGGTTTCCTGACCCTGATCTTTATCCTCGAAAAGCTGGCGTTCGGCGACCAGAGCCACAGGCGCGCGGTTAACTACGAATTGCTCGAAGACAGCAAGGAGGCCGTGTAATGGATGCTTTGATCCTGCTCGGCAGTTTTATCGTGCTGATTCTGCTGCGCGTACCGGTGGCCTATTCCCTGGGTATTTCCGCCCTGCTCGGCGCTTGGTACATCGACATTCCGTTGCATGCGGTGATGATTCAGATCGCTGGCGGCGTGAACAAGTTTTCCCTGCTGGCCATCCCCTTCTTCGTCCTGGCCGGCGCGATCATGGCCGAGGGCGGCATGTCGCGGCGCCTGGTGAACTTCGCCAGCGTATTGGTCGGTTTTATCCGCGGCGGCCTGTCGCTGGTCAATATCCTGGCCTCGACCTTCTTCGGCGCCATCTCCGGCTCGTCCCTGGCCGACACCGCCTCGGTCGGTTCGGTGCTGATCCCGGAAATGGAGCGCAAAGGCTACCCGCGCGAGTATTCCACCGCGGTCACCGTCAGCGGCTCGGTGCAGGCGTTGCTCACCCCGCCCAGCCACAACTCGGTGCTCTACAGCCTGGCCGCCGGCGGCACCGTGTCGATCGCCTCGCTGTTTATCGCCGGGATAGGCCCGGGCCTGCTGCTCAGCGCGGTGATGATGGTCATGTGCCTGTATTTCGCGCGCAAGCGCAATTACCCCAAGGGCGAGGTCATCCCGCTCAGGCAAGCGCTGAAAATCTGTGTGGAAGCCTTGTGGGGGCTGATGACCATGTTCATCATCCTCGGCGGCATTCTCTCGGGGATTTTCACCGCCACCGAATCGGCGGCGATCGCCGTGGTCTGGGCGTTCTTCGTGACCATGTTCGTCTACCGCGACTACAAATGGCGCGACCTGCCCAAGCTAATGCACCGCACGGTGCGCACCCTGTCGATCGTGATGATCCTGATCGCCTTCGCCGCCAGCTTCGGCTACATCATGACCCTGATGCAGATCCCGGCGAAGATCACCACGCTGTTCCTGACCCTGTCGGATAACCGCTACGTGATTCTGATGTGCATCAACTTCATGCTGCTGGCGCTGGGCACGCTGATGGACATGGCGCCGCTGATCCTGATCCTCACACCGATCCTGCTGCCGGTGGTGGTGGATATCGGTGTCGACCCGGTGCACTTCGGCATGATCATGCTGGTCAACCTCGGCATCGGCCTGATCACTCCGCCGGTGGGCGCGGTGCTGTTCGTTGGCGCGGCAATCGGCAAGGTCAGCATCGAGAACACGGTCAAGGCCTTGCTGCCGTTCTATGCCGCGCTGTTTATGGTGTTGCTGGCGGTGACCTATATTCCGGCCATTTCGCTATGGTTGCCGAGCGTGGTGCTGTAGATTTTCTGCCCCTCGGGATTGGCGCCATTGAGGCGCCTTTCCTGCTTTAGCTCTGAAGGAAACTCACCCGCCCCATGTCCTCTCCCGCGCCGTTGCCCCGGCATATCGCCGTGCTTATCCTGGCCGCATTGGCCTGCTCCTTTGCCGCGGGACATATCGCCGCGCGCATCGCCTTCGACCACGACACCGGCCTGCTGCTGGCCATGCTCTGCCGTGCGGGCGTCACCGCGTTGGCACTGGCCGCATTGGTGCTGTGGCGCGGCGATTCGCTGCGCCTGCGGGGCCAGACCTGGGCTTGGCAATTGCTGCTCGGCCTGCTGATCGCCATACAAAGTTTTTGCATCTATTCGGCGGTGGCGCGGATTCCCGTGGCGCTGGCGCTGCTGGTGGTCAACCTCGCGCCCATTATGCTGGCGCTGCTGACCTGGGCCTTGGGCGGACCACGGCCGACGCGCCGGAGCGCCCTGTTGATGGGGATGATCCTGATCGGCCTGCTGCTGGCGCTGGACGTGCCGACGCAGTTGGCCGGACAACAAGCGATGGATGCGCGCTGGGTCGAAGGCGTGTCGTTCGGCCTGACTGGCGCCGCGGTGTTCGCCGGCGCCCTGTGGATCACCGAGCACAAGCTCAGCGGTATGCCCGGCACCGTGCGCAGCATGCTGACGCTGTTGGTGGTGTTCGCCGCTTCGGCGCTGGCCGGTGCCGGCGGCTCGCTGCCGGGCGGCATGAACCTGCCGAATGCCGACAGCGGCTGGCTGGCCCTCGCTTGCCTGGTGCTGCTTTACGGCGCGGCGTTTTCCACCCTGTTCATTCTGGTCACGCGGCTGGATATCGCACGTAACGCGCCGGTGATGAATATGGAGCCGGTCGCCGGGCTGCTGTTCGGCTGGCTGATCCTCGGCCAGTTGCTGGGCGGCTTGCAGATCGTCGGCGGCCTGATCGTGGTCGGCGGCATCGTGCTGCTGACCTATCGCCGTCCGACGTGATCGATTCAGGCCTGCTGGGCTTGCGCCTCGGCGGCTTCATGGGCCTGACGCAGGCGTTCGCGACTATTGGTCAGGTGCAGGCGCATGGCGGCGCGGGCGGCATCGGAATCCTGGCGGGCGATGGCTTCGAAGATCTGCTCGTGCTCGCGGCTCAGGCGCGCCAGGTAATGCTGCTGGTCGTCCTGGGCGATACGTGCGGAATTCAGGCGCGTGCGCGGAATGATGCTGGTGCCCAGGTGGCTCATGATGTCGGTGAAGTAGCGGTTGCCGGTCGCCTCGGCGATCAGCAGATGGAACTGGAAATCCGAGGCCACCGCATCGCCTTCGCGGGCCGCGCTGTAACCCAGGGCATCCAGGGCCGCGCGCATGGCCGTCAGTTGCTCGGCACTGCGGCGCTGCGCCGCCAGGCCCGCCGATTCCACTTCCAGGCTGATGCGCAATTCGAGAATCGCCAGCACATCGCGCAACGTCACTATGGTCGCCGGGTCGATGCGAAAGCCGCTGGGGCTCGGCGTATCCAACACGAAGGTGCCGATGCCGTGGCGGGTTTCCACCAGACCGGAGGCCTGCAAACGCGACAGCGCTTCGCGCACCACGGTGCGGCTGACGCCCTGCTCTTCCATGATCGCCGACTCGGTCGGCAACTTGTCCCCACGCTTGATCACGCCATCGCGAATCCGTTGGGACAGTTCCGTCACCAGTTCCTGGGCAAGGCTGCGGTGCTTGCGGCGAACGCGCGGTGCGGGGGTCTGATTATCCATATCGGCGATCTTTTCTCGGCTGAAAAACAATGCGGCCATCATAGCCCAGGGAGTTGTACGATGACATACCCAAAGGCCGGCTATTACAGCCCATTGGAGCGATAACGGTGATCGCGGACCTGTTGACCCTCGAAGATGAACCGACGCGCCTGGTCCTGGCCCCGGCGATCGGCGGCAGCATCGTCAACTGGACGCTGCGCAGCAACGGCCAGGCGCTGCTGCGACACAGCGACGCCGAGGCGATCGCCAGCGCCAGTCCACGGCGCTTGGCCTGCTACCCATTGGTGCCCTGGTCGAACCGCATCGCCCAAGGCGGTTTCGCCGGCCCGGACGGCTGGATCGGCTTGTCGCCGAATAGCCCGAACGACCCACTGCCGATCCACGGCAGCGCCTGGCAACAGCCTTGGCGGGTGCTCGAACGCAGCCAGTCGCACGCTGTCCTGCAATTGGAATCTCAGGTGCCATTCGCCTACCGCGCGGTGCAATGCTTTCGCCTGCATCAGGGCCGGCTGGAGCTGCGCCTGGAGGTCACTCATCTGGACGAACGCGCCGCCTGGCACGGCCTGGGCTGGCACCCCTACTTTCCGCGCACGGCCCATACGCGTGTGCAGGCGGCAGCGAAACAGCTTTGGCGGGCGGACGAAAACCGCTTGTCCACCCATCTCGATGCAGTGCCCTTGGCTTGGGATTTCAATGACGCCCGGCCCCTGCCCGACCAGCTGATCGACAATGCCTTCGCCGGCTGGAACGGTGAATGCCGGATCAGCGAGGATGAGGCCGCTTATCAACTTAGCTGCACCAGTACGGGTACCGATCACTACATCCTTTATTGTCCGCTGCAGCAGAACTTCTTCTGTTTCGAACCCATTACCCACCCGGTCAATGCCCACCACCTGCCTGGTCGTCCCGGCTTGCAATTGCTGCATCGGGGACAATCCGCACGTATGGATTTCAATCTGCATTTCCAAGCGAATTGATCCGCCTCGTGGTTTGAACACAATGCTCGCAATGCGGTCATAGAAATCGTGGCAGTTGCGTGTGGCGTTACTTGCGAAAGGCTATAGACATTTAAGTAACGCCAGCCATAATTACCTGCCGCCTGCGGTGTTCAAGACGTTTAAATCAATCGCTTAATCAACTTAAGTCATTGATTTTTAAAGATAAGACTTAATAAATCTTTATTCCCTGAGCGCTCCCAACCAGTCCGGCAACCAACAAATAGGCGACCCCACGCAGTCAAGCCCTCGGCTTTAGCTTGTCGCCTCGATAATTTAAAAACCATGGATAACCACGTGACGAAAGACGAACTGCGCGCCGAACTCGAGCGCCAGGCGCAGCGTTACAAGGATGTATACGGCGGGGAAGTCATTACCTATGCCGCTCAACCGGATCCAGAACGCAAGCCTTGGCGTAAGAAAGCCAATCTTCTAGACCAAGCATTCGAAAAAGAACTCGAGAAAATCGAAAAAGACTTAAAAGCCAAAGCCGACGAGGCAGGGAATTGACGGCGTTTGCCTGCAATTATCCTGTTTGACGTTTAGCAGGCTGTTGAAAAATGTAGGCGAGGCAGCCGAGACAAGGCAAAAACAGGCGAGG
>CBIHLQ010000059.1:0-28606 GCA_966210885.1 uncultured Pseudomonas sp.
TTTCGTAGCCCGGATGCAATCCGGGAAGCAATCTTATGGCCGCCACCGATGCCCCCGGATTTCATCCGGGCTACGGACGCCGTAGGCTATACAGGCTGGCGTCGACTTTACCGCGGTTATCGACAATGACGATTTCCGCGCCGAGCCGGCGCAAGCGCGTATTGATATCGCTGGCGTACAGCTGCTTCAGCCAGAGGCGATATTCGGTGCCCTGTCCCGCATCCAGATAGCGGTGCAGCTCAGGCAGGCCGAATGTCCAGTGGCCCGGTTCGCAGGCAAAGCCGTGGGCGCGCAGTTGTGCGAGCAGCTGCGCGTCGCCCCGCAGCACCGCTTCGCAACAGTCGAAAAACCGCAGCAACGGATCGTTCATGGTCGCGCTTACTTGAGCTTCTCGGCGATCCAGATGGTATGCCGGGTGCCCTTGTTGCCGTGGGCGTAGACCTGCACTTCCTCGACTTTGAAGCCGGCTTTGCGCACCTTGTCGGAAAACTGCCGGTCGGCGCTGGCCGACCATACCGCCAGCACGCCTTTTGCCCGTAGCGCCTGATGGCAGCGTTGCAAGCCTTGCGCCGAGTACAGCCAGCTGTTGCGCTTCTGGGTCAGCCCTTCGGGGCCGTTGTCGACGTCCAGCATGATCGCGTCGTAACGCTGCTCGGCGTTTTTCAGGCAGTTGGCCACATCGTCCTGGACCACCCGGGTACGCGGATCGAGGATCGGATAACCGGCTTTGGCCCCCAGCGGGCCGCGGTTCCACTCGACCACCCCGGGCACCAGCTCGGCGACCTCCACCTCGGCGCTCTTGCCCAGGCTCTGCAATGCCGCCGCCAAGGTGAAGCCCATGCCCAGGCCGCCGATCAGCACCCGCGAATCCGGCCGTCCGGCTACCTTCTTGCAGGGAATCGCCGCCAGGGCGTCTTCCGAGCCGTGCATGCGGGTGTTCATCAGCTGACCGCCATCGCCGCCGGCGATCTTGATCACGAAATCCTCGCCGTACTCGAACAGGCACAAGGCGCCGGTGCTGTCGGGGATCGGGGCGGTGTCAAGCAATACAAAGCGCTTCATGGGTTGCTGCCTGAGTCGATAAAAACGGCAGGCAGCATGCACACAAATTGCCGAAGATGCAGCGCCCTAGCGGCAGAAAATCTTCTTAACCTGGCCTCCCGATGGCCAAGAAACTGGGTTTATCATGCCCGCTGCCTCTTTGCCCACAGGATGACCGGCATGCCCCTCGCCCAACTGATCAGTGCCACGCAACTACAGCAACGCCTGCACCAGCCCGACCTGTTGATTCTCGATTGCCGCTTCGCCCTCGACGACCCGGCCTATGGTCAGCGTAGCTTCGTGCAAGGCCATATCCCCGGTGCCCAATATGCCGATCTGGAGCGCGATCTTTCCGGCCCTATCCACAAGGGCGTGACCGGCCGCCATCCCTTGCCGGACGCCACGCAGTTGCTGCAGCGCTTGCGCGACTGGGGGCTGAACGATGACAGCGAAGTGGTGCTGTACGACGACGGCCCCGGCGCCTTCGCCGCCCGCGCCTGGTGGCTGCTGGCCTGGCTGGGCAAGCGCGACGGCGTCTACCTGCTCGACGGCGGCTTGAAGGCCTGGCGCGAAGCCTCTGGCGAGCTGAGTCAAGACCCTGCAACGAGCGGTGCCGGCGACTTCACCGGCAGCCCGGACGCCACTCTACTGGTCGATGCCGAGCAGCTGCAGCAACGCCTGCATGACCCGCGGTTGACCCTGCTCGACGCCCGCGCCCTGCCGCGTTTCCGCGGCGAGGTGGAACCCCTGGACCCGGTCGCCGGGCATATCCCCGGCGCCCGCTGCGCGGTATTCACCGACAATCTGGATGGCGACGGGTGCTTCCTGCCCGCCGAACAACTGCGCCAGCGCTTTGCCGCGCAGCTGGAGCAGCGCCCGGCCAGCGACTTGGTGGCCTATTGCGGTTCCGGGGTGACCGCCTGCCATAACCTGTTCGCGTTGTGCCTGGCCGGCTATCCGTTGGCGCCGCTGTATGCCGGTTCCTGGAGCGAATGGATCACCGATCCGGCGCGACCCGTGGCCAGCGGCGATTGATCGGGGCTAATTGCGAAGCGGAATATAGGTAATAACCGAAAGCTGAAAACAGTTTAAAAACAGTTAAAAAACAGGCTTTTACGGCCTACATATCGCACTACACTTGAACACAAGCGGCTAACCCCCGCTTCCGGTGGGGCTTTATCAAAACGAGTCAGACGCTGCCAACACCCGGCCCCAGCGGCTACCTTTTGCGAGGGTCATATGGGTATTGCAGCTTACGACTTGTCACAGCACGTTATCCGCCCCACCTTGATCTACCTGGGGCGCCACTCACCTTCCGCCGAAGCGCTGCTACTGGGCGCGGCCGCCAGCCAATCCGATCTGGGCTCGGCCCTCGACGACAGCCGCGGTTATGGCCTGTACCGCATCGCCGCGCTGCGCCATCAACAACTCTGGGATCGGCATCTGGCGCTCGATCCGGAACTGGCCAGCCAGGTACGCGGCCTGGCCAGCCAACACGCCTTTCTCGCCGCACCGCACCTGGAGCTGACCGTCAACCTGCGCTACGCCACGGCCATTGCTTGGCTGATGGTCGAAGCGCAGAAAAGCCCGTTGCCGGCCGCCGACGATCTGCTCGGCTTGGCCCGCGTATGGCAACAGGTGTTTCAGCCTCGGGGCCGTCTGCGCGACTTTATCGAAGCCTGGAAACGCTGCGTGGGCAACGTCAGCCAAGTCGCCTGACCGATGCCGGGCGCGCGGTTGAATTCTGCGCTCGGTCGGCTTGTCCAATGCCCCGCATTTCCCGGAGAAGCGGCGTCGGTTCCGTCTTCGCTCACCGCCCGCCATGCTTTGGCCACACACGTGATCTATGGCATCCAATTGCCTGAGCGATTTGCGTTACACTCGCGCCGCGACGCTAAAACACAATAAAAAGCTGCGTGAGACAACCATGATTGCACTTTGTACTGCCTTGCCAGCGCAGCTTTGCCTGTTGCTGGTGGACGATCATCGAATCTTCCTCGATGGTCTCAGTCTGGCCCTGGCGCCGTTATGTCCGGACCTGCTCATTCACACGGCGGAAACCGCGGCCGAAGCCGAAGCCTGGCTCGACCGACACGAATTCGACCTGGTTCTGCTCGACTTGCGTCTGCCCGATGTGCCCGGCATCGAGCTGCTGCAGCGCTGGCAGCAACAGGGCCGCATGACCCCAGTGGCGATTCTCAGCGCCAGCGACTCCAACCTCGACGCACAAACGGCAATCGCTGCCGGCGCCCTGGGTTTTATCCCGAAGAGCGCCAACAGCGACGAACTGCGCCAGGCCGTTACCCGGGTGCTACTCGGCGAAACCCTGCCGCCACCGTCCCCCAGCGAAAAATCCCAGCTCACACCGCGGCAACAGGAAATCCTCCTGCTACTGGCCAACGGTTTGCCGAACAAGGCCATCAGCCGCCAGTTGGGGGTTTCCGAGGACACGGTGAAAACCCACCTGAAGGCCCTGTTCCAGGAACTCGACGCCCATAACCGCACCGCGTGCGTCAGCGCGGCGCGGCAACGCGGTTGGCTCTAGCAGGCTGTTGAAAAACTACCTGCGTTGCCATCGCGGCGTTAAAAACAGGCTCAAAATGCTCATTTACAACTCGTAAATTCCGCTTTTTCCCTGTTTTTGCCTTGCGTTGGCTGCCTCGCCTACGTTTTTCAACGGCCTGCTAGGACGGGGCATCTAGTAGCCCGGATGGAATCCGGGAGCGGTGTTTGCCGCCCGCCCCTTTCCCGGGTTGCATCCGGGCTACAGGAGTTCTGTAGGGTGGATCGGGGCGCGTAGCTGAGGCCTTTTTCATCCACCATCGCAGTTGGTGGATGGGTGAAGCGGCAGCTACGCGCCCCGATCCACCCTACGAGACTTACCCATCCACCGCATAAAGACCTTGTTGGGTTACGCGGCGGCCGATGGCGATGTCGTTGCTTGAACCGCGGCAATCGCCGCTAACCCAACCTACTCGACTCCCCAGATTTGCTCCGCGCTTTACTCGCCTCGGCCGATGCCGGCAGCAGCACCGCCAGCGCCTGGCGCAGACGGGCCGGCAGCAATGGTTTGCCCAGCAGGTTGATATGGGCGGAAGTGAAGCGCTCCTGCAACTGCGGGCTGATATCGGCGGTGACCAACAACGCCGGTAGCATCTGCCCGGCTTCTTCGCGCAAACGTTCTATCGCCCGTAAGCCATCCTCCGCGGCGGCCAGCCGGTAGTCGCTGATCAGCAAGTGCGGCGCCGCTTCGCTCAGGCATTGCAGGGCTGCTTCAAGATCGGCGCAGGCCCATACCTGGCAGCCCCAGCGCCGTAACAGACCGGCCAGGGCTTCGCGGCTGGCGGCATCGTCCTCGAGCAATAGAATTCGCCCCTGCAACGCCGTCGCCAGCGGGCTGCGAGGCTGGTGCTCGCCGGCATCGGCCAGCGGCAAGCGCAGGCTGAAGCAAGCGCCGGCACCCGGGCTGGAATGCAGGCTCAAGGGATGCTCCAACAAAGCGGCGAGTTGCTTGACGATGGCCAAGCCCAAGCCCAGACCGTGCTCGGCGTTACGGCCCGGGTTATCCAATTGGTTGAACTCTTCGAACACCTGCCCTTGCTCCTCGATGCTGAGGCCGCAACCGTCGTCGGCGACATCCAGCAGCACCCCGCCCGCTTCTACCCGCGCGCTGAGGGTGACCAGCGAGGCCTGGGCGTGGCGCAGGGCGTTGGTCAGCAGATTGCGCAACACCCGCTCGAGCAGCAGCGGGTCGCTGCGTACCCACAGATCGGCGCAGTGCAGTTCCAGCTCGACGCCCTGCCCCTTGGCCTCGTCGCGGGTCTCCGCGCTGAGCCGTTCGAGCAGGGGCCGCAAAGGAAAGACTTCCGGTTTGACTTGCACGCCACCCGGCAGGGTCAGACGGGTGTAATCGAACAAGGATTGCAGCAGACGGCCGAGCTGCTCGACCGATATCGCCAGGCGGCTGCTCACTCGTCGGATTTCCGGCTCCCGGCTTTGTTCGAGCAGATGCTGGGCATACAGGCCCATCGCGTTCAGCGGCTGGCGCAGGTCATGGCTGGCGGCCGCGAGCAGGCGTAGTTTGCGCGCATCGTCGGCCTCCGCGCGCTGCCGCGCCAGATCGAGCAGGCGCAGGTTGAGCCAGGCGCCGCGCTGGCCATGTTCCTGCAAGTAGGCGCCGACGCTGCCGATCAGGTTCGCGCAAATCAGAAACAACCCCTGAAACGCCAGCGTCGGGCCGCCTTCGCCGAACGACACGCCGATCAACAGGAACAACAGACAGAATCCCCAGGCCGCAATGCTGATCGCCCGGAACGAAACCCCGAGCAGCACATAGCCGAACAACAGGATCAGAAACAGCCCGTCGTAAGGCATCGGCTCGCCGCGTGCCCAGGCCACGTAGATGATCAGCACGACACAGACGCCATTCAGCGCGTAGACGCCGATATAGGCGAGCAAGGCCCGACGCGGCGGCGCCTGCGGGCGGCGGCAATAGAAATAGCCGGCGGCCACGCCGAGTATCGCCAGCAGCCGTAGCGGGATGACCGATAGGCTCACCGTCAGCGGCAACAACCATAGATCGAGCGCGGTATAGATGAGCTGAAAGGCAATCGCGGTGCCGACGATCAACAACAGTCGGCGGCGCATGCGCTGCACCCGGTGTTCGAGGAACCCCGCTTCCAGCATCCGGGTGAAGCGCAGGTTGCGATAGCCACGGCGCTGCTGGGACAACAGCAAGCGCTCCTCGCGCGTCTGGGTCATCGCGCCCGCTCCCAGCGCTTACATCTCGGAGTCTTGCGGGTCCTGCTGTTTGGCGGCGATGGCGTCATAGGTATCGACTCGGTGCTGGTCGGTGTCGCTGAATAGACGTTGGCGCAAACGCTGCTGCTCGCGCTGCCGATCCGCCGCACTCAGGCCATCGCCTTGCAGCTTGGCCAGCTCGTCGCGGTAAACCGCATAGCGTTGCTGCCAGTCGCGCTCCTGTCGTTGCTCGACGAGCAAGCGCTCCACCGTCTCTGCAGCATAGGTCTGCGCCAGAAATTCGCGTTGCTGCTGCTCGCTGGCGCCTTGTTGCCATAGTCGCTCGCTCTGCGCCTGTTGCGCGAGCGCCTGTTGCTGCCGCTCTTCGCTGGCGCGCATGGCGTCCGGCAGTTGCGCGCGCAACTGTTCCTGCAAATCGGCTTTGCCCTGCTCGCTCAAATCCTCACGCGCCTGCAGCGCCAGGCTGTCGAGGGTGTAACGCGCATAGGCCTCTTCGGCACCGAACAGCGCTTCGGTCTCGGCGGACGAAAAATGCGCCCGGCGCAATTGCGCCAAACCATCGAACGCCTGCTGCAGGGCCGCCAGCTGGTTTTCCGGGCGTGCTTGCTGTTGCGCGCTCAAGGGTTGCTGCATCAGCGCCAGGCTGGCCCGCTTGTAATCCAGGTAATTGCCGAGCAAACCGAACAACTGCCCCAAGGCCGGCTCCTGCAAGCGCGAGTTGGCATCGGCCAGCAAGGCTTCGACCGCTGCTTCCAGTCCGGCCTGATCGGCGGCGCTGAGAAAGTAATCGAAGTAATCGCGTAGCGCCAGTTGCAACACCAGGTTGCCGGCGGCATCGGTTTTCAGCTCGCCGTCCACCTCGGTGCCTTGCAGACCCGGCAGTTGCGCAGGCCCGGCGACGGGGCTCGGCGACGGGGCCTTGGGCTGGTTGCGCAGCAGCGCGCCGGCGGAGACCTCATCCAGCACCCGGGTAGGCGCGGCGGCGGCCTTGAATTCACCCGTCGGCGCTGTGGGCCATTGCCAGTAGAGCGTGGCGGCGCTGGCGGCGAGCGCCAGCCCGGCAACCGAGCAGATGGTGCGATAAGGCAGAGTCATGCGTCCTCCGGAAAACTATCGACGACAAACGCAGAGCGCCTGGCACGATGCAAGATCGGCCAGGCGCTTCGCGTCGCAATGGTCTGATGGCGATCAGACGCCCTTGTTTTTCAGGCGATTGGCATGCTGACGATACAGCGACACCGGATCGGTCCAGCCGCGGATGCCGAACAGATGGTTGATCGCATCGACGTGGTTCAGGTTGTAGCTGTCGCCCAATACCTGGCCCAGGTAGGTGGAGCAGACGCCGACCAGACCATCGTTCTTCTCGCTACCGAACGCCAGGCCGGTGATGGCGAGGAACGGGTCCACGGCATCGAAGACGTTGGTGTAAGAGGTATTGCCAGTCCAGGAGAAGTAGCGAATGTTGTGCCCCCGTACGTTGTGCACTTCGGTGGACTTGGCGCAGTAGCTGCTGGTGTTGACGCCCCACGGGTGGCGGCTGTTGAGCGCAGCGGTGCCGGCGGTGGTCAGGGTTTTCAGGGCATCGATGCCGCTCTGCGGGTTGCTGGAGCCGGACAGCAGATTGATCACCGCGCCCAGGGCGTTGGCCAGGGCATTGGCGCCGCCTTCGATAGCGCTGTTGGGCGGAATCACCCCGCGCAGCACGTCGGCCACCTTCGAACCCTTGTTGACGCCATTGATCGAGGTCACCGAGGCCACCAGATCCGGGCGCAAGGAGGCGGCGACCCGCGAGGTCGGCGAACCCTGGCTGTGGCCGATCAGGTTGACCTTGCCGCCGTTGGCACCGGCCCACGGCACTATCTGCTGAGCCAGCGCGGCCCCGCGCTGCTCGCTGTCGTTCAGCGCGGAAACGCTGGCGACATAGACCTTGGCGCCGTCGCGCTCGAGGTTCCAGGGGATGGTGTGGAAATAGTTGATCAAGCCGCCGATGGTGTCGAAACCGGTGACACCGTGCACCAGCACGATCGGATACTTGGTTTGGGTATAGGTGCCGGCTTGGGCCTCGACGGCGCCAAGCAGAGCCAGACCGGCAAGAGCAGTAGTGAAGGTACGACGCATGGGATGCCTCCTGATTATTATTGTTGGCGCCGGGAGACTGCGTCCGACGTGCAACAAGTGTAAGCAGGAGGGAAAACCTATCCCATCGCCCAGATGGGTGACTGGCGATGGGCTATTGGCGATTCGCCGCTGGCGCCGAGGCGATCGCCTGCTCGACCGCGGCGAGCAACGCCGGATCATCCGCCAGGGTGGTACTGGGGAAGCTGGCGAGCACCCGGCCCTGGCGGTCGACCACGTATTTGAAGAAGTTCCAGCCCGGCGCCTGACTCTGCGCCGCCAGGCCCTTGAACAGGCCGATGGCGTCGGCGCCGCTGACCCGCTGCGGTTCGCTCATGGCGAAGCTCACGCCGTAATTGACATAGCAGACCTTGGCGGTTTCTTCGCTACTGCCGGCCTCTTGCTTGAAGTCGTCGGACGGTACGCCGAGCACCTCCAGGCCTTCCCCCTTGTAGCGCTGATAAAGCGCCTCCAGCCCTTTGAACTGCGGGGTGAAACCGCAGAAGCTGGCGGTATTGACCACCAGCAACGGCTTACCGGCGAAGCGCTCGCACAGATCGATGCTGTCCTTGCTACGCAACTGGGTCAGCTCGCCCTGCAGCAGCGCTGGGCATTCATCGGCCAGCGTGGGGACGGCGATAGCGCTCAATAACAGCGAAATGGCGAAGGCGCGCAGCAACATGGCGAGCTCCTGAACGAGGGCGAAACCCGACGCTACGCGCCTGTCAAGGCAGTGGCAACAGGCATCGGGCTTAACACACGCCTATGCCCAACTGCATAAACGCCAAGCCGCTTTGCAGCCAAGCCCACCAGATCAAGCCGAGCAAGGCGGCGCCGGCCAGAGCCAGTGCGCTATTCAACCAGTAGTGTGTGTTCATGCCCCGACCTCGAGATTGCGCAGACGCGCGACCGGCTGCTCGCGCACCGGCCAGTTCAGCGCCGCGGCCATCAGGCTGAGCAGGATCGCGATCTGCCAGACCAGTTCGTAGCTGCCCGTGCGGTCATATAAATAACCGCCCAACCAACCGCCCATAAACGCCCCGAGCTGATGGAACAGGAAGACGATGCCGCCGAGCATCGACAGGTTGCGCACGCCGAACAGAGTCGCCACCGTACCGTTGGTCAAAGGCACCGTGGATAGCCACAACAACCCCATGGAGATGCCAAACGCATAAGCGCTCCAAGCCGTCAGCGGTGTCAGCACGAACAACGTGATCACCACCGCGCGCGCCAGGTACAGCGCACTGAGCAGGCGCGGCTTGGATATCCGCCCGCCGAGCCAGCCGGCGCCATAGGTGCCGAAGATATTGAACAACCCGACCAGCGCCAACACCGTGGTGCCGACCAGCGCCGGCAAATGTTGATCGACCAGATACGCCGGCAGGTGCACGCCGATAAACACCACCTGGAAGCCGCAGACGAAGAACCCCAGACCCAACAGCCAGAACCCGGAATGCCCGGCGGCTTCGCGCAACGCCTCGCGCAGTGTCTGTTCCTGGCCCAGGCTCGGCAACGGCCGGTCCTTGACCATCGTCGCCAACGGCAGGATCAGCGCGACCAGCAGAGCGAGGGCGAACAATGCCGCCGACCAGCCCAACCAACTGATCAACCCGAGGGTACCGGGCAACATGGCGAACTGACCGAAGGAGCCGGCCGCCGCGACTATGCCCATCGCCAGGCTGCGTTTTTCCACCGGCACCGCGCGGCCGACCGCGCCGAGAATCACCGAAAACGAAGTGCCGGACAGTCCCAGGCCGATCAACAAACCCGCGCTCAGCGACAGCGACCATGGCGAATCCGCCAACCCCATGGTCAGCAGGCCGAGGCCGTAGAGGATGCCGCCGAGAATGATCGTGCGCCGCGCCCCGAAGCGATCCGCCACAGCACCGGCGAACGGCTGGGCCAGGCCCCAGATCAGGTTCTGCAGGGCGATGGCGAAAGCGAACACCTCGCGCCCCCAACCGAATTCGGCGCTCATCGGCGGCAGAAACAAACCGAAGCCATGACGAATGCCCAACGACAGCGCCAGGATCAACGACCCGCCCAGAAGTATCCCCAGCCCGGCGCGTCCTATTGTCCTCATGTTCCAGTCTCCAGGCTGCTCAATCTTGATCGAACGATCAGGTCGCTAAGATTGACGCCTGGCAACACTTAAAACAAGTCGACCATCGACTAATCGAGAACCAGCGCGGAGGCCGCCGCGCGCTGCTGAAAGAAGCGCAATAGCTCTTCGCGGTAGTGACCATAAACCTGCGGCGGTAGCCAGCGCCGGTAAAGCGCCAATAGCGTCTTCGGTTGCGCGGAAATCTCACGTATGGCGTGGTCCAAATGCATGGCCATACGCGCGCCCCAGGCGTTTCGCGGGCAATAGATACCCACCTGCACCAAATGCGGACTCTCGCGCAGCGGCACGCTGACCAGTGGCTCGCTGAGACTGAAGTGTCGCGCGACCTCGGTGTAGATCAACGGGTAATCGAATACATAATCCAAACGCCCATGGCTGACCATCAGCAGCAAATTTTCGCCCGCCATACTGCCGCCCAGTGCCTGAATGCGCCCCTCGACCTGAGCCTGATGCAGCCGCTCGCGAATTTCCTCGGGATACACCCGACTCTTCGCCAAGGCACCGCGTAGATAGGTTCTGCCGAACAACCAGTCGAGGCTGACCTTGCCGTCCTCGATCAACAATTGATCGAGGGTTTGTCGACGGACCAACACATGAATGGGCGTAAAGAGCATGAGGGGCACGAAATAGCCAACGCGGTCACGCTCCGCGCTTTGCAAATGCCCGTTGCTGCATAGGTTATCCAGCGCATCCATGTGCTGTTTGATACGACTCATGGGCAATACCTTGTAGCGCATCTGCAACTCGGGCAATTGCGCTTCGAGCAAACGCATGGAATCGAACAGGATGCCGCCGGTCACCTGGCCATTGTGCACGTTGAATGCACCGGGCAACGGCACCACGCCCCAGACCAACGGCTCGGCCTGTACCAGCGGCACCGCGGGCAACAAGCCGAGCGTCATGGCCAGCAGTGCGAACTTAAATGACCTGATCACACAAAAGCGCCTTTTCCGGATAGCCACTTTCAAACGTTAGCAGCTCGTCATAAGAAGTGCCTGGCACCTGGTTTTCCCGGAAAAAACCTGAACGTGCCCGCCCGCGCGCCGGTCAACCGCAAGTCACCCATGATTGGAGAATCGAGCATGAGTTCGCCCGAATACGCATCCTGCATGCAAGCGTGCAGCGCCTGCGCCATCGCCTGCGAGGTCTGCGCGTCGGCCTGCCTCCGGGAAGACGACGTGACCGCAATGGCCACCTGCATTCAACTCGACCGCGACTGCGCGGACATGTGTCACCTGGCGGAAGTACTGATGGCCCGCGAAAGCGGCTTGGTCGACGAGTTCTGCAGGCTCTGCGCGATCGTCTGCCAGGCCTGCGCCGAAGAGTGCCTCAAGCACCATCACGAGCATTGCCAGCAATGCGCCCAGGCTTGTCAGCGTTGCGCCGACGAATGCAATTCGCTGACCCTGGCTTGAGCCAGTGATTACAGGCTGAGAGCCAAGACCAGCAGAACCACGCATTCGAGCGTTTCCAACAGGGCGCCGGCGGTATCCCCGGTGGTGCCGCCGAGGCGCTGGCACATCAGCCGCCGCAATAGCCAGAACGCTCCGAGCGCCGCCGCGATAGCCAGCAGCCCTGCACGCCCACCCAATAGCAGGCAGAACAGCGCGCTGGCGATCAGCACGCGCCAGCCGATTGTGCGCGGCAGATTATCGGCCATGGCCTGGCCCAAACCGCCGGGGCGCACGTAAGGCGTGACGAGAAACAGCGCCAGCAGTGCGCCGCGGCCGAGCAGCGGGGCCAGCAGCAACGCACTGAACGCAGCCCCGGCGTCGAGCAGCGTGGCCAGGGCAACGAATTTGAGCAACAGCAGCAGCACCAACACGACCACCGCAATCGGTCCGCTGCGCGGGTCCTGCATGATCGTCAGGGTGCGTTCGCGATCGCCGAAACCGCCAGCCCAGGCGTCTGCGCTGTCGGCCAGGCCGTCGAGGTGCAGGCCGCCGCTCAGCGCCACCCAGAACGTCAGCAGCAAAGCCGCCTGCAACAGCGCCGGCGTGTCGCCGAGCAACCCGTGCGCGGCGACCAGCAACAGGCCGATCAGCAGCCCCACCAGCGGAAACCAGAGCAGCGAGCGGCCCATCTGCCGCGGCGTCGGCATACCGGCCAGGCGGATCGGCAGGCGGGTGAGAAATTGCAGGGCGATCAGTAACGGCGTCATACCAACTCCTTCAGCGCACCCGTGCCATCGAGGCTCAAGCGGAAACGCTCAGCATAGCCAACGTTGACCTGCAGCAAATCGCTGCGCGGCAGACCACGGGCCCGCGCCAACAGCAGGCGCATCACCCCGCCGTGGGTGATCAGCAGCAGACGCTCGCCGGCATGCCGCTTGTGCAAACGCTGCAACGCGCCGAGCACGCGCGCCTCGAATGCCGGCAAGGGTTCGCCTTGCGGCGGGGTGAAAGCATAGGGGTCGGCCCAGAAGCGCCCGAGGTCCTCGGCCGCGGTCTGCATCAACTCGGCCGTGCTGCGCCCTTCCCAGGCGCCGAAATGCAGCTCCTGCAAGCCGGGCTCCAGGCTCAGCGGCAACGACTGCTGCGCGGCCAGCTCCTCTGCGAAACGCGCGCAACGCTGTAACGGCGAGCTGATCAGCCGATCCCAGGGCCCGCCGCCGATCACCGCGGCGCGCAATTGCGTCCAGCCGCCGGTGGTCAGGGCGTCATCGAGGCTGCCGCGCAAGCCGCCGCCCAGTTCGGTCTCGCCATGGCGCAGCAATTCCAGATAAACCGTCATGCCGGCGCCGCGGACACCGCCGCCTCGGCGAAGGTGGCCATTTCGTTATGCAGGCCGCAGGCCAGTTGCAGCAGCGGCACCGCCAAGGCTGCACCGCTGCCCTCGCCCAGGCGCAGGCCGAGGTCGAGCAAGGGCTCGGCCTGCATCTCGCCCAGCACGCGCTTGTGACCGGGCTCGGCACCGCAGTGGGCGAACAGCAACCAGTCACGGCATGCCGGGTTCAGGCGCACCGCCAACAGCGCGGCGACGCTGCAGATAAAACCGTCCACCAGCACCGCGATGCCCTGCTGCGCGCAGGCGATATAGGCGCCGGTGAGCGCCGCGATCTCGAAGCCGCCCAGGCGGCGCAGCGCCTCCAGTGGGTCGCCGCTGGCCGGGCGGTGCAACTCCAGCGCCCGCTCGATAACCGCGGCCTTACGCGCCACCCCGGCGTGATCCAGGCCGGTACCGGGGCCGACCAGCTCGGCCGCGGCGCAATCCAGCAGCATGCAGGCCAAAGCCGTGGCCGCGGTGGTATTGCCGATGCCCATCTCGCCGCCGATAAACAGCTGGCTGCGCACCTCGCGGGCGCGCACTGCGGCGGCCTGGCCGGCGCCCAGGGCGAGCGTCAGCTGGGCGGCGCTCATCGCCGCGTCATGGAGGAAGTTGCGCGTGCCCGCGCCGATCTGCAGGTGACGCACACCACGCAGCGGCTCCAGCGGCGTGGCGGTGCCCAGGTCGATCACTTCCAGGGTCGCACCCAGTTGCCGCGCGAGCACGCTGATGGCCGCGCCCCCGCCGACGAAATTCGCCAGCATCTGCCCGGTCACCGCCTGGGGAAACGCCGAAACCCCCTCGGCGACCACGCCATGGTCGCCAGCGAAGATGCTGATCGCAATGCGCTCGACGCCCGGCTGTTGCTCGCCTTGCAGCGCCGCCAGTTGCACGGCCAAGTGCTCCAGCCTGCCGAGAGAGCCGGCCGGCTTGGTCAATTGCTGCTGACGGGCCAAGGCCTGCTCGCGTACCCGCGCATCCGGCGCGCGGCAGCCCTGTTGCCACCATTGCTCGCTCACAGTGCCGCTCCTTTCAAAACCATCGGCAAACCCGCCACGCTAAAGACCACACGTCCACAGCGTTCGGCCAGCGCCTGATGCAACCAGCCGGCTTCGTCGACATAGCGCCGGCTCAACTCGCCCATGGGCACCACGCCCAGCCCGGTTTCGTTGCTGACCAGAATGATCCGCCCCGGCAACCCCGCCAGGCACGCGAGCAGCGCATCGCGCTCGGCGGCCAGGCGCGCCTCGTCGTCGAGCATCAACAGATTGGTCAGCCACAGCGTCAGGCAATCGACCAGCAGGCAACGCTGCGGCGCAGCCAGTTCGCCGAGCACCCGGGCCAGCGCCAGCGGCTCCTCGACCAGCGCCCAGTGCTCGGGCCGGCGGGCGCGATGCTGTTGGATGCGCGCGCTCATCTCGCCATCCAGGGCCTGGCTGGTGGCGATATAAGTCACCGCCAGGCCCGACTCGCCCGCCAGTTTCTCGGCCAGACGGCTCTTGCCGGAACGGGCACCGCCCAAAATCAGTTCAAGCATGGTTCACCTTGCCTCCCGTAGGGTGGATGTCGTTTTTTACATCCACCATCACGCCGTAAATGGTGGATCGATAAAGCGTGATCCACCCTACAGGCTCTTCGTAGCCCGGATGCAATCCGGGGAATCGTCTCGGCGCACATACCATTCCCGGATTGCATCCGGGCTACAGGCCGCATAGCTCGCGTAATTTCCGCGTATCCAGATGCGCCTCGACCATATCGGCCAGGCGCTCGATATCGCGTTCGCGCAGGGCGTGATAGTCGACCGTCTGCACCTCGCGCAGCCCGGCCCAGCGCAACAATGCGGCGCTGGCCTCGCTGGATTCGAACAGGCCGTGCAGGTAAGTGCCGAGCATCTGGCCGTCGGCGCTCAACGCACCGTCGCTGCGGCCGTCATCGAGTAGCACCGCCGCACGCTCCAGGGCCGGCCCGGTGCTGACCCCGGCGTGGATCTCATAGCCGCTGACCGCGGCGTTTTCCAGGCACAGGTGACCTTGCACATTGCGCAGCTGCTTCTCGGGCTCGAGCACGGTGGCGAACGCCAGCAACCCCAGGCCATCGCTGCTGCCAGCGGCGCCTTCGAGGCCGTGGGGGTCGTCGATGCGCTCGCCGAGCATCTGCAAGCCGCCGCAGATGCCCAGCAACTTGCCGCCATAACGCAGGTGCTTGTGGATCGCCGCCTCCCAGCCCTGGGCGCGGAGAAACGCCAGGTCGGCGCGCACACTCTTCGAGCCGGGCAGGATGATCAGGTCGGCGGGCGGAATCGCCTGGCCGGGACCGACGAAGGTCAGCTCGACCTGCGGGTGCAGGCGCAGCGGATCGAAATCGGTGTGGTTGCTGATGCGCGGCAGCACCGGCACCACCACCTTGAGGGTTTCGCTGGCTTTGGCGGCTTGGCGCACGTCGATCGCGTCCTCGGCCTCCAGATGGAAATCCATCAGGTAGGGCAACACCCCGAGCACCGGTTTGCCGGTGCGCTGTTCGAGCCAGTCCAGCCCTGGCTGCAACAGTGCGATATCGCCGCGAAAACGGTTGATCACGAAGCCCTTGACCCGCGACTGCTCGCTCTCCGAGAGCAACGCCAGGGTGCCGACCAGATGGGCGAACACCCCGCCCTTGTCGATATCGGCGATCAGGATCACCGGGCAATCCACCGCCTCGGCAAAACCCATATTGGCGATGTCGCCGGCACGCAGATTGATCTCCGCCGGCGAGCCGGCGCCCTCCACCATCACCACCGGATAAGCCGCCGCCAGACGCCGGTGCGACTCCAGCACGGCGTTCATCGCGACCTTCTTGTAATCGTGGTAGGCCACCGCGTCCATGCTGCTCAGCGCGCGACCATGGATGATCACCTGGGCGCCGATATCGCTGTTGGGCTTGAGCAGCACCGGGTTCATATCGGTGTGCGGCGCCAGCCCGGCGGCCTGGGCCTGCACCGCCTGGGCGCGGCCGATCTCGCCGCCATCGGCGGTCACCGCACTGTTGAGCGCCATGTTCTGCGGTTTGAACGGCACCACGCCGACGCCCTGGCGCTTGAGCCAGCGGCACAGCGCGGTCACCAGGGTGCTTTTGCCGGCATCGGAGGTGGTGCCCTGCACCATCAAACTGGTCATCGGGACTCCTTGGCGAATAAGGCCAGCGCCTGTTGCAAACGCTGCCAGCCCGGCTCGTCCGCCGGCAGGCCGAAGCGCAAGCTGCTGGGGCTGTCGAACAACCGGGTGAGGATGCCGTTGGCGGCGAGAAACTCATGCAGCAACGCGGCCGCCGGGGTGCAGCAGAACTGGAACAGTGCGCAACCGCCGGCTGGCGCCAGGCCCTGATCGCCGAGCAAGGCGGCCAGGCGCTCGCCATCGGCGAGCAAGCGCTGGCGCTGCGCCTGCTGGCCGGCGCGGTCCTGCAACAAAGCCGTGGCCACCGCCCGGCTCGGCCCGCTGACGGCCCAGGGCCCGAGCAGTTCGGCCAATTGATCAAGCAGCGCCTGCTGCGCCAGGACGAAGCCCAGACGGATACCGGCCAGGCCGAAGAACTTGCCGAACGAGCGCAGCACGATCAGCCCCGGCAAGTCGCTGTGCGGCGCCAGACTCTGCTCGGGCGTGCAGTCGATAAAGGCCTCGTCGACCACCAGCCAGCCGCCGCGCTCGACCAGGCGCGCATGCCAGACCAGCAATTGCTCGCGCTCGAAACGCCGCCCGCTGGGGTTGTTCGGATTGATCAGCAGCAGCACATCGAGGCGATCCAGGGCGCGGTTGACCGCCGCCTCGCTGAGCGCCAGCACCTTGTGGCCCTCGCGCTGCCAGGCCGCGGCATGCTCGGCGTAAGCCGGCGAGACGATGCCAACCCGGGCGTTGCGGACCAACCGCGGCAACGCCTGAATCGCCGCCTGGGAGCCGGCCACCGGCAGCAGGCTGGCCACGCCGTAGTAGTCGCGGGCGGCGGCTTCCAGGCCGTCGTCGGTTTCCGGCAGGCGCGACCAGGCCGTAGCGGGAATCTGCGGCAACGCCCAGCCGTAGGGCGCGATGCCGGTGGACAGATCCAGCCAATCCGCCAGGGCGATGCCGTGGCGCAGCGCTGCCGCGCGCAAGCGACCGCCATGCTCAAGCACGGAAAAGCGCCCACAGCAGCAACAGGGCGAGCCACAGCAGCACGCCGCCATAAACCAGGTTCAACGCCCGCTCGATATCCCGCGCGCGCGGCGGCGGGCCTTCGCCCAGTAGCGGGCGCTGGTGCAATTCGCCATGGTATTCGGCCGCACCGCCTAGGCTCACGCCCAGGGCGCCGGCACCGGCGGCCATCACCGGCCCGGCGTTGGGGCTGTCCCACTCGCGGGCTTGGGCGTACCAGCATTGCAACGCCGACCAGGTGCGCCCGAGCAGCGCGTAAGTCAGCGCCACCAGCCGCGCGGGCAGGTAATTCAAGACGTCGTCGATTTTCGCCGCGGCCCAGCCGAAACGTTCGAAGCGCTCGTTGCGATAGCCCCACATCGCATCCAGGGTGTTGCTCAGGCGGTAGAACACCACGCCCGGCGCCCCGGCGATAAGGAACCAGAACAGCGCGGCGAACACCGCATCCGAACCGTTTTCCAGCACCGACTCGGTACCGGCACGCGCCACGCCGGTGGCGTCCAATTCGGCGGTATTACGGCTGACCATATAACCGACCCGCTCGCGCGCCAGCGCCAGGTCGCCCAAACGCAGGGCCTGGGCCACCGGCAGCGCATGTTCGCCGAGGCTCTTCAAACCAAGGGCCAGATAGAGCGCGATGATTTCCACCGCCCAGCCCAGCGCCGACACTTGGCTGAGCAGCCAGGTCAGCAGTGTCAGCGGCAACACCGCCAGGCACCAGGCGCTCACCCCATGGCTGCGCCAACCGCCGCCGGCTGGGTTGAATCGTTGCTCAAGGCGCTCGGCCATGCGCCCGAACGCCACCAGCGGATGCCAGCCCTTTGGCTCGCCGTGGGCCGCGTCCAGGGCCACGCCGGCGACGCTGGCCAGCACCAGGCTCACCGCCCCGCCCTCGGGGCGAGCGGGTGTCGATTAGCTTGCGGGTGTTTCACGTTTGTTCTTCTCCCCAGCGATTCTCGAATAGCAGCTCATGCAGCGGCCGCGGCCTGGCCCAGCCCTGCTGCACCAGCATCGGCGCCTCATAGAAGGCCTCGACCGGCCCCAGGCACAGCACCGCCAACGGCTTGCTACCGGGCGGCATGGCCAATAACTCGGCCAGGGCCTGGGGGTCGAACAGCGACACCCAGCCCATCCCCAAACCTTCGGCGCGGGCGGCCAGCCAGAGATTCTGAATGGCGCAGGCCAGAGATGCCAGGTCCATTTCCGGCAAAGTACGGCGGCCGAACACATGGGCCTCGCGGCCATCCATCAACGCCACCACCAGCAACTCGGCGCAATCGCGGATGCCCTCGACCTTGAGCCGCATAAAATCGCTGCCGCGCTCGCCCAGGGCTTCGCCGGTGCGCAGCCGCTCCGCCTCCACCAGGCCGTGGATCGATTCGCGCAGCGCCGGCCGGGTAATGCGGATAAACCGCCAAGGCTGCATCAAGCCGACGCTGGGCGCCTGATGCGCCGCTTCGAGCAGCCGCGCGAGCAGTTCCGGGGCCACCTCGCCGCCGCTGAAATGGCGCATATCGCGGCGCTCGGCGATGACCCGGTACACCGCCGCGCGTTCTTCGGCGCTGAAGGCATGCTCGCTCATAGAAATTCTCGAGGCAGAAAGAGCGCGGCCGCCGCCCGCGGGTCGGACGGCAGATAGAAGTGGATATAAGACGCGGTCAGCCGCCCGCTGCGGTAGACCGCCTCGGCGGTACGCCGGTAGTTCGGGCACTCGCCTTGGGCGATGGGCGCAAGCGCGCTGGTCAGCGCCGAATGGTGAAAGCTATGGCCGCGCAAACGCCCTTCCGGCAGTTCGACCTCCTGCAAGGCCAAGGCGGTCAGCCGCGGTTGCAGGGTCGCCTCGCCGCTGAGCAAACCGAGCATGCGGCCACTGGCGCCCTGCTGATCGGTCAGTTTATCGAGCAGATAAAGCATGCCGCCGCACTCGGCCAGGATCGGCTTGCCCACGGCATGATGGGCGCGGATCGCCGTCGCCATGGCGTGGTTGGCTTCGAGCTGCGCCAGGTGCAACTCGGGATAACCGCCGGGCAGGTACAGGCTGTCGACTTCGGGCAATTGGCTGTCGGCCAACGGCGAAAAGAACCGCAGCTCGGCGCCCAGGTCGCGCAGCAGATCCAGGTTGGCTTGGTAGATAAACGCGAAGGCGCTGTCGCGCGCCACGCCGATCCGCACGCCCTTAAGCAGCGGCTCAAGGGCGCAGGATTCTGGTGCGGCAAATGCAACCGCAGGCGGCAATTCGGTATCGGCGCTGGCGGCCAGGGCTTCGGCGGCGGCATCCAGGCGCGCGTCCAGATCCTTGAGCTCCTCGGCCTGGACCAAGCCCAAATGGCGGCTCGGCAGCTCGACCTCAGCGCTGCGCGGCAAGGCGCCGTACCAGCGGATCGACGGCGGCAACGAAGCGCGCAGAATTTCGCCGTGGCGCCTACTGCCAACGCGGTTGCCAAGCACCCCGGAGAACGGCAAGTCCGCCTGAAAAGTCGCCAGGCCATGGGCCAATGCACCGAAGGTCTGGGCCATGGCCGAGCCGTCGATCACCGCCAGGATCGGCACGCCAAAGCGCCGTGCCAGGTCGGCCGCCGAGGGCGAGCCGTCGAACAGCCCCATCACCCCTTCGATCAGGATCAGCTCGGCCTCGCCCGCCGCTTCCCAGAGCAGACGCCGACTCTCGGCCTCGCCGACCATCCACAGGTCCAGCTGATAAACCGCCGCGCCGCTGGCGCGGGCGAGGATCATCGGGTCGAGAAAATCCGGGCCGCACTTGAACACCCGCACCCGCTTGCCCTGGCGCGCATATAGGCGCGCCAGGGCCGCGGTGACCGTGGTCTTGCCCTGGCCGGACGCCGGCGCGGTGATCAATAACGCCGGGCAGTGACGCGGAGCGGGCACGGGCTCGCTCATCTGCGCGCCTCGCGGCTGGGCGCCAATCGCGCCGCGCGAATGCCGCTGTACAACAATGCCGCCAGGCCGACATAGAGCGCCAAACCGCCCAGGTAACGCGGGTAGTAAATACCGATGCGCTCGGCCAGCAACTCCAGGCTCGGCTCCGGGTAACGCCCGGAGAAATACAGAAAACCGCCGCCGGAAAACAGGTAGCAGACCAGGGCCGCGATCATTACCGTGGCCATCAGCAGCGCCAGGCTGCTCAGGTGCTCGCGATGCCAAGCGGCATACAACCGCCCGCCCAGCCACAGCGAGCCGTAGGCCGGCAGCAGCATCCAGTAAGCCGGCGACAGGCACCAGTCACTGACCCCGGCCCACTGCACCGCCGCGAAGTCGAGCAACGACGCCTCGATAAACAGCGCCGGGAACAGCCAACGCGGCCGCAGCAGCGCACCGGCGAGGAAGAACACAGCCCAGGACGCGCTGGGCAGATTGAGCGTGGCGAAATGTTGGCCGCGGGTCATGGCCATCAGCAGCGCCAGGGCCAGGCCGATCGCCAATTGGGCGCGGGGGGATAACTTGAGCATCGGGGTTTCCTCTCGGCTCGATCAAAGCGCCTGGTAGCGCACAGTGAAATAAACCGCCTGGCCAGGCTGGTTGAAGCCCTCGGCGGTCTGGTAATCGGCATCCAGCAGATTGGCCACCCGCGTTTGCAGACGCCACTCGGGGTTCAGGCGGTATTCGCCGCGCAGGTCGAGGGTGGCGAAGCCGGCCAGCTCGCTCTGGTTTTCCAGGTCGTCGTAGGTGGAGTTCTGCGCGTGCAGGCTGGCACCGACGCTGAACGCGCCGATAGCGCGATCGATATCCAGATTGAACAGCTGGCTCGGCCGCCGATTGAGGTCCTTGCCGTAGTAGGGAATACCGGTGCGGCTGGCACGCTGCGAGCGGTTTTCGGCGTCCATCAGCGTGTAGTTGGCATTCCATTGCCAGCCCAGCAGCTCGCTGCCGACCAGCAGTTCGAGACCGCGGATACGCGCCTGGTCGACGCCCTGGGCCTGGCTGACGCCATTGACCCGCACCGTGGCGATCAGGTTGTCGATTTCAGTGCGGTAGGCGTTCACCGCCCAGTGGCCCCAAGCGTGCCGCCCGGCCAGGCCGAGTTCGACGCTCTGCGACTCCTCGGCTTGCAAGTCCGGGTTACCGAAATTGGGGAAGTAGAGCTGGTTGAAGGTCGGCGCCTTGAATGCCGTGCCGTAGCTGGCGGTCAGCCGTAGCGCCTCGCTCAAGGCATAGCCCCAGGCGATATTACCGGTATCGTGGCGGCCGAATTGCTCGTCATCGTCGCGGCGCAGGGACAACTGCCAGTCATGGCGCCCGTATCCGCCGAGGTATTGGACAAAGGCGCCCTTGTTGTCGCGGTTGTCCACGGCGTAGGCGGTGGTGCCGTTAACCTCGTCGCGCTGGTAATCAACGCCGAGGCTTAGAGTATGGCCGTCGGCCAGGCTCAGGTCATTCTGCCAACTGGCGCTGTCGCGACGGCTGTCGAAGCGTGAATAGAAGTCGCCGTCCTGGAAGGCATCGGACTTGTCCTCGCTACGTCCGGCCTGCAGGGTAACCCGCCAAGGCTCCCGCGGAGAAAAGCGGGCGCGGCCACCGACGCTCCTTTGCAGCCCATCGGAGTTGGCACCAAAGCCTGTGCAGGGGCGGTTGACAGGGCAGGAAACCGAGTCGTAATCGCTGTGGGACTTGACCTGCAATAGATTTCCGTCCAATTCCAGGCCATTGTCGAAGCGATAACCGCCGCTCAGCGTCCCGGACAGGCTGCGATAACCGTCGGCATCGTTTTCGTAACCGCTGGCGTCCGCTTCCTTGACGTTGATGCCGTCCGTATCCAGGCCGCTGAGACCGAGGCTGTACCAGCCCTGCCGGCCGCCACCGCTGACGCCGGCACTGCCGCTGTAGCTGTCGTGGGTGCCATAGCCGGCGGAAAAGAACGGCTTGCCCCCCTCGCCACGGCCCTTGCGGGTGAAAATCTGGATCACCCCGCCGATGGCCTCCGAGCCATACAGGCTGGAACGCGGCCCGCGCACCACCTCGATGCGCTCGATCAGCTCGACCGACAGGTCCTGCAACGCGGCGCCGCCAGAGGTCACCGAGCCGACCTTGATGCCGTCGATCAGCACCAGCACATGGTTGGAATTGCTGCCGCGCATATACAGCGCCGTGGACTTGCCCGGCCCGCCGCTGTTGCTGAGAGACACGCCGGGCACCTGCCTGAGCAGCTCCGGCAGCGATTGTGCCTGGCTGCGCTCGATCTGCGCGCGGTCGATCACGGTTACTGCGGCGAGGCTCTGCTCGGCGGTTTGCGCGGTGCGCGTGGCGGTTACCAGTTGTTTGTCCAGCGTCAGCGCCTGGCTGGCGGCAAAGGCTGAAGAAAAGGGAAATAGGCTCAGCAACGCACAGGCTGCCGATCCCGCAAAAGGTTTGCGAATCAAGATAGGTTCTCCGTCGTGCCACCCGCGCGACATAGGCTGGGATAGGCAGGCGGAGAACAGGCGCGTAGGCGCCGCAATTACTGCGGCGCCTACGCCAAGCAACGCCCTCCGCGATGCCATGGACTGCGACAGGCCGGTCTCCGGGCTTGCGAGTGAACCCGAAGGTTCCAACCGCGCCTTCCCATGCGTGAGCACAGTGGCTGTGATGCGGTCGTTGACTCGCCTACCGTTGCGGGGGCAGCGTCGGAATGGTTGGCCTGCTGGGCACAACGCACCGACTTCCCTGTTTCACCCCTTGGACGCACAGCGTCTGGGGCACCTGTTGCAAGGCGCGAAGGGTAGAGAGTTCGGGTTTAGGCGTCAAACGAGGATTGCTTTGGGGCGTAGATGGAGATCCCACCATCGGAAAAGAAAACCATGGGTTGCGATCAATCTATATACAGACCATATTCAGCCCACCACAATGCAAGCGGTTCACTCTCTTGAAGGCAGCCATGCCCATTTCGGGCCTTCCTTCCTTCCACCACCAGGAGACAGCCATGAAAGTCCAAACCATTAGTTACCTGAAGCAGCATGCTGCTTCGCTGGATTTAAGCGAGCCGATGGTGATTACCCAGAATGGCGTGCCGGCCTATGTGGTCGAGTCCTACGCCGAGCGCAAGCGCCGCGATGAGGCCTTGGCGCTGATCAAACTGCTGTCTTTCGCCGAGCGCGACAAGACTGAAGGCCGCTTGATCTCGGGGGATACCCTGCTGGAACGCCTGAAACAGCGCAGCCCAACTGTCCAGGGAATGGCAGGAGCCTCCGCAGATGAGCAAGACGATTAAGATCGCCTACGCAACCACCGCCGAAGAAAGCCTGATTTCACAGATTCACCATCTGGCCCCTTACCTGGGTGTCGAACTGGCACAGGCCAGATTGGCTACCTTGATCGACACGCTGGAAAAGCGTCTCAAGGCTCACCCGTTGGCCGCCCCGGTTTGCCAGCAAGCGGCCTTGCTGGGTATCAGCCATTACCGCGAGCTGAATGTAGACGAGTACCGCATTCTTTACAGCTACGACGAAGTCGCGCAGTTGTTGATGGTCGCGTTGATCCTGCGGCAACGCCAAAGCATCGAAGAGCAGTTGATCAATTACTGCCTGATCCGCTGAAAGAACTCTCAGTGCCTGGGTGTGAACCCAGGCGGCTTGGCCGCCAACCATTCGACGAACGTACGCAGGCGCTCGTCGCCGAGCAATACCTCGCGGCTGTTGTAGCTCAGGGCCAATTCCTTCTCGCTGAACAGCCGGTGTATCTGGTTATGGCAGGCGCGGCACACCCAGAGAGTCGCGGTGATGCGCTGGCTCTTGCCATAGCGCTTTTGCACGTAGGGCTTGTCGTGCAGGGCCTTGGGGATCAGATGATGGCGGGTCAGCGGCACGGCACGGGCACAGAGTTCACAGACATCGGGTTGAGGCGGAAGGCGAATGGGTTCGGGCATAGGAAACGATTAAACGGCGGTCTGAACAGTAGCCCGGATGCAATCCGGGGAAGCGCGCAAGTCTAACGTGAAAGGTTCACAGCGACGCCGGCTTTGTACCCGCCGCACTTAGCGCTTGCGACACAGCGTCAGGCCGTCGCCGAGCGGCAACAGCGACAAATCGATACGTTGGTCGTCCTTCAGCGCCCGATTGAGCGCCTGGATCGCGCGGGTGTCGGCACTCTGCGGATCTTCCTCGAGTACGCGGCCACTCCACAGACTGTTGTCGAACAGCACCAAACCGCCTTGGCGCACCAGGCGCAAGGCATGTTCCAGATAGGCCGGGTAGTTGGCTTTGTCGGCGTCGATAAAGATCATGTCGAAGCACCCCGCCAGGCCTTGCGCTTGCAGCGCGGCCAGGGTTTCCAGGGCCGGTGCCAGACGCTGCTCGATATGCTCGCTCATCCCCGCCTCACGCCAATAGCGCTCGGCAATGGCGTTGTAGTCGCCAGGGATGTCGCAGCAGATCAACCGCCCCGCCTCGCCCATGGCTTGGGCCATGCACAGCGCGCTGTAGCCGGTGAAGGTGCCGACTTCGATAATCCGCTTGGCGTCGATCAACTGCACCAGCAGCGCCATGAACTGGCCCTGCTCCGGAGCGATCTGCCAGCGCGCATTGCTCAATTGCGCGGTTTCGGCGCGCAGGCGCTCGAGCAGCGGCGTCTCGCGCAAGGAGACATCGAGCAGGTATCGATACAGGTTGTCGTCGAGATTGAGGGTGCGATTGGTCATGGCCTCTCCATGGATGACGCGCGCCTGATGATCAGGGGTTGCTGGCCAGATCCGCGCTGAACACCCGCTTGGCATTCAGATAGCTGCGCTGCCAGTAACTGTTGCTCAGGCTGTCCAGGCGCACGGTGCCGCCGCTGGAGGGGGCGTGCACGAAGCGTCCTTCACCGACATAGATGCCGGCATGGCTGACCTTACCCCCGCCGTTGGTCGCGAAAAACAGCAGATCACCGCTGCGCAACGCATCGCGGCCCACGCTGGGTGCGCGCATGACGATCAACTCGCGGGTCGAACGCGGCAGGCTGATACCCGCGGCATCGCGGTAAACGAAGCCGATCAGGCCACTGCAATCGAAGCCGCCGGCCGGGGTATTGCCGCCATAACGGTAAGGCGTACCTACCAACCCCAACGCACGGAACAACACATCTTCGGCACCGCCGCGATAGTCGCTATCGGAGGAATAAACGGGTGCCTGCGCGATGGGCGCACGACCGGGACTGGAGCAGGCGCCCAGCAAGGCTAGAAGCAACAGCAGGACAACACGGGTCGTGACGGGCATGAGCGAGGCGATCCAGAGCCTGTGAGTGGGTTCTACTCTGCCGGCTTGGCGGGCGCCGCGCAACCTTTGCGGTTAGGCGGCGACTTAAGGCTGCCGGGCCGGCGACTCGCTCGGGGCCAGCGCCAAGGCGCGTTTGGCCTCGATAAAGGTGCGGTTCCAGTAGCGGTCTTCCAGGCTATCGACGCGCACCCCACCGCTGCGGCTGCTGGAGGAATGAATAAACTGGTTATCCCCCATATAGATACCGGCATGACTGACGCGATTACGGCCATTGGTGCTGAAAAACAGCAGATCACCCGGTTCCAGCTCATCACGCTCGACCAGCGGCGCATCGATGTTGATCATGTCGCGGGACGAGCGCGGCAATTGCATGCCCAGCTCTTCCTTGAACAAGTAACCGATAAACCCGCTGCAATCGAAGCCCGACTTCACCGAACTGCCGCCATAACGGTAACGAGTACCAACCAGCGACAAACCGTGAGACAGGATGCTTTCGGCCAACTGCGGCAGTTTGTAGGATTTTTCTTCAGTGAAGTCGCCCAGGGCAGCTTCTTTGGCTTGTTCATCGAACTCGGCAAGCTTTGTCGAGGAGAACACTTCGGGCTGGGTTGCCAGCTCCGATTGCGGTGCATGGCCAGCGCAGGCGGCCAAAACCAGGGTAAGTGCAAGAGGCACGAGGGGTGCGAGGCGTTTGAGCATGGGCACGACCGTGTCGAGAAGCGAAATTTGAGCGGCGACTATGCCTTCCATGGCCGCCATTTGCAAATTTCATGTCATTGGATGTGACGCAGTAGCTCCGGCAAAACATCTAAGGCCCGGCTCTGCAGATGCACATCCACCGCAGCGCTCAGGTCGGTGCGGGTCGGATTTATTTCAGCGGTAAAGCCGCCGGCCTGACGGGTGCGCAACACGGGCTCGACTATGTAGGGAAAACTCGCGCTGGTGCCGATGCTGATGACCACCGCAAAGCCTTTGCGCAGCTCGGCGTAGAGCGTGCCGATGGCCCGCTCGGGCAGCATTTCCTCGAACAGCACCACCGGCGGACGCAATACGCCGCCGCATTGCCGACACTTGGGCGGCAAAGGCCGGCTCAGGTGCTCGGCCAACTGCGGATCGACGGCGCCGCAGGACTGGCAATACAGCGGCGCCAACTCACCATGGATCTCGATCAGACGCTCCGCCGGGCTTCCGGCGGCGCGGTGATAACCGTCGATATTCTGGGTCAGTAGCCAGCACTCGGGTTTACGCCGCTGCAACTCGACGATGGCCCGGTGCCCGGCATTCGGCTGCGCACTCAAGCAGGCTTTGCCCAACTCGGCCAAGTACTTCCAACACAACGCCGGATCGCGTTGCAGCATGCTGCCGGACAACGCCGCCTCGATCGGCAAACCTTCGTCGGTATGACCGTTGTACAGGCCGCCCAGACCGCGGTATGTGGGCAATCCCGAATCGGCGGACAGACCGGCGCCGGTGATGATCAGAATGCGTTCGGCCTGTTCGATGGCCTGAGCGACGCGGATGATGGCCTGTTCCATCGCACTCTCCTCGATCTCTCGCAGGGTGCACCGTGCGCCAGAGCCCCTCGCTTGCAGCACCTGCTGCTAATGATTGACCGTATGCGCCAGCATCACCGACAGCTGGCACAGCGGCCGGCCGCTCTGCGCGTGCCACTGGTTGAACGCTGCCTGCACGGCGGCGCGGTCGCGCTGGCTGGTCGGCGCCTTGTCGATGATGTTCTGCGCCTTGAGCGCGGCGACCATGTCGTCGCTGGGGATAAAGGTGTCCTTGCCGACCATGCGCAGAAAACGCGGCGCGGACAGGCCGCCGAGCTGACTGCCGTGCTTGGCCAAGTACTGCCACAGGCCAACGATATCGGTCACCGGCCAGTCGGCGATCAGTGCGGCGAAGCTGCCTTTTTCCTTGGCCACGTCGAGCATGAACTGCGCATTGCGCGGCACGCTTTTGAGCTTGCCCAGGTGGCGGATGATGCGCGCGTCCTGCATCAGATTTTCCAGGCGCTCGGCGCCCATCAGCACGACTTTCTCCGGATCGAAGCCGAAGAACACTTCCTCGAAAGCCGGCCATTTGGCGTCGACCAGGCTGTGTTTGAGGCCGGCGCGGAAGATCCGCAGGCTCAGCAGTGACAGGTAGCGATCATCGCTCAGGGCTCGCAGTTCATCCGCGCTGCGCGGTTGCGGCAGACGCGCCTCCAGGGCCTCGGCCGAGCCGAAGCGGTTCAGGCAGTACTCGTTAAGCCATTTGTAGTCGCGCATGGGCTGTCCTTACGGAATCTCTCGCAGATCATTTCGTGCCCACGCTCGAGCGTGAGAGCGACCATCGCTACAGAGCGCTTTTGTAGCCCGGATGCAATCCGGGGAAATATCCGAGTCGCCCCCGGATTGCATCCGGGCTACAGGTTCATCACATTGACGAAGCGCGGCGTGGCGCTGTCGTCGATTTTCAGGCTCTGGAAGTCGAACAGATTGCGGTCCGCCAACTGCGAGGGCACCACGTTCTGCAAGGCGCGGAACATGATTTCGGTGCGGCCGGGGGTTTTCCGTTCCCACTCCTGCAGCATCTCCTTGACCACCTGGCGCTGCAGGTTCTCCTGGGAGCCGCAGAGGTTGCAGGGGATGATCGGAAACTGCTTGAGCTGGCTGTAGGCCTCGATATCGGCCTCGCTGCAATAGGCCAAGGGGCGGATCACCACGTTGCGGCCATCGTCGGCGCGCAACTTGGGCGGCATCGCCTTGAGCGTACCGCCGTAGAACATATTGAGGAAAAAGGTCTCCAATATGTCGTCGCGGTGATGCCCCAGGGCCATTTTGGTCGCGCCTATCTCGTCGGCGAAGGTATAGAGCGTGCCGCGGCGCAGGCGCGAGCAGAGCGAGCAGGTGGTCTTGCCTTCCGGGATCAGCTCCTTGACCACCGAGTAGGTATCCTTCTCGACGATGTGATAAGCCACGCCGATGGATTCCAGGTAAGCCGGCAGCACGTGTTCGGGGAAGCCCGGCTGCTTCTGGTCCATGTTCACCGCGACTATCTCGAACTTGATCGGTGCGACCTTTTGCAGGTGCAGCAGCACGTCGAGCATGGTGTAGCTGTCCTTGCCGCCGGATAGGCACACCATGACCTTATCGCCGTCCTCGATCATGTTGAAATCGGCAATGGCTTCGCCGGCCTGACGACGCAGGCGTTTTTGCAATTTGTTCTGACTGACCGAGAGGCTGCCCATGGTGCGCTGAAATCCGGAGGCTTACGAAAGTGCGGCATTTTACGCAGAAAGCTCCGCGAGCCCTACCCTATTAAAACTGAAATGTTAGGGTCTGCTGCCGTTTCATCGCGACCGCGCCGGAGCCTGTTTTAGCGCGAGGCAAGGCACGAGACGCGAAGTTTGGTCGTTCCAAATGAGCGTCGAGAAACGCAGTATCGCGCTAAAACAGGCCCGGCCCTGC
>CBIHLQ010000060.1:0-27610 GCA_966210885.1 uncultured Pseudomonas sp.
CTGCATCCAGGAGGCGATTGGACGCACCATGCAACACGCTATTGGGACATAGCCTTTTTTTTTGTGCGTATGCCCGATATGGCATCAACAGTGTGCAGGCTTCGGGAGCCACATTTCATTGGCCGGAAACTGTCCGGTACGCCCCTGGCTGCTGCCTAGGCAAACGGCAGCAGTGAGGACTATTGCCCCGCGGGCCGCAGAAAGCCATCGGTCATTTCCCGGCCATAGTCGCGGTGTTCGCCGGCTATGTGGTGGTCGCCATGCTGGCGCTGCCGGTGGAAGTGTTTCTGGTCGATGCGATCATCGGCGAGCTGTTGCCCGGGATGTTCCCGCCGCTGGTGCAGCATCATCGGTGCCACGGGCATTGGCAGCCCATGTGCGTGCCGTATGGCCAGAGTTTATGGCCAGGGTTTCGGCCAGCAAACAAGATAAAAAAGCATCGCCAGCGAGCTGGCTCCTGCATAGAGTTGCTGCGATGTAGAAATGCCCCAAAAAGGGACGGAGCAATTTCGCTGCACCGTTATCGATCACTGCGCGTCGCTGCTAATACCCACTGACAAGCGCGGGGGCATGCTCTGAGCCTCTCCGGCAATTGCCCGAAGCCCGCGCAGCCTGGGTTTCTCGGGGCCTTCAAGCGTGTTCGCTGAGGACTTGGCGATTCCGGCACGAAATCTGCAGAAGCTCCGCCAACGCCTGCCAACACCTTTGGCAGTGCATCCCGTCGGTCATCGGCGACCAGAGGCCCTCAGCGGCGCGGGATGGGTGAAGCGGACAGCGCGGTCCGGCGCATCACCCCCACATAACCCATGAATACCAGGCAAAGACGCCTGGAGCTGGTAGACAGCTCCAGGCGTTTTTTTTTGCTGGCCGTGCCCCTGGCAACGGCTTCGACTGAGGAACGGCTATGAACTCTCTCGTCACTCCGATCAAGCGCGAAACATTGATCGTCATCGGCAACGGCATGGTCGGCCATCATTGCGTCGAACAGCTGATCGAGCAGGGCGCGCTCGAGCGGTATCAGGTGCATGTGTTCGGCGAAGAGCGCCAGCGCGCCTACGACCGCGTGCATCTCTCCGAATATTTCGGCGGCCGCGATGCCGAGTCCCTGGCCTTGGGCGAGCCCGATCTCTATTCCCGCCACGGCGTGCACTTGCACCTCGGCGCGCAAGTCCTGGAGATCGACCGCGCGCGCAAGGAAGTGGTGACCGTCGCCGGACGCCATGCCTACGACCGTCTGGTGCTGGCCACCGGCTCCTATCCTTTCGTGCCGCCGATCCCCGGTGCCGAGGGTAATTCGCGCCTGGTCTATCGCACCCTCGACGACCTCGATGCGATCCGTGCCGCCGCTGGCAACGCCAAGCGTGGCGTGGTGGTCGGCGGCGGCCTGCTTGGTCTTGAAGCGGCCAACGCGCTGAAATCCCTGGGCCTGGAAGCCCATGTGGTCGAGTTCGCGCCACGCTTGATGCCGGTGCAGCTCGACGCCGAAGGCGGCGCCGCACTCAAGGCACGTATCGAAGCCCTGGGCGTCGGCGTGCACCTGTCGCGTGCCACCCAGGAAATCGTCGCCGGCGAGGAATACGCCTACCGGATGAATTTCAACGATGGCGAATTCCTCGAAACCGATCTGATCGTGTTCTCCGCCGGCATCCGCCCGCAGGACGCCCTCGGCCGCAGTGCCGGGCTGGAGATCGCCGCTCGCGGCGGCGTGGTGGTGGATAACGATTGCCGCACCAACGACCCGCAGATCTTCGCCATCGGCGAGTGCGCGTCCTGGAACGGCAGCATCTTCGGCCTGGTCGCACCGGGCTACAGCATGGCGCGCAGCGTTGCCGCGCAACTGGCCGGCGCCGACTACACGCCTTTCACCGGCGCCGACATGTCGACCAAGCTCAAGCTGCTCGGCGTCGACGTTGGCTCGATCGGCGATGCCCACGCCGCCACCCCTGGCGCCAAGAGCTATCGCTTTATCGATGAGGCCAGCGCCAGCTACCGCCGTTTGGTCGTCTCCGCCGACGGCAAGCACGTGCTCGGCGCGGTACTGGTCGGCGACAACAGCTACTACGACACCCTGCTGCAATACGCGCAGAACGGCATCGCATTGCCGAAAGACCCGTCCAGCCTGATCCTGCCGCAGTCCGAAGGCGCGCCGACCCTGGGCGCCGACGCGCTGCCGGATAGCGCAACCATCTGTTCCTGCCACAACGTCAGCAAGGGCGCGGTGTGCTGCCAGGTGGAGGCCGGCATCACCGATCTCGGCGACCTCAAGGCGGCGACCAAGGCCGCGACCGGTTGCGGCGGTTGCAGTGCGCTGCTCAAGCAAGTCTTCGAACACGAGCTTTCGGCCCGCGGCGTCGCGGTCGACAAGAGCCTGTGCGAGCACTTCGCCCATACTCGTCAGGAGCTGTACGCCATCGTGCGGGTGGAAGGGGTGATGAGTTTCGAGGAGTTGCTGACCAAGCATGGCCGCGGCCACACCGGTTGCGACATCTGCAAGCCGGCGGTCGGTTCGATCCTCGCCTCGTGCTGGAACCAGCCGATCACCGATCCGCTGCTGATTCCGCTGCAGGACACCAACGACACCTTCATGGCCAACATGCAGAAGAACGGCACCTACTCGGTGGTGCCGCGTATTCCCGGTGGCGAGATCACCCCGGACGGCCTGATCGCCATAGGCGCCGTGGCGAAGAAATACGACCTCTACACCAAGATCACCGGCGGCCAGCGTATCGATCTGTTCGGTGCTCAGCTGCATCAACTGCCGGACATTTGGGGCGAGCTGATCGAGGCAGGCTTCGAAACCGGCCACGCCTACGGCAAGTCGCTGCGCACGGTGAAATCCTGCGTCGGCAGCACCTGGTGCCGTTACGGCGTGCAGGACAGCGTCGGCATGGCCCTGCGCCTGGAAGACCGCTACAAGGGCCTGCGTTCGCCGCACAAGATCAAGTTCGCGGTCTCCGGCTGTACCCGCGAATGCGCCGAGGCGCAGAGCAAGGACGTCGGCGTGATCGCCACCGACAAGGGCTGGAACCTCTACGTCGCCGGCAACGGCGGCATGCGCCCGCGGCATGCCGAACTGTTCGCCACCGACCTGGATGACGAAACCCTGATCCGCTACATCGACCGCTTCCTGATGTTCTACGTGCGCACCGCCGACAAGCTGCAGCGTACCTCCGTATGGCGCGAAAGCCTGGAAGGCGGCCTGGATTACCTCAAGGAGGTGATCATCGACGACAGCCTGAATCTTGCCGCCGAGCTGGAAGCGCAGATGCAGCTGGTGATCGACCGTTACCAATGCGAGTGGGCCAACGCCCTGAAAGACCCGGAGAAGCTCAAGCGCTTCCGTACCTTCGTCAACGACGAGCGCGGCGATCCGGATATCCATTTCGTCAAAGAACGTGGCCAGCGCCGCCCGGTGCATGCCCATGAACTCCACCTGATCCCCGTTACCGAGGAGGTGCTCTGATGAGCCAGTCGAATGTCGCACATACCGAATTGCGCCAGGCCGCGCCAAGCCCTAGCGCGTGGCGCGTGCTGTGCAGCCGCAGCGATCTGGTCGCCAACTCCGGCGTGGTCGCCTGGCATGAGGGTGCGCAGGTCGCGTTATTCCACCTGCCGCATACCGCCGAGGGCGAGCAGGTTTTCGCCATCGACAACCGCGACCCGAAATCCGGCGCCAATGTGATCGGTCGCGGCATCGTCGGCCAGCTCAAGGGCGATCTGGTGATCGCTTCGCCGCTGTACAAACAGCACTTCCGCTTGGCAGACGGCAGCTGCCTGGAATACCCCGAGCAGCAGTTGCGCGTCTGGCCGGTGCGGCTGAATGGCGATGCGGTGGAGATCGGTTTGGTTGATTGAGTGCGGGGCCAGACCGATCACCGCTTGGTGGGTTACGTGGCGCACATATCCCGCAGTTGCTTCGCCAGCCCGGTTCAGCGCCACTAACAGGCCGTTGAAAAACGTAGGCGAGGCAGCCGAGACAAGGCAAAAACAGGCGAGGAAGCGGAGTTTACGTGTTGTAAATGAGCATTCCGAGCCTGTTTTTAACGCCGTATCGGCAACGCAGGTAGTTTTTCAACAGCCTGCTAACCCACCCTACAGAAGCTGTCTGCACCACATGATTGGGACAGAGCTTATTCGATAGTCTCGTACGGCAGGCCGACGTAGTTCTCGGCGATGGTCCTGCGCCCGGCTTCCGAGCCGACGAAGTAGTCCAGTTCGGTCTGCTGCATGCGCCGGCTGAAGGCGTCGGTATCCGGGAAGCGGTGCAGCATCGAGGTCATCCACCAGGAGAAGCGCTCGGCTTTCCAGATGCGTCGCAGGCAGATTTCCGAGTACTTCTCCAGCAAGTCGGCGCGGCCTTCGCGGTAGACCTTGAGCAGGATGCGGTACAGCGTGGCGACGTCGCTGGCCGCCAGGTTCAGGCCCTTGGCGCCGGTCGGCGGCACTATGTGCGCGGCGTCGCCGAGGAGGAACAGGCGGCCATGCTGCATGGGTTCGACGACGAAGCTGCGTAGCGGGGCGATGCTCTTTTCGATCGATGGGCCGGTTACCAGGCGCTCGGCAACGTCGCTCGGCAGGCGGCTTTTCAGCTCGTCCCAGAAGCGCTCATCCGACCAATCCTCGACCCGTTCTTCGGCACCGACCTGCACGTAATAGCGGGTGCGGGTCGGCGAGCGCATGCTGCACAGGGCGAAGCCGCGTTCGTGGTTGGCGTAGATCAGTTCGTCGGCCACCGGCGGGGTGTCGGCGAGGATGCCCAACCAGCCGAAGGGGTAGACCCGCTCGAATTCCTTGAGCACCCCGGCGGGAATCGACTGGCGCGCCACGCCGTGGAAGCCGTCGCAGCCGGCGATGTAGTCGCAGTCCAGGCGCAGGCTCTCGCCGTTGTGCTCGAAGGTCAGGTAGGGCTGGGCGCTGTCGATGTCGTGGGGCTGCACTTGGCTCGCGCTATAGAAGGTCTGTGCGCCGCAGCGCTCACGGGCCTCCATCAGGTCGCGGGTGACTTCGGTCTGGCCATAGACCATTACCGTCTTGCCGCCGGTCAGACCCTTCAGGTCGATGTGCTCGCAGCGGCCGTCGAAGGCCAGCTCGAAGCCGTCGTGCACCAGGCCTTCGCGGTCCATCCGCGCGGCCACACCGGCCTCGCGCAGCAACTCGACCATGCCTTGTTCCAGCACCCCGGCGCGGATGCGGCCGAGCACGTAGTCGGGGCTCTGGCGCTCGACTATTACGTTGGCGATGCCGGCGTTATGCAGCAACTGGCCGAGCAGCAGGCCGGAGGGGCCGGCGCCGATAATCGCGACTCGGGTTTTTATGTTTGTTGTCATTGTGAGTGTCCTGGTTGGCGCCGGCGCCATGGGTTGGCAGCCGGTCTGATTGGCACTCCTGTATTTTTTGTGGATGGCTCCCGCGTTTGAAGGCAATATCCAACAGGTTTTATGGATTTTTCGTGGGTTGTTGCATGTCGGGATCTATGTTGAAGACGGCCGGCGCCGCGGTGCCGGTGTTCAAACTGTATGGCGAAACCGCGGCCTGGCCGACGCCGGACCTGCTGCACTGCGAATCGATTGCCGAGCGCAGCCGCTTGCACGATTGGGAGATCAAACCCCATCGCCACGGCGATCTGGTGCAGTTGCTGTACGTGCGCAGCGGCCAGGCCGAGTTGCAGGTGGAAGGCCAGACCAGCCGGGTGGATCAGCCGGCGTTGCAAGTGGTGCCGGCGCTCAGCGTGCATGGCTTTCGCTTCTCGCGGGACGTCCAGGGCCAGGTGCTGACCCTGGCCCTGCCGCTGGCCGAGCAACTCGGCAATGCGTTCGACGTGCGCCTGCTGCAACGCGCGGCCTGTTATTCGTTGGGCGAGGCGAAGGCCTATGTGGGGCGCCTGTTCGATTCGATCGACGAGGAATATTGCCGTCAGGCGCCAGGGCGCGAGTTGATGCTGCAAGCGTTGCTCAGCCAGTTGCTGGTGTGGATCGGCCGCCGTGCGTTGCAGCAGGCGCAGGCCGACGCCAGCCAGCCGGACCGTGGCCGCGAGCATCTGCAGGGCTTCGCCCATCTGCTCGAGACGCATTTTCGCCAGCACCTGCCGATCGAACATTACGCAGGCGCCCTGGGCATCAGCGCCGCGCACCTGAATGCGCTGTGCCGACGCCTGGCCGGGCAATCGGCGTTGCAGATGATCAACCAGCGCCTGTTGCTGGAAGCCAAGCGCTGCCTGGTTTACACCGCCATGACCGTCAACCAGGTATCGGACAGCCTGGGTTTTTCCGAGCCGGCGTATTTTTCCCGGTTCTTCAAGCGCGGCACCGGCCAGTCGCCGAAAGCCTTCCGCGTGCAGCGCTAATGTCGCGTCAACCATGAAATATCGGATCACTGTAGGGTGGGTTAGGCGCGTGCTGCGGATAGCGATGAATCAGCAAGATTCGTTGCGCCGTAACCCACCATTGGCGCAACGCAGGGATATCGCCTGGTGGATTACGCGGCGCGCCACGATAGCGATGCCTTATCGTTCGGCGGTTGGCGCCGCTAATCCACCCTACAGGGGATAGTGATAGATGAGTAAGACTGTGGTTAACCGACATTTCAGCATTGACATGAGGCCAGTTCAGTTGAGGAACGACCGGTGAACATCGACACCCGCATCAAATTCCGTCATCTGCTGTGCTTTCTCGAGGTGGCGCGTCAGGGCAGCCTGGCGCGGGCGGCCGACAAGTTGGCGGTGAGCCAGCCGGCGATCTCCAAGACCCTCAAGGAGCTGGAAACGTTGCTGACGGTCAGCCTGTTCGAGCGCGGCAAGCACGGCGTCGTCCTGACCGAGGCCGGGGTGGCCTTCCTGCGCTATGCCGGGCCCTGCGTACAAGCCCTGCGCGAAGGGATTGGCAGCCTGCGCGGCGGCGACTACGCGGCGCAGACGATCAGGCTCGGCGTGCTTTCGACGGTCGAGAGCCTGCTGATGCCGGAAGTGGTGCGGCGCCTGCACGAACGGCACCCGGCGCTGGCGGTCAGCGTGGTGACCGGGCCGAGCGCCTATCTGTTGTCGCAGTTGCGCGTCGGCGAGCTGGATCTGGTGGTCGGGCGCATGACCGACAGCCCGCAGATCCAGGGGCTGAGCTTCGAGCACCTGTACAGCGAATCCATGACCCTGGTGGTGCGCGCCGGCCATCCGCTGCTGGCGGGGCCGCTGCTGCGCGGTCAGCTGGAGGATTACCCGCTGGTGCTGCCGCTGGCCGGCACCACCATTCGCCAGTACGCCGACAGCCTGTTCGTGCAATGCGGCATCGCCCAATCGCGCCAGCGCCTGGAAACCCTCTCGGTGGCCCTCAGCCGGCGTTACGTGCTGTGCAGCGAGGCGATCTGGGTCGCGCCGCTGGATGCGGTGCGCCTGGATCTGCGTACCGGCGAGCTGGTAGAACTGGAGTTGGGCACCCAGGAGCCGGGCGGTTCGGTAGGCATCTGCACCAACGCCACGCTGCCGTTATCGCCGGCCGCGCAGAGTTGCCTGGAGATAGTGCGGGGGGTAGGGCGGGACTATCGGGAGGGGAGTTATCCATAACCATATGGTTATGGAAGCTCGGCATCTTTTCAGTTTTCGCTCACTGCCGGCTGACCGAAACTGCACGCCACAACCTGCCATTCAGGCCCTCCATCACTCCAACGAAAGGAGCTCGACATGCTCGATGCGGACAGCCGCCGCTTCGTCATTCGTGACCGCAACTGGCACCCGAAAGCCTTCACCCCGGACTACAAGACCTCGATCGCCCGTTCGCCGCGCCAGGCACTGGTGAGCATTCCGCAATCGATTTCCGAGACCAGCGGGCCGGACTTTTCGCACCTGGCGCTGGGCCGGCACGACAACGACCTGCTGCTCAATTTCAATAACGGCGGCCTGCCGGTGGGCGAGCGCATTCTCGTCGTCGGCCGGGTCATGGACCAGTACGGCAAGCCGATCCCGCATACCTTGGTGGAAATGTGGCAGGCCAACGCCGGTGGCCGTTATCGGCACAAGAACGACCGCTACCTGGCGCCGCTCGACCCCAACTTCGGCGGCGTCGGCCGCGCCCTTACCGACAGCGAAGGTCGCTACAGCTTCCGCACCGTCAAGCCCGGCCCCTACCCATGGCGCAACGGCCCGAACGACTGGCGCCCGGCGCACATTCACTTCTCCATCAGCGGCCCGTCGATCTCCACCCGGCTGATCACCCAGCTGTATTTCGAGGGCGACCCGCTGATCCCGCTGTGCCCGATCGTCAAATCGATCGCTGACCCGGACGCGGTGCAGACGCTGATCGCCAGGCTCGACATGGGCATGGCCAACCCTATGGATTGTTTGGCCTACCGCTTCGACATCGTGCTGCGTGGCCAGCGTCAGACCCACTTCGAAAATTCCTGAGGAGGATTCCCATGCCCGTTCAACTGCTACCGGAAACCCCTTCGCAAACCGCCGGCCCCTATGTGCATATCGGCCTGGCCCTGGCCGCCGCCGGCAATCCCCCCCGCGAGCTGGAAATCTGGAACCGCATGGCCAAGCCCGAAGCGCCCGGCGAACACATCGTGCTGATCGGCCAGGTCTACGACGGCAACGGCCATCTGGTGCGCGACTCTTTCCTGGAGTTGTGGCAGGCCGATCACCAGGGCCGCTACGACGAGGTCTTCGACCCGGAGAAGGCCTTCAACGGCTTCGGCCGCAGTGCCACCACCTTCGACGCCGGCAGCGAGTGGACGGTGCAGACGGTCAAACCCGGCGTGGTGCGCAACGCCGCCGGGGTGCCGATGGCGCCGCATATCAACGTCAGCCTGTTCGCCCGCGGCATCAATATCCACCTGCAGACGCGTCTGTACTTCGACGACGAAGCCGCAGCCAATGCCGTGGATCCGGTGCTCAACCTGATCGAGCAACCGCAGCGCCGCGAAACCTTGATCGCCAAGCGCTGCGAGGTCGACGGCAAGCCGGCCTACCGTTTCGATATCCGCATTCAGGGGGAGGGCGAGACGGTATTTTTCGACTTCTGAGCCGCCAGCGGCAGAGTGCGTGGGCTGTGCAGTTTGCGATTACCGCACCCGGGTTCGATAATCGCCAAACGCTGCCCACCCACTCGGAGGTTCCATGAGCGATACCCGTCCGCCGCTGTCCAGCCTGGCGCCGCCGCCCTATGTATCGCCGGCAAAACGCATCGAGGAATTCGCCGGCGATCCCAACTTCATGACCTCCCTGGCGCGTGGCTTGGCGGTGATCAACGCCTTCCAAGAGCGCAAACGCCACCTGACCATCGCGCAGATCAGCCACCGCACCGAGATCCCCCGCGCCGCGGTGCGCCGCTGCCTGTATACGCTGATGAAACTGGGCTATGCGACCACCGACGGGCGCACCTACTCGCTGCTGCCCAAGGTGCTGACCCTGGGCCATGCCTACCTGTCGTCGACGCCCCTGGCGGTGTCCGCCCAGCCCTATCTGGACCGTATCAGCGAGCAACTTCACGAGGCCTGTAACCTGGCCACCCTGGAAGGCGAGCAGGTGCTCTATATCGCCCGTTCGGCGATCCCGCAGCGCCTGATTTCGGTGGACCTCAGCGTCGGCAGCCGGCTGCCGGCCTACTGCACCTCCATGGGCCGCATCCTGTTGGCCGCGCTGGACGACGACAGCCTGCACGACTACCTCGAACACGCCGAATTGCAGGCCAAGACCAGCCGCACCCTGTACACCCCGGACGCCTTGTGGGCGGCCCTGCAACAAGTGCGCGAGCAGGGCTGGTGCATCGTCGACCAGGAGCTGGAGCAGGGCCTGCGCTCGATCGCGGTGCCGGTGCGCGACTCCAGCGGCCATGTGCTGGCGGCGATGAATGTCAGCACCCATGCCGGGCGGGTGCCGGTCAGCGAGCTGGAGAAGCGCTTTCTGCCGATCATGCTCAACGCCAGCCGCGAGTTGAGCGACCAGCTGTTCCGTCCGTTGTAAGACTCGCACGTCACTGGATATCGGATCTGTTCGATTATCGAACGATACATCGATAATCGGATTGTTTGCCATTGGTGCCGGCCCTACTGTTGCCTCACTCGCTACCTCGATTCGGTAGCACCGTTCAATCAGTGAGAGCAGCAGCATGGCCGAACTCATTTCCCTTGGCGAAGCCATAGAGCGCTTCGTCAGTGACGGCGATACCATCGCCCTCGAAGGCTTCACCCATCTGATCCCGACTGCGGCGTCCCACGAGATCATCCGCCAGAACAAGCGCGAGCTGACACTGGTGCGCATGACCCCGGACCTGGTCTACGACCTGCTGATCGGTGCCGGTTGCGCGAAGAAGCTGGTGTTCTCCTGGGGCGGCAACCCCGGCGTCGGCTCCCTGCATCGCCTGCGCGATGCGGTGGAGAAGGGCTGGCCCAAGCCGCTGGAAATCGAGGAGCACAGCCACGCGGCCATGGCCAACGCCTATGTCGCCGGGGCCTCGGGACTGCCGTTCGCGGTGCTGCGCGGTTATCAGGGGTCGGACCTGGTCAAGGTCAACCCGCGGATCAAATTCATCGAGTGTCCGTTCACCGGCGAGCAGCTGGCCGCGGTGCCGAGCGTGCGCCCGGATGTCACCGTGATCCACGCGCAGAAGGCCGACCGCAAGGGCAATGTGTTGCTCTGGGGCATCCTCGGCGTGCAGAAGGAGGCGGCTCTGGCGGCCAAGCGTTGCATCGTCACCGTCGAGGAAATCGTCGACGAGCTCGACGCGCCGATGAACGCCTGCGTGCTGCCGAACTGGGCGCTGACCGCGGTCTGCCACGTGCCCGGCGGCGCCCATCCGTCCTACGCGCTGGGTTACTCCGAGCGCGACAACCGCTTCTACCAGGCCTGGGATCCGATCGCCCGCGACCGCGAAAGCTTCAGCGCCTGGATCGACGAATATATCCGCGGTACCGCCGACTTCGCCGCGTTTCAAGCCGCGATTGCCCAAGCCAAGACTACGGAGGCCAAGCAATGAGCGCCTACAGCACCAGTGAAATGATGACCGTGGCCGCCGCCCGCCGCCTGCAGAACGGCGCGGTGTGCTTCGTCGGTATCGGCCTGCCATCCAAGGCCGCCAACCTGGCGCGCCTGACCTCCTCGCCGGATGTGGTGTTGATCTACGAATCCGGCCCTATCGGCGCCAAGCCGAGCGTGCTGCCGCTGTCGATCGGCGACGGCGAGCTGGCCGAAACCGCCGATACGGTGGTGCCGACCGGCGAGATATTCCGCTATTGGTTGCAGGGCGGGCGCATCGACGTCGGGTTCCTCGGCGCGGCGCAAGTCGACAAGTACGGCAATATCAACACCACTGTGATCGGCGATTACCACCGGCCGAAAGTGCGCTTGCCCGGCGCCGGCGGTGCGCCGGAGATCGCGGGCTCAGCCAAGCAGGTGCTGATCATCCTCAAGCAGTCTCACCGTACCTTCGTCGACAAGCTGGCCTTTATCACCTCGGTCGGCCATGGCGAAGGCGGCGACCACCGCAAGCGTTTGGGCCTGCCGGGTGCCGGGCCGGTCGGCATCATCACCGACCTGTGCATCATGGAACCGGAGGCCGGCAGCAACGAATTTATCGTCACCGCGCTGCACCCGGGGGTGACCCGCGAGCAGGTGATCGAGGCCACCGGCTGGCAGATCCGCTTCGCCGTCGATCTCGGCGAAACCGCCGCGCCGACTGAAACCGAGCTGGCGGCGCTGCGTGCCCTGGAAGCCCGCACTGCCGCGGCCCACGGCCAGGCCGGAGGTGAAGAATGAGCCGCGATGTCTATATCTGCGACGCCGTACGCACCGCCATCGGCCGCTTTGGCGGCGGCTTGGCAAGCGTGCGTGCCGACGACCTGGCGGCGGTGCCACTGAAGGCGCTGATCGAACGCAATCCGCAGCTCGATCTGGCCGCCGTCGACGAAGTATTTATGGGCTGCGCCAACCAGGCCGGCGAGGACAACCGCAACGTCGCGCGTATGGCCGCGTTGCTCGCAGGTTTGCCGGACAGCGTGCCGGGGGTGACCCTCAACCGCTTGTGCGCTTCGGGGATGGATGCGGTCGGCACGGCCTTTCGCGCCATCGCCAGCGGCGAGATGGAATTGGCCATTGCCGGCGGCGTCGAGTCGATGTCCCGTGCGCCCTATGTCATGGGCAAGGCCGATAGCGCCTACGGGCGCGGCCAGAAGATCGAGGACACTACCATTGGCTGGCGCTTTATCAACCCGCTGATGAAACAGCAGTACGGCGTGGATGCCATGCCGCAGACCGCCGATAACGTCGCCGATGATTTCAAGATCAGCCGTGCCGATCAGGACGCCTTCGCCTTGCGCAGCCAGCAGCGCGCCGCCGCCGCCCAGGCCGCCGGCTTCTTCGCCGAGGAAATAGTCGCGGTGACGATCAAGGGCAAGAAGGGCGACACCCTGGTCGATCAGGACGAGCACCTGCGCCCGGACACCACCCTGGAAGCGCTGGGCAAATTGAAGCCGGTCAATGGCGATGGCAAGACCGTCACTGCCGGCAATGCATCGGGGGTCAATGACGGCGCCGCGGCGCTGATCCTGGCGTCGGCCGAGGCGGTGAAAAAGCATGGCCTGACCCCGCGTGCGCGGGTATTGGGTATGACCAGCGCCGGGGTGGCGCCGCGGATCATGGGCTACGGACCGGTACCCGCGGTGCGCAAGCTGTGCGAGCGCCTGGGTTTGGCGGTCGCCGACTTCGATGTGATCGAACTCAACGAGGCCTTCGCCAGCCAGGGTTTGGCCGTGTTGCGCGACCTCGGCCTGGCCGACGACGCGTCCCAGGTCAATCCGAACGGCGGCGCCATCGCCCTCGGCCATCCGCTGGGCATGAGCGGCGCGCGCCTGGTGCTGACCGCCTTGCATCAGCTGGAGAAGTCCGGCGGCAAGCGCGGCCTGGCGACCATGTGCGTCGGCGTCGGTCAGGGGTTGGCGCTGGCGATAGAACGGGTGTAAGCCCCCGATCCTCAGGGGCTTATGTAGGAGCCAGCTTGCTGGCGATCCAGGTCGAACGCATCGCCAGCAAGCTGGCTCCTACAATCTGGGTTAGCACCCTAGTCCGTAGGATGGGTCGAGCGAAGCAATACTCATGCTGTCCTTATGATGGGTTATGCCTTTGGCTAAACCATCCTATGGGCTGAACAGTTTGCAAGACAGGCTCGTCTGCGATCATCCGGGTCTCGGAAACCCGATCGTCAGGCGGGCCTGCTCATGCAAAATCTGTAGGATGGGTCGAGCGATGCGATACCCCCATGCGGTTCTTATGATGGGTAACGCCTTCGGCTAACCCATCCTACGGGCTATCAACACAGCAAAAAAGAGATCGCCTTGAACAATCAACTGTTCGACCGTTACTTCGCCAGTCCTGCCATGAGCGCGGTGTTTTCCGACACCGGGCGGGTGCAGGGCATGCTGGATTTCGAAGCGGCCCTGGCCCGTGCCGAGGCCCGCGTCGGCCTGATCCCCCAGGCCGCGCTGGCGCCGATCGAGGCCGCCTGCCGCGCCGAATTCTATAATTTCGCCGAACTGGCCGAGGCCATCGCCACGGCCGGCAATTCGGCGATTCCGCTGGTGAAGGCGCTCGGCAAGCGCATTGCCAGCGCGGACAAAGACGCCGAGCGTTATGTCCACCTCGGCGCCACCAGCCAGGATGCGATGGACAGTGGGCTGGTGTTGCAACTGCGCCAGGCCGTCGAGTTGCTGGAGGCCGACCTGGCGCAGTTGGCCGAGGCGCTGGCCGAGCAGGCCGAGCGCCACGCCGACAGCCTGCTGCCGGGGCGTACCTGGTTGCAGCACGCCACGCCGGTGACCCTGGGTATGAAACTGGCCGGCGTACTCGGCGCGGTCAGCCGTCATCGCCAGCGCCTGAATGAGCTCAAGCCACGCCTGCTGGTACTGCAATTCGGCGGCGCCGCCGGCACCCTGGCGGCGCTCGGCGAGCAGGCCTGGCGGGTGTCCGAGGCGCTGGCCGAGGAGTTGGGCCTGGACTTGCCGGAGCAGCCCTGGCACAGCCAGCGCGATCGCTTGGTGGAATTCGCCGCGCTGCTCGGCCTGATCGCCGGCAGCCTGGGCAAGTTGGGGCGCGATCTGAGCCTGCTGATGCAGACCGATGTCGGCGAAGTGTTCGAGCCGTCGGCGCCGGGCAAGGGCGGTTCCTCGACCATGCCACACAAGCGCAATCCGGTCGGCGCGGCGGTGCTGATCGCCGCCGCGACCCGCGCCCCTGGGCTGGTTGCGACGATGCTGGCGGCCATGCCCCAGGAACACGAGCGCAGCCTGGGCCTGTGGCACGCTGAGTGGGAGACCTTGCCGGAGCTCTGCTGCCTGGTTTCCGGCGCCCTGCAACAGGCGCTGCTCGCGGTGCCCGGCCTGGAAGTCGATGCCGCGCGTATGCGCGGCAATCTGGAATTGACCCAGGGGCTGGTGCTGGCCGAGGCGGTGAGCATCGCCCTGGCCCAGCGTATCGGCCGCAACGCCGCCCATCATCTGGTCGAGCAGTGCTGCCGCCAGGCCATCGCCGAACAGCGTCACCTGCGCGCGGTGCTCGGCGATAACGCCGAAGTCGGCGCCCAGTTGAGTGCCGAAGAACTGGATCGCCTGCTCGATCCCGCCCATTACCTGGGCCAGGCGCGCCGCTGGGTCAGCCGCGCCCTGGCCGAACATCGCGCTTTATCAGTCTGAGGAGTTTTCCGTGCCATTTGTCCACCTCGCCGACGGCGACCTGCATTACCAACTCGAAGGCCCGGCCGCTGCGCCTGTGCTGGTGCTGAGCAATTCCCTGGGCACCGACCTGCATATGTGGGACGCGCAGATGCCGGCCTTTACCGAGCATTTCCAGGTACTGCGCTACGACACCCGTGGCCATGGCCGGTCGCTGGTGAGCGCAGGCCCCTACAGCATCGAGCAGAACGGCCGCGATGTACTGGCGCTGCTCGATGCCCTGGATATTCCCCGCGCCAGTTTCTGCGGCCTGTCCATGGGTGGGTTGATCGGTCAGTGGTTGGCGATCAACGCCCCGGCGCGCATCGAACGTCTGGTGCTGTGCAACACCGCGGCGAAGATCGGTAGCCCCGAAGTGTGGAACCCGCGTATCGACAGCATACTTGCCGGCGGCGCCCAGGTTATGGGCGAGCTGCGCGACGCCTCCATCGCCCGCTGGTTCACAGCGGCGTTCGCCGAGGCGCAGCCGCAGACGGTCGAGCCGATTGTCGGCATGCTGGCGCAGACTTCGCCGGAGGGTTATGCGGCGAACTGCGCGGCAATACGCGACGCCGATTTCGGCGAGCAACTCGCCGCCATTGCAGCGCCGACCCTGATCGTCTGCGGCAGCGCCGATCCGGTGACCACCCCGGCCGATGGCCGTTTTATCGCCGAACGCATCGCCAATGCCGAGCTGATCGAGCTGTCGGCCGCGCACCTGTCCAATGTCGAGGCCCGCGCGGACTTTACTCAGGCGCTGCTGGCTTTCCTGCAACAGTGATTGCCTCGGTGCGCATGGTGCACCCTACGAAGCGCCGCGTTTCGCCCGTAGGGTGCGCCATGCGCACCACCACCCCCGGAGTTCACGCAATGGACGAGAAACAACGCTACGAAGCCGGCATGCAGGTGCGCCGCGCGGTGCTCGGCGACGCCCATGTCGAGCGCAGTCTGGAGAAGCTAACGTCCTTCAACGAAGAGTTCCAGGACATGATCACCCGTCATGCCTGGGGCGATATCTGGACCCGTCCTGGTCTGTCGCGGCACACCCGCAGCCTGATCACTATCGCCATGCTGATTGGCATGAACCGCGAAGGCGAGCTCAGGCTGCACCTGCGCGCGGCGAAGAACAACGGCGTAAGCCGCGACGAGATCAAGGAGGTGCTGATGCACAGCGCCATCTACTGCGGCATTCCGGCGGCCAACGCCAGCTTCCACCTGGCCGAGGAGGTGTGGGACGAGCTGGGTGTGGAGTCGTTGCAGGACTGAATGTTCCGTTTTTCCCTCGAACCGCCGGCAGCCTCTGCGCTGTATCGGCGGTTTTTTCTTTTTGGCCGTCTTAAGCCGCGGCGAGCGAGGGAGCCTTTTCGTCGCCCGGATAAGCCTTGGCGCAATCCGGGGCAGCGTTGGATCGCTGGAACCTTGGATCGCCAGCAAGCTGGCTTCTACGGGAGCTGAAAGTAGGCGTCTTTCCGCCCCGAACTGCGGCTTGGTAATAAGGTTATGTTTGTTAACGTGATTTTTATCGCTGCATACGCGCTTGTGCTCCTGTCTTGCGAATTGAAGCGTTAAACGGGTTGTATGGTGAAATTTGTTATTTCGTATAGGGCTTGATTCGCAAATATAGTTAATTGACATAACTATATTTGCGGAGTAATTTTGCTTCCAGGCGCTAACAGCCATGACAAGAGGTGAGAGATGAGCAATTACGAAAACCGCTGGCAAACCGTGAAGGTCGAGCTCGATGAGGGCATCGCCTGGGTCACGCTCAATCGTCCGGAAAAGCGCAACGCCATGAGCCCGACGTTGAACCGCGAAATGGTCGATGTGCTGGAAACCCTGGAGCAGGATCCGGCGGCCGGCGTGTTGGTGCTGACCGGTGCCGGCGAGGCCTGGACCGCGGGTATGGATCTCAAGGAATACTTCCGCGAAATCGACGCCGGCCCGGAAATTCTGCAAGAGAAGATTCGCCGTGAAGCCTCGCAATGGCAGTGGAAGTTGCTGCGCATGTACACCAAGCCGACCATCGCCATGGTCAACGGCTGGTGCTTTGGTGGCGGTTTCAGCCCGCTGGTGGCCTGTGATCTGGCGATCTGCGCCGACGAGGCGACCTTCGGTCTGTCGGAAATCAACTGGGGTATCCCGCCGGGCAACCTGGTCAGCAAGGCCATGGCCGATACCGTCGGCCACCGCCAGTCGCTGTACTACATCATGACCGGCAAGACCTTCGGCGGGCAGAAAGCCGCGGAGATGGGCCTGGTCAACGAAAGCGTGCCGCTGGCACAGCTGCGCGAAACCACCATCGAACTGGCGCGCAACCTGCTGGAGAAAAACCCGGTGGTGCTGCGTGCGGCCAAGCATGGCTTCAAGCGTTGCCGCGAACTGACCTGGGAGCAGAACGAGGATTACCTGTACGCCAAGCTCGACCAGTCGCGTCTGCTCGACAAAGAAGGCGGCCGCGAGCAGGGCATGAAGCAGTTCCTCGACGAGAAGAGCATCAAGCCCGGTCTGCAAGCGTACAAGCGCTGAAACACTTCGGCGGGCGATGAATCGGTCGCCCGGCTCTAGCGAGCCGAGCGCGTTTCCAGAACAAGCACAACAAGAGGAATTCCCCATGTTCGAGGTGCCTTTGCTGATTGGCGGTGAGTCGCGACCGGCTGCCGATGGCCGTGTGTTCGAGCGCCGCAACCCGGTGACCGGCGAGGTGGTGTCGCGGGTCGCCGCCGCCACCCTGGAAGACGCCGACGCCGCCGTGGCCGCGGCCCAGGCGGCGTTTCCCGCCTGGGCCGCGCTGGCGCCCAACGAGCGGCGTGCGCGTCTGCTCCGGGCCGCCGAGTTGCTCGAAGACCGCGCGCCGGAGTTCCTCGCGGTGGCCGGCGAAACCGGGGCCATGGCCAACTGGTACGGCTTCAATGTGCACCTGGCCGCGAGCATGCTGCGCGAGGCGGCGGCGATGACCACGCAGATCTATGGCGAGGTGGTCCCGTCCGATGTGCCCGGTAGTTTCGCCATGGCCCTGCGCCAGCCTTGCGGCGTGGTGCTCGGCATTGCGCCCTGGAACGCGCCGGTAATCCTCGGCACCCGCGCCGTCGCCATGCCGTTGGCCTGTGGCAATACCCTGGTGCTCAAGGCCTCCGAACTGAGCCCGGCGGTGCACCGGCTGATCGGTCAGGTGCTGCAGGACGCGGGGCTCGGCGATGGCGTGGTCAACGTGATCTGCAACGCGCCGGAAGACGCGCCGGCCATAGTCGCTCGGCTGATCGCCAACCCGGCGGTGCGCCGGGTCAACTTCACCGGCTCCACCCATGTCGGACGGATTATCGGCGAGCTCTCGGCGCGGCACCTGAAGCCGGCGCTGCTGGAGCTGGGCGGCAAGGCGCCGCTACTGGTGCTGGACGACGCCGACCTGGATGCGGCGGTCGAGGCAGCGGCCTTCGGCGCCTACTTCAACCAGGGGCAGATCTGCATGTCCACCGAACGCCTGGTGGTCGATGCCAAGGTCGCCGACACCTTTGTCGCCAAGCTGGCGCAGAAGGTGGCTAGCCTGCGTGCCGGCGATCCGCAGGATGCTGCCTCGGTGCTCGGTTCGCTGATCGATGTGTCGGCCGGGCAGCGGATCAAGGCGCTGGTCGACGATGCCCTGGCCAAGGGCGCGCGTCTGGTATGCGGCGGCCAGCTGGATGGCAGCATTATGCAGGCGACCCTGCTCGACGGCGTCACCCGGGATATGCGCCTATACCATGAAGAATCCTTCGGTCCGGTGGCGGTGGTGCTACGCGGCGCGGGCGACGAAGAGTTGTTGCGCCTGGCCAACGATTCCGAGTTCGGCCTGTCGGCGGCAATTTTCAGTCGCGATGTGTCGCGCGCTTTGTTGCTGGCGCAGCGGGTCGAGTCGGGCATCTGCCATATCAACGGGCCGACCGTGCACGACGAAGCGCAGATGCCTTTCGGCGGGGTCAAGGCCAGTGGTTACGGCAGCTTCGGCAGCAAGGCGTCGATCGATTTCTTCACCCAGTTGCGCTGGGTCACTATTCAGAACGGGCCGCGCCACTACCCGATCTGACAACCTGATCAGGATCTGCTGCGCAGATCCTCGTCAGGCGGCAGCACTATAAGAACAATCGGCTCGGAGCTGGCCGCACACCTCGGGTGTGGCGGCCGAATGTCCGGAAGCGCTTTGCGGAGGAGTTTTACAGGTGAATAGCCAATCCAACGGTCGAGTCGAACCCGCCTACCGGCCGGTATCGATCGGCCAGTCGGCGGTGCAACTGCGCCAGGTCGGGCAGGCGCTGTATATGCAGGCGGCCGAGCCGCTGCAGGCCTATCCGCAGCGCCTGCTCGAACGCTTGCTGCGCTGGGCCGAGGAACGTCCCGAGCAGACCTTTATCGCCCGTCGCGATGCCGCCGGCGACTGGCAGCGCATCAGCTATGCCCAGATGCTTGGGCGGGTGCGCAGCATCGCCCAGCGCCTGCTGGATTTCGATCTGTCGGTAGAGCGGCCGCTGTTGATCCTCTCCGGCAACGACCTGGAGCACCTGCAACTGGCCTGCGCGGCGATGTATATCGGCGTGCCTTATTGCCCGGTGTCGCCGGCCTATGCGCTGGTGGCCCAGGACTACACCAAGCTGCAGCACATCTGCACGCTGTTGCAGCCGGGGCTGGTGTTCGCCGCCGAGGGCCCGGCCTTCGCCCGCGCCATCGAAGCGGTGGTGCCGGCCGCCACGCCCTTGCTGCTGACCGCGGGCGAAGTGGCGGGGCGCGACTGTCATGCGTTCGCCAGCCTGCTCGGCGCCGAGGCCTGCGACGAGGCGGATGCGGCCTTCGCCGCCACCGGCCCGGAGAGCATCGCCAAGTTCCTCTTCACCAGCGGTTCGACCAAGCTGCCCAAGGCGGTGGTCACCACCCAACGCATGCTCTGCGCCAACCAGCAGATGCTGTTGCAGACCTTCCCGGTGTTCGGCGAGGCGCCGCCGGTGCTGGTCGACTGGTTGCCGTGGAACCACACCTTCGGCGGCAGCCACAACGTCGGCATCGTGCTGTACAACGGCGGCACCCTGTATATCGACGACGGCAAGCCGACCCCGCAGCATTTCGCCGAGACCCTGCGCAACCTTCGCGAGATTTCGCCGACCGCCTACCTCACCGTGCCCAAGGGCTGGGAAGAGCTGGCCGCCGCCCTGGAGGTGGATGCCGGGCTGCGCGACGTGTTCTTCGCCCGGATCAAGCTGTTGTTCTTCGCTGGCGCCGGGCTGTCCCAGGCGGTCTGGGATCGCCTCGATGCGGTGGCCGAGGCGCATTGTGGCGAGCGTATCCGCATGATGGCGGGAATCGGCATGACCGAGACCGCGCCGTCCTGCACCTTTACCACCGGGCCGCTGGCCATGGCCGGTTACGTCGGCCTGCCGGCGCCGGGCTGCGAGGTCAAGCTGGTGCCGGTGGACGGCAAGCTGGAAGGGCGCTTTCGCGGCCCGCACGTGATGCCGGGCTACTGGCGCTCGCCCGAACAGAGCGCCGCGGTGTTCGACGAGGAGGGCTTCTACTGCTCTGGCGACGCCTTGAAATTGGCCGATCCCGAGCACCCGGAATGGGGCCTGATGTTCGACGGCCGTATCGCCGAGGACTTCAAGCTCAACACCGGGGTGTTCGTCAGCGTCGGCCCGCTGCGCACGCGGGTGATCATGGCTGGCGCGCCTTATATCCAGGACGTGGTGGTGACCGCGCCGAACCGCGAGTGCATCGGCCTGCTGCTGTTCCCGCAGTTGCCGGCCTGCCGCGAACTGGCCGGTTTGCCGGCCGAGGCCACGGCCGAGCAGGTGTTGAGCGCGCCACGGGTGCGCGCCTGGCTCGGCGAGTTGCTCGAACAGCTCAACCAGAAGGCCACCGGCAGCGCCTCGCGCCTGGCCTGGGCCTGCCTGATGAGCGAGCCGCCGTCGCTGGACAGGGGCGAGGTCACCGACAAGGGCTCGCTCAACCAGCGGGTGATCCTCAGTTGCCGTGCCGAGCGCATCGAGGCGCTCTATCGCGGCGAGGATCCGGCGCGCGTCATGGCGGAGCGCTGAGCATGGGCGAAGGCCTCTATTCGGCGTTCGACGAGGTGCTGATCCTCGAGGCCGTGCGCACGCCCTGGTGCGATCTTGGCGGCGCCCTCGGGCTGGTCTCGCCGACCGACCTGGGCATCAAGGTCGGCCGCGAAGTGCTGCGCCGCGCCGAGATTGAGCCGGCGGCGGTGGACTCGGTATTGGCCGGCTGCGTGGCCCAGGCGAGTTTCGACGCCTATATGCTGCCGCGGCATATCGGCCTGTACAGCGGCGTGCCGCAGGCGGTGCCGGCCCTGGGCGTGCAGCGCATCTGCGGCACCGGCTTCGAATTGCTGCGCCAGGCCGGCGAGCAGATTGCCGCCGGGGGCACTGAATTGGCCCTGTGCGTTGCCGCCGAGTCGATGTCGCGCAACCCGATCGCCGCCTATACCCACCGCGGCGGCTTTCGTCTCGGCGCTGCGGTGGCGTTCAAGGACTTCCTCTGGGAGGCGCTGTTCGATCCGGCCGCGGGCGTCGATATGATCGGCACCGCGGAGAATCTGGCGCGGCGTTATGGCATCAGTCGTGAAGAGGCCGACGCTTACGCCCTGCGCAGTTTCGAGGCGGCGCTGGCGGCGCAGGAAGAGGGCATCTTCGCCGACGAGATGGTCAGCGTGCACAGCGAAACTTTCGAGCTGGACGGCTATCAGCCGCGCGGCATCGCCTTGCCGCGTGGGGTCGATGCGGTCGAGCGCGACAGCCATCCGCGGCCGACCAGCCTGGCGGCGCTATCGCGTTTGCGCGCGATCCATGCCGGCGGCGTGCAGACCGCCGGCAACAGTTGCGCGGTGGTCGACGGTGCGGCGGCGGCTTTGCTCGGCTCGGCGGCTATGCTCGACGGCCGCCGGCCATTGGCGCGCTTGCTGGCGACCGCGGTGGTCGGCGTGGCGCCTGAACTCATGGGCATCGGCCCGGCGCCGGCGATCCGCCTGTTGCTCGAGCGCAGCGGTCTGCGCCTGGACGATATCGACCGCTTCGAAATCAACGAAGCCCAGGCCGCTCAGGTGCTGGCGGTGCAGCGTGAATTGGCGCTGGATCCGCAGCGCCTCAATCTGCAGGGCGGCTCCATCGCCCTCGGCCACCCGCTGGCCGCCACCGGCCTGCGCCTGACCCTCAGCCTGGCCCGCCAACTGCGCGCCGCCAACCAGCGCTACGGCATCGCCGCCGCTTGCATCGGCGGCGGCCAGGGCATGGCGGTATTGGTCGAAAATCCGGGGTTCGAGAGGGGTTAGTTTTCGTAGCCCGGATGCAATCCGGGGATCGGTTTTACCGCCGCAACCGCTGCCCCGGATTGCATCCGGGCTACAAGGGCGGGCCTGGTCGCGGGCTTCGTCGTGGGAGGCGCTTTAGCGGCGAGCTTTCAAGCGCTGTTTGCTGTTCAGCCCCACCCAGGGTTTGTCCGCAGGCGCTCAGTCCCTGACCAATTCTTACTGCCGATAAACCTTGTGCAGCGCGGTAGCCTGGGTTGAGCGCAGCGATACCCAGGAAGGGTGTTGGGTTACGCTGCGTTCACCCACGGCGTTGCTGGCAGACAGGTAGATCCTATGTTCCTGCACAAGCCCGGATGAAATCCGGGAAGCGGTTTTATGGCCGCAACCGCTGCCCCGGATTGCATCCGGGCTACACGAGCGGGGTAGGGTGGATGACGCCTTTTTCATCCACCATTACGGCTATTGCCTGTGCTGCGATTGGTGGATGGATAGAGCGCCAGCTACGCGCCCCGATCCACCCTACGACCAGGCGCTTAGTCCGTGGCGTTGCTGTCCTGCCGATAAACCTTATGCAGCAGCTGCAGCAATTGCTGGCGTTCTTCCTCACTAAGCGCGGCGGTGGCCTCGCGATCGCTGGCGGCGGCGATTTCCTTGAGCTGTTTGAGCAGGGTTTCCCCGGCTTTGCTGAGGAAGATGCCGTAGGAACGTTTGTCCGGCTTGCAGCGCACGCGCACGGCGAGGCCGAGTTTCTCCAGCTTGTTCAGCAGGGTCACCACCTGCGGCGGCTCGATGGCGAGGATGCTCGCCAGGTCGATCTGCATCAGCCCGGGGCTGGCCTCGATGATCAGCAGGGCGGAGAACTGCGCGGGGCGCAGGTCGAAGGGGGCAAGTTGCTCGATCAGGTTCTGCGCGACCTTCAACTCGGCGCGGCGCAGGGCGTAGCCGATCAGCTGGCTGAGCAGGGTGCCGCTCGGCTCCGTGGTTGTGCTGTTCACTTCTGGGATGGGGGCATTTTTCTTGGCCATTGGCTTGAACCGGATACTCGCTAAAGGTTGCCGAAATGGAAGACTGGTTAATAAGCCTAACCAGTTTCGCACCAATGGCCAGGCTTTGGCCAGTTGCTCGTTGCCCTGAGGGTGCTTCTGGTCAGGTCTTAGGTTGACCCGGCAAAATCGAGAGTGGGTCGCACAAGTCTTTACTCATGCCGATCAGGTCCTGTGGTCGGAAAAATAAAAATAAGGAAACTTAGTGGTTTCCTTTATTTTGTTTTTTGTCATACTCGCTTCATCGAGCCGGTAGAGGTGCCGGCTCGCCCAGCACTTAGTGTTGGCTAATAACAATTCAACCAGCAGGAAATTACGCCATGAGCATTCTCGGTCACCAGGCTGCGGCGGTCAGCGCCGACCAACTGGCTACGGCCCTTGCGGCCATGAAATCGGCCCATCTGCGCGAGGGGCCGGCGAGTCTGGAGTTGCGCCGCGACCGCCTCGACCGGGCGATCGCCCTGTTGCTGGAAAACCGTGAGGAGATAGTCGCCGCGGTGTCCGCCGACTTCGGCAACCGCAGTCGCGAGCAGACTCTGTTGTCCGATATCGCCGGCTCGGTGGCCAGCCTCAAGCACTGCCGCGAGCACTTGGCCGAATGGATGCAGTCCGAGTCCCATTCGGCGCCGTTCCCCGATTGCGAAGCGCGGGTCGATTACCAGCCGCTGGGCGTGGTCGGGGTGATCAGCCCATGGAACTTCCCCATCGTGCTGGCGTTCGGGCCGCTGGCGAGCATCCTCGCCGCCGGCAACCGCGCCATGCTCAAGCCTTCTGAGCTGACCCCGCGTACCTCGGCGCTGCTCGCCGAGCTGATCGCCCGCTACTTCGACGCCAACGAACTGAGCACGGTGCTGGGCAGTGCCGAGGTCGGCGCGCTGTTCAGCGCACTACCCTTCGATCATCTGATCTTCACCGGCGGAACCGCGGTAGGACGGCATATCATGCGCGCCGCCGCGGATAACCTGGTGCCGGTGACCTTGGAGCTGGGCGGCAAGTCGCCGGTGCTGGTCTCGCGCAGCGCCGACCTCGCCACCGTGGTGCAGCGCGTGATGACGGTGAAGACTTTCAACGCCGGGCAGATCTGCCTGGCCCCGGACTATGTGCTGCTGCCGGAAGAGTCGCTCGGCGATTTCGTTGCCGAGGCCGTACGTTTCGTCAGCGAGATGTACCCGACGCTGCGTGGTAATCCCGATTACACCTCGATCATCAGTTCGCGTCACTTTGACCGCCTGCAGAGCTACCTTGCCGATGCCCACGCCAAGGGCGCGCGTCTGCTTGAGATCAACCCGGCAGAGGAAGATCTGAGCGACCGCGAGACTCGCAAGATCGCCCCAACCCTGGTGCTTGATGTCACAGATGAAATGCAGCTGCTGCGTGAGGAAATCTTCGGCCCGCTGTTGCCGATCAAGACCTACCGCAACTTCAGCGAGGCCATCGATTACGTCAACCAGCAGCCGCGGCCGCTGGCGGCCTATTACTTTGGCGAGGATGCCAGCGAGCGCCAGCAGATGCTGGAGCGCACCACCTCGGGCGCGCTGGTGGTCAACGATTGCATGAGCCATGTGCTGTTCGAGGAGCTGCCGTTCGGCGGCGTCGGCCCCTCCGGCATGGGGGCTTATCACGGCGTCTATGGTTTCCGCACCTTCAGCCACGCCAAGGCGGTGGTGGTGCAGAGCCCGATCGGCGAGTCCAACCTGGCGATGCGCGCGCCTTACGGCGAGATGATTCATGGTTTGCTGGAGCAACTGCTGACCGCCCATTGATCCGCTAAATTGAGCCGCCAAGGAGCCGAATCATGAATCTATTGCAAAGCCTCAAAGCCAAGCTGCTGCGCGCCCTCGCCAAGCGCATGAAAGGCAAATTCGTCTACGACGCGGCGCAGTTTCCGCTGCGCGCGGTCGCCGAGGAATTTATTCCGACTGCCTGGGGACCCGCGCGGGCGTTGTTCTACTGGCCCAACACAGCGTCCGCACAGCCGCTGCCGGTGTATCTGAACCTGCATGGCGGCGGCTTCGTCGCCGGCGTGCCCGAGCACGACGACAGCTATTGCCGTCGCCTGGCGCATAACCTCGGTTGCCTGGTGGTCAATCTCGATTATGTGCTGGCGCCCGAGCATCCCTTTCCAGCGGGCTTGCGCCAGAGCGTCGCGGTGCTCGAATGGCTGGCGGAGCAGGCCGCGGCGCTGGGCATCGACCCGCAGAGAATCGCCGTCGGTGGGCACAGTGCTGGCGGCAACCTGGCCACCGGGGTGGCCAACCTGGCCCGTGGACATCAGCGGCTAAAGGTGGTGCATCAGGTGATCGACTATGCGGCGCTGGATGTGAGTCAGGATCCGGCATTCAAGCTTTCCAGTCTCGACCAGCCCTTGCTGCGTCCTGGGTTGATGCGTTTCTTCAACAGCTGCTATCTGAGCGATCCGGCCCAGGCCCTCGATCCGCTGGTGTCGCCGCTGCTGGCCACGGTCGGCGAACTGCGCGGCATGCCGCCCGCCACCCTGATCACCGCCGAGTACGATGTACTGCGCGCTGAGGGTGAGGCTTATGCGGAAAAACTGCGCCAGGCCGGCGTACCGGTGACCGAGCGGATGTTTGCCGGTTGCGACCATATGTTCACCCACCTGGGCCCGGACGATTCGGCGGAGCAGGCCTGGCAGTTGATGGAGGATGGGTTGCGTGGGGCGTTTCGGGTTGAGAAGGGCGAGGCGGTTGCCGTCAGTAGTGCCGATGCGCTGGTCTAGGAATTGACCAATGACTGTAGGAGCCAGGGGGACGCCCAGTCCTTGCTGGCGATCAACAAACCTACAAGCGCCAACGATTTGCGGGGGCGCCTGGATCACCGGATCGCCAGCAAGCTGGCTCCTACACATTGGGGCCCGACTCGATCCGGCGCGGGCTTTCGCCGGCATGCCGCGCTAAGCTAGGTGCCGCGTCATGCCGATCAGTAGAAGCCCTTATGCCTGAAACCACTCCTCAGCCCGCCAAGCGCGGTCGCGGCCGGCCGCCGTTGCGCAGTCACCAAGAGCAGATGAGCCAACTGCTGGATGCCGCGGCGCTCGAGCTTGGCAGCGGCAATTTCGCCAACGTCACCATGGACGCCATCGCGCGTTCGGCCGGTATTTCGAAAAAGACCCTCTATCAATTGGTCGCCAGCAAGGAAGAGCTGATGTCGCTGCTGGTGGCGCGCGATCTGTCCACCCTCGAATTACTGCTGGAAAGCGGTATCGACTGCGCCGAGAGTTTGCTGGCCGAGCTGCGCATGTACCTCTACCTGTGGGCGCGGCTGACCCTTTCGCCGTTGGCCCTGGGAATCTATCTGCTGGCTGCGCAAGGGCGGGAGAACGCGCCGGGCATTGCCAGAATCTGGTATCAGGAGGGCGGGGCACGTTGCCTGAATCTATTGCGCGGTTGGCTGGACAAGGCCGCGGGCAAAGGCTTGTTGGCGCGTGAGGATGTCGAGCCGGCGGTCGAGTTGATCGATGCGCTGCTGATCTCCCAGCCGCTCAAGCTGTTCACCCTTGGGGTGCAGCAAAGCTGGTCCGACGAGCAGATCGGCGAGCGGGTCGAGGTGGCCCTGGGGATGTTCGGCAGGTGTTTCATACGCGGCGCTGCCGCGTCTTGATCGCGTGCTGGCTGCGCTATGATGGCGCGCATTGCAGAGTGGTTGGGGGTTGGTATGAGTAAGCCGGGTCAGCGCGTTCTGATCGCGCTGCGCAAGATGATCGCCTCGGGGGAGCTGGCCGCGGGCGAGCGCATCGCCGAGATTCCCACCGCCGAATTGCTCCAGGTGTCGCGCACGCCGGTGCGCATCGCTTTTCGTACCCTGGAGCAGGAGGGCCTGCTGGTCAAATGCGCCGGGCGCGGCTACACCGTGCGCGCGGTCAGCCCGGCCGACATCGCCGGCGCGGTCGAGGTGCGCGGTGTGCTCGAGGGCCTGGCCGCGCGCCAGGCGGCGGAGCGGGGTATCGACGCCGAGGTACGCGAGGCCCTGCAGGAGTGCCTGGAGCAGGGCGACCGGCTGTTTCAGAAGGGGCATGTCGTGGAAGAGGATCTGGAGAGCTACCACGACCTGAATATGCGCTTTCATCAACTGATTCTTACGGCCAGCGGCAACCCGGCCATCGCCGAGGCCCTGGCGCGCAACGACCACCTGCCGTTCGCCTCGGTCAGCTCGCTGGCGGTCGACCTGCACGACATGTCCCGCGAATATCGCCGCTTCAATTTCGCCCATATGCAGCACCATGCGGTGTTCGACGCCCTGATCAACGGCCAGGGTGCGCGGGCCGAAGCGATCATGCGCGAACACGCCAATGCGACCCTGCGCTACGCGGAAATCTTCGGCCCGATCCCGGTCGCCAGCGAAGGGCTCAAGGTGATTCAGAAGGGTGTCGGATCACCGTAGGGTGGGTCGGGCCGCGCAGGTTAGCGGCGCTAACCTCCGAGCGATACAGGCACCGCTATCTTGGCGCGCCGCGTAATCCACCAGGCGATATTCCTGCGTTGCGCCAGTTTCGTAGCCTGGATAAGCGCCAGCGCAATCCGGGAAATTTGTTGCCCCAACCGGGATTTCCCCGGATTGCATCCGGGCTACAAGAGCGAGG
>CBIHLQ010000061.1:0-27483 GCA_966210885.1 uncultured Pseudomonas sp.
CACCCAGACAAAAACAAGTAGCGGAACTCGTTAATCAGCTGTCAACTCGCCCGGCACTCCGTTTTACTCTCGTAGTTTTGCCATACCAGCAGAGCGCTAGGCGCTGTTCGCCACGCCATTGCTCATCAATTTCCTGGAAGCCAGGATCATGGCCAATGAAATAGGCAGCCATGTAATCAGCCAGTCCGCATTGGGTTTTAGCCACAAGCCAATGCCATCGGTCATCAGCGACACACTGGAAAATATCCATAACGCCAGCAATGCACGCCCCAGGGGCTCATTCCGATTTTGCCAGCCACGCACTGCAGTGGCCGTCCAAAGTAAGCAGAACAACAGCAACCCCGGCACCCCTAAGCGCACCCCCGTATCCAGAAAGAAATTATGCGGATGCTTATAGGACAGTCCCGTAGCCTGAACGAGAATTTCATATTGATTGAAGCCGAAACCCCACAACCAATTGTCCAACATCAATCGAAGGCCACCGCCCCAAAGAGCCGGGCGGTAGGACAGGCCTCTCTGAAGCAGAATTTCTGCGTCGACTAGCGCCACACCCGCAACGAACAAAACCATCAGCAGAATGGCGAGAAATCCCTTGCGTGTTGGCAGGGCGGCAACCATCACCACCAGTGTTGCAACTAAGGCGACCCACACCCCACGCGTTTGATTGAGCCCCAGAAATGATGCATAGCCGAACGCAATCACAGCCAGCAACGCCAAGAACCTGGGCTTATGCCGAGACGGGCCGAATATGAAGACCCCAACGACCGCCAACGCCCCTACCGCATGGGCCGCCATGATCGCTTTATCCCAGAGACCTATGCCTATCAGCCGCCCACTAGGCCGCCCGCCGATCAGGAACCAATCGACCAGGGAAATGATTACGAACCCTCCACCGATCAATACCGCAATTCTCAATTGCTTTTCGAACCGAAACCGCGCACCGGATGCGGCCAGTACTATTCCAAATAAACTCAACGCTACATAGATCGGCAACTTTCCTTGGCTCATAGGGTCGCTGCCACCCTGCAACCATAGGACCAGCAATGTCCAGACGGAGAAAACACCGAACAGGAACATCTCCGGCTGAACCAATAACGCGCGAAAACGCCGATAAAATAGCGCCAGCAATGCCGGCAGCCAGAGAAACGCAATGATCAGCTGATGGTAGAGCTTGTTGCTCGGTAATACCCAGGCTCCGCACAGCAGCACGAAAACGCCGATAACTGCCCAATTGGCCAGTACATCTTGGCGCAAAAAGACCGAGGGCTTCAATTTAACGCCCCACCCGAGCCATCCGCTCCGCAACACGATTCAATTGGGCCTGGTCGGCATTTTGCCAACCGCCTTTAACGCAATATTCGGCCGTCATATAGCTCAAAAAATTGCGCCGAATACCTGGCTCCAATTGCCACTGAGGAAATTCATTAGCGGCATCGATCACTTCCTCGGCGCTATCGGCATGCTTAACCAGGCCAGGGATATTGAAGAATGCCTGTCCCAGCGTTAGCACCGGCTTATCCAACAGGATGCTCTCCAATCCCACGGTAGAGTTCAGGGTAATGACGAATTGGCTGGACTCGATTAGTTCCTGCGTGCTGTTGCCGTTGGCGAATAACACGCGCTCCCCGGTACGACGATGCAACTCGGGGTAAGATTCGCGGCTGGCGGGGTGCTCCTTGAACACCACGGTAATACCGGTCTCATGGCTCAGACGCTCACCCACTGCGAACAACTCGCGCATATCGCTGATCCAGGGCGAAAACAGACGCACCTGGGTGTCGCGATCATCCTGAAAAGGGATGAATACGTAGCGCTCGGGCAACAGGATCGGCGTCAGTCCAGTATTGCGCGGTTTGCGCGGAATCAAATTGATCCGGGTACCGGAGTCATCGGTGTTTGCTTGATAGTCCCGGTAGAACGCAGCCTCGCGAGGTACCGAGTTGCGATAATTGACCCCCTTCGAATCCAGAGTCGTGGTATCTGGCAATAAACCGTTTTCAAAGAAAAATGTTTGGCAATTATCGGGCAATAGTGACAACAGCAATTGGCAATAACGATGCGAGCCATTCCACATGGCAATATTGAGTGGCTGCTCGCGCCCCAACAAAGCCTGCACGCGCAACGCTACCCAGGCCAGCTCCACACGCAGCAGAAGCCGGTATAAAACACCGTCGTACTTGCGCTTGATCCGCCGTTCGCGACATTTCTCTGCAATCAACTGTGGCCAATCGATGCGTTTGGCAACGCACGACAATTGCCAAGGCCGAGGCCACGGCAGTTTTCCGGGAGTCACCACCTTTCCGTCGAGTTCGGTTTCGTCGAGTAACCGCTGGAAATACAGGTGCTGATGTTTGGCTAAAGCGAAGAATAAGACCTTGTTCATTGTCTGGCCTCGACAGGTATCACCGTATCGGCTGCTGCAAGCGCGTAGATGTGTTTAACGACGACCCGACAGCGTTGAGGGTCGCTATGCGGCGTGCCGTTAAAAGGAATGGCTTTCAGCATTGTCTGTTACTGCTCGATGGTGGACGTGAGTGTTACGCCTGGCGGATCGTTGTTTTCCAGCAATGCCGACAGCGCCTGAATACTCCAGACCAAGCCCCGGCAGCCGTGCGCAAGGTGATACTCGGCGAACAGTGTTCCCTGCCGAATGGCTTGCTCTCGATCCTGCTCCACTCGAATGACGGCTTGCTGCAGGGCTTCCTGGCTGGAGATGCAAGTATCAAGAAAGCGTTCCTGGGCAAAAATATCCGGATCCTCGCTGGCGTTCACATAGAGAACCGGGCGACGTGATAGAGCTGCCTCGACCACCGCATTGGACATGATATTCACCACCAATGATGCCTGCTCCAGCGCCTCGGCCAGACCACTGGTGGCCGGTAACACCCTCACATTGGCCAACGCGGTGGCGGTCTCGTTCCAGAAAGGGACACGGCTGCGGGGGTGGGCCTTGATCAACACCTGATACTCGGGGTTTTGCTTGGCCCAATCGCGCAGGATCGCGTAGGTGCGCTGATAGCCGACTTCCTTTTCCTTGTCCGGCCCGACGCCAAGCACCAGCAGTGTGCGCATTGCTGGATCGGCAGGGGCTAGATCGAATGCCATATCGATCATATGGGAGCCGGCCAACACCGCCTGCGAGGTACCGAAGCGTAGCGCGCGCGCCTGCAGGGCCTCCAGCGAACTCTGGCCAAACAGGAAGTAGTAGTCATAGTCGTTCATCCCCAGCCGACGCGAGCTCTCAGCCGTCGTCGCATGGGCCAACTGCACCAACAACTTTCGCCGAACATTCAACGACAACCGAAGAAACGGCGCGTAGAGGCTACCGTTTCGATCATTCAACAGAATCTTGGGCTCATAGCGGGCAACCAGCCATTCGGCATGTGCCGCATAGCCGAAGTAGCGTAACGGCACCCGTTGAGGCGGGCGCTTGAGCAGGCGCTGACGCACTATATCCGAGGGCTCCGGCAAGGCGGTTTCCAGCAGGGAGTGATCGCGACGCAGCCCCTCGATCAACAGCTTCTTGCGCTGCATCGCAATGATCTTGGGCGCCGACTGCAGCAATAGAAAATCGCAAGGCTCGCTAGCATAAGACCTAGCTAATCGAGCGCGAGCGCCCAAGCCGAACAGCCAATCGCGCAACGCCTCACGGGCAAAACGCAGCCCGCTGCCGAGCAATCCATGCCGCTCACGCAGCAACAACCAACGATAACGATCCAACGCCCGCGCCTTGGCGGCCCAGGCTCCTGCCGCGGGGATCTCCGGCTGGTTAGCGGTCGCCACGTCAGTCCCCCGCGCGCAAGGGCGCGATCATCGACAACGCCCAGAATCGGCGAGTTATAGCTTCATCCGAAAACTGCTCGCGCAACCGCGCCTGCATGGCCTCGGTACAAGCCTGGCGTTGCGCTGCATCCAGTTGCGCCATATGCAGCAAACCTTGAGCGAGCGCGTCGTCGTCCTCCAGGGGAAACAGCACGCCGACTCCCTCGACCACTTCGCGCGCGCCGCCACAGGCGGTGGCGAGCAAGGGTACGCCGGCGGCCATGGCCTCCAGCAGGACCATGCCGAAGGGTTCGTGATCGGAACTCAAGGCGAAGACATCGAAAGCCTTGAAGTAGCGTTTGGCCTCGGGCACTTGGCCGAGAAACAGCACCTGCTGGCTTACGCCGAGCTCCCTGGCCAGGTCCTTCAGATCATCTTCCAAGCGCCCGCTACCCAGTATCGCCAGTACGCTGCCAGTGGGAAGCCGAGGCTGGGCCTTGGCGAAGCCGCGGATCAAAGTGGCTTGATCCTTGTCGGGGTGCAGGCGCCCGACGTTGCCGACGATCCAGGCATCGGCCGACAAGCGCAGCTCGTCACGCGCGACCACGCGACTCAGCTGGCTGGCTTGCAACTGCGCCACATCGATGCGGTTGTGCAACGCCTCGATGCGCTCGGCCGGCCAGCCGGGGAGACAGCGGCGGATATCGTCGCGCACCGCCTCGGACACACCGAGCAAACTCACGCGACGGCGAAACGCCTGGGCGAACAACCGCCGCGGCCAGCGCTGGTAGACGCCGAAGGCGTGATTGACCCCGATAATCGGCAGAGCGGTGGCCAGCGCCGCGATATACAGCGGCTTGAAGCGGTGCGCGAGGCACAGGGCGAAAGGCCGCGAGCGGGCGATCGCGCGCAAGTCGCGGATCGCCCGCAGCTTCAGCCCGCGAATATTCTTGGAGCGGTAATCGAGGAACAGCACCTCATCGGAGGCGCAGCCAACGGCGACCTCCGGATCGGGCGCTCCGGTGAGAAAAACCGTGAGCACCTTGTAACGGGTGCCGGCGAACAGGCTGGCGTACTGACGGGCGCAATCCAGAAAAGGCCCGTCATAACCATGGCAAAACTGCAGTACCCATGGTTGCTCGGCGGCTGTCGTCTCAGAGCTGCTCATACCAATCCTTGCCGTCCTTGACCACCAGGATGTCTTCCATGATCAGGTATTGCAGGTCGGAGCCGTAGAACATGTTCAGCGCATCGGTAGGCGAGCAGATCATCGGTTCGCCACGACGGTTCAGCGAGGTATTCAGCGACACGCCGTTACCGGTGAGCTTCTCCAGCTCGAGCATCATGTCGTAGTAGCGCGGGTTGTATTCGCGCTTGAGCACCTGGGCGCGCGAGGTGCCGTCTTCGTGCACCACTTCGCTGACGCGGGTCTTCCACTCTTCATTGACTTCGAAGGTGAAGGTCATGAACGGGCTCGGATGGTCGACCTTGAGCATCTGCGGGCCGACGCTATCGAGCATCGACGGGCAGAAGGGGCGCCAGCGTTCGCGGAACTTGATCTGTTCGTTGATGCGGTCGGCCACACCCGGAATGCTCGGGCAACCGATGATAGAGCGACCGCCGAGGGCGCGCGGGCCAAACTCCATACGGCCCTGGAACCAGGCAACCGGATTGCCCTCGACCATGATCTTGGCGATGCGCTGCGGCATGTTGTCGATTTGCTTGAACACCGGCTTGCTCGGGTGGCGGGCGCAGGCAGCGATCACGTCTTCGTTGGAGTAGGACGGGCCGAGGTAGACGTGCTCCATCTTCTCCACCGGCACGCCCCGCTGGTGCGACACATAGGCCGCGGCACCGACCGCGGTGCCGGCATCGCCGGAAGCGGGTTGGACGAACAGCTCCTTCACATCGTCGCGGGCGATGATCTTCTGGTTCAGCTTGACGTTCAGCGCGCAGCCACCGGCGAAGGCGATCTTGCCGGTCTCGCGGATGATGTCGCCCAGGTAATGCTCCATCATCTGCAGCGCCAGCTTCTCGAACAGCGCCTGCATGCTGGCGGCGTAGTGGATGTACGGATCATCGGCGATATCGCCGACGCGCTTGGGCCCCAGCCACTCGATCAGTTTCTTCGAGAAGTAGAAGCCCTTGCCGTTTTCCTTGTAGCGGCGCAGGCCAATAACGTTGGCGTACTCGGTATTGATGACCAGCTCGCCATTTTCGAACTTGGCCAGGCGCGAGAAATCGTACTTGCTGGCATCGCCATAAGGCGCCATGCCCATGACCTTGAACTCGCCGTCGAGCATCTCGAAACCGAGGAATTCGGTGATCGCGCCATACAGGCCGCCGAGGGAATCCGGGTCGAAGAATTCCTTGATCTTGTGGATCTTGCCGTTCTCGCCGTAGCCGAAGAAGGTGGTGGCGTACTCGCCTTTACCGTCGATGCCGAGGATCGCGGTCTTCTCTTTGAAGCCGGAGCAGTGGTACGCACTGGAAGCGTGGGCAAGGTGGTGCTCGACCGGCTCGATCTTGATTTTCTTCGGATCGAAACCCAGCTGCTCCAGGCACCAGACGATTTTGTTGCGGTAGCGCTTGTAGCGGCGGTTACCCATCAGGATCGCATCAAGGGCGCGGTCCGGGGCGTACCAGTAGCGCTTGGCGTACTTCCAGCGCGCTGCGCCGAACAGGCTGATCGGCGCAAAGGGGATCGCCACCACATCGACATCCGCGGGGGTGATCCCGGCCTGTTCCAGGCAGAATTTGGCCGACTCGTAGGGCATGCGGTTCTTCGCGTGCTTGTCGCGCACGAAGCGCTCTTCTTCGGCGGCCGCGATCAACTTGCCGTCGATGTACAGGGCAGCGGAAGGATCGTGACTAAGGGCGCCGGACAGGCCGAGAATGGTCAATGCCACTGGTTTTGCCTCTATTTCGAGCAGGTGCCTGGCACCTGCGGTATGCGTTGGTCGAGCAGCTTGAACAGCGCGGAATCGGCTGGCCAGTTGCGTAAAAAGCGTGCGCGGTCGCGGGCATAGGCCTTGGCGAAACTGCGTTCGTCGTGGTGCTGCTGCATGGCGTCGAGGTCGATCAGCGACCAGCGCGCCAACTGTTCATCCCAGAGCAGGTTGTAGCCCTTGAAATCACCGTGGCTGATGCGTTCGCGCAGCAAGGCGGCGAACAGACGATCGAGCGCCAACAGGTCGGATTCCGGCGGCAAAGCCTGCCCTTCTTGAGCCAAGTAGGGCTGAAAGCGCGCGATTATATCCTGCCCGCCGCAATATTCGGTAATCAGGTAGGCACGCCCACGCAACCAGCAGCAGCGCCGCTCCACCACCGCCAGCGGCCGCGGTGTGGATATGCCGAGCAGTTGCAGGCGATGACCTTCGACCCAGCTGTGCCAGGCGCGACTCGGCCGCCAGAAACGCTTGAGCCAGTGCGCCAGGTGTTTGATGTTGTAGCGTTTGCTCACCAATGCGCGACCGCCCAACTCAACCCGTGCCACGGTGGCGGAGCCGCCGGTCTTGTAGATGTGCCCCTGCTCGGTCAACAGATCGAGGTTGTTCAGCAGTGGTTCCAGATTTTTTTCGTCTTCGCGGCGCACGATACGCAGGCCGAAGGCCCCGACCTTGGCGGAAAACAAGCTGCAATCGCGGCCGAGCTTCTTCATATAGTCGCGCCAACGCCAGCGCCGAACCTTGGCGACTTCCCGGAGCAAGGCCTCCAGCGGCAGAGCATGTTCGCCATTGGCCAGCAGGTAATGCACTAACAGCTCTTCGGTATGGGGCTCCAGCTCGGTCGGCAATTGGGCGAAGAACACCCCGAGATTTTCCAGCACCTTGTCGCGCGACAGAGGCTGGCCGGGCACCTCGGCGCGCACCCCGCCGCCGTCGATGATAAATAGCTGATCACCATGGCGCAGCAGGTTGTCCAGGTGCAGGTCGGCCTGCCACAGGCCCTTACCGTGCAGCTGGGCGATCAGGTTCAGGGCCTCGCCGAGCACCATTTGTTGGCCGTCGGACAGCGGTGTTTGTTGCTCGACCGCACGCCAGGCATCCCACAGGCTTTCGGCGCCGTCGAGGTAGTCGAACAGCAGCCAGCCGCCCTCGCCTTCGCGCAAGCCGTCGGCCAGCAGCGCCGGGGTATTCAAGCCTTGTTCGGCCAGCCAGCGCGCGCCTTGCAGCTCGCGCTGAAAATGCCGCGCGGCGTTGCCTCCCACGACCAATTTCGCCAGCACCTTACGTCCACGCCATTCGGCCAGGCCGACATAGCGCTGCCCCGGCAGCACTCGTAACAACTGTTCAAGCCGCAGGGTCGCCGGGCCGGCAGCATCCGCCAATTCGACCTGCAACGGCAATGCGGGACTACGGCCCGCCCGGCTCAATTCGACCAGGTTCACCGGCGGGCATCCTTATTGTTGCGCCGCGCACCGAGGCGCTGCAGCCAATGCGCGATATCGTCGCCCTCGGGAAGATAGGCAGTCAGCAATTCGCGCACTTCGACCTCGCTCCAGACGCTGGTGCGGCGCAGCAAGGGTTCCAGGTCCTTGATCCGCTCGCGCTCGCCGAACAGCAGCGGGCGAATCTTTTCCAGATCGATCAAGCGCGCCTGAAACGACACACAGCCCTCTTTGAGGCCCTCTTCCTTGAGAAAGATATGCTTGGGATAAAAACAACCGTGTAATTGGCCGGCCGCGTGCAGGCGCTTAGCCAACTCGGCACAGGCGCGCAGAATAGCCGCGCGCTCGCTTTGCGGCCGCGATTGCCAGTTGGGCAGCAGGCTATCCAGGTCGCACCAGCCATCCAGGGCGCGGGTCAGCAGGATCGCCCGGCGCTCGCCCGCCACTCGCCGCTCGGCGAAAAACGCGGCCTCCAGCGCGGGAATAGCGAGCGCCTGAAAACGCTGGATATTGCGGAACTCGCGGGTGAACGTCGGTTCGCCGAAGGGGCGCAACAGGCTGCGAGCCAAATGATTGCTCTGCCGCTTGAGGTAAAAAGCCGCCTCGCCCAACTCCAGACGATACACGCTGCTCCAGCCGCCACGCTCGGTATTGGGCTCATCCACCGCTTCCAGCTGCAGCGCCCAGAGCGCGTCGAAGCTGGCCAGGCCATGTTGCTCGAGTAATGCGCGATCCTGCGCGGCGATAAAGTCCGTCATTCCCTACCCTCAAAAAAATCGACGATTTGCCTGATCTGCGCCTTGTCGCCACCCTGCAACCTCGTGCACCCGCGGTACTGCAGATAAAAGCGCAAGCGCTGACTGCGCGAGAGCTTGTACTTGGCGATCTTGTCGAGGCAGGCCAGATCCTTGGTCATGCGATAGCGCAGCAACGGCCCCCACCAGAATGCGCCGGTGGGGCAATCGATAAAGAACAGTTCAGCCCGCTCGTTGACCAGCAAGTTGCGCCACTTCAAATCGTTATGGGTGAAGTGATGGTCATGCATAACGCGCGTGGCGCGGGCCAACTGGCGACTGACGCCATCCACCCAGCGCGAATCGCGCAAGCGCGGATCATCACGTTTGGCCAGCAGCGCCAGATCTTCGGTACCGGCCAATTCGCGGGTGATCAGCGCGCCGCGAACGAACCGTCCACACTGGCGCTCCAGTCCATAGGCAACCACGGCAGCGGTCGGCACACCCCACTTGGCGAAATTCTTCAAGTTCTGCCATTCGGCCTTGACCCTTGGCCGCCCCAGATAACGCCGCAGCCCCTTGCCGGCGCCCCAGTAACGTTTGACGTAGTAACGCACACCATCGCGCTCGAGACGGATCACCTCGGACAGCGGGTCTTTGGTCAGGCGCTCGCCTTGCAGGGCGAATACCGCCTCCAGGCTGCCGAAATCGGCGGACAATGCCTGGTAATCGTTATCGAGCATCCAGCCGGCCATCAGCGCCTGTCGCCCAGGGAAAGGCCATCGGCGGTATAGGCGCCAAGTGCTTCAACGATCCTCCCGACCTGCACGAAAGGCCGCCAGATGTAATCGCCATTCAGCCATTTGAAACGCACTCGTGGTGCCAGAACCATCCCCCTGGAGCTGAAGCCCGGGCGCCAAACGAAACGCTCATGGCGACGCGCAATGGTGAACGTGCGCAACCCCATCATTGAGCCCAGGTGACCTCCTCCGGAGTCATTGCTGATCACCGCAACGGCAGCGGCCATATGAGCCATCAACTTGCCAACATCGGCGAAGCTTAATACCGGAAAGCCAACGAAGCGGGCCTTCAATTCCTCTTCCTCAGACGGCAGGCCGATAAACTCGACCTGCCAACCTAGCTTCTGCAGGCGACGGGCCAAGCGCAAGAAACCACCCATGGAGTAATTCTTTTTGCTACGCGGCGAGGTCGGGAAAATCAGCACTCGGTTGCCCGGCTCACGGCGCAGACTGGGGCAAACCATGCCCAAGGAATCGATCACAGGGATGCCATACACCGTCTCGACATACCGATCGATCCATTCGCGCATTGACAACCCAGCTCGCGAATCCAGACAGAACGGCATGCTGGCGGCTTTGAAACACAGTTCGCCGACCATTACATCGCGCCCATGCAAAGGAATATTCTCAGGCAGTTTTTTCGCCGTGACATAGGCAATATTCTGACGCTCCAGGCAGCGTTCGCGCTCGACCACGTCTTTGGGTAAATAATTGAAATAGGCAATCACCAGGTCGCACTCACCGGCCAATTGCCACAGATCCATCTGCCCAACCGGCGCGATCTGCAACCAATTAAAAAACTCCCGTGCCGGAAACAACGGATTAGAGAAAAAGCGCACCTGCGCACCGGCTTGGTGGAACTGCCAGGCCAGATGCAGATAGAGGGTCACATCGCCTAATGCCTTGGGCGGCATTACTGCGACCGTCAAACCTTGGAACTTCATCACAATCCCCTTTCAACCAATTCGACACGACAGGTACTCCGCCTATCGCCAATTACAACGCCCCGCCATAACGCTGCTTGCGCGCGTAAAGCTTGTCCGCCTTGCGCTGCAGCCAGGCGAGCGAGAATGCCTCGTCGCGCAGGGTCTGACGTAGCGATTGCTGGCCCCTCAATTCGGCAAAGTAATCGCGCAGAAAACGCAGCATGTCGCGCCGGGTAAGGCCAATATCGAGTATCGAGTAATACAGCGCCGCCAGGTCTTTGTTGCGCCAGCGCAGCGGCACTGCAACGCGGCTCTGGGCGCGGTGCAGATCGATTAGCGACAAGCGAAAGCTCTCGGCGGTCACCGGCTTATCGGTATGCAGCAGAAAATGGCAGATATAGCAGTCGCGGTGGTTGACCCCGGCGCGATGCATGCGTCCGGTCATGCGCGCCACCTCGGCAATCAGGGCGTGCTTGAGTGCGACTGGCGGCGGCGTACGCGGCCAGTCCATGCAGAAATCTTCCAGGCTGATGGTCGGCGCCAGTTCCTCGGTGACGATAAAGGAGTGCTGCGCCGCCGGGTTGCTGCCGCGTTCGCCATAGGCCACCGCGGTCATGGTCGGCACACCGACCTCGTGCAGGCGGCGAATCGCCTGCCATTCCTGGCGCGCACCCAATACCGGCAGTTTGCCGGTGAGCAGGTTCTTGACGATTTCACCCCAGCCGATGCCGCGGTGGATTTTGACGAAATAGCCGCGCCCGGCGACTTCGGTGCGCAGGGTACGGCGGCCTTCCAGTTCGCGATAGACTTGGCCTTGCAGGGCCTCGACTGCGGCAAAGGCGTCGCGCCCGGCCCACAGGGTTTTAAAGGGTTCGGCCAGCACCAGCTTCATGAACGCGTCGCCAGGATAATATCGGCCGCGTGCTGCGGCATGGAGTAGAGGTCGGCGCAGTCGGCATAGGCCAGGCCGTTACGCCCCCAGAACGCGCGACGCTGGTCGTCGGCGAGCATCTCGGCGAGGACCTGATTGAGCTGTTCCTGGGCGAAGGGACTGGGCAGCACCCGCCCGGCGTCCGCTTCGGCGATGTAGTGGGCATAGCCGCAAACATCGGTGACCAGCACCGGCAGCCCCGCCACCACGGCTTCCAGCAGCACGGTGCCGGTGTTTTCGTTATAGGCCGGGTGAATCAGCAGATCGGCGCCGAGGAGGAAGCGCGGAATATCGTTGCGGCCTTTAAGAATCTGCACCTGCTCGGAGACTCCCAGCGCCTTGGCCTGCAGTTGGAAGGCGCGCGGGTCGTCCTGGCCGATGGCGATCAGCCGGCTGCGCTTCTTCAACTCGCGCGGCAACGCGGCGAGGGCTTTCAAGCTGCGATCCAGGCCTTTGGTCTTGAAGCCCGAGCCGATCTGCACCAGCAACAGATCGTCATCCGCCAAATTGAATTCGCTGCGGAACTCGGCGCGGATCTGCGCGGCATTGGCCGGGGCGCGACGATCCTGGGCGATGCCCGGCGGCAGCAGATGAAAGCGCTGCCGCGGGGTGTGGTAGTGCTTGATGAACAGCGGTTGCTGCACTTCGGAAATCATCAGGATTTCGGTCTTGGCGTCCGGGGCGAACACCGCGCGCTCGTAGTCGGCGAAGTGTTTGTAGCGCCCCCAGCGACGGTAGATCGGGTTGCGCAGGGTCTGTGCTTTGTCTTCGAAGCAGCCGTCGGCGGCGTAATAAACATCCAGCCCCGGCATCTTGTTGAAGCCCACCACCCGGTCCACCGGGCGCTTGGCCAGATCGACGGCGATCCAGGCGCTGAGTTTCTCGTTGCGCTTGTGATTGAACAGCGCCTTGACCGGCACCACCACGACTTCGAAGCCAGCCGGCACCGCGCCCTCCCAGATCGGCGTATATACGCGAATGGCATGGCCGCGCGCCTGGCACTCCAGCGCGATGCGCATAAAGTCGCGCTGCAAACCGCCATAGGGGAAATATTTGTAGAGGATAAAAGCCAGTTGCATCAGGCGCGCCCTTCACTCGTGTAGCCCGGACGAAATCCGGGGAAAATTCTCGGCAGCGACATCAAACGGCTTCCTCGGCCAATAGCAAAGCTTCCAACTCGGTCGCCACCCGCTGGGGTGTCAGAGTATCGAAGCAGGGCTTGTGACGGTCGCCCAAACCGGCATCCGGGCCGGTGGCGCACAGGTGAATCTGCGAGCGGCCGTAAGCCCCGACCCGGCCCGGCCGGGTCGGGCCATAAAGCGAAATGCTCGGTACATCCAGCGCCGCCGCCAGGTGGCCCAGGCCGGTGTCCACCGCCACGCAAGCGCTGGCCCCGGCGATCACCTTGGCCACGCCGGCCAGATTCAACTTCGGCAGCACCGCGACGTTAGCCAGACCGGCGGCCAGGCGTTCGGCACGCGCGCGCTCGTCGGCATTGCCCCAGGGCAAACGAATCGCCCAGCCCTGGGCGCTCATGTGCTCGGCCAGGTCGCGCCAATTGGCTTCTGGCCAATGCTTGCTCGGCCAGGTGGTGCCATGCAGAAACAACAGGTAGGGCTGGGTCACTGCGCCGGCCAGTTGTGCCCGGTTCAGGCCGTAGTCGCCGACATCCTGCGGCACGGGATAGCCCAGCGCCTCGGCGAACAGCTGACGCACGCGCTGCAGCGCGTGCTGTTCGCGCGGCACCGCGTAGGTGCGGTCGTACAGGCGACTGGCAAGCGGTTCGCGCGCGGAAAAGCGATCCAGCCCGGCAACCGGCGCCTTGACGTATTGGGTCAACCAGGCGCTTTTCAGCAGGCCCTGGGCCTCGATCACCAGGTCGTAGCGGCTTTCCTTCAGGCGCTGTTTGAAGCGCGTCCACTCGCCACTCCGAAGGGTCTGCCAGAGGTGCTTACGCCAACGGCGGATCGCCACCGGAATCACCTGGGCGACGGCCGGGTGCCAGGCGGGAATCTCGGCGAAGCCTTCTTCCACCACCCAATCGAACTGGATGCCGGGTATCGCGCGCGCGGCATCGGTCAACGCCGGCAGCGTATGGATGACGTCGCCGAGCGAGGAAGTTTTAACCAGTAGAACCCGCACTATTGGACCTCTAGCGGATCGGCCACCAGGCGATCGAGCGCCTCGATCACCGCGCCCGACTTGAGTTCGCGCAGGCAGTTGTAGTGACCGAAGCGGCAGGTGCGATCGAAACAGGGGCTGCATTCCAGGCCCAGACGGACGATTTCCACCTGATCGGCCAGCGGCGGAGTAAAGCCAGGCGAGGTGGAGCCGTAAACCGCCACCAACGGGCGATTGAGCGCCGCCGCCACATGCATCAACCCGGAATCGTTGGAAACCACGGCGCCGGCACAGGACAGCAGGTCGATCGCCTCGGCCAGGCTGGTCTCGCCGGCCAGGTTCGTCGCTTCCTCGCGCAAGCCGGGAATCAGACGCATGCGAATTTCTTCGCCGACCGGGTGATCGTTCTTCGAGCCGAACAGCCATACCTGCCAGCCAAGACGGATCTTCGCCTCGGCGACCCGGGCGTAATGCTCGCTCGGCCAGCGCTTGGCGATGCCGAATTCGGCGCCGGGACAGAGCGCCAGCACCGGGCGATCCAGGCTCAGGCCGAACTTAGCCAACGCCGCATCGCGGCTGGCCGGCTCGATCCGTAGCGCCGGTCGTGGATACGGCTGGGGCAGCTCGGCACCCGGCTCGTAGGCCAACGCCATAAAGCGCTCGATCATCAGCGGGTAGCGCTCTTTATCCAGAATGCGCACGTCGTTGAGCAGCCCATAGCGCATTTCACCCTTCCAGCCGGTGCGCGCGGGAATACCGGCGAAAAACGGCACCAGGGCGGATTTCAGCGAGTTGGGCAGCAGAATCGCCTGATCGTATTGGCCGGCCAGCGACTTGCCGATCTTGCGCCGGGTCGCCAGTTCGAGCACGCCATGGCCCAGCGGAAAGCTCAGGGCCTGCCTCACTTCGGGCATGCGCTCGAGTATCGGCCGGCTCCAGTCGGGCGCCAACACATCGATTTCACAGTCCGGGTGGCGCTGTTTCAGGCAGCTGAACAGCGTCTGCGCCATCACCATGTCGCCCACCCAACTGGGGCCTACGATCAGTATTTTCATGCGGTTTCCAGAAACGACCAAGGAGGCTTACGCCTCCCGGACAGACTCAACGCTTAACTATCGGCAGCGCCACCCGATGGGTATCGCCATGCTCCACCCATCCTGCGCAGCCGAATGTTTATTTAACCAGCGTGCGCCATTCGGCGTGGTTGGCGGTTTTGCCCGTCACCAGGTCGAAATAGGCGGTTTGCAGTTTCTCGGTCACCGGGCCACGGCGGCCGGCGCCGATCTGCCGACCATCGACTTCGCGAATCGGCGTGACTTCGGCGGCGGTGCCGGTGAAGAAAGCTTCGTCGGCGATATACACCTCATCGCGGGTGATGCGCTTCTCGACCACCTGGATGCCATGCTCGGCGGCCAGGGCCAGGATGGTGTTGCGGGTGATGCCGTTCAGGCAGGAAGTAACTTCCGGGGTGTAGATCACGCCGTTACGCACCAGGAAGATGTTCTCTCCCGAGCCTTCGGCCACGTAGCCTTCGGTATCCAACAGCATGGCCTCGTCGGCGCCGCCGGAGATGGCTTCCTGCAGGGCCAGCATCGAGTTGATGTAGTTGCCGTTGGCCTTGGCGCGGGTCATGGAAATGTTGACGTGGTGGCGGGTGAAGGAGCTGGTGCGCACCTTGATCCCGACTTGCAGGGCTTCGTCGCCCATATAGGCGCCCCAGCTCCAGGCGGCGACTATCACCTGCACTTTCAGGCCGCTGGCGCGCAGGCCCATGGCTTCGGATCCGTAGAACACCATCGGGCGGATGTAGGCGCTTTCCAGGTTGTTCTCGCGTACGGCGGCGCGGGTGGCTTCGTTGATTTCGTCTTTGGAGAAGGGAATCTTCATGCCCATGATATGGGCCGAGTCGAACAGCCGGTCGGTGTGCGCCTGCAGGCGGAAAATCGCCGTGCCGTCCGGGGTGTCGTAGGCGCGCACGCCTTCGAATACGCCCATGCCGTAGTGCAGCGTGTGGGTCAGCACATGGGTGGTCGCGTTGCGCCACGGCACCAGTTCTCCGTCATACCAAATCACGCCATCACGGTCGGCCATCGACATAGTTGCCTGCTCCTCAAATTCGGTCGCTACATTTATTCGGTAGCTAGATTAGTTCGATTGCTACGTTAATCCGGTTATACGTTTCGCTCGGTACAGCGTAGTCGAACGCAAGTCGCGCCCGACCGCCTCAACTCAAGCCCAGCTCCCGCCAGATGCGCATCACGTCGCGTCGTTGCTCCTGGAACTGATCGCCGCCGACCACCCCCGGCTGTTTTTGCAGGGCCTGACGGTGCGCGGCCGAACGGTAGGCTTTGTAAATGTCCTGCAGCAAGCGGGCATCCTCGCCCGGCAACAAACCGACACGCTCCAGCCCTTCCAGAATGCGGATGTTATCGGTGAACTCCAGCAGTTCCGGGTACTGTCGCGACCACGCCAGGGCCGCGTATTGCACCATAAATTCAATATCGACGATACCACCGGCGTCCTGCTTCAGATCGAACGGAGCCGTGGCCTCGAAGGCATTGGCCGCGGTGCCGGCGGCGGTGGTCTTGCTGCCGAGGTTGTCGCGCATCTTCGCGCGCATCTCGCTGACCTCGACACGCAGCTTGTCCAGATCGCGCTCGCGCCCCAGAACCTGCGCCCGCACCGCCTCGAACGCCTTGCCCACCCGCGGACAACCGACCAGTACCCGCGCACGCACCAGCGCCTGGTGCTCCCAGGTCCAGGCCTCGTTCTCCTGGTAGCGCTCGAAGGCGCCGACCGAACTGACCAACAAGCCCGCGGCGCCGGAGGGCCGCAAGCGCATATCCACCTCGTAAAGCTGGCCGGAATTGGTCTGTGCCGTCAGCAAGTGGATGATCCGCTGGCCCAGGCGATTGAAAAACTGCGCGCCGTCGATGGGTTTGGCGCCATCGGTTTCGGCTTGCGGGTCGCCGTCGTGGATAAACACCAGATCCAGATCTGAGCCATGGCCGAGCTCGATACCGCCGACCTTGCCGTAGCCGACGATGATGAAATCGGGGTCGCACGGGCTGCCGTCGGCGCGCAAAGGCGCACCATGCTTGGCCACGGTCTGGCGCCAGGCCAGCGCCAGCACCTGTTCGAGAATCGCTTCAGCCAGCCAGGTCAGGTAATCGCTGACCTTCATCAACGGCAGACTGCCGGCGATCTCCGAGGCCGCTACACGCAGACGGTGGGCCAGCTTGAAGTGACGCAGCGCCTCCATCTGCTGTTCCAGGTCGTCCTCGGGGATGCGCATCAGGCGTTCGCGCAACTCTGCGGCCAGCTCCGGCGCCAGCGGCGGCTTGAACAGGCGTCCCTCGTTGAGCAGCTCGTCGAGCAGTAATGGGAAGCGGGTGATTTGTTCGGCGATCCAGGGGCTGGCCGCACACAGCGTCATCAGCCGTTGCAGCGCGCCGGGGTTTTCCGTCAGCAACACCAGGTAGGCCGAACGCCGCGCAACCGCCTCGATTAGCGGCAACACCCGCTCCAGCACCAGATCGGGGTTATCGTGCTCCACCGCCTGAGCCAGCAGCCGCGGCATAAAGGCATCCAGCCGTTCGCGGCCGAGCCGCTGCATGGCGCGCACCTGGTTGCCGTTACGCAGCCCGGCCAGGCGCTGCCAGGCCGCTTGCGCATCGCTGAAACCCGCCTCGGCCAGTTGCCGGCAGGCGGCCTCCTCGTCCTGCACATCCTCCCACAGCGGCAGCCACTCGCCACCGACCGCCTCGTCATCCGCGCTCTCAAGATCCTCGTCAGGGTCGGCGATTACCTGACGGAAATGCCAGTCGACCCGGCCGCGCCAGTGCATCAGCCGCTCATGGAACGCCTGCCAGCTGTCGAAGCCCATGATAAAGGCGACCCGCGTCCGATCCTGGTCGTTGTCCGGGAGCATTTGCGTCTGCCGGTCGCCGATCGCCTGCAGGGCGTGTTCGGTGTAGCGCAGAAACTGGTAACCCTCGCGCAACTCCTCGACCACCGCCGGCGGCAGATAGCCCTGCCCTTCGAGCGTCTTCAATACGCCGAGCAGCGGACGCTGCTGCAGGCTGAGGTCGCGCCCACCGTGGATCAGCTGAAACGCCTGGGCGATGAACTCCACCTCACGGATGCCGCCGGCGCCGAGTTTGATGTTCTCGGCCATGCCCTTGCGCCGCACCTCCTGCTGGATCAGCTGCTTCATGGTGCGCAGTGCTTCGATCGCAGAGAAGTCCAGGTAGCGCCGATAAACGAAGGGCCGCAGCATGTCCAGCAGGCGCGCGCCGGCCTGCTGATCGCCGCCGACCACCCGCGCCTTGATCATCGCGTAGCGTTCCCAATCCCGCCCCTGATCCTGGTAGTACTGCTCCAGCGCGTTGAAACTGAACACCAGCGAACCCGAGGAACCATAGGGCCGCAAGCGCATATCGGTGCGGAACACGAACCCGTCGACGGTGATCGCATCCAGCGCCTTGATCAGTTTCTGACCAAGTCGAATGAAAAACTCCTGATTATCCAGCGGGCGTTTCACCCCCTCGGTCTCGCCGCCTTCCGGGTAGCCGAAGATCAGGTCGATATCCGAGGACAGGTTCAGCTCATGGGCGCCCAGCTTGCCCATGCCGAGAATCACCATATGTTGCGCCTGGCCGCTACGACGCCCGACCGGGGTGCCGAACTGCGTGCAGTGGCGCGGATAGAGCCATTGGTACGCCTGATCAATACAGGCATCGGCGAGGTCGGACAGGTCGCGGCAGGTTTCGATCAGATCGGCCTGACGGGTGATATCGCGCCAGATGATGCGCAGCTGCTGGCGATTACGAAAGCGCCGCAAGCGCTTGGCCAGCTCGTCTTCACCCTCGCAATCGGTCAGCGCCGCGACCAGTTGCTCGCGCAGCTCGCCACCGCGCAGGGCCCGTTCGAGCAAGCCGCTATCGGCCAGGCTCAGCAACATCTGCGGATCGCGCAGGGCTTGCTCCTGAACGAAATCACTGGCGGCGCAGACCCGACGCCATGCCTCGTGCCGGGCATGTGGCCAGGCCGCAAAACTCGACGTCACAGCGTTGTCAAAACCCGCCAGGACTGCGCGCAAGGCTTGCTCGGCATTCAGTGCCAGGGATTCGAGGGTGACCGGCAAAGAGGCCAGCACGGGAAGGCTCATGGTCTATCCTTTTTCGGCGGGCTGCCCGACGCGGCAAATGCCCGAACTAGAGCGGGGAAAATCACGGACAAAAAAATAACTGTAGTTTTACTACCCGCATTTGTATCTCAGAGGCTGAAAAGAGCTTCAAAATGTAGTAAAACTACACAGAGCCGGCCCTATCCCCGGTCAAACCAAGAATTTACGCGGCCACTCACGAAGTCGGCCACGAACCCAGGCCTCCGATTCTGGAAGCCTTTCCGCCCTGGAGCAAGCCATGCAAGACCTTGATCCCGTCGAAACCCAGGAATGGCTGGACGCGCTGGAATCCGTCCTCGACCGTGAAGGTGAAGACCGCGCACATTATCTGATGACCCGCCTCGGCGAACTGGCCACCCGTAGTGGTACCCAGTTGCCTTATGCGATCACCACGCCGTATCGCAATACCATCCCGGTAGGCCACGAAGCCCGTATGCCCGGCGACCTGTTCATGGAACGCCGCATCCGCTCGCTGGTGCGCTGGAACGCCTTGGCCATGGTGATGCGCACCAACCTGCAAGACCCGGATCTGGGTGGTCACATTTCCAGCTTCGCCTCCTCGGCGACCCTGTACGACATCGGCTTCAACTACTTCTTCCAGGCCCCGACCGACGAACACGGCGGCGACCTGATCTACTTCCAGGGCCACGCCTCGCCGGGCGTTTATGCCCGCGCCTTCATGGAAGGCCGGATTACGGAAGAGCAGCTCAACAACTTCCGTCAGGAAGTCGATGGCAAGGGGCTGTCGTCCTACCCGCACCCGTGGTTGATGCCGGACTTCTGGCAGTTCCCCACCGTCTCCATGGGCCTGGGTCCGATCCAGGCGATCTACCAGGCGCGCTTCATGAAGTACCTGGAAGACCGCGGCTATATCCCGGCCGGCAAGCAGAAAGTCTGGTGCTTCCTCGGCGACGGCGAGTGCGACGAGCCGGAATCCCTCGGTGCGATTTCCCTGGCTGGCCGCGAGAAGCTGGACAACCTGATCTTCGTCATCAACTGCAACCTGCAGCGCCTCGACGGCCCGGTACGCGGCAACGGCAAGATCATCCAGGAACTCGAAGGCGTGTTCCGCGGCGCCCAGTGGAACGTCAACAAGGTGGTCTGGGGTCGCTTCTGGGACCCGCTGCTGGCCAAGGACAAAGACGGCATCCTGCAACGCCGCATGGATGAAGTGATCGACGGCGAGTACCAGAACTACAAAGCCAAAGACGGCGCCTTCGTGCGCGAACACTTCTTCAACAGCCCAGAACTGAAAGAGATGGTCAAAGACCTCTCCGACGACGAAATCTGGAAACTCAACCGTGGCGGCCACGACCCCTATAAGGTCTATGCGGCCTACCACGAAGCCGTGCACCACAAAGGTCAACCGACCGTGGTCCTGGCCAAGACCATCAAGGGTTATGGCACCGGTGCCGGCGAAGCGAAGAACACCGCGCACAACACCAAGAAGGTCGATGTCGACAGCCTGAAGAAATTCCGCGACCGCTTCGACATTCCGGTCAAGGACGATCAACTCGAAGACCTGCCGTTCTTCAAACCCGAAGAAGGCAGCGCCGAGTACAAGTACCTGCACGAGCGTCGCGCCGCCCTCGGTGGCTTCGTGCCGCAGCGTCGGGTCAACAGCTTCAGCATTCCGACCCCGCCGCTGGATACCCTCAAGGCCATTCTCGATGGCAGCGGCGACCGTGAAATCTCCACCACCATGGCCTTCGTGCGCATCCTTGCGCAGCTGGTCAAGGACAAGGAGCTGGGCAGCCGTATCGTCCCGATCATCCCGGACGAAGCCCGCACCTTCGGTATGGAAGGCATGTTCCGTCAGCTCGGCATCTACTCCTCGGTCGGTCAGCTGTATGAGCCAGTCGACAAGGATCAGGTGATGTTCTACCGCGAGGACAAGAAAGGTCAGATCCTCGAGGAAGGCATCAACGAAGCCGGCGCCATGAGCTCCTTCATCGCCGCGGGCACCAGCTACAGCTGCCACAACCAGCCGATGCTGCCGTTCTACATCTTCTATTCGATGTTCGGTTTCCAGCGTATCGGCGACCTGGCCTGGGCCGCCGGCGACAGCCGCACCCGTGGTTTCCTGATCGGCGGCACCGCCGGACGTACCACGCTCAACGGCGAAGGCTTGCAGCACGAAGACGGCCACAGCCACATCATGGCCGCGACCATCCCCAACTGCCGCACCTATGACCCCACCTACGGCTACGAGCTGGCGGTGATCATCCGTGAAGGCACGCGGCAGATGATGGAAGAACAGCAGAACGTCTTCTACTACATCACCGTGATGAACGAAGCCTATCAGCAGCCGGCGATGCCCGCGGGCGCCGAGGACGGCATCATCAAGGGCATGTACCTGCTCGAGGAAGACAAGAAGGAAGCCGCGCATCACGTCCAGTTGCTCGGCTCCGGCACCATCCTGCGTGAAGTGCGCGAGGCGGCGAAAATCCTCCGCGAGCAGTTCAACGTCGGCGCCGACGTCTGGAGCGTCACCAGCTTCAACGAACTGCGTCGTGAAGGCCTGGCCGTGGAGCGCAGCAATCGCCTGCACCCGGGTCAGAAGCCCAAGCAGACCCATATCGAGCAGTGCCTGAAAGGGCGTAAAGGCCCGGTCATCGCCAGCACCGACTACATGAAGCTGTTCGCCGAGCAGATTCGCCAGTGGGTGCCGAGCAAGGAATACAAGGTCCTGGGCACCGACGGCTTCGGCCGCAGCGACAGCCGCAAGAAGCTGCGCCACTTCTTCGAAGTGGACCGCAACTGGGTTGTCCTCGCCGCTCTCGAAGCCCTGGTAGACCGTGGCGAAATCGAAGCCAAGGTGCTGGCCGACGCCATCGCCAAGTTCGGTATCGACCCGGAAAAACTCAACCCGCTGGACTGCTAAGGAGCGAAACGATGAGTGAATTGATTCGCGTACCCGACATCGGCGGCGGTGAGGGTGAAGTGATCGAACTGATGGTGAAAGTCGGCGACCGCATCGAAGCCGACCAGAGCCTACTGACCCTCGAGTCGGATAAAGCCAGTATGGAAATCCCGGCGCCCAAAGCCGGCGTGGTGAAAAGCATCAAGGTCAAACTCGGCGACAGCCTGAAGGAAGGCGACGAACTGCTCGAACTGGAAGCCGAGGGCGCCACCGAGGCCGCTCCCGCTCCAGCACCGGCCAAGGCGGCGGAGCCGGCGAAAGCCGAAACTCCGGCGCAGGCGCCAGCCGCTGCGGCGCCTGCTGCCAGCGCCAGCGCCAGCGCCAGCGTGCAGGATGTCCACGTCCCGGATATTGGTTCCGCCGGCAAGGCCAAGATCATCGAAGTGTTGGTCAAGGCCGGCGACACGGTGGAAGCCGACCAGTCGCTGATCACCCTGGAATCTGACAAGGCCAGCATGGAAATCCCCTCGCCGGCTGCCGGCGTGGTGGAAAGCGTCGAGGTCAAGCTGGATGACGAAGTCGGCACCGGCGACCTGATCCTCAAGCTCAAGGTGGCCGGCGCCGCGCCTGCGGCTCCTGCTGCGGCCCCGGCAGCCGCTCAGGCGGTGCATAGCACTCCCGCTGGCGCAGCGCCCGAGGTGGTCGCCGAGGTCAACGCCATCGCCAAACTGTCGGCTGCGGCCGCCAGCGCGGCGGCTGCGCAAGTGCCGTCCAGCGGCAGCGCAGTGCACGCAGGCCCAGCGGTGCGTCAGCTGGCCCGTGATTTCGGCGTCAACCTGGCCGAAGTCAAAGGCACCGGCCCGAAAGAGCGTATCCTCAAGGAAGACGTGCAGCTGCACGTCAAAGCCATGCTGCAGAAGGCCAAGGAAGCGCCAGCCGGCGCAACCGGCGGCGCCGGCATTCCGCCGATTCCGGTGGTCGACTTCAGCAAGTTCGGTGAAGTCGAAGAAGTGGCGATGACCCGCCTGATGCAGGTCGGCGCCGCCAACCTGCACCGAAGCTGGCTCAATGTGCCGCACGTGACCCAATTCGACTCGGCCGACATCACCGAGCTGGAAGCCTTCCGCGTCGCACAGAAAGCCGTGGCCGAGAAGGCCGGGGTCAAGCTCACCGTGCTGCCGTTGTTATTGAAAGCCTGCGCCTACCTGCTCAAGGAACTGCCGGACTTCAACAGTTCGCTGGCGCCGAGCGGCAAGGCGATCATCCGCAAGAAGTACGTGCACATCGGCTTCGCCGTGGACACCCCGGACGGCCTGCTGGTGCCGGTGATCAAGAACGTCGACCAGAAGAGCCTGCTGCAACTCGCCGCCGAAGCCGCCGCTCTGGCGGAAAAGGCCCGCACCAAGAAACTCGCGGCCGACGACATGCAGGGCGCCTGCTTCACCATCTCCAGCCTCGGTCACATTGGCGGCACCGGCTTCACGCCGATCGTCAACGCGCCGGAAGTGGCGATCCTCGGCGTCAGCAAGGCGACCATCCAGCCGGTCTGGGACGGCAAGGCCTTCCAGCCCAAGCTGATGCTGCCGCTGTCGCTGTCCTACGATCACCGGGTGATCAACGGCGCCGCCGCCGCACGCTTCACCAAGCGCCTCGGCGACGTGCTGACGGATATCCGCACCATGCTGCTGTAACACCCGCTTCAACTTTCGAGCACGCCACGCTCGTACCCTCAACCCCGCCTCGTTGGCGGGGTTTTTTTTGCCTATTTCATAGAGCCAGGCGCGAAGGCCCTAGCCCTTCTGCAGATTGCGAATCAGAAAGCTCAGCGCCTTGGCCAATTCGGCGGCGCCCTGGTGATCGCGCACTATGGTCAACAACGGACGGCCGTCGGCCGGGTTGTTCAACACACAGCTGATACCCGAGAGCGAGCAGTCGTATTCGATAAAGGGATCGACCCCGTACAGGCTTATCCGCTGATTGTGCACCGCCACGTTGCCGCTCTGCGGATCGCGGGTTTCTTCGCGCAACACCAACTCGCCCGGCGCGCCCAGAGCCAACTGATAGATCAGATCCTTGCGTTCGGCCTGACCGACTTGATAGGCCGCACGCAAAGCGTAGGTCTTCAGCAGGTCGTTGCTGTGCGCCAACAGCGCCTGACGGTCGTTCTCGGTCAGGTACAGGCGTTTGAGCTCCGTCAGGTAGCGCGCCTGCTCGGAACTGCTCAAGCCGGCGGAGGGCTCCGCAGCCCAGCCAGCCGTTGCCGCGAGACAGCCTCCCAGCAGCACGACGGTCATTAGTTTTCTTGTCAGTCGCAATCGCATGATGCACCCTTACCGATAGCTATAGTGAAGCGAGCCGAGACCTCGCTTCGATCAGCATACTGGAAGCCAGCCAATCGATGAAAAGCCATCCCGATGCCGCTAATAGTCTAGCGGCCGAGGTTGTGACGCAGTTGCCAGTGCCGGCACGGCTCGGCATGTTGCGTTTCGAGCGGCTCAACGAAGCCAGCTGGACCCTGTTGTTCCTCGACCCGGCCTGCGAACGCCAACTCGGCGTCGCCGCCACCGAACTCTGCACCCTGCTGGATTCGCCCTACGCCAGCCTGATGGAGCCCGAAGTGCGCCACCAGCTGCATGAAAGCATTCAGTTGCAACTCGTGCAGCAGACGCATTACCTGGTGCAATACACCCTGCATACGCCCCTAGGCCCCCTCGATTTGCTCGAACTGGGCGAACCCTACAAGCAGCATGGCCGCCATTTACTGCGCGGCTATCTGGTACAGGCGCAGGCGCCAGCGAAGGCCCACAACCCCTTGCAGCAACAGCGACGTCAGCAAGATCAGCTGCAACAAGCCCGCACTCGCGCGCAGCAGAACCTGATCGTGCGTCTGGCGCAACAACGTTACAGCGCTGCCGATCCGCTGGCGGAGGCCGCCCAACAAATCACCCGGGCCGCCTGCGAAATCTACGGTGTGGCCCGCGCCAGTATCTGGACCCTGCACGAACACAGCCTCGATCCAGTAGTGCTGTACCGTAGCGATATCCAGGCTCACGAATGTCCGGCGCCTATCGATATCAATCAATTTCCCGCCTACCTGCAAGCCTTAGAGGGCGGCCGGGCGATCGATGCGTATAACGCCCTTACCGACCCGCGCACCCGCGAACTACGCGATAACTACCTGATCCCCCTGGGTATCGGCGCCATGCTCGACGCCAGCATCCGCGTCGATGGCGAAGTGGTGGGCGTACTGTGCATGGAACACGTTGGCGCAGAACGCGTCTGGCAAGCGGACGAGGTGGCCTTCGCCGGCGAGCTGGCAGACCAATACGCCCACGTGCTGAGCAACCAGCAAAGGCGCAGCGCCACCAGCGCGCTGCACCTGTTCCAACGCGCCGTGGAACAAAGCGCCAGCGCCTTTATTCTGGTCAACCGCAATGGCGAGGTGGAATACGTCAACTCGAGTTTCACCGCCATCACCCAATATGACGCCGCCGAGGTCAAGGGGCGACGTCTGACCGAACTGCCCGCCCTGGAAAACCTGAGCGGCCTGTTCGACGCCGCCCGGGCCAGCCTCGCGGAAAACAACAGCTGGCAGGGCGAGTTCAAGAGCCTGCGCAAAAACCGCGAGCCCTATTGGGCGCAGCTGTCGATTTCCAAGGTGCATGCCGACGATGGCACCCTGACCCACTACATCGGCATCTATGAAGACATCAGCAAGAGCAAACAGGCGCAGCAACATATCGAGCGTCTGGCTTATGTCGACAGCCTCACCGGCCTGGGCAATCGCTACGCCTTCATCCGCAGCCTGAACCAACATTTCGCCGCCAGTGCGCCGCCGCCCGTCTGCCTGCTGCTGGTGGACATCGACAACTTCAAGCGGATCAACGACAGCCTCGGCCACCAGACCGGCGACAAGCTGCTGATCAGCCTGGCCGAACGGCTGTCCGCCAGCATCGACAGCGGCGGTATTCTCGCGCGCTTCGCCAGCAACGAATTCGCCATATTGATGGGCGTAGCCGACCTGGCCGCCGCTCAGCAACTGGCGCAACAGGTGCTGCACAGCCTCGAACAACCGATATTCGTCGACAGCCACCTGATCAGCTTCACCGGCTCGGTCGGCCTGGCCTGCGCGCCCGAACACGGTAACGACCCGCAAACCCTGATGAAACACGCCGGCATCGCCTTACATAAGGCCAAAGCCAACGGCAAGAACCAGCTGCAAGTGTTCAACCAGACGCTGAACGCCGAAGCCAACTACAAGCTGTTCGTCGAGAACAATCTGCGGCGCGCGCTCGACCAGAGCGAACTCGAAGTCTATTACCAGCCCAAGCTGTGCCTGAAAAGCGGCCGGCTGCTCGGCCTGGAGGCGCTGCTGCGCTGGCACCACCCGGAAAAAGGCATGATCCGCCCGGATCAGTTCATCAGCGTCGCCGAAGAAACCGGGCTGATCATCCCCATCGGCAAATGGGTGGTACGCCAAGCCTGCCGCATGAGTCAGCAGTTGAGCAAAGCCGGGCTCGGCAACCTGCAAGTGGCGATCAACCTCTCGCCCAAGCAGTTCTCCGATATCGACCTGGTCGGCTCGATCGCGGCGATTCTGCACGAGGAACAACTCGACCCCGGCCTGCTCGAGCTTGAGTTGACCGAAGGCCTGCTGCTGGAAGCCACCGACGACACCCGCCATCAACTCAGCCGCCTGAAAAGCCTCGGCCTGACCCTGGCCATGGACGACTTCGGCACCGGCTATTCATCGCTGAGCTACCTGAAGAAATTCCCCATCGACGTGATCAAGATCGACCGCAGCTTTATCATGGATATCCCCGAGGACCAGGACGACATGGAAATCACCTCGGCGGTGATCGCCATGGCCCATAACCTCAAGCTCAAAGTCGTCGCCGAAGGCATCGAAACCGCCGCACAACTGGCCTTCCTGCGCCGGCACAACTGCGATATCGGCCAAGGCTACCTGTTCGACCAACCGATCGCCGGCAGCCAACTCGCCGATAGCTTGAAACGCTACCCTTGCCGGGGCTAGATGGTCGCCCATGCGGGCGCCAGCTCGCTGTGGTCCGACACGCCGGCGATGCCATCCAACACCCCGTAACGCCGCGCCCACTGCGTGGTCTATTTGGAAAACCCGCCTGAAACGAGGAAACGGCTAATGGTTCTGCGCTCGCAAATTCTCGCCCACAAACTCGAACTGCCCAGCGCCGAGCAGGCCCTGCCCGGCCGCGACACCCCGCTGGCAGTGCCGGATGCCCACTACGTCAACGGCCACCCGCTGCAAGGGCCCTTCCCCGCCGGCCTGCAGCAAGCGGTATTCGCCATGGGCTGCTTCTGGGGCGCCGAGCGGCGCTTCTGGCAACAGCCGGGCGTCTGGACCACCGCAGTCGGCTACGCCGGCGGCCACACCCCGAACCCCACCTACGAAGAAACCTGCTCCGGCCTCACCGGCCACACCGAAGCGGTGCTGGTGGTCTTCGACCCCAAGCAAACCAGCTACGAGGCCTTGCTGAAGGTCTTCTGGGAAGCCCACAACCCGACCCAGGGCATGCGCCAGGGCAATGACATCGGTAGCCAATACCGCTCCGCGATCTACTGCTACAGCCCCGAACAACTCACCGCCGCCCAGGCCAGCCAGGCGCAGTTCGAAGCCGAACTGACCAAAGCCGGCTTCGGCCCCATCACTACGGAAATAGCCGAAGCTCCGCAGTTTTACTATGCGGAGGCCTATCACCAGCAGTACCTGGCGAAGAATCCGGGGGGAT
>CBIHLQ010000062.1:0-26269 GCA_966210885.1 uncultured Pseudomonas sp.
AGGCCGTTGAAAAACTACCTGCGTTGGCAATACTGCGTTAAAAACAGCCTAAAAAATGCTCATTTACAGCACGTAAACTCCGCTTTTTCGGCTGTTTTTGCCTTGTCTTGCCTGCCTCGCCTACGTTTTTCAACGGCCTGCTAGCTTTCCAGTTCGGCCCAACGTTCCACCAATTGATCCAATTCCTGCTGCAGGCTCTGCAAACACGCCAGTACCTCGGCGGTTTTCTCGGCGGGCTGCTGATAAAACGCCGGGTCGCCGATTTGCTCCTGCAATGCGGCTATTTGCGCTTCCAGCGCATCAATCTGCCCGGGTATCGCCTCCAGTTCGCGTTGCAGCTTATAACTGAGTTTCTTCTTCGCTGTCGGCGGCGCTATAGCCTCCGCTTTGGCCTCCACCACCGGCGCCACCACTGCCGAGCCCAACTCAGCCTTACCCGCCTTGCTTTCGCCAACGCCGAGCAAACGCGGCGAACCGCCCTGACGCAACCAATCCTGGTAGCCACCGACGTACTCGCGAACCAGTCCTTCGCCTTCGAATACCAAGGTGCTGGTCACCACGTTGTCGAGGAAAGCCCGGTCGTGGCTCACCATCAGCACGGTACCCGGGAAGGTTAGCAGCACCTCTTCCAACAGCTCCAAGGTTTCCACATCGAGGTCGTTGGTCGGCTCGTCGAGCACCAGCAAGTTGGCCGGTTTGCTGAATAATTTGGCCAACAGCAGGCGTGCGCGCTCGCCGCCGGACAAGGCTTTGACCGGCGTACGCGCGCGTTGCGGGCTGAACAGGAAATCGCCGAGATAGCTGAGCACATGGCGGTTCTGGCCGTCGATCTCGATAAAATCGCGGCCCTCGGCGACGTTGTCGATCACGGTTTTTTCCAGATCGAGCTGATGACGCAGCTGGTCGAAATAGGCCACCTCGAGACGCGTACCCACCTCGACCGTACCGCTGCTCGGCTGCAAGCCGCCGAGCATCAGCTTCAGTAGCGTGGTCTTGCCGGTGCCGTTGGCGCCGAGCAGGCCGATGCGATCGCCGCGCTGCAGCACCATGGAGAAATCCTTGACCAGCCACGGCCCATCCGGATGGGCGAAGCGCACGTCCTCCAGGACCATGACCTGCTTCCCGGACTTATCGGCGGTTTCCAGCTGGATATTGGCTTTGCCGGTACGTTCACGGCGTTCGCTGCGCTCGACGCGCAGGGCTTTCAAAGCACGTACACGGCCTTCGTTGCGGGTGCGGCGCGCCTTGATGCCCTGACGGATCCATACCTCTTCCTGGGCCAACCGCTTGTCGAATAAGGCATTGGCGGTTTCTTCGGCGGCCAGGACCGCCTCTTTGTGCACCAGAAAGCTCGCGTAGTCGCCATTCCAATCGATCAAACCGCCACGATCCAGCTCGAGGATGCGCGTGGCCAGGTTCTGCAGGAAGGAACGGTCGTGGGTGATGAACAACACGGCGCCCTGAAAGCTGCTCAAAGCTTCTTCCAGCCAGGCGATAGCCCCGATATCCAGGTGGTTGGTCGGTTCGTCGAGCAGCAACAGGTCCGGTTCGCAAACCAGTGCCTGGGCCAGCAGCACGCGCCGGCGCCAGCCGCCGGACAGCTCGGCCAGGGTCTTGTCGGCCGGCAGCTGCAGACGGCTCAGGGTGCTCTCGACCAACTGCTGCAAACGCCAGCCGTCGCGGGCTTCGAGGTCCTGCTGGACATGCATGAGTTTGTCCAGATCGGCCTCGTTGTGGATGTTCTGGCTGAGGTGGTGGTACTCGGCCAGGAGCGCACCGACACCATCCAGACCTTCGGCGACCACATCGAATACGGTCCGCTGGTCGGCCAACGGCAACTCTTGCGGCAATTCGCCGATTTTCAGCCCAGGAGCGCGCCAGACCGAACCGTCGTCGGGTTTCTGATCGCCCTTGACCAGCTTCAACATGCTCGATTTTCCGGTGCCGTTGCGGCCGATAATGCACACCCGCTCGCCACGCGCGATCTGCCAAGACACCTTGTCCAGCAGCGGCATGGCGCCGAAGGCCAGGGAAACATCGGTGAATTTGAGCAGGGTCATGGCACGCCTCGATCATACGGTGGCAATGAACGACGAGAACGCAGGAAATAGACGCATCGATACGTCGAGGGCCTGGCGTTCGCGGCATGCATCGCCACGAAAACTAATTTGCCGACAGCATCTGGCGACGGCAAAAACTGGGCGCGCATTCTAACCGAGATGAGCATGGCTACGCGGGCATTTTTCAGCGACTCAGCGGTCGCCCTATAACTTTCATCGTGGCCGGACAAAAGGCTAAGCTAGAGCAGTCAGCGCCATCGATGGCGCTCTTTTCATGCTCTAACCCGGAAGTGTCATGCGCGCTCGTCTGTATAAGTTGTGCCCCATCCTGCTTTGCCTCGCTACCCTATCGACGGCACAGGCCGCCAATCTGAGCCAGCAGCGCCAGTATTACGATCAAGCCAAGGCCGCTCTGGCTAAAGGCGATAGCGGCCCCTACAAGCGTTACGCCGAAGCCTTGCGCGATTACCCGCTCGAACCCTACCTGGCCTATGACGAGCTGACCGCCCGTCTGAAATGGGCGCGCAACGACGAGATCGAGAAATTTCTCGCCGAGCATGGCGATCTGCCTCAAGCCAGCTGGATGAAACTGCGCTGGCTGCGCTGGCTGGCCGAACGCGGCGAGTGGAAAACCTTCGTCAATCATTACGACCCGGCACTGAACTTCACCGAGCTCGACTGCCTGTACGGGCAATACCAGCTCAGCCACGGCCTCACGGCCGAAGGCTTCGCCACCGCGGAAAAACTCTGGCTGGTAGGTAAATCCCAACCCGACGCCTGCGATCGCCTGTTCGACCGCTGGGCGGCGGAAGGCCAGCTCACCGAGCAGCGCCGCTGGCAACGGGCCAAGCTGGCCGCCGAGGCGCGCAATTACGGGCTGGTCACTTACCTGATCAAAGGCCTACCGACCCTGGGCAAGCATGGGAAGTTATTGCTGGAAGTCGCGCAGAAGCCGGCGCTGCTGAGCCAACCCGCGCGTTTCAGCCCCACCGATGAAGCGATGGCCGACGTCGTCGGCCTCGGCCTGCGTCGCCTGGCCCGCCAAGACCCGGAAAAGGCTCTGGATTTGCTCGACGTCTATGCTCGACGCATGAAGTTTTCCAGCGACGAACAAGTCGCCATCGCCCGCGAGATCGGCCTCACCCTGGCAAAGCGCTTCGATGCACGCGCACTCAAGGTCATGGCGCAATACGACCCGCAGTTGCGCGACGACACCGTCAGCGAATGGCGCGCGCGCCTACTGCTGCGTGGCGGCCACTGGAACGAAGCGCATCAGCTGACCCGACAGATGCCCGAGAGCCTGGCCAAAACCAGTCGCTGGCGCTATTGGCAGGCACGCAGCCTGCAATTGGCGCAACCCAATAGCGCCGAGCCGCAAGTGCTGTACCAAAGCTTGGCCAAGGAACGCGATTTCTACGGCTTTATGGCGGCCGATCAGGTCAAGGCGCCCTACCAGTTGAACAACCAACCCTTGGCTCTATCGGCGAAAACCATCCAGAAGGTACGCAACGCTGCCGGTATTCGCCGCGCCCTGGAGTTCCATGCACGCGGCCAGATCGCCGATGGGCGCCGTGAGTGGTATCACGTTACCCGTCTGTTCAGCCGCGAAGAAATGGTCGCCCAGGCGCGCCTGGCCTACGAAATGGAATGGTACTTCCCGGCGATTCGCACCATCAGCCAGGCACAGTATTGGGATGACCTGGAGGTACGCTTCCCCATGGCGCATCGCGACCCACTGACCCGCGAAGCGAAGAAGCGCGGTCTGCACTCCAGCTGGGTATTCGCCATCACCCGCCAGGAAAGCGCATTTATGGCCGACGCCAAATCCCATGCCGGCGCCATGGGTCTGATGCAGCTCATGCCCGCCACCGCCAAGGAAACCGCCAAGCGCTTCGGTATTCCGCTGTCGTCGCCGCAGTTGGCCTATCGGCCCGAGGTCAATATCCAGCTCGGCGCCGCCTACCTGAGCCAGATCTACGGCCAGTTCAACGGCAACCGTGTGCTCGCCTCCGCCGCTTATAACGCCGGTCCCGGACGCGTACGCCAATGGCTGCGCGGCGCCGATCACCTGGCTTACGACGTGTGGATCGAAAACATTCCGTTCGACGAAACCCGGCAATACGTGCAGAACGTGCTGTCGTATTCGGTGATCTACGGCGAAAAGCTCAAAGCACCGCAGCCGCTGGTAGGCTGGCATGAACGCTATTTCGATCAATAGCAGCAAGCCGCAAGCTGTAGGCTGCGAGTAAGCGAAAAAGCCTTCAAGGTGTCAGGGCGAGCGCCGCCCTGACTCGCTTGCAGCTTGCGCCCTACTCCAACACCTCTACCGGCATGCCCAGCGCCAGTTGCCCTTCTGCGCAGGCTATGAGGTTCTGGCCGAAATACACCTCGCCATCGCGCGCCCGATAATTTTGCAAGGTCGTCAACGGCTCGCGGTCGGCGCTGCGTTCGCCGGTTTGCGGATCGAGAGTGGTCATGATGCAGCGCGAGCAGCCCTTGACCACACGAAACTCCAAGGTGCCAATGCGAATACGCCGCCATTCATCTTCGGAATAAGGCGCAGAACCCGCAATCACCAGGTTCGGCCGGAAACGCAGCATTTCCAGCGGGCGGCCGACCCGCGCGGACAAATCGTCCAACGAGGCCTGGCCGATCAGAAGCAACGGAAAGCCATCGGCGAAGGCCACCCGATCGCCCTCCGCGGCATACCCCGGATCGACCTGGCGAGCCAGCTGTGCCGGCACATGGACCAAGCGGCAAGCGCGCCCGAGCAACTGACTCAACCAGGCTGCCGCGGCATCGCCGGCATCGGGAACCGCCAGGCTGTCGCGCCAGATGGTGACCGTACGCAGCTCGGTCGGCTCAGGCACCGCAACCGATAGATCAGCCATTCCTGGCGCACTCAGTAGCACCTGCTCGCTGCCTTGCCAAGCCATCGTGATCCGATTCATCTGCGCCAGTAAACGCTGGGTGAGAAAACGCCCGCTCTGCGCATCGACTACCATCCAACGTCTGTCACCGGCAACACCCAAGGCGTCCACGCGGGTCTGAGTCAAAGGTTCGCCTGCTCCAGACTTGAGTGGGTAACGGTACAACCCCGAGAGACTTAACATGAGCCAGCTTTTCCTTGAGCAAAACGCTTTTATACGAGCAACCCGCCAGGCCCACAAGCCCGCCCTTGCGCTGGGCCTGTTGGTCGCGCTGCTGGGCTGTAGCGGCAACGCGCCAGATAACATTGGAGTTCGGGAGGGTCGTCTGGCGCCCTGCCCGACGTCGCCCAACTGCGTCAACAGCCAAGCCAGCGATAGCGCTCAGCATATCGAACCGCTGCCGCTTAAGGGCGACCGGGCGCAAACCCAGGCGCTTCTGGTCAAGCTGTTGAGCAACGAACCGCGGGTCACCCTGGTCGAGCAGAACGAGCATTATCTACGCGCGGAATTCGCCAGCAAGCTGCTGGGCTTCGTCGATGACGTGGAGTTTCTGATTGGCGAGCAGCACGTCGACGTGCGCTCGGCCTCACGCCTGGGTTATTCGGACTTCGACGTCAATCGCAAGCGTATCGAACGGTTGCGCCAGCGTATGAACGAATAATTCCCGGCAAATCGCCTGCGCTAACGGCAGGCGATCGCGAGTCGCGCTATTGAGCCGACTGATCCAACAGCAAACGCTCATGGACCACATCGACCAATTTGTCGGGTTGGAATTTGGAGAGGAAGTTATTGCAGCCGACCTTCCTCACCATCGCTTCGTTGAAGCTGCCGGATAGCGAAGTGTGCAACACCACGTAGAGGTCCTTGAGCCGCGGGTCGTTGCGGATCTCGGTGGTCAAGCGGTAGCCGTCCATTTCCGGCATCTCCGCATCGGTGATCACCATCAACAACTTCTCGTGCACGTCTATCCCGCTGTCGGCCCAGCCTTTCAGCAGGTTCAGCGCGCGCAGGCCGTCGCTGGCCGCATGGCAGCGCACATCCAACTGCGCCATGGTGCCTTTGAGTTGGCTCATGGCCACGCTGGAATCGTCCACCAGCAATACTTCACGCCCCTTGGCCTGCTCCAGCAACGGATCGGCGAGCTTCTCCGGGGAAACCTTGGTGCTCATCGGGGTGATTTCCGCCAGCACCTTCTCCACATCGATGACTTCGACGATCTGCTCTTCGACCTTGGTGATCGCGGTCAGGTAATGCTGACGTCCGGCACCGCCGGGCGGCGGCAACATGGATTCCCAGTTGAGGTTGAGAATGCGGTCGACGCCGCCGACCAGGAAGGCCTGCACCGAACGGTTGTATTCGGTGACGATGATGGTGCTGCGCTCATCCGGCACTATCGGGCGCATACCGATGGCTTGCGACAGATCGATCACCGGCAGCGTGTGCCCGCGCAAATTGACCACCCCGCAAACGAACCGATGGCGCTGCGGCATCAGCGTCAGCTTGGGCATTTGCAGGACTTCCTGCACCTTGAACACGTTGATGGCGAATAGCTGCCGCCCCACCAGGCGGAACATCAGAATTTCCAGGCGGTTCTCACCCACCAACTGGGTGCGTTGATTGACTGAGTCGAGAATACCGGCCATTGCGCGCTCCTGTTTACCTATCGATGTAGCCTAGCAGCCTGTCGAACTAAACGCTGCTCTAGCGCGCACGGGCAAACCCGCCGGATGCTGGCTCACTGCTATATCGGCCGATCGGCGCGCGACTGAAGCACGGCGTTGCACGCGATCAGATAGCCAATAACTGTTCGAAGGCGTCGCTCAGCAAGGGCGAGCCAGGCGGCAAGTGCACGCGTAGCGCCCCCGGGCGGGCAGCGAAGCGCAGGCGTTTACCATCCATTGGCTCGCCATCGAGGTTGAAGTCCAAGCCATCCGGCACATCGATCTCCAGCCATGGCAGGCGCGCGCCAATCGATACGCTCTGCAGCCCATTGATGCCGCCGAACAGCAAGGTGCCCAAAGTCCCGACCACATCCTCGGCGGCCGGCACTATGCAGATATCTAACAAGCCATCGTCGACTTGGGCATCGGGGCAGAGTAGATGGCCGCCGCCGGCCTGACGGCCGTTACCGATACCCAGGGCGAGAAAATCCCCCTCCCAGGCAAACCCCGGCCCATTGAAACGCCCGAAAGCCGAGTGCACTTCGGCAAAACGCGTCAGCCCGGTCAACAAATATGCCGCGCTGCCGAGTATCCGCTTCAGCTCCTCCGACGTATTAGCGGTGACCTGGGAGCCGAAACCGCCAGTGGCCATATTGAGGAATATGTGCTCGTCGACCTCGCCCAGATCGATACGCGTGGCCGGCACCTCCAGCAACGCCAGCGCTTCATGTGGGTCGAGCGGGATACCGGCCGCATTGGCGAAGTCGTTCGCCGTGCCCAGCGGCATCAAGGCCAGACTGGCCTCGGTGCCCGCCAGCGCCATGGCCTCGGCCACATCGCGCAGGGTGCCGTCGCCGCCGCCGGCGATCAGGATCGGATAGTCGGCCTGCAAAGCTTCGTCGACCAGGCGCTGGGCATCACCGGCCTCCCAGGTCAGACGTACCGTCAACTCCCAGCCCTGCTCACGACAGGCCGTTACAGCCGCGCGCACATCTGCGTTCAGCGCCTGTTTGCCATGCAGAATCAATAACGCTCTACGTTCATCCATGTGCGTTCCCGTGTCTATGCGCGAATTCGCCTAACGATATATGCAGACAGCGAATCAGGAAGTTTGTCGCTCCCATCGCGGCCGGTTACGGACTCTTCACCCAGAATATATCTACTTGATAGATATTAAGTACGAAAATTATCGCATTTAATATCGATCAATCTTGATAGATGATCGTACTCATCACTCTTGACAACGATGAGGCCGCACATGATCGAAGTACGCCCCTTTGCCCAACTCGGCCACGCCCAGTACGGCTGGCTCGATGCCCGTCATCACTTTTCGTTCGCCAGCTACCATGACCCCGAGCGCATGAACTGGGGACAGCTGCGGGTTTGGAACGACGATGAAATCGCCCCGCATTCAGGCTTCCCAACCCACCCCCACCGCGACATGGAGATCATCACTTATGTGCGCAAGGGTGCCATCACCCATAAGGACAGCTTAGGCAACGAGGGCCGTACCGAGGCCGGCGACGTACAGGTCATGAGCGCCGGCACCGGTATCGCCCACAGTGAGTTCAATCTCGAGGATACGACGACCCAGCTGTTCCAGATCTGGATCCAGCCCGACCGCGCCGGCTTGCCGCCGTCCTGGGGGGCCAAACCTTTTCCCAAAGGCGAGCGGGCCGGGGTTTTCGTTACCCTGGCCAGCGGCTACGCCGAAGATGACGAGGCCTTGCCGATCCGCGTCCGCGCCAGGTTGGCAGCAGCCACGCTGCGGGCTGGCCAACAGGTCGAATACCCCCTGGGCAAAAGCCGTAAAGCCTACCTGGTGGCAGCCAGCGGTTCATTCGAAATCAACGGCGTACCGGCGCAGGCGCGCGATGGCGTGGCGGTGAGCGAGCTCGACGTGCTCCATATAGCGGCGACGGAAGATAGCGAGATCGTCTTGGTGGATGTGGCCTAGGGCGGGATCGGATGCGGCCTGCGATTGCCCGGGCTGCGACTGCACCCTATGGCCAAGGAACAATTCCGGACTCGCAGGGCTAGGCGTGTTCCTCGCTTGCCGGCTGCATTCTCGGTAGCCAGACGGTGAAGGTGGCGCCTTGTCCCGGTTCGCTCTCGACCTCCAGGCGCCCGTGATGCTTGCCGACGATGCTGTAGGACACCGACAGCCCGAGGCCGGTGCCCTGGCCTACCGGCTTGGTGGTGAAGAAGGGATCGAACAAACGCGTCAGATGTTCCGGATCGATGCCGGCGCCGCTGTCGCGCACCCGCACGAACACCCAATCGTCCTGGGTGCCGGTTTCCAGCCAGATGGTGCCCTGCTGCTCGATGGCATGGGCGGCGTTGATGATCAGGTTCATGAACACCTGATTGAGCTGCGAGCCCAGACACTGAACTTCCGGCAAGTCACCATAGTTCTTGACCACCTCGGCTTTGAATTTGATCTCGTTCCAAATCACGTTCAAGGTGCTGTCGAGGCCCTTGTGCAGATCGGTCATCTGCCAATCGCCGGAGTCGATATGGGAAAAATCGCGTAAGTCCTGAACGATCTGCTTGACCCGCTCCAGCCCCTGACGCGATTCGCGCACCAGATCGGCCATATCGCTGCGCAGAAAATCGTAATCGAGGGTTTGATTAGCCTGCTCCAGTCGCGTGCGCAACGCCGGGTCCTGATGCTCGGCCGCCACTGTCTGATAAGTCTCGATCAGGCGGAACAGGTCCTCCACATAGCGTTCCAGGCTGCTGAAGTTGGAATAGACGTAACCCACCGGGTTGTTGATTTCATGGGCCACGCCGGCGGCCAACTGGCCGATCGCCGCCATTTTTTCCGATTGCAGCAATTGCGCCTGGGCATCTTCGAGTTTGCGGATCAGGCGCGCCTGCTCGTTTTTTTCATCTTGCAGGAGCTCGTTGAGGCGCTCGAGTTCCAGATGCTGGGCAGCGGTCTCGGTCGCGTCGGCAATAGTCAGGCACACGTACTTGACGCTGCCCGAAGCCTCGACCATCGGCGAAAAGGTGCAGTTCTGGTACATCATCTCGCTCAAGCCGGTGATGGGCCGGCTACCGGAGAAATTGAACAGGTGCGGGCGTTGCTGCCAGGAGGTGAATGCGAGGTTCTGCAAGGCGAAAACCCCGTCGACTTTCTTCTCGACCCAAAGCCTTGGCAACTCCGGAAAAATATCGAACAACAACCGCCCTCTCACCTCGGCGCTGTCCTTGCCGCTGTGGATCACCATGAAGTCGTTCCAGAACGCCACCCGGTAGTCGCTATCGAGCAACAACACTCCGAGATTAATGCTTTGCAATACCTCCACTAACTCTGCGGGTAGTACTTCTCCTGAAGTTCCTGAGGCAGACGTCATCTCGCATCCTTATTCAGATGATGGTGTACCCATCCGGATCGCGGCAGGCCGCAGTCAAATATCGCTCAACACCTGATCGATCACCTCGATAACGGTGGCCACGGTGTCTTCGGCGATGCACACCAGCAAATCGCAATAGAAACTATGGGTTGCCACTTCGAAATGGATTTCCAGCACCAGCGCCTGATGCCCGCGCAACTCCTGGGAGCCGAGGACTTCCTGCAACGAGCGGCCGCGCGAGAGCATGGATGGCGAGCCGTAACTGACCTTAATCTCGATCTGCTGGGCCAGGCCGTTGATGCAGGCGCCGGTGAGGATATTGGTCACATCCAGCATCAGTTCGTCCTGAATGCTGCTGTGCTCCACGCCCTCATAGCCCATCAGACCGGCCAGCTGTTCGGCGCCATTCTCGCCGAAGCACACCATCACCTCGCCGCGCAGCCGGCCGAGGAAGGACTGACGGGTGATGACGGCCGGCTGGCCGGCGATCATCAACTGATCGAGCAAGCTGGTGTTGGTCACATCGGTGGGGTGAATACGCGGCACGGACAGCGTGACGAAGGTTTCGGTCAAGCGGGCCAGGCGATCAGCGGCCTGGCCCATGGCCACGTTCATCAGTTCCTGCAAGGCGTCGCGTTGGTCTTCGCTTAGGTTTGCCAATTGACTGCTCATTCCTACACCAGCCCTATTTCATACAAAGCCGCTTGCATGGCCTCGGGGGTGATGGGTTTCTTCACAAAGGCCGCCGCGCCGAGCTCACGCACTCGTTGCTGCGCCTGGGGTTGAATATCGGCACTGATAACGATGACCACAGCGTTGGCATCCTCGCGTTTGAGTTGCTCCAACGTGCGAAAACCGTCCATTACCGGCATAGTCAGGTCGAGAAAGATTACCTCGGCATGCCCCGCATGATAAGCCGCCAATGCTTCTTCGCCATTGGCCGCCTGAGTTATCTGTGCATCCAAATCCGCCGGCAGGGCTTTCATCACCAGTTTCCGCGACATGGCTGAATCGTCCACTATGAGTATCTTCAAGCTGGCGTCCCCTAACTCTTATTGGTTGTCGTAGTGCTTTCGCGTCCTGTGCCGGGCTCCAGCCCAGCGCTCGCGGCGGACACGCGCTTCCTAGTAGGACTTTAGACGACCACGTCGATTTCGGCCTGCGCGTTCAGGGATTTTTCGACCACAACGGTATGAACGGCATGCCCGCGCAGGGCACGCCGTCGGCTGATAGCCCACCAGCGACAAGCTTAGCCGGTGTTCGCAGCGCTAGGCCGGATAGCCGGTAATCTGGCGAATCTTGCGATACAGCGGCTTGAGTTGCCGGTACATGCGCTGATAGACCTCGCGATACAGCAGCTCGTAGGTGCGCTGTGCCGCCGGATTCGGCTCGAATACCCGGCCGACCCGGGTCATGGCCGCGATCGCCGAAGGGAAATCGGGATACAGGCCGAGGCCGACGGCACAATCGATGGCGGCGCCCAGCCCTGAGGTTTCATAGACATGCGGGCGTTCGGCCGGCAAACCGAATATATCGGCGGTCAGTTGCATCGCCGCGTCGCTCTGCGAACCGCCGCCGGAGACGCGCAAACGGGTGATCTTGCTGCCCGAGCGCTTTTCGATCTTCTCCTTGCCCTGGCGCAGGGCGTAGGCCAGCCCCTCGAGAATCGCGCGGTAGATATGCGCCCGGGTATGCACGTCGCCGAAGCCGATGATCGACCCCTTGGCCTCCAGGCCCGGCTCGCGAATACCCGGCGACCAATACGGTTGCAGGGTCAGCCCCATGGAACCCGGCGGCACCGAATCGACCAGTTCGTCGAACAGCGCCTCCGGCTCGACGCCCAATTCGGCGGCGCGCTGCATCTCGCGCAAGCCGAACTCCTGTTTGAACCAACTGACCATCCAGAAACCGCGATAGATCATCACCTCAGTGTTGAAGCGATCGGGGATCGCCGCCGGGTACGGCGGGATTAGCGCAACGGTTTCCAGGTATTGCTGCCGCGTGGTGTTGATGGTCGCAGTGGTGCCGTAGGACAGGCAGGCCGTGTGCGGCCCCAGCACGCCGGCACCGAGTACCTCGCAGGCCTTGTCGGCGGCGGCGGCGATCAACGGCAGGCCTTCGGGAATGCCAGTGTGCGCGCTGGCGGCGGCGGTGATGCTGCCCAGCCGCTCACCGGGTTTGCAGAGTTCGGGCAATTGCGCGCGGCGCACCGGCATCGCCTGCCATTTCCAATCGCTGGCTTTGGCCCATTGCAGGCGTTTGTAGTCGAACGGCAGGTAGGCCACGCAGCAGCCCACGGAATCGACGAAACGGCCGCACAAGCGATGGGTGAGAAAGCCCGAGAGGAGGAGCACCTTATCGGTTTTCGCCCATATTTCGGGCTGGTTCTGCGCGATCCAGTTGACCTCGGCCTGAGCGCGAAAGTGATCGACGGTTTCCTCCACGCCGAGCAGCTTGAACAGCCAGCCCCAGGGGCCCTTGATCGCGCCCGGAACCTCGGCGCGGCGCTGGTCCAGCCAGAGGATCGCCGGACGTAACGGCTTACCCGCGGCGTCGACATTGATCAGGGTGCCGCGCTGGGTGGTCAAGGACACGCCCTTGATCAGGCTGCGGTCGATATCCACCTGCGCCCACAGGCGCCGGCAGGCTTCGCCGAGGCTGGCCCAGTAATAGTCCGGGTCCTGCTCGGCCCAACCGGGTTGCTGGGAGTAATAGGCCTCGAGTTCCACCTTGCCTTTGCCGACCAGGTTGCCCTGCAGATCGAACAACAGCGCGCGCACGCTCTGGGTGCCGTTATCGATGGCCAGCAGGTAGCTTTGTTCGCTCAAGGCACAATCCTTTTCATAAATTCGTTGGTTGTCGCTTATTGGCTCGACAGGTATCGCTGCGTTCCGCCTGCGCGCCGCCCTTTCCTCTGTAGGGAGAGGTCGCCCAGCAAACGTTGTAGGAGCCAGCTTGCTGCGGTCCGGCGTCCCGGCGATCCTTGCAGGTCAAAAGCATCGGCCAGCAAGCTGGCTCCTACACGCCTGAAGGCAGGCTGTAGCAGCGCTGCCAGAGGTCGAGGTAATTCTGTTCTTCCTGCTGCCAGCGCTCGTCGCTCCAGCCCAGACGCGCCTGGCAGAGTGCGCGAATCCGCAGCAACTCGGCTTTGCCGCCTTCGGCCAGCAACAGCCCGAGCCGGGTGCGCCGCAGCAGGAGATCGTCCAGGTGCAACACCAACTCGTGCTGCGCAGCCCAAGCCAATTCCGCCCACAGCGTGTTGCTGCCGGCGACGCTGTCGTGGCCGAGTTCATCCAAGAGCAGCAGGAATTCGGGCAAAGCGCGGCCGTACCGGCCCATCAGGTGCCGTTGCCGAGCGGGGCTGAGCGTGGCCATCATCGGGGCGGCACAGGGCGCGAAAGTGGCGCCATCGTGGCTATCCAGCGGGCGGCCGACAAAGCCCGCACAGGCTTGCAGCACTTCCAGGGCCAGCAGGCGAAAGGTGGTCAATTTGCCCCCGGCCAGGGTCACGCAGCCCGGTTCGACCCATAGCGCGTGCTCGCGTTTTTCGTCCGATGGCTTGCGCCCCTCGACACCGTCGCTGACCACCGGCCGGACCCCGGCCCAGGTCGACAGCACATCGCCCGCCTTAATCGCCGCTGCCGGAAATTGCTGGGCGCAGGCGGCCAATAGGTAGTCGAGTTCGCCGCTGCTGATCCGCGCGTCCTGATCCAGCGGCTGGTCATGATCCAGGTCGGTGGTGCCCACCACGGTCGCCCCTTCCCAAGGGAAGACGAACACCGGACGCTGGTCCGCGTGGTGCATAAAGCTCAAGGCGTGGGCCACAGGCAGGCGCCAGGCCGGCAACAGCAAGTGGCTGCCACGCAACGGGCGGATATGCTCGGGACCAGTTTTCTTGCGCAGGCGATCCGCCCAGGCACCGGTAGCCTGAGCCACCGCGCGGCTACGCAGGGTATAGCGCTGGCCACTTTCCCGGTCCTCGGCGAGCAGGCCGACGACCCGTCCGTTATCACGCAGCAGCTCGACCACCCGCATGCCGTTGAGCGCTTCGCCGCCGTCCGCCCGCGCTTCGTCCAGCACCCGCAACACCAGGCGCGCATCGTCGGTCACCGCATCGAAGAAACTCGTGCCGCCAAGCAACCCGTCTTCCTTCAGGCCAGGCACGAGATAACGCAGCTGCGGCAATGCATAGAACAGGTGGTTGCGCTTGCCGGCCAGGGCGTCGTACAACGCCAGCAGCCCGCCGAAAACTTTCGGCCCGGGAAAGCCGCCCCGGTAATGCGGCATCAGGAAACTCAGGGGCTCGACCAGCCCTGGCGCCTCCTGCAGCAAACGCTGACGCTCGCGCACCGCGTCGCGAGTCAGGCCGAGCTGGCCCTTGGCGATATAGCGCAGGCCGCCGTGCACCATCTTCGACGAGCGGCTGGAAGTGCCCCAGGCGAAATCCCGCTGCTCCAGCAGCAGACACTTCCAGCCGCGGCGCGCCGCCTCACGGAGGATGCCGGCGCCGCTGATACCGCCGCCGATCACCAGCAGATCCCAGTCCTGCGCCGCCAGTTCGGGCAATGCGCGAGCGCGCCAGGCGGCATTCCAGGCGCTGTTCATGGTTCGAGCAGTACGCCGGGGAGCAGACGCTGCTGCGGGTCGAAGTGGCTGGACAACGTCTGCAAAGCGGCGATTCCCAGTTCACCCTTCTCTGCTGCCAGATAAGGCGCGTGGTCGCGGCCGACGCCATGCTGATGGCTGATGGTGCCGCGGTTGTCGGCGATGGTTTGGCTGGCGGCGTGCTTGAGTTTGCGCCAGCGCGCCAGCGTCTCGGCATAGCTGCCGCCGGGGCGGAACACATAGGTGGTGTAGATGCTCGAGCCCTGGTTGTACACGTGCGACAAGTGGGTGAACACATGCACCGGCTCGCCCTCCTCGCGCAGCCCGTCGCGCAGGCTGGCTTCAACCTTGTTCAACAGGTTGTCGACGTTGTTCCAGTCGGTGGCGGTTTCCAGGGTGTCGACCGCATAACCGGCGCTCCACAGGCCGTGGCGCAGATAAGGAAAGCGAAAGCGGTTCTCTGCCCACTTCTTGCCCAGCAAGGTGCCGGTGAAAACCCCGCCGAAGCTTTTCAGCAGTTTCTTCGCCTGCTTGAGAGATGCGGCGTTCTGCGCACGGCTGCCGGTAACGCCGAACGTCAGCATGCACTTACCGTCGCCCGCGCCGCGTAGGCTCAGGTATTTCTCCAGCCAGGCGATTTGTTGCGGGTGGCCGGCCAGGGCCAATTGGGTCTGGGTTTCAATGGCATTGGACAGGCGCAGCATCGACAGCGGTACCCGCGCCTGGGCCAGGCTGCGTATACCGGCCAAGGCCCGCTGCCAGTCGGGCAGGAATACCGCGTAGAAACTTTCCTGCTCGGCCAGACGGGTGATACGCACCTTGACCTCGGAAATCACGCCGAAGCGCCCTTCCGAGCCCATGATGACTTCACGCAAATCGGGACCGGCGGCGGAAGCCGGAAAAGTCGGAATCTCCAGGGTGCCGGCGAAGGTCTCGACCTTGCCGCCGGCGAACAGTTGCTCGATGCGTCCGTAACGCAGCGATTGCTGGCCGCTGGAGCGCGTGGCTACCCAACCGCCGAGGGTCGACAACTCCCAGGATTGCGGGAAGTGGCCGAGGGTATAGCCTTGGGCGCGCAACTGGCTTTCCAGCTGAGGGCCGCTGGCGCCGGGGCCGAAAGTGGCGATCAGGCTGTCGTGGTCGATCTCGATCAGCTTGCCCATGCGCTCCAGCGACAGGGTCAACACCGGGCGGCTACCGGCCTGGGGGTTGATATGCCCGGCCACCGACGTGCCGCCGCCATAGGGGATCAGCGTGATGTCCTGCTGCTCGGCGAGGGCCAGCAGCGCGCGGATCTGCTCGGCGCTCTCCGGGTAGGCGACGCCGTCGGGAAACACCCCGAAGTCGCCGGAACGCATCGCCAGCCAGTCCGGCAGGCTCTGCCCGCGGGCATGGCGCAGGCGGTCCTCGGGGTTCAGGCAGATCAGCGGATGGGCCGCCAGACGCGACGCCGGCACCTGGGCCAGCACCTGTTCGAAGCCGGCATCGGCGAGCGCCTGGCCGGGCCCGATCAACGCGGCGAGAAACGCCTCGCCATGGGCCGGCAGTTCCACCACAGTCGCTTCATCGCCCCAGCCGTTCCAACGTCGCATCTATTTCTCCGAATGTTCAGTCGCCATCAATGGCTGCCTATACTAGCTGGCCGCGCCAGAGCGTCACTGTCGAATCGGGACAGCGGCTATCGCCAATCAGGACAAGCAGAACAACAAGCCATGCACAACCTCGGCTACTCCTCGGTTCCCAACCTGCTCAAATACCTGCGCCACGCCGAGCACCTGGGCCTGGATATCGACCAGGCGCTGACCGCCGCCGGGATAGACGCGGCGGATCTGGCCGACAACGGCAAACGCATTCCGGGGGAAACCCATGAACGGCTGCTGGCGCACTTGCTGGAGATCTCCGGCGACCCGCTGTTCGGCCTGCATTGCGCGCGTTATGTGCAGCCCGGCTCCTGGAGCGTGCTGGGCTACATCGCGATGAACTGCGCCACCCTGGGCGAAGCCATGAGCCGCATCGTGCCGTACGAGAAACTGGTCGGCGATATGGGGGTAAGCCGGGTCGAAGCCGCCGATGATCAGGTCAAATTGATCTGGAGCTGTCGGCACCAAACGCCAGACATCCGGCGGCATCTGGTGGAGAACGTGCTGGCATCCTGGCTGCTGTATGCGCGCTGGATCGCCGATACGCAGCGCTCGCCCCGTGAGGTCTGGTTCGAGCATGCTCGGCCCGAGAACGTCGATCCAGCCGAGTACGAGACGGTGTTCGGTTGCCCGGTGCGCTTCGCACAATCCTGCAATGCGCTGCTGGTGCCCATGGAATACCTCGCCGTGCCGTTGCGCCAGGCCGACGCCAACCTGCTGCGCACCCTGGAAGAGCACGCGCTGACTCTGATGGCCGGCCTGGATGGCGACGAGCCGTTGCCGCAACGAGTGAAAACCGCACTGCGCCTGCTACTCAAGGATGGTTTGCCGCGCAAGGAACGGGTCGCGGAGAAATTCCATATGACCGTGCGCACCCTGCAACGCCACCTGCAGCAGGCCGGCACCAGTTACCAGCAGATCCTCGACGAATTGCGCCAGGAACTGGCCGAGCATTACCTGCTGCGCAGCGAGCTGACGATCCAGGATATCGCCAGCTACCTGGGCTTTACCGAATCGCGCTCCTTCCATCGCAGCTTCAAGGCCTGGACCGGACAAACCCCAGGCGAATACCGCGAAGCCAAGCGCAACCGCTGAGCCCGGCCTAAGGTAGCGGCTTGGCCAAACCCTGCATTCGCGCCCGCCGGGCACGCAGGCCGACCATCAGTGAGGGGCCCAGGGCGATCAATGCCGAGCCCAGCACCACCAGAACGGCGCCGCTATAGGCGAGCCAATTGATCTGCTCAGGTTGCACGTAGCCCGGCCACCAGCTCGCCGCCAGCGCCACCGAGACGAAAGTGATCAGCGGCGTGATCGCCAGGGTCGCGCTGACCCGCGAGGCTTCCCAATGCGCCAGTGCTTCGGCGAATGCGCCATAGGCCACCAGGGTATTCAGGCAACAAGCGAACAACAGCCAACCTTGCGAACGGCTGAGCGCGAGCGCCTGCAAGGGCGAGGCCCAGGGCGTCAGCAGCAGCGCGCAGGCCAGGTAGATCACCATCATCACCTGCAGCGAATTCCATACCGTCAGCAATTGCTTCTGCGCCAAGCCGTAGAACGCCCAGACAAAAGCCGCCAGCAGCACTGTCAGAACCCCAGTGGTGTAGTCGCTCAACGAGGTCAGCAATTCCGTCAGGCGCTGATTGAAGAACAACCCGAACCCCAGCAGCAGAACCGCCAGGCCCAGCCCCTGACCGAGGCTGAAACGCTCACGAAAGACCAAGAGGCTACCGACCAGCAGCAAGATGGGCGCGACCTGAATCACCAATTGCGTGGTGCCCGGACTGAGCAGCGTCAGCCCGGCCAGATACAGCACGTAGTTGCTGCTCAATCCGGCAATCGCCAGCGCCAGCAGCCATTTGCCCTTCTTGCCCAGGGGACGGAAGCGCGGCAGACGCCGGCTCGCAGCCAGATAGGCGAACAGAATCGAACCGGCCACCAGCAGGCGGAACCAGGTCACCGTGACCGGATCCATGGCGCGTAATACCTGCTTGAGCTGAATAGGCAATACGCCCCAGAGCACAGCGGTGAGTAACGCCAGGAACATGCCGTAAAGCCAACGGCCGGAAGAGATATGCATGAAGGCCTCGAATGCACGCCGACACAGGCCTCAGAACAGTGGTCGCAACGGCGAAAAACGCCATTCTAGGCGGTTCGCGCTTACGGCCACAGCTACAGTTCATGGCCCCGATGGCGGCCAACTGTACCGATAGCGAGCACAGACGCGCCTGGAAGTTGACGACAGAAAACCGTAAAACCAGCTAAGTTCCGACAATCAGAGACCATCTGTCGCCAAGTTAAACGCCAAGCATTCAGCGGATTAGACTCAAAGTATCCCGGCTTTTTGTGGAGATTTTGCTATGTTCGGTCAGCGCAATGTGGATCCGAGTCCCGGCACGCACTACCGCAGTGAGCGCGTCACGGCAGTCAATGGGCAGTATTTCTTCTCGACCCGCGAAGGCACCCTGGAAGGCCCCTACTTCACCCGCGTCGATGCGCTGCACGGAATCGACTCCTATATCCACCGCATGCAAGTCGCCAAGTCGCTGTATGCACGAGTCGACCCTGCGCTACGCACCCCGCTGCCGGAATAAATAGCCTCGACCGACAGGCACCCAGAACGACAAAACCCCGGTGCAGCCTGACTGCACCGGGGTTTTGCGCGTAAAGCCGCTCAGGTCTCGCTAGCGCACCGCTTCGAACAGCCCGGTCGCGCCCATGCCGCCGCCCACGCACATGGTGACGATGCCATAGCGCAGGTTGCGCCGCTGCAGCTCACGTACCAGATGACCGACCTGACGCGAGCCGGTCATGCCGAACGGGTGACCGATGGAAATCGAGCCGCCGTTGACGTTGTACTTGTCGTTATCGATCTGCAAACGATCGCGGGCATACAGGCACTGCGAGGCGAAGGCCTCGTTGAGCTCCCACAGGTCGATATCGGCAATCTGCAGGCCTTTGGCCTTGAGCAGCTTCGGCACCGAGAACACCGGACCGATGCCCATCTCGTCGGGCTCGCAACCGGCGACCGTGAAGCCGCGGAAGAACGCCTTGGGCTTGAGCCCCAGCTCGATCGCTTTGTCCAGGCTCATCACCAGGGTCATGGACGCGCCGTCGGACAGCTGCGAAGCGTTGCCGGCGGTTACCGAACCGTCTTCGGCGAACACCGGTTTGAGCGCGCTCAGGCTTTCGATAGTGGTGTCCGGACGGTTGCAATCGTCGCCCTCGACCACGCCGTCGACGATCTTCTTCTCGCCGGTGGCCTTGTCCTCGACCTGGTACTTGACCTGCATCGGCACGATTTCGTCGTTGAACAAGCCCGCGGCCTGGGCGACGGCGGTGCGCTGCTGGCTTTGCAGGGCATAGGCGTCCTGCGCCTCGCGGCTGACGTTGTAACGCCGCGCGACTATCTCGGCTGTCTGGCCCATGGGGTAATAAATACCCGGCACATCCTTCTGCAGAATGGGGTTGAACAGGTTATCGGTGTTCATGCTCTTCAGGGTCATGGTGATCGACTCGACGCCACCGGCGACGATGATGTCGCTGCAACCCGAAGCGATCTGGTTGGCGGCGATGGCGATCGCCTGCAAACCGGAGGAGCAGAAACGGTTGAGGGTCATGCCCGCGACCTGGGTGCCAAGGCCGGACAATACCGCGACGTTACGGCCGATGTTCATGCCCTGGGCGCCCTCGTTGGAGCCGGCGCCGACGATGCAATCGTCGACCAGCGCCGGATCGATACCGCTGCGCGCCAGCAGCGCATTGACGCAGTGCGCCGCCATGTCGTCCGGACGGGTCAGATTGAACTTGCCACGGAAGGACTTGGCCAAGCCAGTCCGCACGCTTTCAACGATCACCACTTCACGCATGCCGCACCTCATTTTTAAGGGCCTTTGGATGAGCGAAGAATAGGACCGACAACCCAGGCCGACGATTACTATTCATCAGATATATGCGCAACCATCCCTAGGATGGGCCGGACTGGCAAATTAGCCGCCAGATAAGTCATATGTGCGGCATCAATCCTTAGCGAACGCCGCCTCCAGCGCCTCGTTGATCGTGCGCAAGACCTTGACCCGGGCGAAGCGCTTATCGTTGGCCTCGACCAGCGTCCAGGGCGCGATCTCGGTGCTGGTGCGGTCGACCATATCGCCCACCGCGTCGCGGTACTGCGACCACTTCTCACGATTGCGCCAGTCGTCCTCGGTGATTTTGAAGCGTTTGAACGGAATCTTTTCGCGCGCCTGGAAGCGCTGCAACTGCACGTCCTGGTCGATCGCCAGCCAGAACTTCACCAGCACCACGCCAGCGTCGGTCAGTTGCTCCTCGAAGTCATTGATTTCGCCATAAGCGCGCAACCAGTCGGCCGAACTGCAAAAACCCTCCACCCGCTCGACCAGCACCCGGCCATACCAGGAGCGGTCGAACATGGTGAATTTGCCGCGCGCCGGGATATGCCGCCAGAAACGCCATAAATAGGGCTGCGCCCGCTCTTCCTCGGTCGGCGCCGCTATCGCGACGATGCGGTACTGACGGGGATCGAGCGCCGCCGCCACACGGCGGATGGCACCGCCTTTGCCGGCCGCATCGTTGCCCTCGAATACCGCGACCAATGCGTGCTTGCGCATGCGCTTGTCGCGCATCAACAGCGACAGGCGCGCCTGTTCGACGGCCATCTGCTCGTTGTAGTCGTTCTTGGCCAGCACCTGGCTCATATCCAGGCTGTCGAGCAGGCCGCGATCGTCCAGGCTGGAGGTCAAAGGCGCGGCGTGCGGGTGGGGAGTCGGTCGGGCGTCGTTTCTCAATGCGGCCTGCAAGCCATCGAGCAGAATCCGCCCGACCGTCAAGCTGCGGTAATACTCGTCCGCGCCCTCCACCACATACCAGGGCGCATAGTCGCGGCTGGTGCGGCGCAATACCCGCTCGCCGACACGGACGAATTTGTCGTAGGTTTTCGACTGTTGCCAATCCAGCGGGCTGATGCGCCAACTGTGCAGCGGGTCGTCCTGCAGCTGCTTCAAACGTGCCTTCATCTGCTTCTTCGACAAATGAAACCAGAGCTTGAAAATCAACGCGCCTTCATCGAACAGCATGCGCTCCATCGCCAATGCGCGATCCATGGCTTGGTCGAGCACGGCGTCCTTGAAGGCGTTATGCACCCGCCCCTGCAGCATCTGGCTGTACCAGTTGCCGAAGAAAATGCCGATCGAGCCCTTGGCCGGCAATTGCCGCCAATAGCGCCAGGCCGGGGGCCGCGCCAGCTCCTCATCGGTCTGCTGGTCGAAGGTGCTGACCTGGATCAGCCGCGGGTCCATCCACTCGTTGAGCAACTTGACCGTCTCGCCCTTGCCCGCGCCCTCGATACCGTTGAGCAGAATGATCACCGGAAAGCGCGCCTGCTGTTTCAACTCGTACTGCGCCTCGAGCAACGCCTCGCGCAGTTCGGGTACGGCGGCGTCGAAGGTGGCTTTATCGATGGCGTGGCCAATCTCGGCGGATTCGAACATATATTGCTCCCTGATCTGATCGCTTCAGGCTAGCAGCTCGCAGCTCGTCCCAACACCAATCCATCCCGACACCCATGATGTGCAGACGCCTCCAGGTGCGCGATCGGCTAGAATGCGCGCCTGCTCAATTCGGTGCCGCCATGTCCAACTCGCCCGCTCAACCGCCCGCCCCGACCACCGCGCAGCTCGACTGGGATGCCCGGGGCCAGCCGTTATCGCGGCTGTTCGGCGACGTGTATTTCTCCAACGAAAACGGCCTGGCCGAGAGCCGCTACGTCTTCCTCGACAACAACGACCTGCCGGCCCGCTTCACCGCCTTGACCGCCGACGAGCACCTGAGCATTGGCGAGACCGGTTTCGGCAGCGGCCTGAATTTTCTCTGCGCCTGGCAGCTGTTCGAGCGCGTGGCGCCAGCAGGCGCGCGGCTGCATTTCGTCAGCGTGGAGAAATACCCGTTCAGCCAAACCGACTTGCAGCGCGCACTGGCTCTGTGGCCGGAGTTGGCGCCCTATGCCCAAGCGCTGTTGCAGCAGTACGTCGCCTTGCACCCGGGCTTTCAACGGCTGTCGTTCGCCGACGGCCGCATCGTCCTGACCCTGCTGGTCGGCGATGCCCTGGAGCTGCTGCCGCAACTCGACGCACGCATCGACGCCTGGTTTCTCGACGGCTTCGCCCCGGCGAAGAATCCCGCCATGTGGGCGCCGGAGCTGTTCGCCGAGCTGGCCCGTTTGAGCGCCCCCGGCGCCACCTTCGGCACCTTCAGCAGCGCCGGCCTGGTGCGGCGCGGTCTTAAGGAGGCGGGTTTTGGCGTCAAACGCGTGCCGGGCCTGGGCAAGAAGTGGGAAGTACTTAAAGGCCAGTTTCTTGGCGAATCCGCCAGCGGCGCCAAACCCTGGTTCGCCCGACCCGAGACGCCAACGGGCGAACGCCATGCGCTGGTGATCGGCGCCGGTCTGGCCGGCTGCGCCACGGCCGCCAGCCTGGCCGCCCGCGGTTGGCGGGTAAGCCTGCTGGAGCGACATGCGGCGATTGCCCAGGAGGCTTCGGGTAATCCGCAGGGGGTGCTTTATCTCAAGCTTTCGGCCCATGGCACGGCGCTGTCGCGGCTGATCGTCAGCGGCTTCGGCCATACCCGTCGCCTGCTCGAACGCCTGAATAAAGGCAGCGACTGGGACAATTGCGGCGTGCTGCAACTGGCATTCGATGCCAAGGAAGCGCAGCGCCAGGCACAGTTGGCCGACGCCTTCGATGCAGATTTGCTGATCAACCTCGACCGCGCCGCGGCCGAAGAAAAAACCGGCATCGCCCTGGCCAGCGGCGGGCTGTTCTACCCGCAAGCCGGCTGGGTGCACCCGCCGGCGCTGTGCCAACTGCTGAGCGCGCAGCCGACTATCGAGCTGCGTGTGCACCAGGATGCGCTCGAATTACGCCGTGACGGCCCACAGTGGCAGGCCTGGAATGGCGAGCAGTTGCTGGCCAGTGCACCGATCGTGGTGCTGGCCGGCGCCGCCGAGATCAAGCGTTTCCCGCTCAGCGCCGAGTTGCCGCTCAAGCGCATTCGCGGGCAAATCACCCGCGTGCCGGCGACGGTTGCCAGCGCGGCATTGCGCAGCGTGGTCTGCGCCGAGGGTTATGTCGCACCGGAACGCTTCGGCGAACACACCCTGGGGGCGAGTTTCGACTTCAAAAGCGCGGATCTGGCGATCAATCACGCCGATCATGCGCACAACCTGCAATTGCTCGCGGACATTTCCAGCGATCTGGCCGAACGCCTCGAAGCCGAGCGCCTCGACCCGGCACAACTCGAAGGCCGCGCCGCTTTTCGCTGCACCAGCCCGGATTATTTGCCGATCGTCGGGCCATTGGCCGAGCGCCAGGCATTTCTCCAGGCCTATGCGGTGCTCGGCAAGGATGCCCGGCAAGTGCCGCAGACGCCCTGTCCCTGGCTCGACGGCCTGTACATCAATAGCGGCCACGGCTCGCGCGGGCTGATCACCGCGCCATTGTCCGGCGAGCTGATCGCCGCCTGGCTGAACGACGAACCCCTGCCCCTGCCGCGCGACGTCGCCGAAGCCTGCCACCCGAACCGCTTTATGTTGCGCCAGTTGATTCGCGGCAGCCGCTAACACCGCGCCCCGTAGCCCGGATGCAATCCGGGAAGCGGTATCAGCCGCAACATCTTTCCCCGGATTGCATCCGGGCTACCAGAGCCCATCCGCGCGAATTACCATTAATCCATCGCCCCACATAACTCAGCCGCGCGTAGCAACGCGGCGGTCAGGCTGTGGCGCTCCCACTCGCTTAGTGCGGCGAAACGCTGGCGGAACTCGGGCGGTAGCAGGCTTGGGGCCTGGCGCATCAGCTCGCGTCCCGCATCGCTGAGCAGCAACCATTGCCGGCGCCGATCCTGGTCGTCGCGCTGACGCTGCAACAGCCCGAGTTCTTCGAGCCGGTCGAGCATCCCCGATAGGGTTGCCGCGGTCAGGCTGACGCGGCCGCTGAGCGCGCTCGCGGTCATCCGCGCCTCGTCCGCCAGCACCTGCAGAATCATCAATTGCATGGGCGTCAGGCCGCCGAAGCGACTGAGGCGCTTGGCATGCACTTCGCCGGCTTGCTGCAACCGTCGCAGGGCCTTGAACAACGGCATCTCGAAGGCACTCACCGTGGAAAAATCAATTTCAGCCGGAACTATTTTTTCACTCATATCGTCAACCACAATAACAATAAAGCTTTGACATCAAAGCATTATTTTGTTTTGGTGTAAAAGGCTAAGCGATATCCCTGGAAAAGATATAACCAGCAGCGAGGTGCATCTTCAGCGCCAAGGCACGGCTCGATGGATACCAGATTCCAACCGCGGCGCCAGGCCTCGTATTGCCAATGGATTAAACGCGAAACCACTCCCCAACGGCCACACCGGTAAGGAATTATGTGCGGAATAGCTGGCGAATTACGTTTTGATCAACGCGCGGCCGACCTCGCCGCCGTCGAGCGCATCACCCATCACTTAGCCCCACGCGGCCCGGACGCCCACGGCTTTCACAGCCAAGGCCCAGTTGCCCTCGGCCACCGCCGCTTGAAGATCATGGATTTGGCCGAAGCCTCGGGCCAGCCGATGATCGACAGCGAACTCGGTTTGTCGCTGGTATTCAACGGCGCCATCTACAACTACCCGGAACTGCGCAGCGAGCTGCAAGCGCTGGGCTATCGCTTCTTCTCCGACGGCGACACCGAGGTGCTGCTCAAGGGCTACCACGCCTGGGGCAAGGACCTGCTGCCCAAGCTCAACGGCATGTTCGCCTTCGCCATCTGGGAGCGCGACAGCCAACAGCTGTTCATCGCCCGCGACCGCCTCGGAGTCAAGCCGCTCTACCTGTCGCGCACCAGCCAACGCCTGCGTTTCGCTTCCAGCCTGCCGGCGCTGATGCAGGGCGGCGATATCGGCAAGACCCTCGACCCCATCGCGCTCAATCATTACCTGAACTTCCACGCCGTGGTGCCGGCACCGCGCACCCTGCTCGCCGGGGTGGAAAAACTGCCGCCGGCCAGCTGGATGCGCATCGACGCCCAAGGCAATTGCGAACAACAGACCTGGTGGCGCCTGGATTACGGCCCGCACGACGACGAGAAAGCGTTCGGCCTGGAGGAATGGCGCGACCGCGTGCTCGACGGCATGCGCGAAGCGGTGTCGATCCGCCAGCGCGCGGCGGTGGATGTCGGCGTACTGCTGTCCGGCGGGGTCGATTCGAGCATGCTGGTTGGCCTGCTGCGCGAAGCCGGGGTGGAAAACCTCTTGACCTTCTCCATCGGCTTCCAGGATGCCGGCGGCGAACGCGGCGACGAGTTCCAGTATTCCGACCTGATCGCCGAGCGCTTCGCCACCCGTCACCATCAATTGCGTATCGGCGAACACGAGATCATCGAGCAGTTGCCGGCGGCCTTTCGCGCCATGAGCGAACCCATGGTCAGCCACGACTGCATCGCCTTCTACCTGCTGTCGCGCGAAGTGGCCAAGCACTGCAAAGTGGTGCAGAGCGGCCAGGGCGCCGACGAGCTGTTCGCCGGTTATCACTGGTACCCGCTGGTGGACGGCGCCGAGGATGCCTTTGGCGCGTATCGCCAGGCGTTCTTCGACCGCGACTACGACGAATACGCCGAGTGCGTGCAACCGGCCTGGCTGACCGGCGATGCCGCCGGCGACTTCGTCCGCGAGCACTTCGCCCAACCGGGGGCGAGCGCTGCGGTGGACAAGGCCCTGCGCCTGGACAGCACGGTGATGCTGGTCGACGACCCGGTCAAACGGGTCGACAACATGACCATGGCCTGGGGCCTGGAGGCGCGCACGCCGTTCCTCGACTACCGCCTGGCAGAACTCTCGGCGCGCATCCCGGGTCGCTTCAAGCTGCCGGACGGCGGCAAACACGTGCTCAAGGAAGCCGCGCGCCAGGTGATCCCGGCCGCGGTGATCGACCGACCGAAAGGCTACTTTCCGGTGCCGGGCCTCAAGCAT
>CBIHLQ010000063.1:0-25250 GCA_966210885.1 uncultured Pseudomonas sp.
TGTGGTGCTTAGCGTTCGCAATCAGCCTGGGGTTGTGACTGGGCGGGGTGATGATGTGACGGGGGTATGGTTGGCGGGGGCCGGCAAGGAGCTCGGCTCACCAGTGCCGTCACGGATTGCCGACCAACTACGCGGTCGAGAATTCTCGCGCTTCGATGATTTTAGGGAAGCCTTCTGGCAGGCTGTGGGCAACGATCCTCAGCTAAGCGCTCAATTCAACCCCGACAACATCAAGCGGCTCGCAAAGGGAGTAGCTCCCGCTACTCGAGTAGTTGATCAGGCTGGAAAACGAATTGGCTATGAACTCCATCATATAGAGCCAATAGCGGAGGGCGGTGCTGTTTATGATGTGGACAATCTTGGAGTGACTACGCCTAGGCATCACATAGACCTTCATAGGGGAGCAAAATGATCGAGCTCAAAAGCGCACTGATCGATTACAGCGAAGCCGAGTTCACGGCGCTGATACAAGCAATCAAGGATTGTGAGGGAAGTGAAGAATGGCAGGGTGAGCTAATTGCTCATCTCAACAGTTTGGCGGCAGAAGCCGGCGGCTCCGATTTGATTTTTTACCCAGAACCAGGCGCGGATAATTCAGCAAGAGGGATCGTGCAAGCAATCAAAGCTTGGTGCACCGCTAATGGTCTTCCTGGCTTCAAAGCAGGGTAATCAAGCTCTCTTTAAAGCGCCCCCAGCGCCACGCCGCCGATCATGGCGGCGTAAAGCACTTGCAACCGCTCAACCAACAAACGCAATAAAGCCCCCTTATCTATCGATCCATGGAGCCGCGCTAAGCGCTACTGCGTCGGCAGCAAACGGCAACCCTGGCGCGGGCCCAGCCATGCCGCGCTGTGGCTGCGACCCAGGCCGCTGGCGGTTACGCGTTTGGCGGTCGGGTCGTCGAGCAATTGGCTGAGCGGCAGGTACTGGGCGACATAGCCTTCGCAGTACGCCGCCGGGTGTTGCATCACATAGCGGCAGGAGCAGTATTCCTTGGCGCTGTAGGCGCCGAGGATGTCCGGGAGGGCTTGCAGGTGCGCGCGGTTCTGCCAGCCGAGGCCGATCAGCAGCACCAGAATCAGCAACAGCAGCGTACGGAAAGGACGGCGGCGGATCATGGTTGCACCTCGCTAGCGGCAGCCGGCACCTTGGCGAAGGCGGCCTGCACGAGTTTGAGCAATTGGTTGTGCTGGAAGCTGCCGTCGCGGTCGTCGGCGTAACGCACCACCACCAGGTTGGCGCTGGGCAGCACGTACAACCCCTGGCCCCAATGGCCGAGCGCGGCGAAGGTGTCCGCCGGGGCATCGGACCAGGGTTTGGCTCGCCCGGGCAGTTCGGCGTTCAACCACCAGTGCCCGCCCGGCACGGCATCGCCCGGCTGGGCCTGTTGCCCGTCGTAGTTGGCGAATGGTGTGCGGTTGAATTCGACCCAGGTCTTAGGCAGCAATTGGCGCTCGCCCCAGCGCCCGTCGCGCTGCATCAGCAGGCCGATGCGCGCCAGGTCGCGGGCGGTCATATAGACGTAGGAGGAGCCGACGAAGGTACCGGCGCCATCGCGCTCCCATACCGCCGAGTCGATGCCCAGGGGTTCGAACAGCGCGCGCCAGGGGTAGTCCGGGTAGGCCTCGGCGCCGACCATGGTTTTCAGCGCGGCGGCGAGCACGTTGCTGTCGCCGCTGGAGTAGCGGAAATGCCGCCCCGGCTCGAATGCTGACTGATGGCTGGCGGTAAAGGCCGCCATATCGTCGCGCCCACGGGTATAGAGCATGGCCACCACAGAGGACGTCAGCGGAGCGTATTCATAGCCTTCCTGCCAATCCAGCCCCGAGGCCCAATGCAATAGATGGCCGACCTTGACCTGCGGATGCCGGGCGAACGGCGGGTAGTAATCGGCGACCGCGGCGTCGAGTTTGAAGCGCCCTTCGCCGTAGGCCACGCCGAGCACGCTGGCCAGCACGCTCTTGGCCATCGACCAGGTCAGATGCGGGGTGTCGGCGTCGGTCGGGGCGGCATAGCGCTCGTAGACGATTTGCCCATCGCGGATCACCAGTAGCGCATCGCTGCGCACGCCGGTACGCGCGGCATCGTCGCGCGCGGCGAAGGCATAGGCTTCGAGCTGCGCCAGGGCGGCACTTGGCGCCACCGGCGCTTGTTGCCAATGCTCCGTGGGCCAGCTTTGCGCCTGCACAATGCAGGCACCGAGACCGAACGCCATTGCCAGGCTGAGTCGGCGCATAAATAAGAAGAGCATCGGCGTGCCTTTCGAATCTGACGAAAACGGCACCCTAGCACGCCGGATATGACAGTAATGTTCATTGCGACAGACGCCACCGCTGCGAAGTACGGCTCCCGGATTGCGCTGGCGCATAGAGATTCACAGAGACTGGTCGAATAAGCGCGATCCCGTAGCCCGTATATGCCTCTGGCGCAATCCGGGGGACTGTGGTGCAGGCGCAGACTTTCCCCGGATTGCATCCGGGCTACGGGGCTTATCCGGGCTGGCGAGGATCGTCGACTAGGCGCGGTCTCGTAGCCCGTATAAGCCTTTGGCGCAATCCGGAGGACTGTGGTGCAGGCGCAGATTTCCCCGGATTTCATCCGGGCTACAGGGGGGATTACAGCTTCACCCCCAACAACGCCTGGGCTTTTTCCAGGCGCTTGCGCCGCGCCGAATTGGCGATGCTCAGCAAGCCCTTGTCGCGCGCCCAGAGTTCGGCCCAGGGCGCGGGCCCCGCGGCAAAGGCTGCGTCCAACTCGTCGCTCAGGCTGGCGAACTCGGCGAACAGCCCAGCCAGCAGCAGATGGCCGCTCGGGGCGCGAGGGCATTGGCGCGCGACTTCGGCGCAACCGGCCAGCAAGCCGAGCAGGCGCAGTTGCAGGTTCTGCGGCCAGTGGCTGTCCTGGCCGACGCCGAACAGCCAGGCGCTCACCGCGCTCAGCACATGCACGTCCTCGAGGCTGCGGAAAGGTTTCACGTAGTCGTCCCAGCCATCGCCGGCCAGGCGCTGGCAGTGCACCTGGTCGAGATGCAGACGGCCGTGATCGATATCCGGCATCAACGGCAGGGCCGGCAGCACCTCAATATGCAGCCCCGGCGCGCCGGCGTAGACCACGCCCAATGCCAGGCGAGCCGCTTCGCCCTCGGCCTCCTCGCGGGCGGCGACCAGCAGCCAATCGGCCGAACCGGCGGCGGTGACGAAGTCCTTGCGGCCGCTGAGAGCCAAAGCGTTCAAGCGCGTGCTCATATCCGCCGGGCGGGTGCTTTTGTTTTCGGTCACGCACAGGGCGCCGAGGGTCCAGGGCGCGGACGGCCAGAGCACGCGCAACGCGCCTTGATAACCGGCCAGAAACGCCAGGCCGGGAGTGGCCGCCAGGCGGCCGCCGAGCAGCGCCAGTTCGAAAGGCGTAGGGCTGCCGAGGTGCGCCAACAGGCTGGCATACCACTCGTCGAGGCGTGCAGCCGGCAAACGGGGCTGGCTACTCAATAGCTGTTGCCAGGGCATGTGGGGCACTCCTTAGCAGGCCGTTGAAAAACGTAGGCGAGGCAGCCAACGCAAGGCAAAAACAGGCGAAAAAGCGGAATTTACGAGTTGTAAATGAGCATTTTGAGCCTGTTTTTAACGCCGCGATGGCAACGCAGGTAGTTTTTCAACAGCCTGCTAGACGCCGAAAGTCACTGTCACGCAAGCATCACCAAAACGTCATTTGGGTGACACCGCCTCTACCTAGCCTGAGATTGCCCAACAAGTTCGACCGGCTGCAAGACTTAAAAGCCGGCTAATCAGGCCAAGTGAAAGGCCACGAACGAAGGTCAGGAAAGCTGAGCGCTCGCGAAGGAGCCAACCGAGCAGCGCTGACGGTGACGCCGCATGACCGACGCAGTGACTTTCACGACGCCGAAACGGAGATGACGGCATGACCCAGATGGCAATTACCCGCGACCGCACCACCCCAGCCCGCCGCCTACAGGCCGAGCGTCTGCTGGGCGCCGACGCCCTGCGCGAAGCGCAAGCCCTGCGTTATCGGGTATTCAGCAGCGAGTTCGACGCCAAGCTCAAAGGCGCCGAGTTGGGTCTGGACATGGATGACTACGATATTCACTGCCAGCATATCGGCGTGCGCGATTTGAACAGCGGCGAGTTGGTCGCCACCACCCGCTTGCTCGATCACCAGGCCGCCGCCGGCCTCGGGCGGTTCTACAGCGAAGAGGAATTCAGCCTCGACGGCCTCGCCCACCTGCAAGGCCCGGTGCTGGAAATCGGCCGCACCTGCGTGGCCTCGGCCTACCGCAACGGCGCGACCATCGCCGTGCTCTGGGGCGAGCTGGCCGAAGTGCTCAACGAGGGCGGTTACCGCTACCTGATGGGCTGCGCGAGCATCCCCATGCAGGACGGCGGCATCCAGGCCCAGGCGATCATGCAACGCCTGCGCGAGCGTTACCTGTGCACCGAACACCTGCGCGCCGAGCCGAAGAAGCCGCTGCCGGCCCTGGATATTCCGGGCAACGTGATCGCCGAGATGCCGCCGCTGCTCAAGGCCTATATGCGCCTGGGTGCGAAGATCTGCGGCGAGCCCTGCTGGGACGAGGACTTCCAGGTTGCCGACGTGTTCATCCTGCTCAAGCGCGACGAGCTGTGCCCGCGCTATGCCCGGCACTTCAAGGCGGCGGTCTGATTGCAGTTGCGCAAGGCTGGCGCTGTCCGTAGGGTGCGCCCTGCGCACCGCCGGGCATACCTGGTGACGGGCGCAGAAATCCCTGTGGTGCGCGTGGTGCGCCCTACCCGCTGTAACGCTTGCCCGCGGAGTGGCCAATGAAGAAATTGCGTTTGTATCTGCGCCTGACGCGTCTGCTGGCGGTGATCGGCCTGGGCGCTGCACTCGCGGCCGGTGTCAGCCTGCTCGAGCGCCTGGCGCGGCATGACCTGATGCCGACCCGGCAACGTCTGACCCGCTGGTTTCTCGCACGCTTGAGTGCGGCGCTGCCGTTTCGCCTGATGGTCGAGGGCGAACTGCCGCGACAGCCGATGCTGTGGGTCAGCAATCACGTGTCCTGGACCGATATCCCGCTGCTCGGCATGCTCACCCCGCTGTCCTTTCTATCCAAGGCCGAAGTACGCACTTGGCCGGTCGCCGGCTGGCTGGCGCACAAAGCCGGCACGCTGTTTATCCGCCGCGGTTCGGGCGACAGCGGCCTGCTCAATCAGCAGCTTGGCCACCACCTGCAGCGCGGGCGCAACCTGCTGATCTTCCCCGAGGGCACCACCACCGACGGCCGGGCCCTGCGCACCTTTCACGGCCGCCTGCTGAGCAGCGCGATCGACAGCGGCGTGGCCGTGCAACCGGTGGCGATCCGTTATCTGCGTGACGGCCAGCCGTGCAGCGTGGCGCCCTTTATCGGCGACGACGACATGCTCTCGCACCTGTTGCGCCTGCTCGGCAGCGAGCTGAGCGAGGTGCAGATCCAGCTGCTTACTCCGATTGCCAGCAGCGAGCTGAACCGCAACGCCCTGGCCCGTGCGACGCAGCAGGCGATAAGCGAAGCGCTGTTTGGTGACGTAATTGCACCCGCCTCCAAGTGCGCCTGATTGGGCCTCCCCTGACCTCTTGGGACGGAGAAGCTCCACGAGCCATTGATGGCCATCATTTACTACGCTTTAGCCAGGAACGGTCGCGGCATCAGTAGACAATTACCCTCGGCAACAGCCATGCTTTGGCACTTTCACCGCCGCGCCCATCCGCCATGCTCACTAGCCAGCTACTTATTGGTGACGCCTGTTTCATCGTCAGAGCCCAGTCATTACCTAACGGTTACAACCAACGACCCGGTATGACCTTGCTGGTGGCTTCAGGACCTGTTCCGCTTGAGCTGGAAATCGAGGGGCAGCCGGTAACTGCCGCGGGCTGGTTATTGGCCCCCGAGCTGCGCCGTCGCTTCAGCCATCCGCAGCCACACATCAGCATCACTATCGAACCGGGGCATGCCACTTACTCTCGTCTCTTGGCTTGGGCACGACTGAGCCCGCTCAAATACCAGCAGTTGGACGATGCCGTCGCGATTTCGGAACTGGCGGCCATTATCGACCAGGGTAATTTGGCGTCTTGCCTGAATCGCCTACTCGACCTCCATCACCAGCCGATTTCAACGCCAAACCCCAGGCTTGCCTACCTGCTGTCACTGATCGATGAAGCCGATACCGAGATCACTGCAGAAGACATCTGGCAGGTGTTTCGCCAACGCTATCCGAGTACCCAGGCGCACTGCTCGCACTGGCTTCAAGAGTGCCTGGGTATTCCGCTGCGCAAGCTGTTGCTCTGGCGCAAGCTGCGTCGTGCCGTGGATATGCTCGGCGACGCCAAGCCTCTGACGGAAATCGCTCATGCAGCCGGATTTGCCGACTCAGCCCACCTTTCGCGAATCTGCCTGCGCACCTTTGGCCTGAACCCCTCACAGGCCAGCGACCACAAAACCCTTCAAGCCAGTCGCCTGCCAGCCAACTGAAACTGGCCACCTCAAGTCTTGAGGTAGGCCGTTATGGCACATCTGGATGTATTGGTCGTCAGTGGCCTGTTGATTACGCTCGCAGCCCTGGAGCTGCTTGCAGGACGCCTGCTGACCCGGCGCAAGCCGGATGAGCTGATCGTCGATGTTGTCAGCCTGGCACAGTTCGTATTGCTGATTAAGCCGGCAATCATCGCCTGCGCAGCCCTGCTGCTTGGCGCACTCATACCCAGCCAAGCCGGCGCGCTGTCCGCGATGCCGCTCTGGTTGGCAGTGCTGCTGGTACTCCTGCCAGCCGACTTCCTGCACTACTGGTATCACCGGCTGGGGCATACCTTGCCCGTCATGTGGCGCATGCACCGCACCCATCACACAGCAACCGCCATGAGTATCAGCGTGGCCTACCGGGAAAACTGGCGCTGGTTTCTGTTCATGCCGGACATCTGGTACGCCGGGGTAATGGTGTATCTGGGGCTTGGTGAGGCGGTGTTGATTAGTCACCTGTTTTTTGGCTGCGCCAATGTGTTGGTTCACAGCGCCTTTGCCTGGGACAAGGTGCTGTATCGCCAGCGCTGGCTGGCCTCACTGGCCTGGGTACTGGAGCGTTTGGTTCAGCTCCCCAGCACGCACCGCGCGCACCATGCGGAACTGGACGAGCATGGCCATCCACCCCACCACAACTTTGCCCAGCTGCTGTTCATCTGGGACACCGTATTCGGCACAGCCCGCTTCCCCCGAGATCGCTACCCCACGCGTTACGGTATTCCGCAGGACCCTGGCGATCCCTGGTATGTCCAGTTGTGGTGGCCACTCCTGCGCTCCGGTAAACCCGACAGCGATTACCACTGATTTTAAAAACGAACCTGCGTGCAACTTAGGGTCTGTTGCCGTTTCATCGCGACCGCGCCGGAGCCTGTTTTAGCGCGAGACAAGGCATGAGACGCGAAGTTTGGTCGTTCCAAATGAGCGTCGAGAAACGCAGTATCGCGCTAAAACAGGCCCGGCCCTTCGGGTTGCGCGGAAAATCTCGCCATGCGTTGTTGTAGGACTTGGCAAGGGAACAACCATTACCGGCGTCCTACGCCTAGCCTGGCGAGATTTTTCGCGGCAACGCGGCTTGCGCTGAAACGGCAACAGACCCTAGGGAAAAGCAATCTGATTACCGAGGAGGTGACACGCCACGCGAGTCCAGCACGGATGTGCTTCCTTAGATAATTGCGAGGAAGCAACCCGCACCGTGAATAACGCTTATGCATAACAACCTATTGATAAAAACACAAGCAACCCAGATAACTGCGCAGTCAATTCCCGACCCTGGTCGTATTGTGTATTTGACTCGCCAAACTTCATTAATAACGAGTGAGTAAAAAACATGCATTCACCTTTGAGGGTCATCATTTCCGCTGCCTTGGTCGCGACCTTAGTAGGTTGCTCTTCAATAGCCGCAAATACCAATATGCTTAGCGACGATCAACTGATATCAAAATCTGCCGGTGGGCTCGGCTATTCACCCAGCGACCTCCAACTCTTGGATAAACGAGTGAGTGGCACGGAAACCTACGTCACCCTCAAAGCCAGGGATGGTAAGGAATACACCTGCATTATAAATGGTGGGAATTTGCTGAGCTTTGGCATGACCAACCCAGCAATCTGCCAACCAAGACGGTAAGCCCAACAAGCCGGTTTAAAAACCGGCTTTTAGCCAGATAAACACGTACACACGCAGCATTGACGGTGATTTTTCTAGATTGTGTTTTATTTCACCAACACTGCCGCGCAAATCAAGCATGGTTATGGAAAAAATAGTCGATAGGCACGCATCACAGACGTGCAGAGGTAAAAGTAAAGACAGGCCATGCTTAAACCCATGCCTTAAACCCTTGCAAAACCATCAATATTCATTGCGTGATAATCGCGACGCACGCTAAACCCACATGAAGGCAATAGACGCTCGGGCACGCACTGTCTATATACACCTCGACAAACATGGAGTTTCGTCATGAGTAAACTTTCTAGACTGACAAGTCTCTGCTTGCTTACCGCTTTGAGTAATCCTACTTACGCAGGCTGGGTCTTGTTTCATCAGCAGGGAGAGACGGGCAAGCGCGAAGCCTACTTTGCCGAAATCACACGCATTGCCGAGCGGACCGAAATAGACAGCATCATGGGCGCTACCAGTATCTGGGAATTGCCGGTCATGGTTGTCCATGAAGCTGCTGCCGCACCAGAGTGGAGCGAGCTGAAACTGCAGTTTGAATGCCAGAACAAGCCATACAGCTCATCTGCCAATGTTGATGGCTGGAATGACCCGGTAAATGCGCGCATCGCCGCGCGCAGCTACACCGTACCAAGAATCGATTTATCCAACCGACCGCTGCCAGAAACCCAGTGGGCCAGAGACAACCGCGTGCCCATGATCAAGGCACATAAGTTCGCCTGCCAGGAAGAAGTTGTGCGCAACGCTTTGCAGGTGTCCATCGCTCACGGTCAATTCGATGTAAACCGTTTCAACACCGAGCTGCAGAAAATCGGCCTTGTTGAACCGGTGCATCCACTTGACGCCAAGACGGCTATCGACCTGCTGGACCTGAGCTGGAATGTACTCTGGAAAGGCAGCAAGCGCCCGGATCCCTCCGGACTCTGGGTGAAGAAACTCAGCCCACAAGAAAAAGCCCGTAACGAGGCCCAGTACGCCGCCATCCAGAAAAAAATGGATGACGCGGTGCAAAAGGCGGATCAGAAATACCTGCCCACGGTGAAGAAGATGCAGGCCGAACACGCGTTTGCGGAGGCCGCTGCCAAGGTGCGTGGCAATCGTTCACTCAGCAAAATGGAAGCCTCGGTGTTAATGGTATGGCTGGCCCGCGAAGAGACAGAGGTGAGCGCGAAAATGGGGGCGCCTGCCATCACCCAGTCCGGCAACCTGAAGTTCCTTGGCTATGGTCAGTCTTTTGACAACACATCGGCGATGATGCATGTGCCTAGCGGCCAGGTTTTCGAACAAGGCGTACGTACAAGTTGTGAAGCGCAGTTTGTGATGTTGCAGGACAAACAGAATATCTGGCGCGTTGCCGATATCCGCATCGCGGGTGCGTCCAATCAAATAAGTGTTAATCCATGTGAGGATTTGCTGACCACACCGGATACTCCATGAGCTGGTATTCAAGAATTAACTTTCGACAACAAGCATTGCTTTTGCATGCTCGGCAGAAGCGAAATATTGATTTTGAACAAACAACTACAGCCAGTCACAACACATCTAGCTCTTATGTAAAAATGGTGTTTTTATGCAAAATCATCCTGGATTGAAATTTTCCATCACGTGGAAGTTCATGATCTTCAGCCTGCTCGCTGTTGTCGCAACCACTTCATCCGCACAGAGCTTCAAGGATTACAGTATCACTCGCTCGAATTTGGGCGCGTGGATGCTGCGAGTCACCCCCGCACAACCTGGATTGAACTGCGCAATACGATTTATTCCGGTGAAGCGCGACTCATCTCAGCTGGCAATTTTTGGACCGACTGCAAGCACCCCACACTCCACCGTTCTTTTTTCTGGCCCATCAGTTCCGCGCAGAAGTAGTCCTGATGCTGTTGATTTGAAATTAAGTCAGCGTGACGTACTTGAGACAACTTCTCTCAAGGGTCAATTATTACCACCATCAGAGGGTGCGCCGAGTGGGCACGTGGCTGTCCAGGTGGCTGATGTCGGTCAACTGTTATCCTCAATGCGCGATAGCGAGAAAGAGATGACGCTCTGGATGGGAGGAGACTTCATCGGGAACAGAGAGATAATTTATCAACTGGATTACGACGGTTTAGATAAAGCAAAAAAAGAAATGCTTAATTGCATCGCCGGTAGAGAAATTTCTGGCTTGACCTTGGATGAGGCGTTGGCAGAAGTTCGACCACTTGGTAATTCAACCATTGCCGGCAGTGCTTTTTACAAAGGTGGGTTACTGGCCAAGAAACAGTACCCACCGAAGGGCAGCAGTGCAGTCAGCCTAATATGGATGAACGATGAATTCAAAGCTTGGTACGAACAGATTAAGCGCGATAAAAAAATGCCCGATATGATGCCGGAGCATATCGCCAAGAACTTTATGTCAACCGTGATAACTGATGATAAAGGCGGCTTTAAATTCACACGTCTTCCCGCTGGGGAGTACATGCTCCTAGCCAGCTTCTCATATGAGCAGGAAGTTATGCGATCTGAGAGCATTGGTCAGACGCACGTTTTTGCAGGTAATCAGCATATCGGCACCCAAGAGCATATGTCGTACTGGTGGGAGATCGTAAAGGAGCCAACAACTTTTCAGAAAACGGTAGTCATAAAGAATGATGGTGACACATTAGATGTGGCACTCGACAAGTCCTTGACCATGTGCTTTTTTGTTTGCTTCTGAATGCACTTCAACCTGAATCATCATGCATGGCTAAATCATCCCTGGCTCCGCACTGTTTAAAACTGCGCCGGAGCAAGCGATTTAGCTATCGCAGGAGGCTTTATGCAACGGAGTTTTACACAGAAAATAGCTTCATACGTCAATGCCGAATTAGCAAAATCTAAACATGCGAACTCAATAGGAGATTCTCAGTTAGAGTTTGCTTATCTCGAGCGTGCTCATGTGCTTGGCCAGGAGTCTACCTTCTGGCATGTCAAAGTTCATATTCTGATGTTGACTTGGGCTTTGCGTAATATTTCAGCCAGAGAGTTTATAGGTCAGATTGTTCGTATTCTTGGAGCTTTGGTTGTAACTCCATTAGGCGTGGTGCCACTCGGCAATACCGGCGGCGCGAATGTCAGCCCGTTTGAAAAGATGGCAATTGATCCGGAGCTGGCAGCGTTGATTAAAAAGGCCAAAACCGGCAAATAACGCGACAGATCGCGATCCCTCTGACAGCCCCTGACCACACACAGAATGCCGGCAGCCAGCTTATGTTTTCCAATAAGCGACGGAAATTGAGGATGGTGGTTTCGTACAGCGCCCCCCTTTCAGCGCTGATCGCTGTAGCCGAACCAGTTCTACCTCAGGTGCATAAGCAGCCCTGCCATCAACTGGTAAGCCGGACCACCGCCTTCACCCTTCGGCTGGTGCGGCTTGCTCAGAGCAATCCCCCCCTTCCACAGCACCCGCTGAACCATCTCGATCAATCAGAAGTAGCTTCTGCGGGTCTGTTTGCTAAGCAGCGCAATCGACAGTGGCGTACCTGTACAGCCGGAGTCCATCCGTTACCTGCGCGGCGGCAAGCCAGGCCGCCTAAGCGCGTTCGCCAGCAACATAAGCCTGCAACTCCGGATAGAACTGGCGAAAGTCCTCCAGCAACGGCTGATACAGCCGCTCCAGCTCGGCTGCACCGCCGGCCAGCAACCCCGGCCGCGACAGCCGCCGATCGATCCCGGCGACCACCTGCTCCAGCACGGCGAAGTCGCGGTAACTGCCCAACCAATCCTGCGCCGCCATGCGTGGCGCGATCAGCGCCAGGCGCTCGGGCAACAGCGGTTCGGCGGCCAGCACCCGGTACACCCGGCCGGTAAACGACGGCAGCGGTTCGGCGACATAGTCAGCCCAGTTCTGCGCCAGGCAGTGGTCGAAGAAGATATCCAGAAGAATCCCCGCATAACGCCGCCGCTCCACGGGGAAACGCGCGCGGGATTGCATTTGCAGCGGGTGGCTGTCGGTGAACACATCGATACGCCGATGCAGGCGGATAGCCGCTTCGATATCTGCCGGCCAACGCCCGGCGAGCGGCCCCTTGACGAAGTCGCCATAGAGGCTGCCGAGCATTTGCGCCGGGGCATCGCCGCCGAGCTGAAGATGCGCGAGGTAGTTCATACCAATCCTATCGACGCGGTCGATCATCACTATCTGGGCAAACGATCTGCATATTGCCAGACGCCGCTATAAGGTTCGTCGCAGCGCGATACGCACTGTATCGCAATCCCCAGTCCTGCTGATGGAAGCGCACCTATGACCACGCTATTCGACCCAATAACGATCGGCGACCTGCAATTGGCCAACCGCATCATCATGGCCCCGCTGACCCGCTGCCGCGCCGACGAAGGCCGCGTGCCCAACGCGCTGATGGCCGAGTACTACGTGCAGCGCGCCTCGGCCGGCCTGATCATCAGCGAGGCCACCTCGGTCACGCCGATGGGCGTCGGTTACCCGAACACCCCCGGCATCTGGTCGGACGCGCAAATCCGCGGCTGGAGCAATATCACCAAGGCGGTGCACGGCGCCGGCGGCAAGATCGTCCTGCAGCTCTGGCACGTCGGCCGCATCTCCGACCCCAGCTACCTGAACGGCGAATTGCCGGTGGCGCCGAGCGCGATCCAGCCGGCCGGCCACGTTAGCCTGGTACGCCCGCTCAAGGACTTCGTCACACCCCGTGCGCTGGAGACCGAAGAGGTCGCCGATATAGTCGACGCCTATCGCCAGGGCGCGGAAAACGCCAAGGCAGCCGGTTTCGACGGCGTGGAAATCCATGGCGCCAACGGTTACCTGCTCGATCAGTTCCTGCAGAGCAGCACCAACCAGCGCAGCGACCGTTATGGCGGCTCCCTGGAAAACCGCGCGCGCCTGTTGCTGGAAGTCACCGATGCGGTGGTTTCGGTATGGGGCGCCGGTCGCGTCGGCGTGCACCTGTCGCCGCGTGCCGATTTGCATGATATGGGCGACGCCAACCGTGCGGAAACCTTCACCTATGTCGCCAGCGAGCTGGGCAAGCGCGGCATCGCCTTTATCTGCGCCCGCGAGAAGGAAGCCGACGACAGCCTGACGCCGAGCCTGAAGCAGGCGTTCGGCGGCGTGTTCATCGCCAACGAAGGCTTCAGCAAGGAACTGGGCAACGCCTGGCTGCAAAGCGGTAAAGCCGACGCGGTGGCGTTCGGCGTGCCCTTTATCGCCAACCCCGACCTGCCGGCCCGCCTGGCCCAGGACGCGCCGCTCAACCCGCCTCGTCCGGAGGGTTTCTACGCCTCGGGCGCGGTCGGTTATATCGACTATCCGACGCTGTAACGCCGTAAGAGCGGCCTGGCTGCGGGAGATACGAAAAAGGCCGCTCATTCGAGCGGAATGCTGTTCACTTACGCCAAGCGAGAAGCATTTTTTGTAGCCCGGATGAAATCCGGGGGCAATCTGGCGTCTGAAAAATCGCTCCCGGATTGCATCCGGGCTACGTGCCTGTAACGCCGTAAGAGCGGCCTGGCCGCGCGAGATACGAAAAGGCCGCTCATTCGAGCGGCCTTTTCGCGTTACTGACGCTGGATCAGCGCGCGTCTATCTGCTGTTGCAGGTTGCGGATCTGCGCTTGCAGGGTGTTGATATTACGGGTCATCTGCGCGCGGAAGGCGTCGAACTCGGCGGTATTGCCGCTGGCCGCCGGACGGGTTTCCAGATCGCTTTTCAGCACCAGGATGTCCTGCTCGATACGCGCAATCGCCGAGTTCGGGTTGCCGATTTTCTTCAGCGCCTCGACTTCGCCGCTCAGGCTTTTCAGCTGGCCGGCGAACTTATCGCTATCGGCCACCGCGGATTTCAATGCCGCCTGCTGGCTTTTCAGCGTCGCCTGCTCGCTGCCGAGGGTTTTCAGACTGCCTTCGAATTTACTGACCGCGCCTTGCTGAGCCTTCACCTCGCCGGCCAGTTGTTCGATGCGCTTGTCCTGTCCGCCCTGGGCCGCAGCCACCGCCTGCTGCTGTTTGCTCAACTCAGCCAGCTTGTTTTCCAACTGCTTGACTTGCAGTTTGAGCGCTTCGCTGCCGCTGGTGACCGATGATTCGGTGGCCACCACCTTGCCGGAAATATCCTGGATACGCCCGGCGGCCTCTTCGCTGATACGGGCAAAGCTTTCCTGAGTGGCGACCAATTGCTGCTCCATCAGGCTGATCTGCTGAAAGCTCCACCAGCCCAATCCGCCCAGGGCGATGGTCAGCGCGCCGACCAAGGCCCACAGCGGCCCGGTGCTGGCGCTCTTGGGCGCTACCGCTGGGCCGCGGCCGTATGCCGGCGCGGGAGCCGCGGGCTCGTGATGATCGAGGTAATCGTCACGGTCACGGGACTCGGCGCGGAGGCTGGGCACATGATCGAGTTCGTCGTGGGCATCGTTACGCATGGGGAAACCTTCAAGAAAGTGCTGAGAAGCGCGAAATGCCGGGCAGTATACCGGTTAGCGCGAAGCGCTTCAGCGTTGCGCAATGCCGGTGCGATGCGCACTGATGAAGGGCGAGAATTCGACAACCCAGGGCCCGCGCGCCCGGCAGCTCTAGATTCTGTGAACTGGTACAAGCCTTGCAGTTCCCCTTGTGCGTCCTTTACCGGCGGTTTGCGACAAGACGAACCCCGGTATGCGCGATAACCACACAGGGGGAAGGCACATGGAACTGAACAAAGCGATGTTGGACTGCATGCAAGCGTTGCGTCGGCGCCTGCGTAGCGAACTGGCCATCGAGATCCGACTCAGCCAGCCGGATGCGATCAATGCCATGCTCAGCGCCTGCCTGTTTTCCAGCGACGAAGAAACCCGCCAACTCGGCCAGCGCCTGGCCCAGTTCAGCGACAAGGCCACGCCCGTGAGCAAACCGGCGACGCCCGTCGAGCTGCCCGCAACGCTGCTGGAAACCGCCCACGTCGGCAAAACCAGCGGCTCGGTGCGCATCTATCGCGGCCAGCGGGTTTACGCCTGAGGCAAGCGCTCAGCGAGTCTGCTGGGCCTGCCACCACTGGCAGAACTCGTCCAGAGCCGTCCACACGCTGACCCGGGGGTCGTAGTCGAGGTATTCGCGGGCGCGGTCGATATTCAGCGAAAAATCTTTCGCCATCACCGCCACGCCCAGGCGAAACAAACCCGGCTCCGGGCGGCCCGGCAGCAGCTTGCACACGCCCTCGTTGAGCATCGCCGCGGCGTAGGCCAAGCCGTAGGGCATATGCCGGGTGACCGGCGGCAGGTGCATCTGCCGCAGCACGTAATTGACCACGTCCCACAGCGGCAGCGGCGCGCCGTTGCTGATGTTGTAGGCCTTGCCCAGGGCCGGCTCGGCGGCGAGCAAGGCGCTGAACAGCGCATCGTTGAGGTTCTGCATGCTGGTGAAATCGACCTTGTTCAGGCCATTGCCGATGATCGCCAGGCGGCCCTTGCGCTGCATCTCGATCAGCCGCGGAAAAATGCTGGTATCCCCGGCGCCGGTAACGAAACGCGGGCGCAAGGCGAGCACTTCGAGACCGAACTCCTGGGCGCCGAAAACCTTCTGCTCGGCGAGGTATTTGGTCGCCCCGTAATGATCGGAAAAGCGCGTGGGTACCTGCTCTTCCTTGATATCGACATGCGCCCGGCCGTCGAAATAAATCGACGGCGAGGACAGGTGGATCAAACGCCGGACTTTTTGCTTGAGGCAGGCTTCGACGACGTTTTCGGTGACCGTGACGTTGGCCTGATAGAACGACTGATAGCGCCCCCAGACGCCCACCGCGCCGGCGCAATGCACCACCGCTTCGACACCCGCGCAGAGCCGCTGGACCAGCTCGGGGTCGGCTAAATCGCCCTGCACGAACTCCGCGCCGCGCTTGACAAGATGCTCCACCCCTTCCGCACGACGGCCATTGACCCGCACGCTCAAGCCCTGCTCCAGGGCGAAGCGGGCAAAGCGCCCGCCAATAAAGCCGCTTGCGCCCGTCACCAGGATCTTCATCGTCGCTTCTCCGCGCTATTGGCTCGTGCATGCACTCTAGCAACCGCTGCGCCGCCGCGCCCTGTCCCGGCGTGCCAGAACAGCGACCTTGGCAGCACCAATCCCGGCAATTCGCCGCGACCGGCTACCCTGTTTAGTCAACCCGCATGCGTGACAGGAGTTCACATGACCGATAAGACCTGGATGATCTACGGCGCCAACGGCTACACCGGCCACCTGCTCGCCAACGAGGCGCAGCGCCAGGGGCTCAAGCCGATCCTCGGCGGGCGCAACCCGGCGGCGGTGCACGCCCTCGGCAGCGTGCTCGGGTTGGAATGCCGGATCTTCGATATGCAGGATACGCAACGCGCGCGCGAAGCGCTGGCCGACGTCGCGGTAGTGGTCCATTGCGCCGGCCCGTTTTCCGCGACCAGTGCGCCGATGCTCGAAGCCTGTCTGGCCAGCGCCACCCATTACCTCGATATCACCGGCGAGATCACAGTCTTCGAAGCCGCCCAGCGCCGCGATGCGCAAGCGCGGGAATGTGCCGTGGTGGTATGCCCCGGCGTCGGTTTCGACGTGATCCCCAGCGACTGCCTGGCCGCCTGCCTGCATCGGGCGATGCCGGACGCCAGCCAACTGGCCCTGGGCTTCGACACGGGCAGCGGGTTCTCGTCGGGTACCGCGAAAACCGCGCTCGAAGGCCTGCAATACGGCGGCAAGGTGCGCCGCGCCGGGGTGCTTACCGAAGTGCCGATGGGCTATAAGCGCCGTGCGATCGATTTCGGTCGCGGCGAAAAAGCCGCGGTGACCATTCCCTGGGGCGATGTCTCGACCGCTTACCACTCGACCGGTATCGACAATATCGAGTTTTACCTGCCCGCACCGACCGCGCTGGCGTTGGCCCTGCGCGCGCTCGACCCCTTACGCCCGTTGTTCGCCCTGGAGGCCGTGCAGGGCTGGCTGAAACGGCTGATCGCCAAGCGCGTGCACGGCCCCGATCAGGCAACCCGCGCAGGCCAGCGCAGCTGGTTATGGGGCGAGGTGCGCAATCCCGCCGGGGCAGTGAAAACCGCCTACCTGGAAACCGCCAACGGTTATGACGTAACCGTGCAGGGTGCACTTCTGGCGGTGCGCCATCTGCTCGACTACAACGGGCCGGGCGGTTATTTCACGCCATCGCGCTTGCTTGGCGAACGCTGCGTGGAACAGTTGCCGGGCTCGGGCAAGATCGTCATCGCCTGAGGCCCGCTGGGAATCCGGGCACAGCGGGCGCCATGCGCGATACGTTGCGCAACTGGCGCCCGCCTTTACGCCGGTCAAAAGTTGTAACCGAGGCCCACGCTGTAGAAGAGCGCGCCGTCGTCGTAACGATCCCGCGCATCGTCGCCGCTCTTGAAGAGGAAGTGATATTCCGCCATCGCAGTGATGAAGGCCTTGTCCTGCACCCAGAATTTGACGCCGATTTCCGGCCCCGCGATAAAGGTTTCATCGACCTGCTCACCATAGATCCCACCCAGGCTCAGCCCCAAGAACGGCCGCGCCGCGCCGGAGCCGAAGTGGTAGTCATAGAAGAGCCGCGTGGAGCCGTCGAACTGCACGCTTTCCCCCTCCTGATCGAAGGCGTTGATCGACTGACGCACGCCCCACAAGGAAGAGTCGCTGAGGTATTGGCCCCAACTGCCTTGTATGGAAAAGATCGTACTGTCGAAATCCTTATCGCTGGTCCCTGCGCCGTTCAAGGTAATTTCCTGATCGCCGGTCTCCGGCGCGGCAAGCACCGCGGCAGGGAACAGAGCGGCGACGAGTATGGAGGTTTTAAAAAGCCGATTCATAACTATGCCTCTTGTCCTGAGAATTGGAAAAGTACGCATAAACGACGCTGCGCATAGTCAGTGACTCGTGTGTACATCGGCTGTTCAGGTTATTTCTGGCCTGGTCCGCAAGTGCGGCAAAAAGCTATCGGCGGGCTGTGGAATGGGCCTTTCGCAGGTTCGGATAGTCGATCCACGAGCCCTTGCCGCAGTGCCTGCATAGTTCCTATTCAATGAGTTCCTACCCAATGAGCTTCTTGCCAGCGACTGGGTAAGGAATACCCGTATCCGAACATTACCCACACGGGTCAGCCTGCCAACGCCACTGACAGAGACGGCCAGCCAGACTGGTCGATCGATTTTATTTACATATCGTTTATTAATTCGCACGAATATTGCAGAATTTTTTACAGCCTTCCCCTTTGTAACCTTTCCACCCGCGGAGTCACAGGACATGCCGTTGCGCCTCAAGCTTGCCTTAACCTACCTGTTTATTGGCCTTTTCCCAGTATTGGCCATGGCCATTACGGTGTATCTGCAGGCCAGCCAGGCATTACGGGAGCAAACGCTGAATTCGCTAGAAGCCGTAGCAAATATCAAACAAAGCCAACTACTGGATAACCTGCAGGCGCGCCGCGACCAGATCAGCACCCTGGCCAGCAACCTGGGGACCGCCTACGCCGGGCTCGAGGGCCCGTCCCTGGTCAGCGCCGCGAACTACGACCGACCGATCTTCGAGAACTTCATCCAGACCTACGGCTACCGCGAGCTGAAGCTGATCGCCAACGATGGCCTGGTGATGTTCAGCGTCCTGCGCGGCGACGATCACCAGCAGAACCTCACTCATCCGACCTGGCGCGACCTGCCCATGGGACGCCTGGCGAACGCCGGCCTGAACCAACAGGCGACGCTGATCAGCGACCTGGCGATCAACCCGCAAACCGGCGAGCCCAGCCAGTTCCTGGTCAGTCCGGTGATCAGCGATGGCGAATTGATCGCCCTGCTGATGCTCGAACTGCCGATCGCCTCGCTCAACCGAGTGATGCAGACCCGTCAAGGGCTGGGCGAGGCCGGCGAAACCTACCTGGTCGGCAGCGATGGCCTGCTGCGCTCGGACTCCGCACGGTTCGACGCGCAGCGGGCGCAACGCCGCGGCGATGCAAACCTTGCGCTAAGCGGCGAGGCTATCGCGCGGGCCCTGGACGGCGAACAGGGGCGCCTGAGCGAGGCCGGGCTGAACCGGCAAGCGGCGCTCAAGGCCTTCGTGCCGCTGTCGTTCGACGGCCAGCGCTGGGCATTGATCGCCGAAATGGACCAGGCCCAGGCGTTGGCCCCGGTGCGCGCGCTGATGTGGCAGATATCGCTGCTCGGTCTCCTTACGGTGGCAGCGGTGCTGCTCGCCACCTGGCTGGTGAGCCGCAGCGTGATGCGCCCGCTCGGTGGCGAACCCGGCGCCATGGCCGCTCTGGCCCAGCGCTTGGCGGCCGGTGAGCTGAGCGTGCCGCCGCAGCGCGGCCAGGGTTTACTGCATGCATTGCACGACATGGCCAGCGCCTGGCGCACGGTGATCGAGCAGTTACGCCAGGCCAGCAACGCCGTGGACAGCGCCAGCGGCGACATCCTCGATGCCGCCGGACAAACCAGCAGCCGCCTCGACCAACAGCAAGAAGCGCTGGAAATGGTGGTCAGCGCGGTCGATCAGATGGCCGCCACCGTGCAGGAAATCGCCACCAGCGCCAGCCGGAGCGCCGATAACGGCGAGACCACGCGCAACGACTTCACCGCCATGCAAGGCACCCTGCAGCGCATGATCGGGCGCCAGGACCAACTGCTCGACGGCCTGCGCCAGGCCGATCAGGTGGTGCAGACCCTGGCCGGCAATAGCCAGCAGATCGCCTCGGTGCTCGAAGTGATCAGGGCGATCGCCGAGCAAACCAATCTGCTCGCGTTAAATGCCGCGATCGAAGCGGCCCGCGCCGGCGAGCAAGGCCGCGGCTTCGCCGTGGTCGCCGATGAGGTGCGCAACCTGGCGATGCGCACGCGCAACGCCACCGAGGAGATCGTGCTGCTGATCGGCACCCTGGACGACTCATCCAACCAGGCCTTGTCGAGCATGCGGGGTTCTACCGAGCAGGCGCGCGCGCTGGAAGATGAGACCCAGGCGGTGCTCGGTTCCCTGGGCGATCTCGATCAGTCGTTGCAGGCATTACACGGCTTGGCCTTCCAGATCGCCGCCGCGGCCGAACAACAGGCCGCGACCACTCAGGAGGTCAACCGCCATATGCATCAACTCAGCGCCATGACCGCGGACAACCGCGAGAACGCGGCCAATACCCGCCAATACGGCGAGCATCTGCAAACCCTGGCGGGTAGCCAGCAGCAACTGTTGGCGCGCTTTCAGTTGTAAGCGCTCAGTTGGCGGGCACCAGCCAGGTCGGCGCATGCCGTTGGATATGCCGGGTCAGCTCGGCCAACAGCTCGCCGCCGTTGCGCCAGTGGTGCCAATAGAGCGCGGTATCCAGCGGCCGTTCGGGAAGCAGCTCGTGCAGACGGCCGCTGGCCAGTTCCGCCCGCACCTGCAACTCGGGCATCAAGCCCCAGCCGAACCCCGCCACGGCCAGGCGTACGAAGCCTTCGGAGGATGGGCATAAATGGTGGATAAAACTTTCCTCGACCCCGAGGTTGGATAGATAGCGGTGCTGCAATGAGTCGTCCGGGCCATAGACGATGGCCGGTGCGCGCGCCAGTGCCGCCGCCGTCACCCCGCCGGGGAAATGCCGGGCGATGAATTGCGGGCTGGCCAGGGCGCGGTAACGCATCGCCCCCAAGGCTATGGAGCGCGCACCGGCTACCGGCCGATCGGCAGCGCACAGGCAGGCGGCCACCTCGCCGGCACGCATGCGTTTGAGGCCGACATCCTGGTCCTCCACCAGCAGTTCCAGCAACAACCGATGCTCGATGCAGAACTCGCCCACGGTGTCCGCCCACCAGGTGGCCAGGCTGTCGGCATTCAACGCGATGCGCAGGCGCTCAGGCGGGCCGCCCTCGTCCAGGGCCGGCACCTGGTTTTGCAGGTCACGTTCGAGCAGACGCACTTGCTGCACGTGGTTGAGCAGACGCCGGCCGACCTCGGTGGGCGTCGGCGGCATGGCGCGCACCAGTACCGGCTGACCGACCCGCGCTTCGAGCAATTTGATCCGCTGGGATACCGCCGACTGCGACAAGCCCAGGACCTGGGCGGCGCGCTCGAAACCGGCCTGCTCCACCACCGCCGCCAGGGCGGCCAATAGCTTGTAATCGAACAATCGATTCTCCTAATGAGCCATCAGCAAGATTGGTTTTTCTTATACCGCCAAGCGCAACAGACTGGCCAGCATCGCTTCACGATCATCGCTGCCGCGAGATCATTCATATGCCCATCAGGAGAACCGCCATGTGGCAAAGCTATCTCAACGGCCTGGCCATCGCCGCCGGCTTGATCATCGCCCTCGGGGCGCAGAACGCCTTCGTCCTGGCGCAAAGCCTGAGGCGCGAGCACCACTTGCCGGTGGCGTTGCTGTGCGTGCTCTGCGATGCCGTGCTGGTCGCCGCCGGGGTCTTCGGCCTGGCCGCCCTGCTCGCGCAGAACCCAGTGCTGCTGGGCATCGCCCGCTGGGGCGGCGCGGCCTTTCTGCTGTGGTACGGCGCTCAGGCCCTGCTGCGCGCCTGCAAGCCCCTGGGCCTGGAGCAGGCCGAGCGCAGTAAGCCGCGGTCACGGCGGGCGGTGTTGTTGGCGGCGCTGGCGGTGACCTTGCTCAATCCGCACGTCTATCTCGATACGGTCTTGCTGATCGGCAGCCTCGGCGCGCAACAGAGCGCACCCGGCGCCTATACCCTGGGCGCGGCCAGTGCCTCGCTGCTGTGGTTCTTCGCTCTGGCCCTCGGCGCCGCCTGGCTGGCCCCATGGCTGGCCCGCCCGAGTACCTGGCGGGCGATCGATCTGGCGGTGGCTGCGATGATGTTCACCATCGCCGGGCAATTGCTGGTCGCCGCTCCGGCCGGCTAACAGGCTGTTGAAAAACTACCTGCGTTGCCATCGCGGCGTTAAAAACAGGCTCGAATGCGAGCCCAGTCAAAATGCTCATTTACCGCTCGTAAACTCGCGTGCGAGCCCAGTCCTTTTTTCGCCTGTTTTTGTGGGGACGCCTAGTCCTTGCGTTGGCTGCCTCGCCTACGTTTTTCAACGGCCTGATAACCGGCGGCGCAAGGCCTTGGGCAGCGGCTTTCCCACACAGTTGCTGCGTGGTTATGGCGCAGGGCCGATGCTATGATCGGCGGTCTGCGGCAAGGGAGTACAGTCTTCCGCCGCTTGGCAAAACGTGCGACCGCTGTGCACCACCCTGCACAGCAAGTGTCACACGAGATGCGTGTCTGGCCGCCCGTGATCGGCCTTGCGCCCACCGCACCTGACCTGATCCGACCTGAGGAGATTCACCATGGCTTTCGAATTACCGCCGCTGCCGTATGAAAAAAACGCCCTTGAGCCGCACATTTCCGCCGAGACCCTGGAATACCACCACGACAAGCACCACAACACCTACGTGGTCAACCTGAACAACCTGGTCCCGGGCACCGAGTTCGAAGGCAAAACCCTGGAAGAGATCGTCAAGACCTCCTCCGGCGGCATCTTCAACAACGCCGCACAAGTCTGGAACCACACCTTCTATTGGAACTGCCTGAGCCCGAACGGCGGTGGCCAGCCGACTGGCGCCCTGGCCGACGCGATCAACGCGGCCTTCGGTTCCTTCGACAAGTTCAAAGAAGAATTCAGCAAAACCTCCATCGGCACCTTCGGTTCCGGCTGGGGTTGGCTGGTGAAGAAGGCCGACGGCTCCCTGGCACTGGCCAGCACCATCGGCGCCGGCTGCCCGCTGACCAGCGGCGACACCCCGCTGCTGACCTGCGACGTGTGGGAACACGCTTACTACATCGACTACCGCAACCTGCGCCCGAAATACGTCGAGGCGTTCTGGAACCTGGTCAACTGGGACTTCGTGGCGAAAAACTACGCCGCCTGATCCTTCTAGGTTGCAGCACAAAAACCCGGCCGCCGCGCCGGGTTTTTGCATGGCGAGCCATGGCTTTCAACGCCAAACGACGCCAACCAGGATGCATCTGCAATGGCTCGCGCCACCGGTCGATCGAACCCGATATCGCCCCTTCCTTGCCCAACGGACAAAAAAACGCCGAACGGTGCTCATGTCTCGAACGATTCGCGCCGACATCCTCTCTGTCAGCTTACTCTGCGCATTGCTCCGTATTGTCCCGGGCAGCGCTTGGCCGCATAGTTCCGGGAACAGCCTCGAGCTGGGGAATGCGTTCGCCGTGCTTCGTGTTAATGGCCCTTTGACGGCAACCATAAGATTGCCAATACTCTGAACGGAACGACGCCTCCGGCAACGTACAAGGAATCGCCACTTGAAGCTGGATCTGAAAAACAGCCTGTCTCTAAAGTTGCTGCGCGTGGTGTTGCTTTCGGCACTGGTCGTAGGTGTGGTACTGAGCTGCGCGCAGATCATCTTCGATGTGTACAAAACCCGCCAGGCCGTAGCCAACGATGCCCAGCGCATCCTCGGCATGTTCCGCGATCCCTCGACCCAGGCGGTGTACAGCCTGGACCGCGAAATGGGCATGCAAGTGATCGAAGGCCTGTTCCAGCACGAGTCGGTGCGCGTTGCCGCCATCGGCCACCCGAACGAACCGATGCTCGCGGAGAAATCCCGCGAACCGGTGCACATGGCCACGCGCTGGCTGACCGACCCGATCCTCGGCAAAGAACAGAACTTCACCACTGAGCTGGTCGGCCGCGGCCCTTACAGCGAATACTACGGCGACCTCAGCATCACCCTCGACACCGCCCAGTACGGCGCCAGCTTCGTCACCAACTCGGTGGTCATCTTCATCTCCGGCGTGCTGCGCGCCCTGGCCATGGGCCTGGTGCTGTATCTGGTGTATCACTGGCTGCTGACCAAGCCGCTGTCGAAAATCATCGAACACCTGAGCAATATCAACCCGGACCGGCCCAGCGAACACAAGCTGCCGATGCTCAGAGGCAACGAGAAGAACGAGCTGGGGCTATGGATCAACACCGCCAACCAGCTGCTCGCCTCTATTGAACGCAACACCCATTTGCGTCGCGAGGCGGAAAAAAGCCTGATGCGCATGGCCCAGTACGACTTCCTAACCGGCCTGCCGAACCGCCAGCAACTGCAACAACAGCTCGATCAGATCCTGCAGGACGCCAGCCGTCTGCAACGCAGAGTAGCGGTGCTCTGCGTCGGCCTGGACGACTTCAAGGGGATCAACGAACAATTCAGCTATCAGACCGGAGATCAGCTGTTGCTGGCCCTGTCCGACCGCCTGCGTAGCCACAGCGGCCGCCTCGGCGCGCTGGCCCGCCTGGGTGGCGATCAATTCGCCCTGATCCAGGCCAATATCGAGCAGCCCTACGAGGCCGCCGAACTCGCGCAAAGCGTTCTGGACGACCTCGATACGCCGTTTTTGCTCGATCAGCAGGAAGTCTATCTACGCGCCACCATCGGCATCACCCTGTTCCCGGAAGATGGCGACAGCACGGAAAAACTGCTGCAAAAATCCGAACAGACCATGACCCTGGCGAAAAGCCGCTCGCGTAACCGCTACCAGTTCTATATCGCCAGCGTCGACAGCGAAATGCGCCGGCGCCGCGAACTCGAAAAAGACCTGCGCGACGCCCTGGCGCTCAATCAGTTGCACCTGGTCTATCAACCGCAAGTGGATTACCAGGACCACCGTGTGGTCGGCGTCGAAGCGCTGTTGCGCTGGCAGCATCCGCAACACGGGTTCGTGCCGCCGGACCTGTTCATCCCGCTGGCCGAGCAGAACGGCACCATCATCCCCATCGGCGAGTGGATTCTCGACCAGGCCTGCCGGCAACTGCGCGAATGGCTCGACCAGGGCTTCAGCGACCTGCGCATGGCGATCAACCTGTCGACCGTGCAGCTGCATCACGCCGAGCTGCCACGGGTGGTCAACAACCTGATGCAGGTGTACCGCCTGCCGCCGCGTAGCCTGGAGTTGGAAGTCACCGAAACCGGCCTGATGGAAGACATCACCACCGCCGCCCAACACCTGCTCAGCCTGCGCCGCTCTGGCGCCTTGATCGCGATCGACGACTTCGGTACCGGCTATTCCTCGCTGAGCTACCTGAAGAGCCTGCCGCTGGACAAGATCAAGATCGACAAGAGCT
>CBIHLQ010000064.1:0-23612 GCA_966210885.1 uncultured Pseudomonas sp.
AGCGAAGCGAAACCCGGATGTCGGGTGCCCTTCTTTGGCACACCTTTCTTGGGCACGCAACGAAACGGAGCGCAGCGGAGTAACAGCCGCAGGCTGGCCCGAAGGGTGAGCGCAGCGAATCAAGGTGTGGCGCCCGTGAGGGGCGCAACTAAAACGCCCAGAACACGCGATAATCGTCCATGCCAAGCCATGTGCCGCACCGCACACAAACTTACCAGTCCGGTATCAATCGGCACTTCCCCGCCATTCCGCAAAGAAGCTAAAAATCGGCCCGCTAATCCCCCTGAATCTTGCTCAACAAACTACGCGCCAGCTGCACCGCCTCGCTGCGGTGGCTGATATTGAGCTTCTGGTAGAGGCTGCGGATATGGGTCTTGATCGTGGTCGGCGCGACGTTGAGGTGTTCGGCGATCTGCTCGTTGGACTGGCCGGCGTGGATCAGGCTGAGCACCTGCCATTCGCGGCGGGTCAACGGCGAGTGACGCAGCAGCTCGGGCACGTCGGGGCGGTTGATGATGTCCTGGATTACCGCCTCGTCGAGGGTGATGCGGATCGCCCGACTGAAGTCGCGCTGCTGCTGGGCCAGTTGGATCAGCCGGTCGGCGCGCTGGGCTTCCAGCTCGCCGAGGCGGCGTTCGTGCTGCAGCGATTTGAGCATGACGATGATCAGCTTGCCGATGCGCAGGAAACTGCCGATGGCGCCGGTGTTGCTGGCCAGGCTCAGGGCCTGGTGCAGGTGGTCGAGGGCCAGTTGGCGTTCTTCGCGCAGCCAATGCAATTGGGCCTGGAGGATGTGGTTGCGGTTGGCGTCCATCACCAGGCCATGGTGTTCGGCGTCGATCTGCAACTGGCGGATGATCGGCAGGGCCTTGTCCGGCTGGTTCAGCGACAGGTGCGCGCGCACATGGTTACGCCCGTTGTACTGGGCGAAGTGGTTGGCGCCCGGTTTGAGCGGCGGCGCGGTGCCGAGCCATTGCTGGATGGCTTCCTTGTCCTGGGTCGAATCCCAGTAGCCGAGCATCACCGCATGGGCGTTGGTCAGCCAATCGATATGGTAATTGTCGTCGGCCAGCATGCTCTGGATCTTGCCGATATAGTCGGCGCACACGCTCTGCTGGCCGCGCGCGTGGGCGATGCTGGCGAGCAGCGCATAGCATTGCAGCAGCCAGCGATCGCCGACCTCATCGAGAATCTGGATACCCTGCAACGCGCATTGTTCGGCGGCATCGAGGTGATGCCATTCCCACAGCACCTGACCGCGCACGCGGTAGATGAACTCCATGATCGGCGTGGCCTGCAGGCGTTCCTGCTCGATGTAATGGATGGCCTTTTCCTGCAGCGAATAGGCCTTTTGCAGATGGCCCTGGGCAATGGCGATTTCCGACAGCTGCCCCAGGCTCCAGACCACCAGGTGCGAGGCATGGATCTCGCGGGCGCGGCCTTCGGCCTCCTCGTATTGCTGCTGCGCCTGCACCAGCAGGCCCTGGACGAAATGCGCCTCGGCCAGCCCGGACAGCGCGGCGACCCGCGAGGTGCGCATGATCAGCGGTTCGCAGGCCAGCGCCTCATGGGCCAGGGCGATGGCCTTCTGCTCGTCGCCGCGGTTCATCGCCACCTGGGCGCGCACCGCATTGAACTCGCCGACGATGCGCGCCCATTCCTGTTCGGAGCAGCGCTCCTGCAAGGCCCGCTCGCCGGCGCTGAACCAGTTCTCGACCTGGTCGAATTGATAGGAGTTCTGCGACACCCAGGCCTGCAGAAGGGTGAACAGCGGCGAGTTGGCGATGCTGCTCACCGGCAGGGTTTCCAGGCACTGCTGCAACAGGCTCAGGCGGCCCTGACGGTAGAACTGCCGGCCGTGGCGCTCCAGCACTTCGCCGACCCGCTCCGGGTTGCGCGCCAGCACCGCATGGCGCGCGGCCTCTTCCGGCAGGTTTTCGGCGAACAGAGCCTGCGAGGCGCGCAGGTGCAGTTCGGTTATCCGCTGCGGTTGATGAGTGCGCAATTCGCCCTGGAGGAACACCGCGAACAACGGGTGATAGGCGTACCACTGGCGCAGGCTGTCGAGCGGCTGGAGGAACAGGCCGCCGCGCTCGATCTGTTCGAGCATGTCGCGGGCGTTGCAGCCCTGGGTCAGGTGATCGGCCAGGGGCGCGTTGAAGCGCTCCAGCAGGCAGGTGGCCTGGAGAAACTCCAGGGTCGCCGGGCTCAGCTCGCCGACCACCTGCTCGCGCAGGTAATCGCGGATATAGGGATGGCCGAGTTGCAGGCTCTCGAGAAACAGGTCCATGCCGCGGCTGGTCTGCACCTCCTGCAACAGCAGTTGCAGGGCGCTCGGCCAACCGCCTATACGCCGATTGAGGCGCTCGACCTGCTCGCGATTGATCGCCGCCGGCAGGTTCAGCTCCAGCAGCGCCTGGACTTCGTCGGTTTCGAACGCCAGTTGCTGGGCATCGAGGATCAGCAGCTGGTGCTTGACCCGCAGTTCGGCGACGCCCAGCTCCGGCAAGCCACGGCTGCACACCAGCAGGGTCATCCAGGTCGGCATGTTGCGCAGGAAGAAACGCAGCGCGGCGATCACCTCACGGTTATCCAGCAGCTCGAATTCATCGAGCACCAGCAGCAGCGGCGCATGCTCGGCCGGCAGTTCGGCTAGCAGGTGGGTCAGCAGGGTTTCGAAACTCTCGACGCCCTGCTCGGCCAGCAGCAGGCTCAGCGGGCAGCCGTGTTCGAGTTGACGGTCGAGGGCGTGCAGCAGGTAGCGGCCGAGCTGGCGCGGTTGGTTGTCGCCGGCGTGCAGTTGCAGCCAGGCGACCGGACCGTTGAACGCCCCGGCCCATTGGCAAGCCAGGGTGGTTTTGCCGAAGCCGCTGGGTGCTTGCAGCATCACCAGACGCACCTCGCGCAGGCGCGGCAGCCACTCGTCGAGGCGCGGGCGCGCCAGCAGCCCGGCCGACAACGCCGGCATGGTGAGTTTCGCGGGAATCAGCGGCAAAGCGGCTGGCATGGCGGCATTCATGATCGTTTCCCGTTTGTTATAGGTTATTCGGGTAAGCGCTGAATTCTACGCAAATCGCGGGCAATACTCGGGTTTCGATCTGTGTTGGGCTTCGCAAAGCTCAGCCCAACCTACGCCAGCACGCCCGTCCAATGTCGCATCGGCTAACCCTTCACCCCGCCCGCCGTCAGGCCACCAACTATCCACTTCTGGCAATAGAGGAATACCGCGGTGATCGGCAGGCCGGAGAGCACAGCGGCGGCGGCGAAGTCGCCCCACAGGTAGTTCTGGTCGTACAGGTACTGCTGGGCGCCGACCGACAGGGTCAGTTTGTCGACATCCATCAACAGCACCGAGGCGATCGGGTATTCGGTGATGCTGGTGATAAAGGCGAGGATAAATACCACCGCCAGAATCGGCACGCTCATCGGCAGGAGAATATGCACGAATGCCTGCCAGGTGGTGGCGCCGTCGACGATGGCGGCCTCTTCGAGCGAGGCGTCGATGCTCTCGAAGTAGCCCTTGATCGTCCAGATATGCAACGCCATGCCGCCCAGGGAGGCGATGATCACCGCGCCATGGGTGTTCACCCCGAGCCAGCTCACATGCTCGCCGAGCTGGTCGAACAGCGCATAGATCGCCACCAGAGTCAGCACCGGCGGGAACATCTGGAAAATCAGCATGCCCTTGAGTATCGGCCCCTTGCCGCGAAAGCGCAGGCGGGCGAAGGCGTAGGCGCTGGTGGTCGACAGCAGCAGGATCAGCAGCGAGCTGATCACCGCGATCTTGATCGAGTTCCACAGCCAGGTCAGCACCGGGAACGGCGGCTGGACCAGCGTGCCGTCGGCCTGGGTGTAGGGAATGCCCAGGGCCAGCGACCAGTGCTCCAGGGTCGGGTTGTCGGGGAACAGGCTGCCGGTGGCGAAGTTGCCCTCGCGAAAGGAGATCGACACCACCATCAACAGCGGGAAGACGATCAGCGCGATAAAACCGAGCAAGCCGAGGTGGGTCGCCCAGACGCGGTATTTGACGGACTTTCGATGGACCATGGCCATATGCGGCTCCTCAGACCTTCACTTTCGAGAGCTTCAGGTTCAGCCAGGCCATGGCGCCGACGACGATAAAGATCAGCGTGGCGATGGCGGCGGCCAGGGCGAAGTTCTGCCCGGAATCTTGGAAGGCGATGCGGTAGGTGTAGCTGACCAGCAGGTCGGTGGTGCCGGCCGGCGTGGTGGTGCCGAGAATGTCCGGGCCACCGCGGGTAAGCAGGGTGATCAGCACGAAATTGTTGAAGTTGAAGGCGAAGCTGGCGATCAGCAAGGGCGCCAGCGGTTTGATCAACAGCGGCAGGGTGATCTTCAGCAGGTTGTCCAACGGCGTCGCGCCGTCGATCGCCGAGGCCTCGTAGAGGTCGCGCGGGATCGCCTGCAACAGGCCCATGCACAGCAGCAGGATGTAGGGGTAACCGAGCCAGGTGTTGACGATCAAGATCATTGCGCGCGCCAGGGTCGGGTCGCTGAACCAGTCCGGGCGCACGCCGAACAGCGAATCGAGCAGTAGATTCAGCTCGCCGAAGTTCTGGTTGAACAGCCCCTTGAACACCAGGATGGAAATGAACCCCGGCACCGCGTAGGGCAGGATCAGCATCATCCGGTAGAACGCCTTGCCGCCGACCAGCTCCCACTGCAGCACGCTGGCCAGCGTCAGGCCGACAGCCAGGGTGAAGAGCACGGTGAGGGCGGCGAAGCAGATGGTCCAGATGAAAATCTGCATAAAGGGGCCGCGGATTTTCGGGTCGGTCAGCACCTTGGCGAAATTGCTCCAACCGGCGTACACGGTAAAGCCGGGGGCGACCCGCTGGCCTGCGGTGTCGACGTAGAAGCCGCTGTCGTGGTCGGCGACCAGGCGTTCGCCGGTCTTGGTATTGAGCAGCGCGCCGTCGTCCTGCAGGCGGTACAGCGGTTTGACCGCCGCCACTTCGCGCAGGCCGTAGAGGCGCAACAACTCGCCCGCGCCGCCGCGCAGTACCCATTGCTCCAGCTCGGCGCGGCGCTGAATCACCTCGCGCAGCGCCAGCGCCGCGCCGATCTCGCCGGCGTCGGCTTGCGGCGTCAGGCTCAACGGCTCGGCCGCCTGCGGGTCGCCGGACAGCGGCGCGGAGACGAATACGCCCTGCTCGCCTTTGTCGACGCGTACACGCAGTTGGCCCTGAGCATCCTGGTGCAGGCTGAAGGCATAGCGCTCGCCGGCCACATGGGTCTGGCGCAGGTGATAGCGCTGCACCTGCTCGAAGCTCAGCAGGTTGTCGCCGCTGTAGTTGGTGAAGCCGATGCCCACGGTGTACAGCAGCGGGAAAATCACGAACACCAGCATGCCGGCCACCGCCGGGAAGATATAGCGGTGGGCATAGGCCCGCTGGTTGATGAAGACGAAGCTGGCGAGCCCGCAGACCACCAGCCCGAGCAGGGCGAACACCGTTTGCCCTTGGGCATAGAGGGCGATCACCAGGTAGAGCGCAAGCCCGTTGCACAGCAGCCAGACCGCCCAACGCATGACAACGGAAAAGGACACGGCGCTCAGGGATTTCGACATGGCGGAGTTGGACAGCTCGATGGGCAGGTTGACGGCGGACATCGGAATCATAGCCTCATGGCGCGCAGCCGGCGGCGCTCGACCCTGCAATTCGCGCCGCGAAGCCGCCCTTGTCGCCGACTCCCAGCGGGAGCGCGGCGGCACGAGCGGTCATGTCGCGAAGCTTCGCAGGTCGGGGCGCCGCACGCGGCACCCCGTTCGCCTACCGGTTGCGGGGTTACTGGACGATGCGCTTGGCGGCGTCATCGAGGGCCGCGTCCACGGGCTGGCGGCCCGAGGTGATGTTGGTCAACGCGGGCTCCATGGCGGACCAGAACGTCCCCATTTCCGGCACGTTGGGCATCGGCCGACCCTGTTGGGCGCTGTCGAACGTGGCCTGGATCAGCGGGTCCTTGCCCAGCTCGTCCATATAGGCCTTGTTCGCCACCGCACCGAGCGGCACGTCGGCGTTGACCGTCTTCAGGCCTTCGACCTGCAACAGGTAGTTCTCGAGAAACTCCACCGCCAGAGCCTGGTTCGGGCTGGCCGCGTTGAGGGTCGCCGCCATCACCCCGGAGAACGGCTTGCTGCTGCCCTCGCCGACCGCCGGGATCGGCGCCACGCCGAAGTCGATACCGCTCTTGCGCGCGTTGGCCCAGGCCCAGGGGCCGCTGATAAACATCGCCGACTCGCCCTTGTTGAACGCCGCCTCGGCAACGCTGTAATCCGCGCCCTTGGGCATCACGCCCTCGTCGATCAGGCGTTTGAGCAGCGCCGCGCCTTGCTTGGCGCCGGCGGTGTTCACCCCGGTGCTGTTCACGTCGTAGCCGGAGCCGTCGTTACCGAAGGCATAACCGCCATTGGCCGCCAGCAGCGGCCAGCTGAAATACGGTGTGTTGTAGGCCCAGAGGATCGCGCGCTTGCCGTCTTTGGCCAGCTCCTGGTGCAGGGCGATGACTTCATCGAAGTTCGCCGGCGGGGTTTTTACCAGGGCCTTGTTGTAGATCAGCGCGGGCGCTTCGATCGCCATGGGATAGCCCCACAGCTTGCCCTGGTAACCGACCGCGTCCCAAGCCAGATCGACGATCTCGGCTTTGCTTTTGGCGCTGGGGTTGATCGGCGCGATCAGACCGCTCTTGGCCCACTCGCCGAAGCGGTCGTGGGCCCAGATGAAAATGTCCGGGCCGTTGCCGGTGGCGGCGGCCTGCTGGAATTTGTCGGTGATGCTGTCGGGGTGCGCGACTTCGACCGGGATACCGGTGTCCGCGGTGAATTTTTCGCCGACCTTGGCCAGCCCTTTATAGCCTTTATCGCCATTGATCCAGATGACCAGCTTGCCTTCTTCGATGGCAGCCAGGGCCGAATGCGGCAGGCTCAAGGTGGCGGACAGGCCGATAACGGCTGCTGCAAACAGCTTTTTGTTCATGGGTGTTCCCTCGTGGCTTGTTATTTTTAATCCACAACATGGTTTCTGCCTGCCGCAGGGCGGTTGCGCAGTGGGCCCATGGTCGACCAGCAGGAGAACCGGCACATCCTCCCCACGAGGAGGATGAGGGGGCGTAGAAGCGGGGCGTAGTCTGCCAGCCGATACCCCGGCGAACCCAGCTTTTTCGCCGCGTCTCAGCCTGCACAAGCGGGCGGGATCGCGGCTAAATGAGCGGCACTGCCCTTCTGCGCGGAGTCCCGCATGCCCATGTTGAGTGTACTTAGTCAGCGCCTGCTGGCGCTTTGTTTCGGCCTGCCGTTATCCCTCGCCCTTGCCCAACCGAACCTCGACGCCCGGCTCGACGGCGAGCCGCTGGCGCTGGCTTGGCAAGCGCTGGATAGCCCGGCAGCCCAGGGGCAACGCTTCGCCGCCGACTTGCAATTGGCGCCCGGCACCCTGCGACTGGGCCAGGGCGATGGCGCCAGCGAAGCCCTGAAACCGTTCCAGCGTTTCGACCTGAGCCCCGTCAGCCGTTTCGATTTCGCGGTCGCCGAAGCCGGCCGTTATCGCCTGCTGGTGGAGACCGGCGCGGATGCGCACCTGCGCCTGCTGCAGCTGCGCAGTGAGATCGCGCAGCAGCAAAGCGCCTGCTCGGCCTGGAACGGCGAAGCCCTGAGCGTCGATGTTTCCAGCGTATTCGCCGACGGCCAGCGCCTGCGCGATGCTTACAGCGGCCAGCATGCGTTGGTCGAAAACGGGCATATCGACCTGACCCCGGCGCCCGAAAGCGGCGGTTTGCTGCTGCTCGAAGCCGCCGATACGCCGACCAGCGCAACCTGGGATTGGCGCAACGCCAGCGTGTATTTCGCCATCGTCGACCGCTTCGCCAACGGCGACCCGAGCAACGACCGCAGCTACGGCCGCGCCCCCGATGGCGAGCAGGAGATCGGCACCTTCCATGGCGGCGACCTCAAGGGTCTGACCGGCAAACTCGACTACCTCGCCGAGTTGGGCATAGGCGCGCTGTGGATCAGCGCGCCCTACGAGCAGATCCACGGCTGGGTCGGTGGCGGCGACCAGGGCGACTTCCGCCATTACGCCTACCATGGCTATTACGCCCTGGATTACACCCAGCTCGACGCCAACATGGGCAGCGAGAACGAGCTGCGCGAGCTGATCCGCCAGGCCCATGCCCGTGGCATCCGCGTGCTCTTCGATGTGGTGCTCAACCACCCCGGCTACTCGACCCTGGCCGATATGCAGGCGTTCGGCTTCGGCGGCCTGCGCGACGGCATGGCCCAGTACCTGCCCGAACGCTGGAGCGACTGGCGGCCCGAATCCTTCGAAAACGCCCACGCCTACCACAACCTGCTCGACTACCAGCACCCGGACTGGACCAACTGGTGGGGCAAGGATTGGGTACGCGCCGGCATCCATGACTACCCTTCCCCGCCCAGCGTGCTGGTCGATCCGCTTAAGGGGTCGCTGGCGTTCCTGCCGGATTTCCGCACGGAAAGTGAAGTGCCGGTCACCCTGCCCGCCTTTCTCCAGCACAAACAGCCGACCCGGGCGGTCGAGCGCGACGGCTACCGGGTGCGCGACTACCTCAACGAATGGCTGAGCGGCTGGGTACGCGAGTTCGGGGTCGACGGTTTTCGCGCCGATACCGTCAAACACGTCGAACCGGCCGCCTGGGCCGAACTGCGCGCCGCGGCCGAACAAGCGCGCGCCGATTGGGCGAAAGCCAACCCGGACGATCCCATGGCCGGCGAGCCGTTCTGGATGGTCGGCGAGGTGTTCGGCCATGGCCCGGAAACCAGCGAATACCAGCACAACGGCTTCGACGCCCTGATCAACTTCGCCTTCCAGCAGCAGACCGCGGCCAAGGCCAGCGACTGCCTGCACCAGGCCGAAGCCGGCTATGCGCACTATGCCGAGCTGTTGGCGCGCAACCCCGGGCACAATTTTATGAGCTACGCCTCGTCCCACGACACCGCGTTGTTCTTCGCCGAACAGCACAACGACCTGGCGCGCCAACGGGGCCTGGCCGAGGCCCTGCTGCTCAGCCCCGGTACGGTGCAAATCTACTACGGCGACGAAAGCGCGCGGCCGCTCGGCCCCAGCGGCTCCGACCCGTTCCAGGGCACCCGTTCGGATATGAACTGGAACGACCACGGCAAGCCGCAGATCGCCGCACTGCTCGACCATTGGCGCCGCCTCGGCCAGTTCCGCGCACGCCATCCGGCAGTTGGTGCCGGCAGCCATCGGCAGTTGTCCGCGCAGCCCTATGCCTTTGTCCGCGAAGCTGGCGCGGACAAGGTGGTCATCGTCCAGGGCCGCTAACGCCATACCAGACACCAGCCCGTAGGGTGCGCCGTGCGCACCAATCCCCAAAGAGGTGCCCAGATGACCGCCGAACAACAACGTCAATACGATCAACTGGCTTTTATCGCCAGCGGCGCCGAACTGACAATCGGCACCCCAGCGGATTGCCCGCTGCCGCTCGCCCAACTGGCCGCCACCCAGGGCGACGAAACCTATGTGCGCGAGCGCTTTGCCGGCGGCCTGACCGCCCATGTCTACCGGATCAAGGCGGGCGGCCGCGACTGGACGCTCAAGCGCGCCCGCGCCCGCTGCCTGGTACAGAACCCCGACGGCCAGACCAGCTTCCTCAACGAGATCCAGCGCCGCGCCGACCTGCGCCAGCTGAAGCAGGATGCCCAGCTCGGCAAACGCCTCGGCGGCATCGTCGACACCCAATACGCCAGTTTGCAGCGCGGCGTGCTGCTGTCGCCCTGGATCGCCGGCACGGCGATCGAGCACTGGCACGAACGGCAGCTGCTGGAGCTGTTCGATACCCTCGGTGCGCTGCTGCTCGGCGGCCTGTTCGAATGGGACCTGTGCCCCGGCAACACCCTCGACGATGGCCGCGTGCGCCTGTTCGATTTCGGCTATATGTACCGCTTCGACCCACTGCGCCAGTTCAACAGCAATGGCACCGCGACGCCGCAATTCCACGCCGCCGAACGCTTCGAAACCCGGCAATACTTCGGCCACTTGCTGAGCCTCGAGCAACGCGGCGACGGCGAAGCGCTACGCGCCCTGCGCCTGGAAAAACAGATCGCCCTGCTCGCCTATCAGCGCCTGCACCGCGAACTCAGCGGCCGCCATGCCAGCGCCGTGGTGCTCGATTGGTTGCAAGGCATCATCGGTCAATGGCGCGCTGCCTTGAGCGGCGACCTCGAGGGCCTGTACCTGCGCGAAGCCTGGCGCTCCCACAACCTCGACCTGAACGACGACCTCAGCGGCCAGACCTGCACACCGCTGACCCTGCAACGTATCGACTGGCTCGAACGCAATGCCCGGGAGCGCTACGCCGACCTGCAGCAATTAGCGGTATTCGGCGAGGCAGCGCCCGGCGCCGCAAAGCTGCTGAGTGAGTTTGCCGAGGCTAGAAAGCTGGCGCAGCAATGGCAGATCCAGAACGCCCTGTAGCTCGGATGAACTCCGGGGAAAATGCGGCACCTGGAACCAAGCACGTAGCCTGGGTTGAGCGCAGCGATACCCAGGGCGCCGATACCCGGGTATCGCTTCGCTCAACCCGGGCTACCATTGGGTGACTTTGATCGTTCCCACATCGAGGCGTCGAACCGTCCACGTGGGAACGATCAGCTGCTCCCGCAGCCCGGATGAAATTCGGGGAAATACGGCATTTGGAACCAAGCTCCCGGATTGCATCCGGGCTACAAAACTGCCGTAGGGTGCGCCATGCGCACCACCGTGCACTCACCATCAATAGCCGGCATGCAGCACCAAAGAAGCGACGAGCATGGGTCACTTCCCAAACGCCCCCAGCACTTCTCCGCAGCCTCCCCAATCCGCCGGATAAACGCCCTCCCGCACCAGCCGGTGATAGCTGGACCACGGCCAATCAGCTACCCGCTCGACCAGGGCATGACGCACCGGATTCCAATGCAGGTAATCCAGATGCTGGCGATAGTCCTGTTCATCACGGATACGATGCTCCCAAAAACGCCGCTGCCACAGCCCGGACTCGCGGCGTAAGTTGCGACTCAAGCTGATGCTGCCGGATAACTCGGGCATTGCCTGGCTGGTCAGGCGTTTGATCATCGACCAACGCCGGGAATAATCGGTATCACCTTCGGGCAGTTGCCAGAGGCAGTGCAGATGGTCGGGCAACAGCACCCAGCCATGAATGCTAAAGGGATGACCCTGACGCACCCGCTCGATGGCCAGGCGCAATGCTTCACGCAACCTGGGCTGAGTCAGCACAGGCTGGCGTTGATGAGTCACCAGGGTAAAGAAATAACAGGCACCGGCATACCGGGCACGACGGTAGTTGGACATTCCCTGTCTCCTGACGCGAATCCTTTGCTCAGGATAGACCGCGGTGCGCGCAGCGCACCCTACATTTGCTGCGGCAGCCGATGCTGCGGCAGCCGGCGACCACCCGTAGGGGGCGCCATGCGCACCAAAAAGCCATCAGCCGACGCACCGATCGATGGTGCGCGCGGCGCACCCTACAGTCAGAAACTACCGCTCGTCGTCACCCCAGCCGCACTGACTACCTGATTATTGCTACCCGGCTGCCAGCTTTTCACCAGACTCGGGTTGCTCTCGCTGCGTACGATGCATTTCCACTCGACGCTCTGCTGTGCCGGCAGGCTGATGCTGCCTTTCCAGGTCGGGTAGGCGCTGACGTCGGTCAGGCGCACGGCGGCGGCCGGGCTCCAGCTGCCGAGTTGGCTGAGGTTGCCGACCGCATAGACGCTGTCGCCCAGTTGGGTCACACCGTTGTCGCAGCGGAAGTTGACGCTGACCAGATCGCCGCCGTCGCTGGAGCCGCTGGTCCAGATGCGCAGCTTGCCGCCGTCCTGGTTCAGCGCCGCGTTAAAGGTGCCGCTGGCGACCTGACCAGGGTTGCCGAGGTTGGAATCGAGGGCGATGACCAGGGTCTGCGTGGTGCCGGTCACGGTCGCCACCAGGCCGGTGTAGCCATTGTGGAATTGGATCGCCGAGTCGGCGCGCACCCCGGCGGCGCGGCGGATCTGGATCAGTTGGCGGATCAGCGTGCCATGGCCCCAGTCATACATATGCGACCAGTACACCACCGGCGTGCCGGGGCTGGAGAGGATGTAGGCATAGGCTTGCTTGACCAGCCCGTCGGCCAACGGCCAATGGTGCTGGCCGCCGTTCTGCCCTGGCGAATAGCCGGTGTCGTGGTTGTCGATGAAGGTCACCGCGACTTCGCGCCAGCGCGCATCGGGGTTGCCGTTGAGGCCGTTCTTCCAGTCGGCGATGGAGCCGTTCTGCATGCGTTCCTTGAGGGCGAAGTCGAAGATCGGGCACTTGGCGCGGTCCGACCAGTCCTTGAGCACCTGCTGCCAGCTGGCGCCGTTGCGCCAATCCCAGCTCGGGTATTCGCCCGGCGCTTTCCACAGCTCGCCGACGCAGAAGCCATTGTCGTGGGCCGCGCCCATCCAGCTGTCGACCCGCTCACCGGCGTAGCCACGCACGAAGTCGAAACGCAAACCGCCGGCGCCGTAGTTATTACGCAGGTTGGCGAACTCGTCGCGAAACATCCCATAAACCTGCGGGTTGCCGGTGTTGAGGTCGGCATCGCCGCCGATGAAACGGTCGCCGTCGTCGCAGTCGTTGGGGTAGTTGCCGGGATCGGCGCAGTCGTTGCGCCATAAACCCTGGCCGGCGGGCAGGTTGATTTCCTTGTTCGGGTAGCCGCGGTTCATATGGTTGGGCACCACGTCGTAGAGCACCTTGACCTGGGCATTGTTCAAGGCGCTGGCGGCCTGTTTGAGCTGGGCGTCGCTGCCGTAGCGGCCGTTCTTGTTGAAGTCGTGCCAGAAGTAGCCTTCGCCACCGCCTGAGTTGGCGCCGTCGCTCCAACTGGAGAAATCGCGCCAGGGCACCGGCATCCAGATCGAGCTGAAGCCGTCGGCGGCGATGGTCGGCGCCATGTCACGGAGGATGCGGTACCAGTCGTTCGGCGCTTCGCGCACCACGTTCCAGTGAAAGCCCTGCAGGATGATTTCGTCGCCACCGTGATAACGCACGCCGGCCGGGCTTTTACCGGCCAGGTCGGCGGCCTGGGCTCCGCCCAGAGTTAGCAGCAGGGAAGAAACCGCCAGTGTCAGGCGGGCGGGGTTGAACAGGTTTTTCATCGTGTCGCTCCACTCTTGTAATTGTTGTTGAGCATCCGACTACGGGGCGATCAGGCCGTTGAGCGCTACAGCACTCGGCTCGCGGCGTACGTTCCCCCGGATCACTGCGGCGCAACGCGCCGGCCCTTGCAGACTGCTCCCGCGTGCCAATGCGCAATACCTCCCCGGGGATTTTTTTGCGGGCGTAGTGGCCAGGCGTAACGCCTTTGCCGGCGATCGCCGACGGCTCCTCCCCCGCCTACGCCCCAGGACTCCGCCTCGAAAAAAAATGGCCGGGAGGATGTGGCGAAAAGCGTCGATCTCCACTCTGCGTGCAGCGCTGACCGCTTCCCCACCGTACGGCCACGAAGGGTGCGCCCGGCAGTGCCCCGACTAACAACAAGAACAAGGACCACCGACATGACTACGTCAAAACACCTGCGCGTTCTGCAACCCTCCCTGCTGTGCGCCGCCCTGCTTGCGGCCATGCCGTCCCAGGCGCTGGACTTCCATGGCTACCTGCGTTCCGGCATCGGCGCCACCGGCAGCGGCGGCGACCAGGCCTGCTTCCAGGCGGCCGGCGCCCCGGCCAAGTACCGTCTGGGCAACGAGTGCGAAACCTATGCGGAAATCGGCCTCGGCGAGGAGGTGTGGAAGGAAGGCGATCAGAGCTTCTACGTCGACAGCATGATCGCCTACAAGTCCGACCAGGCGAACGACTGGGAAGCCACCGACAGCGAAGGCGGCAGCGCCTTCAACAACGGCACCAGCTCGATCCGCCAGTTCCACGTACTGGGCAAGAACCTGCTGGAAAGCCTGCCGGGCGCGACCATCTGGGCCGGCAAGCGCTATTACAAGCGCCACGACGTGCACATCAACGATTACTACTACTGGGACGTCTCCGGCCCCGGCGCCGGTATCGAAGATATCGACCTGGGCTTCGCCAAGACCCATGTGGCCTGGATGCGCAATAGCGATGGCGACTACGTGTACGACGGCACCGGCACGGGCACCAACGTGGCCAACAACACCTTCGATTTCCGCCTCACCGATATCGACACCAACACCGATGGCAAGCTGATCGTCGGTTACGACTTCGGCAAGGCCAACCTCACCGACGAGCAGGAACGCGACCCCGGTTACACCAACCAGAAAGGCCACCTGGTGACCCTCGAACACACTCAGGGCAACTGGTTCGGCGGTTACAACCGCCTGGCGTTGCAGTACGGCACCGACGGCATCATCGGCAGCAGCGGGCGCAACAGCACCGGTAACAGCGACGGCAGCATGGTCCGTGTGGTCAACCACGGCGTGGTCGGCCTGAGCGACAACATCGAGATGATGTACGTGCAGATCTACGAAGACCGCGACCTGGACAACGAATCCGGCCAGACCTGGGCCTCGTTCGGCGTGCGCCCGGTGTACAAGTGGAACGACACCATGAGCACCGCCCTGGAGTTCGGCTACGACTACATCGACCCGCAAGCCGACGGCGACAAATCCCGCGACCTGACGAAGATCACCCTGGCCCAGCAATGGTCGGCCGGCCGCAGCTTCTGGGCGCGTCCGCAGATCCGCGTGTTCGCCACCTACGCGATGTGGGACGGCGAGCGCTACCAGGCCGCCAGCGAAGCCATCGATGCCGGCGACGACAATGGCCTGACCTTCGGCGTCCAGGCGGAAGCCTGGTGGTGATCGGTCGCGGCGCTTAGTTGCGCCGCATAGAGACAACCCAGTACTCACGCTGCTCCTGTGGGCTTTTACCCCGGCCTGCTCCGGCCGGGGCCTTTTCCCGATGAGCCTGACGAGGTCACCATGACGCCATTCAAAGTTTCCCTGTGTTTGCTCGGGCTGCTGCTCGCCGGTTGCGCCAGCGAACCGCTGCGCCGCTTCGATGCGCTGAACGCCAGCCCGGCGCCGCTGCAAACATCGGCCAGCGCGGCGCAACGCAGCCTCGACGCCGCACCCTCCTGCTGCGCCAGCCTGCGCGATCTGCCATTCGCGCGTATCGGCGCCGACTTCAGTGGCGAGGTGCTGATCGACGAGAACGCTCCAGCATTCGAGTTCGACAGCGGCAAGAGTTTCTTCCGCGCCTTCCAGTTACCGGCCGACAGCAAATCCTTCGAGATCCGCCTGTACAGCCAGGCCGGCGATACGGTGCTGGCGCCCAACGCCATGCTGCTCGACAGCCAGTACCGGGTCACCCGCCTGCTCGGCGCCGATGACTTCGTCTACGCCCCGGCCGCCGGCCTGAAAAGCGACAGCCTGGACGCCCGCCTGCGCGTCGACCGCTTGTACCAGGACAACCCCGGCAACGAGCACTACCTGGTGCTGTACAGCTCGGCCAAGCAGATGAGCGGCCAGACCGTCATCGAGCACCCGGCCAAGGCCTACGCCCGCGCCCTCGGCAATCAGCCGCCGAATATCCCCGACCCGGTGGTCAAACATGCGCCGGTGGGCATGCTGAAGATGGTGCTGATCGAAGACAAGATTGCCGGGCAGACCGCCAATACCTATGTGCCGCCCTACAGCGTCGGCCAGGCCATGGGCAATACCGTGCCCTCGGTGCCGCCGCCCGCCGTGCTGCCGGAAACCCAGGCCTACTACCGCCAGGGCATAGACGCGGCGCTGGCCAGCCAGGACCTGTCGCGCGCGCTGCGTCTGGCCGACGAAGCCGAACGGGTCGGCGACGCCAGCGCCAAGGCCTATCTGCTCGAACGCATTCAGATCAAGTGACGGTCGTGGGGCTGGCGGCGCCCTTGCGCCGGCTGCCACACCCGCCAACGCCGCCCTCCCCCTGGTCCCCTCTCCCGGGGTGAGGGGCGTATATGCCGGGCCGTAGTGCCCGGCCTGTCATTGCGAGAACTTATATGAACGCTTTGCTAACGGCCGCAGCGCTATCGCTGCTGCTCTGCCTGAGCGGCGGCGCCTGGGCTTTCGAACGCGACACGCTGCTGGTCTGGGTCAGCCAGGACAAAGGCTTCGACGGCATCGCCAAGGTCGGCGAACGCTTTCACGGCGACACCGGCATCCTGGTCGAAGTCGCCACGCCGGACGATCTGGCCGCCCGTTACGACCGCCAGGCCGGCACGGCGAACGGTCCGGATATCGTGATCTTCGCCCACGACCGCTTCGGCTCCTGGATCGATGCCGGTCTGCTCGCCGACCTCACGCCCAGCCAGCAGGCCATGCAGCGCGCACCCGCCTTCGCCTGGGAAGCGGTGAGCGTGGCCAAGCGTATATACGGCTACCCGCTGTCCACCGAAGTGGTCAGCCTGATCTACAACCTGGACCTGGTGCCGAACCCACCGCGCACCTGGGCCGAGGTCAGCGAACTGGACAGCCGCTTGCGCGCCCAGGGCAAACGCGCGATCGAGTGGGATTACGCCAACCTGTATTTCTCCTGGCCGCTGATCGCCGGCAGTGGCGGCTACAGCCTGAACAAGCGCGATGGCCTTTACGACCTCGGCGATTCGGGCATCACCAACCCCGGCGCGATCGCCGGCTTCACCCAGCTGCGCAGCCTGCTCGATAGCGGCGTACTGGCGCGCGAGGCCAGCTACGACAGCATGATGACCGGCTTCAAGGCTGGCGAAGTGGCCATGATGATCAACGGCCCCTGGGTGTGGAACGAACTGCGCGCCGCGAATATCCGCTTCGCCATCGACCATGTACCCGGTATCAGCGCCGAGCAGCCGGGCAAACCCTTCGTCGGCATAGTCGCGGCGGCGGTCAATGCCCATAGCCCGAACAAGCAGCAGGCGCAGCGCTTTCTTGAGGATTACCTGACCAGCGCCGAAGGGTTGCGCACCATCGATGCCGACAAGCCGCTCGGCGCGGTGGCCAACCTGGAACTGCTGCAAAGCCTGCAACAGGACCCGTTGATCGCCCACACCTACAGTTCCGCCGCGCGCGGCGAGATCATGCCCGACCTGCCGGAGATGAAACGCTTCTGGGCGTTGTTCCAGAGCCGCCTGAAGCCCATGTTGGATGGCCAACGGCCGCTGCAAGCGACGCTTGAGGAAATCGCCGCACGCCTCGACAAGCAGGCGCAGATGCAGGCCACCCGCCGCCGCCACTACCCGGCCAGCCCGCTGCACTGAGCGTGCCAAACGCGGCGCCGGGTCGCCGGACCGCCGCGTCGTCCGGCGGATCGTCAGAATTAATGCGCCATCGCCACAGTCCATCGCAATGCAAGTTCAGCCTTTCTGAGGAGGAGCGAAGATGACGATGAAATCACTGCAAGGCGCACTGGTCGTGGTGACAGGCGCATCCAGCGGCATCGGTCGCGCGGCGGCCGAAGCCTTTTCCCGACAAGGCGCGAAGCTGGTGCTGGCGGCGCGCGATGCCGAGGCGCTCGACGAGGTGGTCGCCGAATGCATACAGCAAGGCGCGGCGGCCATCGCGGTGCCGACCGATATGACCGACAACCAGGCGGTCTTGGATCTGGTCGAGGCCGCCGCCGACTTCGGCGACGGGCGCATCGATGTGTGGATCAACAACGCCGGCGTCGGCGCCCTGGGCAGTTTCGACAAGACGCCGCTACGCGCTCACGAACAGGTGGTCCAGACCGATCTGCTCGGCTATCTGCGCGGCGCCCATGGCGTTATGCCCTACTTCAAGGCCCAGGGCTGTGGGGTACTGATCAATACCCTGTCGGTCGGCAGTTGGGTGGCGCAACCCTTCGCCAGTGCCTATTCCGCGGCGAAATACGGCTTGCGCGGTTTTACCGAGGCCTTGCGCGGCGAACTGACCGATTGGCCGGGCATTCACATATGCGATGTCTACCCGGCGGTGGTCGATACCCCGGGGTTTCGCGACAGCGGCAACTACAGCGGCCACCGCCTGGCCCCGCCACCGCCGATCCTCGATCCGCGCGAAGTGGCCGAGGCCATGGTGCGCCTGGCATTGCACCCGAGGCCGACGGTCACCGTCGGCGTCAGCGCATCCCTGCTGCGGCTCGCGCATTTTCTTCTGCCGCACTTCGAGTGGCTGTCCGGCAAATTGACCGGCAAGGCCATAAGCCGGGCACAAGTCTGCGGTACCTCGTCCGGCAACCTGTTCGAGCCCACCCACGCCGAACGCCGCGTGGATGGCGGCTGGCGTGCGGAAAGGGCGCGCACCAGCAGATCCCTGCTCGCGGTCGGGGTGTTCGCGGCGCTGTTGCTCGGTCTTGGCGTACTGGGTTTACGCCGTCATTGAGCAGAATCAGGGCGCTTCGTAACCCCGCGCCACCTGCGCCAGGTGGAACCAGGTCGGCGCATCCAGATGCAGCTGCGCTCCCGCCAGGGCATTTTCGATGCGCGACCAGCGCAGGCTGCCGATGATCGGCACGGGCGCGCCGGGCAAGCGCCGCAACCAGGCCAACGCGACTTGATCGGGGGTTGCGCCGAGCGTATCGGCAACCGTTGCCAACGCTTGTTGCAAGGCCACCGGGAAGGCTCCGCCGGCGAACGGCGACCAGGCCAGCGCTTGCAGCCCGGCGGCCTGCAACGCCTGCAACTGGCCATCCCAGGCCGCGTCCTGGGCCAGCAGCGACAGCTCGATCTGGTTGCAGCGCAGCGGCAACTCGCGCGCCAATTGTTGCCACTGCAACGGCAGGAAGTTCGACACGCCGAGCCAGCCGACCTTGCCGCTTTCGAGCATCTCCTGCAGCACGCGGATGGTTTCCTCGGCCTGCATCAAGGGGTCGGGGCGGTGCAGCAGAAAGCCATCCAGACGCTCGACCCCGAGACGCTTGAGCGACGCCTCGAGCGAGCCGCGCAGGTGCGCCGCACTGCTGTCGTAGTGTTTGACCTGCCAGCGCGACGCATCCTGCGGGGCCAGGACGATATCGGCCTTGCCGATCAACTGCAGCTGCCCGCGCAAGTGCGGCCTGAGGCGCAAGGCGTCGCCGAAATGCGCCTCGCAGCGGCCCTGGCCGTAGATGTTGGCGTGGTCGAAAGCGTGTAATCCATGCTCCACGCAGCGTTCGATAAAACCCAGCAAGGCCTGCGGCGCGGCCAGCTCGGGATAATCGTGCAGGCGCATCATGCCGAGTAGCAGCGGCACCTGGACCGGATTTCGGGAGGCGTTCATGGGCTCGTCTCTAGTTTTTGCCCATGATCACAGAGCGAGGGACGGACGGGAACAAAAGGAATGTCACAGGCCCGTGACAGGGCGCTGCCAGCAAGGGTTACCGCTCGGGTGGAAGGTCCGAGGAAAGATCGAGGAGCTCGACCCGGGCGTTACGGGTGGCGCCGGGCGTTTGCTTGAAGCGGCTTTTGTAGGCACGGGAGAAGCTGGAGGCATCGGCGAAGCCGACTTCATCGGCCACCGCCGCCAAGGGCATCGCGCTATTGAGCAACAAATATTGCGCGCGCTGCATGCGTCGGCTCATCACGTACTGCTGCGGCGTCATGGCGAACCTGCGCTGGAACAGAAAGTTGAAATGGCTCTCGCTGAGGTTCAGCGCCGCGGCCAGCTCGCCGTTGCAAGGCGGCTCGGCGAGACGCCGGTCGATCAGCCGATTGAGTTCGGCGAGCGCCAAACGCGAATCCGCGGGTAGCGGTGGAACCGATGAGTAGCGCTGGACCAGTTGGGTCATAAATAGCGATACCAGCTGGTAATTGACCAGCGCACTGCTGCGCCCGGCATCGCCCTGCAATTGCCCGGCGGCGAAATCCAGCAAGGGCATCGCGGCGGCATCCAGGGTGATGAATTCCGCGCGCTGGAACAGCGTCTCGCTAAACTTCAGCTCGCAGGCCTGCTCCAGCGCGCGGATATAGGGATCGTTCAGCGCCACGTCGATCACCAGCAATTCGCTTTCTTCGCTGAGGCCGGCATACAGGTGGCTGGCCGAAGCCGGCACCAGGGCCACGGTGCCGTTGGTCAAACGCCCCGCACTGTCGCTGAACGCGCAATCCATTCGCCCGCGCCAACCGATCAGCACCTGGGCATAGTCGTGACAATGCTCGCCGCGCTGCAGTGCGATCAGGTTACGCCGCGCCTGGCTGCCGTTCATGCTGCCGAGGCCATGATGGGAGGGAGGATTTTCATAGTCCGGGTATATAACTCCAGCGCCCGGGTCAATGGCAAACGCTCAGACGCGGTTAGGATGCAAATCACCAACACAACGGGAAAGCCGCCATGCAGCTGAATGCCGACCAGGTACAAAATGCCCTGCCCTGGGACAGTTTGATCGACGCGCTCAGGGAGATTTTCGCCCGTGCCGATGTGCGTTCGCCGATCCGCCATCATCACAGCCTCGAGGTGCCCGGCGAGCCGACCGCCACCTTGCTGCTGATGCCCGCCTGGATCGAAGGCGAATACCTCGGGGTCAAGCAGGTCAGCGTGTTCCCCGGCAACAACGCACGCAATCTGCCGGGGTTGAACAGCCATTACATGCTCAGCTGCGGCAGGACCGGCCGCCCGCTGGCGATGCTCGACGGCAACGAGCTGACCGCCCGGCGCACAGCCGCCGCCTCGGCATTGGCCTCGCGTTTTCTCTCGCGTGCAGATGCCAGCCAACTGCTGATGGTCGGCGCCGGGCGCATGGCCCGCCGTCTGATTCCGGCGCATATGAGCGTGCGGCCGATCCGCAGCGTGCAGGTGTGGGATCGCCACGAGGCGGTCTCGGCAGCGCTGGTGGCCGAGCTCACCGCCAGCGGTATCGATGCCCGGGTGTGCCGCGTCGATCGCTTGCAAGAGGCCGCCGCTACAGCCGACATCATCAGTTGCGCGACCATGGCCAGCGAACCGCTGGTATTCGGCGACTGGCTCAAGCCCGGCGCGCACCTCGACTTGGTCGGCAGCTTCACCCCGGACATGCGCGAGACCGATAACGTCGCCATGCAGCGCTGTGCGGTATTCGTCGACACCCGCGCCGGCGCCCTCAGCGAGAGTGGCGACCTGATCATGCCGATCCGCGAAGGCGCGATCGGCGCAGAAAAGATCGTCGCCGAACTCGCCGAGCTGTGCCGCGGCCAGCACGCCGGCCGCGCCGCCCTGGCCGATGCCGACAACGCGCTGACCCTGTTCAAGTCGGTCGGCGACTCGCGCGAAGACCTCGCCGCGGCGATCCTCGCATTCCGCAATCAAGGCTGAAAAGGACGCCTGTTCAGGCACTCGGCAGCGGGTGCCTGTTTTACTCCAGCCAACCAGAACAGGTCGCTGATCTTCCGGAGCCCCGCGCATGAGCGATACATCCACAGCCGCGATCGACGCTGGCGCGACCACCTTCGAGACCATCGCCGTGGTTGGCGCCGGGGTGGTCGGCCTGTGTACCGCCCTGCAAGCCCAGCGCAAGGGCTACCGGGTAACCCTGATCGACCGCGATGCGCCGGGCAAAGGCGCATCGTTCGGCAATGCCGGCTACCTGGCCACCGAACTGATCGACCCGCTGTCCAGCGGTAAGACCCTGCGCACCGGCGTCGGCGTAGATTCCTGGTGCGCACGGCGCACCCTACGAGCCTGCCGTTCAGCAGTGCGAAAGTGCACACACCGTCGGTAGGAGCCAGCTTGCTGGCGATCCAAGCCCAACAGCATCGTCGAAGTGCCGAACCACAGCAAGCCGGCTCCTCCAGGGCATGGCTGCATGCAACAGATAGCTGGGACATAGCCCAAAAAAAGCCGATCCAATACCAGCAGGTATGGATCGGCGAAGCCCTATCGGGTCGTGGGAGAGCCCTTAGCTGGGCATCAGCAATGAATTCCGGCTAAGGATACCTACCCACAGACGACCGACCGTGGGCAGGGTGAATGGGTTCAGGTCAACTTGCGCGGCAACTGGCCGACCAAACCAGTTACCGCAGTTCATGCCAGGCAATCAGACCGCCTGGTATTCCTTTTCCGCGTCTTCGAAGCGTTTGATCATGGAGGCGCTCGGTGCATTGCCGATGCGGCTGAAGACCAGGATACCGATTGTGGCCAGGATGAAGCCGGGAATGATTTCGTACAGGCCGGTCCAGCCGAAGAGGTTCTTCCACAAAATCACGGTGATCGCGCCGAGCAGCATGCCCGCCAGCGCGCCGTTGCGGGTCATGCCCTTCCAGACCAGCGAAAGGATTACCACAGGACCGAAGGCAGCACCGAACCCAGCCCAGGCATAGGACACCAGGCCCAGCACGCGGTTTTCCGGGTTGGCCGCCAGCATGATGGCGACGACCGCGATCAGCAGCACCATGGCACGGCCGACCCAGACCAGCTCGATCTGCGAAGCATCTTTACGCAGGAAAGCCTTATAGAAGTCCTCGGTCAGGGCGCTCGAGCAGACCAACAACTGGCAGCTCAGGGTGCTCATTACCGCGGCAAGAATGGCGGACAACAGGATGCCGGCGATCCACGGATTGAACAGCAGCTTGGCCAATTCGATAAAGACCCGCTCGGGGTTTTCCGTTACCGCGCCGGCAAGGGCCGGGTTGGCGGAGAAGTAAGCGATGCCGAAGAAGCCAACGGCCACGGCACCCGCGAGTGTCAGGATCATCCAGGTCATGGAGATGCGTCGGGCCGCCGGAATCGATTTCACCGAGTCAGCCGCCATGAAACGCGCCAGGATGTGCGGCTGGCCGAAATAGCCCAGCCCCCAGGCCATCAGCGAAATCACGCCGACAAAGGTCGCGCCCTTGAGCATGTCGAAGTTGGTGGCGTCGTTCAGTTCGATTGCGGCAAACGTGGTATCCGCGCCACCGGTGGCGATCAGCACCACGATCGGGGTGAAGATCAAGGCGAAAATCATCAGCGTGGCCTGCACGGTGTCGGTCCAGCTCACCGCGAGGAAACCGCCAATAAAGGTGTAGGCGATGGTCGCCGCAGCACCGGCCCAGAGGGCGGTCTCGTAAGACATGCCAAAGGTGCTTTCGAACAGCCGTGCACCGGCCACCACGCCCGAGGCGCAGTAGATGGTGAAGAACACCAGAATCACCAGCGCGGAGAAGATACGCAGCACGCGGCTGCTGTCTTCGAAGCGGTGGGTGAAGTAGTCCGGCAGGGTCAGGGCGTTGCCGTTGTGCTCGGTCTGCACGCGCAGACGGCCGGCGACGAACAGCCAGTTCAGGTAGGCGCCGACGATCAGACCGATGGCGATCCAGCCTTCCGACAGACCGGACATGTACACGGCGCCGGGCAAGCCCATCAGTAGCCAACCGCTCATATCGGAGGCGCCTGCGGACAGCGCGGTAACGAAGCTGCCGAGACTACGGCCGCCGAGGATGTAATCGGAAAGATTTTTGGTACGCATGTAGGCGAACAGGCCTATCAGTACCATCGCTGCGATGTACACCACGAAGGTGACAAGCATGGGAGTACTAGCATTCACTGAGGATGCCCCTTTCGTTTGTTGTTATTCAAGCAACGGGCACGCACCCGAAACCAATGTTGGCGATGCAGGCCCGCGTGGCGAACCCTTCATCTCGGTAGTGCCGCATTCCAGAAACCCGGTGGTTGAGACCCCGCCCAATAC
>CBIHLQ010000065.1:0-23148 GCA_966210885.1 uncultured Pseudomonas sp.
GGGCCCCATCAACCTGGAGTGAACCACCGACTGATGGGGGCCCCATCAACCTGGAACTGACCACCGATTGATGGAGCCTCCATCAACTAGGACAGGCACCGTGCAGTGGTGGAGCCACCACCACCCAGGACAGCAACCGGGCACTGATGCGGCCCGCATCAGGCCCCTGGAAACTTTCAGCCGACCTGTGCGGCCTGCATCGCCCCAGGAACTGCCCGGCAGACCTATGGAGCCTCCAGAGCTCCACGAACACCCAACCACCTGTGGAGCCTCCACAGCTCCACGAACGACCGACTACCTGTGGGGCCTCCATCACCCAGGGCAGGAACCGGACAGTGGTGAAGGCTACCGAACGAATGCTTCGGGATCGATTTCCAGCGGCCTCTTCTGCTCCGACAAGCACTCGTTCAGTTTCCCGACTTGAGCAGGGGTGAGATACAACCTGTCCTTCAACTGAGCCTGCAGGCTTTGAATGAATGGCTTCGGGTCTTGCTCCAGAAACCGTTCAATCCAGTAATGGCAGGCGTAGGTTGCCTGAAGGTTGCGCAGTGACAACTTGAGGCGATCCGCTTTGGTCTTGGCCATGAGATTGTCGAGATAGTTGTAGTCGTCATCAGTCAGCGCCTTGTTCAGGTATCGCTGATAAAGCACTTCAAGGCGCGGAAGCAGTACGTCCTTGTAGCCGACCAATTTCTCGACCCTCAACAGCAAGTAGCTCTCCGCTCGATCTCGCCTGATCTGCTCCTGTCGCTCAACACTCAGTCTGCCGGTGCCTTTAGCCCCAGCCCCTCTAGGCGGCGTCACGCTTGATGGGCCAACAGGTGGCTCGTCCCCTTCCAGCTCAAGCGTTGCTTTCGTCAGATCTGGAACCCGCTCATTGGGGTTACTGGCGTTCTTGCGCGCACAAGTTGGGCCAGCTTGTACCTCGCGCCCATTGGCGTCCTGCAAGACTCTGACCTTGCCCGAACGCAACTTATTAGTACACCAGTTGCAATTCGGGTCATCGGAGAAGTCGATGCGAAGAAGCTGGTACGTCATGAAACTCTCTCCAGGCAAATGTGGGTTCTCTGTATGCGGCACGCCTCGTAGTCGAGGAGATTACCCGTCAACACCTCGTGGAGAAACACATGAACATCAAGCCCCCGACCCGCGACCATGTCCTGACTGAGTTACAACTTCAAACCGAGCGCTGGTTACTAACAGCGCAGCCTGAGCAGATCAGGTTGAGGCTGAGGCAGTTACACGAGCTTCAGGTTGAGGACTCCTCTTCTCTCAAGTGTGGAACTTTTGACCCTGATGGCTCTGTCCGCAGTTGCCCGCGGTGTGACGACTTCATACTCGCCCTGGAAACGGTCGCTAATACTGCACGCCCCGAGCTGAAAGCGCTGTGTTAGAGCGAAAGATTTAACGCATTTGGATAGTTGCTTTCCTGTAGCGACCAGAACTGCTCGCTGGCCAGATTAGGTTCTTCTAATCCCGCGAGGCGTTATCCGTGACCTATCCGAGCCCCCCGTTTCGATCACACGTACTCCTGCAGCTACAGGCAGAACTCGAAGTGTGGCTATCCACCGCCAGCCTGGCAGCCATCAGAGAACACCTCACCGACCTGCATGGTGCTCTGCCGGAGGACCTGCCCGGTCTTCCGTGTGGCAAATGGCACCAAGATGGACAGAGCGCGACCAGCTGCGCCCAGTGCGACTACTTCATCCAAGCACTGGTTGTCGTCGCCATCTCGAAACGAGAGGAGCTGCGGGCTATATGACTGCCAAAACCCCCATGTGGAAGCAGGCTCTCAACTTCCACAAAGAAATGTACCCAGACGATTTCGGCGTGGTGGTAAAGGACGAACACTATTACCCCAAGCTGGCCAATCTGCTGATTACGCGACGGACGCAGAAAGCCTTCAGCTACCTGGACATCGAGCCTATCGAGTCCACCTTGATGGTTTCGCGTAGTGGTCCAGTAGTGGTTCGCGCCAAAGGCGCTAACAAGCTGATGTTCAAGGATGCCTCTGGTGCATTCCGCATCCGCCTCAGTAAGGATGAGGTCGTCCACATCGTCCGTTGCCGGCTGAACGGCAATCTCAGCATCGAGTACGCCGTTGGCCGCCAAAGCGCCATGCTTCAGCTCCACAACCTATGTAGCACCGGCACCAAGAACCTTCGTCGTACCCTGCCCAAGAAGGGGCTATGGGACTGCGAGAAGGACAATGGCTTGATCTATCACAGGCCCAAGCCATCCGTAGTGAAAGAAGCCATTGCCTTCGCTGGGCATCCGCAGTACGAGGCTCTGGAGGCAGACTTCGAACAGTTTTTTACCGATATCGAGTTCTACACTCGCTACGGGCAAGCCGGCATGCGCAAGATTCTCATGGCTGGGCCTCCCGGCACTGGCAAGACCACGCTGGCCCGGGTGCTAGCGGCGAACTACTGCAACAAGTTCGCCTTCATTCAAGCTGACGGCCGCACCTTCCGGGACGTCTGCTATGAGGCTGCACGGCGTTCGACTCCTACGATCGTGATCGCAGAAGAGGTGGATCACCTCTACAGAGGGCATGCTGGGGCAGAAATCCTGAGCTTCCTGGATGGCATCAAGACACCAAGGAATGTCGCAGGTACTTACGTCATTTTCTCGACCAACTACCCGAAGGCCATTGATGAGAGGATTCTCAAGCGCCCCGGTCGAATCGACCGGGTGATTCCTGTCGGTGCCTTCCGCCGGAAGGCTGCAGCAGTTTGCGCCCAGCACTACCTGCCTAATGACTGCACCATTCCAGTCAAAGAACTGGGCGCGGTTCTAGATCGCTGCACCGCAGCAGAGATCAAAGAAATCATCGTCACTGCCTTCGGCGTCACTCGCGTGACCCGGGAATCACTTACCGCCAAAACCCTGGAACACGCACGCGAGCTACTGACCGGACGGCTGAAGAGGGCAGCAGTTGAATGCGATGAGGATATGGACAGTCGACAAGATGACTTCAAAGAAAACGGGCCTGGCGTGGACCACGATGAGCTGCTCGATGAAGTGAAGAACATGCAGGACTAATCCCTCCTCTGATGACTTGAACAAGGACGTTCAGAAACTCCCCCCTGCCCAGCTTTTGATTATCCGTTGAGCGGCCGTACGGCTGCATCGACCATCGGCGCACACCCTCTCCTTACCACGTGATTAGTAGGAGGCCTCGTGGCCGACAACATTGCACTCAACCTCGGCAGCTTGCGCAGCGATATGAGTATCACCATGCATACTCACCACGCTGCCCGACTGTGGTTTGGTCGCCGCAAATCAGAGGAAAGCGGCCAATCCAGCCACACCATTATTGGGATGCCGCGCTTCATCACTTTGATGGATCAGATGAAGAACGCTGCCGCGCAGAACGACCCCTATGCAGATCACTGGTTGATTCGCATGGAGGAGCGCCTCGATGCAGCCCGGAGCGAGATCCAGACCCTGGCCCAGCAGATCGATGACCTGCTGAAGAAGGTACCGCCAGCAATCAGCATTGCAGAAAATCTCAACGTCCAGCCTGTACGCCTGCCTCTATTCATTGGTTGCCAGCTGGGCTACATCGGCGTCTACCTCCTGACCGAGTACGACACCCTGGCTCGCCGGATCCTGCTGGCCCATCACACGGCACTGATCGGCCGGAAGCTGATGGAGCAAATGCTGGATCGTGGCGCTCACGAGATCCGCAGTTGCTACGGTCTGGCCCAGCAGTATCGTCACGCTGGTGTCACCCGCGATGACATTGCGGCCAACAACGCACGCGCACGCGACGCTATCGAGAAGTTCGGCCAGCTGCCCCAGGACGTACTGGAGGGAACTGTGCGGTCGAGCTATGCACCGACGCTGCCGCAGCTACGTGGTGGGTCGGATACTGCCGCAGAGCTGGATGCCGATGATTCTGTACTGGAGCAGGGCACCGCCGCGGAGCTCGAGGACGAGCCGAATGGCGCATGACTCCTCCCAGGATCGGGCGCACGGCTTCTACAGGTCGTTGGCGCACGACCCCTCCCTAAAAGGCTTTTTAAGGGTTTTAAAACCCTTTAAGGGTAAGGGGGACTACCGCGAGCTGGAGCAAAGCGCGAGGGGGGCGGTGCAGCGCCTGGATCAGATGATGCAGCGCTTGGTGGCATTGACTGAGCATCAACAGGTCGCCCACAAAAACATCGTGCTCCGACTGCACAAGGCGAAGTCCGGCCAGGCGTATTTGCGCTGGAGAACCATGCGTCACGCTGCCGATCAGTCCATGGGGTTTCAGCTCTGGCGTAAGGTCGTGAACGACCCGCTTACCGGGCCTCAGACTCGGCAGAACCTGTTGATCCTGGAACAGCAACGCATGGCGCTGAACATGCAGGCGTCGGTGATGCAGTACATCACCCGCCAGGCCGCCGAGTGCGCCGATAAGGCTGAGATGGCCGAGCAGGCGTTCACCCTCAATTGATTCATCACACAGCAGCATGAGCCTGCAAAGGAGCACGTTATGGCCCGTGGGGTTAACAAAGTCATTCTGGTCGGTACCTGCGGCCAGGATCCCGAAACACGCTATTTGCCAAGCGGCAACGCTGTCACCAACCTGAGCCTGGCCACCAACGAACAGTGGACGGACAAGCAGACCGGTCAGAAGGTGGAGAAAACCGAATGGCACCGTGTTGTGTTATTCGGCAAGATTGCCGAGATCGCCGGGGAGTACCTGCGCAAGGGTGCCCAGGTCTACATCGAGGGCAAGCTGCAGACTCGCGAGTGGGAGAAGGACGGTATCAAGCGTTATTCCACTGAGATCGTTGTAGACATGCAGGGCACCATGCAGTTGCTCGGCGGTCGCCCCAACGGGGAAGGTACTCGGCAATCTCGCCCTGCGCCTGAGGGGCAACAGAAAGATCAGGCCCAACGTCAGCAGCCAGCTGCACAGCCCCAACAAGCCCAACCGGCACCTGACTATGACAGCTTCGACGACGACATACCGTTCTAGAATATACCAAAGCGAAGCTCTGCCCCTGCATCGTCAGGGGCTTCCTTTCTGTGGAGCAGGCCCAGATGACGAAAGCTAGCACCTGCACCAATAAGCGCCGATCCAACAACCCACACCAAGCGGTTTATGAAGCTGGTCGCCAAGCCGCCACTGACGGTGCTGCGGTTCATTCCTGCCCCTACAACTATCCGCCGTTTATGGCCACCTGGTTACGCGGTTTTAACGCGGGCCAACAACTGGTGCTGCCCTTCTGATTTCCCTCCCCCTTCGGTTGAATTCTCCCCCAGGGCGAAAAAGACCTTTCCGTTGAACTCGTTCTGACTCGGGCTTGACCATGCGGCCAGCATAGGTCGTTGGAAGCACGCGCATGACAGTTCTCGTGATTGTGGAATCACCAACCAAGGCGAAAACCATCCAGAAGTACCTTGGCTCAGGCTACGAGGTACGGGCCAGCATCGGACACATTCGCGACCTTCCGGAAAAGTCTCTTGGGATTGATCTCGCAACCTTCCTTGCCGAGTACGTCGTCATGGCGGGCAAAAGCAAGGTCGTGAGCGGTCTACGGGCTCGGAAAGCATCTGTCTCTGAAGTTCTGCTGGCCACCGACCCGGATCGCGAAGGTGAAGCTATAGCCTGGCACCTGGCCCAGGTACTCAAGCTGGAGAATCCGAAGAGGATTACCTACCAAGAGGTCACCAAGAAGGCTTTGCTGGCCGCCATCGAGAATCCACGAGGACTCGACATGGCGATGATCAACGCACAGCAGACTCGGCGAATGATCGATCGCATCGTGGGCTGGCTGGTGAGTCAGCGGATATCAGAACTACGGGGACAAAAGCTGTCTGCTGGTCGAGTGCAAAGCGTCACCGTCAGGCTGGTTGCTGAGCTGTGCCAGCGGGTCAGCCAGTTCAAGGCGGTGTTCCACTTCGGAGCCGAGATCCAGTTCTCTGGGCCTGATGGTGTCTGGAAAGCGAAGTGGCAAACGAAGACGCTGCTGCAGCAGCTCAACCAGGAATACTGGCTCGATGGGGATTTTGCCCAGAGTATGGCCAACCTGAATCGGTTCAAGGTCATCGCTTGTGAGCAGAAACCTCGTTCAGAGGCCCCTCCTGCACCTCTCACGACAGACACCATGATGGTGGAGGCGTCGAGCTCGCTTAAGCTCGACAGTGCTGCAACGATGGCAGCAGCACAGAAGCTGTTCGATGCAGGCCTCATCACCTACCATCGAACTGATAGCCCTAACCTGTCAGCAACTGCCTTTACAGCCATCACCGACTACTGCAACAGCAACGATCTGCCTATGGTGCTCGAACAGCGCTTGTGGGACTCGGCCGAGTTGGCCCAAGAGGCTCACGAGGCTATCAGACCGACAAACTTCGGGATGCTTCAGGCCGGTGACGATACTGATCAGCAAGCGCTCTACCAGCTGATATGGCGCCACGCAGTCGGCTCCCAGCTTGAAAGCGCAGTGTGGAACATTCGCACAGCACATCTGCAGGCGCTGGATGAGGTTGATGGCGTGACAGCTATCTTCACCGCCACAGGCAAAGTGTTGGTTAAAGCGGGGTGGCGTTCACTCCTGCAGACCAGTTCCGAAGAGGATGACGCACAGGAGCAGGACGCGATGAAGAATCCCGTTCCCATGCTCGAGCCCGGCCAGCTGCTGCAACCGTCATCTGGCCATCTGCTTCAACTCAAAACGTCCCCGCCCAAGCTCTATACCGAAGGGAGTTTGATCAAGGCTCTCAAGACGAGAGGCATTGGTCGTCCGAGTACCTACGCCGCAATCATCAAGACCATCAAGCAGCGCAACTATGTGCGGGTGGACAAGAAGGGCTATTTCCACGTCACAGAGCTGGGGATGATCGTCCTCTCAAGCCTGATCAAGCAATTCAGCTTCATGCAGCTGGACTTCACCAAGAAAATGGAGGATCTGCTCGATCAGATTGCACGCTCACAGATTGAGCACATACCGGTCATTCGAGGTTTCTATAACCGTATCGCTCGTGAACTTGAGGGCGTGCAGATCCAGGCCACAGAGTCGTACCCCTGCCCTGACTGCGGTCACCCGATGTATCTCAATCCCAAGGGGAAATTTGGCCCCTATTGGTCGTGCTCGGGGTTTAAGGAGCACGGCTGCAAGACCATGCTGCCGGACGCAGATGGCAAGCCCGGGCAAAAGAAACCGGCAGGCGCAGCTCCCGTACCGACCGATATCGATTGCCCCAAGTGCAAGAAGGGCAAGCTGGAGCGTCGTACTCGAGCCGCTGAACCTGGCGTGAAGGGCTACGACTTCTTCGGCTGTAACCGATACTCCAAGGGCTGCAAGTTCATCTGCAACGTCGTGAATGGACAGCCGCAGTTAGGGGCCGGAGCAGAACAATGACCCCAGTCCTGATCGGTTATGACTATTGGCGCCGTAAGCGTGACCAGGTCGATGAGCTCGTGCAGTGGAACCCCGCCCGGTTGGCCAACCATCATATCGGCATCGCCGGGACGTCTGGTGCAGGTAAAACGCACTGGATCCGCAACTTTATCGCGGGACAGGCAGATGACGTGGTAATCGACATTTTCGACTACCACAACGATATCGAGGTACCCGGCGCCAAGACGGTTCTCTTCAGTGAGTCGACGAGGTACGGATTCAACCCACTCGTATTGAACCCTGACCCCCACTACGGGGGCGTCCGAAGAGCCATCAACGATGTCATCGCAGCTATCAGCAATACGTCCCGTGCCTTGGGTACCAACCAGGAGGGTGTGCTCAGGAATCTCCTGATTGACGCCTATGCGCTCAAGGGGATATCGGCCTCAAATCCTGCAACCTGGTACCGGAACGAGGCTACTGACGAGCAGATCCAGCAGTTGATCGAACATCAGGACTGGGCTGGGCTGCAACAGGTGTATCCAACGCTCCAGGATGTCACGACGGTGGCCAGAAGGAAGCTGAAGGCTCTCTGGATGGGCATCGAGGACAAGGATGAAGGGCGCCAGGTTCTCACTGCCTTTGACGAGTTCTGCAAGGTGATGAGCAACCTGAATCAGCGGCGCCTCAAGAACGCCAGCCAGGCATCTGACGACACCGAGCTGGCCCAGCTCGATAGCAAGTTGGGCAGTATCAAGATGCGAGCCCTGGAAGGATTCGGAACATTCCTTGATCGCATGCAGTCCGGGCGCGAGTTCGAAGAGGTCGTGAAATACAACTCCAAGGATGTGCTGCTGAGCGTGATCAACAGGCTTGAGAACCTGCAGGCCATTGGGATCTTCAACAGCAACCCTCCGCCGTTCGGTAATGCACGGATCCGCCGCTATAACCTCAAGCCCCTGGCACAGTCAGAGGACGAGCTACGCATGTTCGTCCACTTCCGTCTGCAGGCGATAATCCGGGAGGAGATGCAGCGCGGAGAATCGCACGGGCGGATCCGGCGCTTTGTCGTCATTGACGAATGCGGGCTGTTCAACGATGAGTCCAGAAGCAACCCGATCAATGTCATCGCTAACCAGATGCGCAAGTTCGGCCTTGCGATCCTGCAGGCCGGACAGTCGCCCACCCATATGAGCGAGGAATTTCTCTCCAGCGTGGGCACGATGCTGTTGCTTAACCTCGCACCGACAAACTGGGATAGCGCTGCGCGCAAACTGAAGGTTGACCAGAAAATGCTCCAGTACTTGCAACCACAGCATACCGGTGCCGTCAGATTGACCGAGAAAGGACAAATTCCCGCGTTCAGGCAGGTTTATTTCTCCTAAGTGGTTGAACTGCCACCACGTCGTGACGATAATCCGAATCAACGATTTCACCCGCTGGCAACTGGCGTTCAGTTGTGCCCTCGGACAGACGGCTCCCGACTGACACTCGCCGGTCGTTATGTCCAAACCCAAGCACGCCATCACTCAGGGAAGTGCGTGCGAACCCAGCACTCTGTGCACACGAAGCCTCCAACTTCCGGGTTCTGAGTTTCCTCTCCTTCGGGCCAGACTGGTGTTCTGACCCTCCCTTTTTTACTTTTCAGCGTCGTGAGACGGTTGTCGTGGGCCTCCCTGGGGCGGTCCACGACAACCGCTCTTGCGGACATATTCATTGCCGGTGCCCGCCGGCGAACACTGGGATCCGTTTGTGTGCGGATGCATGCCTGAATGAGCCGATCCAGGTCACACGAGGGTCGGATGTTAGATACGTGATCTTGCGAGGGGCACAAGTCTCAACATGGTGGCCATCCTACTCTTCGCTGTGCTCTAAAACGCGCAGCAACCTGGTCTGTACATGCGCCTGCCAGCGGCCTTGAAGCTGGCCAGAATTCCAAGCTGCTGTCGTCGACAGCAACTCCCAAAGCCTGTCACGCATCCGGCAGTACAGGCGGTCGCCGTCGGCGACGGATGCTTGCTCAACTCACCCCAACAGGGCGTTCCCCTGTCGGGAGGCGCCTATCCATTAGGAGAGACGCCATGCATATCAATAAAGCCCTACGGCTGCCCACTTCCGATCTGGGACTGCTTCAAAACATCCTGGATGAAGCAGTAGCCATGCACACTGAACTTAGCGCGATGCGCGGACACACTCTGGATCTGCTGCAGTTCAACCTGCAGCAATCAGAAGAGGAAGTGCTTAACCACTTTGGTGAGGCTGTGGACGGGCTGCTCCAGTATCTGTTCATGCCGACCGACCACCTGATGATCGCTATCGGGGTGCTTCGCGAAGCCGGTTACGACGATGAAGCAGATCGCCTACAACCTGCAATTTTCGAAAGATCACAGCTCATCCGTACTGTGCCCTCTCTTGAACAACGCTTGCGTTGCAAGTTCGATCAAACACCATCCAGCTCTAGCTGCACGCTCGATGCCCGTTCAGCAGCCTGGAGAGCACTGGAAATACTCACCCAAAGCGCACGTTTTGGTTGACAGCTTTCCCGTCTGGGTTTATGACTATTGTCACGGATAGCAGTCGTTGACTGCACCGCCCAGGCAGCATGGATCTTCAAGCTGCGTCCGCTTCTGCGGTGATCCACCTCCCTAGTCCGTTACGCATCCGGTAGTACGGACAATCGCCCCCAGGCGATGGATGCCCCCTCTTCCGAACATCTACTCACCCTTGCGGGAAACACACTCCCGCAAGGGATACGTGTTTCTCCGCTTTCCCGTACCTGGAATCTGGAGAACCACCATGACTACTAACACCAACGCTCAAAAAAGCTTCTTCGACCTGCACATCACTGGCCTCGGCTACCTGAATCGCATCCGCGAAGTGCCCATTCGCAAGGGTGATCCCTTCCTGGCCTGCGATATCGTCGCCCTGCATGGTGATGCTAGCGCTCCTGAAAAAACCCGGTTCGACTGCAAAGTCTCTGGCGGTGAAGCTGACAAGCTCATCCGTCGTTGCATGGCAGCCGTTCAAACTGAAAAGAAAGTCCTGATCGGCTTTCGACTCGGCGACCTGACCCCCGACCTCTTCACCTACCAAGGTGGCGAGAAGAAGGGTCAAACCGGTGTCAGCCTGAAAGCCCGCCTGCTGTTCGTCAGCTGGATCAAGGTCGACGGCGAAATGGTCTACAAGGCAGAACCGAAAGGTGATGCAGAACAACCACAACAAGCTCAGCAGCCCGCTGCAGAGCCGCAACAACCCGCACAAAACAGCCCCCAGGAAACACCTGAAGTTGTTAATTACTGAACCACCGGCCCTCTCTGAGGGCCACCACTGAACTCAGCTAACCCATCCGGGGGGCACCATCCCCCCGCTGGCGGGCTTGGTGTTCTCCAAAAATTCCTTTTGGAGAATCCATCATGAGCAACGCCAACATCCAAGCTGTAGAACTGCCCGCCCTGCCGGAAGTCATCGAGATTTCCGAAAGTGACGCCCTCGAGGCACTGCTCGAAACCGAGCAGTTCTGCGAGTACGCATGGGCCGTCCTGGCCGCTTAATGTCTAACCTCAAGGCACCTCCGGGTGCCTTTGGCTTTTACGGGGCTTCGCCCATTGGGGGGAAGCTCCTACTACTGCCCAAGGAGCTCCACCCCATGAACACAGAGAACACACCACCCAACGTACTCGCGCTGCTGCTTAAAGATGGCGTGGTCGAGAAAGTCATTTACGAAGGCCAGCTCAACCAATCAGCGCTACCACTGGTACTCGTGATTGAACAGGACACACAAGGGCTGTCCGATCCAGATGAAATCGTCGAGATCGAGCACGGTGGCGAAGTCATTAAAGCCGTCTGCTCGATGTGGTGTCCTTTCGTGAAGAACGACACCGACGGCCTCATCTCTCCACGTGACGTGCTGAAACTGCACATGTTTGGAAGCAACGGGATAACGATCCGCTAACGACCACCCACAATTCACCCGCCAGGGGCCACGCCCTTGGGGCATGTGCTCCTGGATCCACAACGGAGCAACCCATGCCTCATTTGCCCAACCCATTTCACCGCGGCTTTTACAGCTTCACGATCGAACGCCAGCTGCAGATATTTCGGGAAGCCGATCAGCCGACGATCTTTCGCCCACTCCATCCCAGTCAGGCCAACCTGACGGATGAGATGGTCACTCACCACCCCTGTATCTACTCGTGTGATTTCGCACTTGTAACGGAGGGACAGGAGATTTCACCCGAGCTCGAGGAGCAGTTCCGCGGCAGCGGCATTGTCTGCCGGGTCACCTACTCGTTGTTCGGGCACCGGGAGTCCACGTCGATCTTCCTGGGCGACTACGAAAACTTCGCCCTGGCCAAGGCCATCAGCGAGCAGTTGGCGTTCAGAACGGGACACTTCAGTCGCGCCTGGGAAATCAGCAGCCTTCATCTGCCGGCGGGCGCTCTTGAGCACGCTCAGTGGTTGGCTGGTTTCGAAGTTCCAAGCGGTCGGTTGGTTGAGTTCTTCCTCTTGCCTGGTTGCGATGGCGTCGGGTGCAAGCTGTTCATTACGCCCTGGAGCGATGAGAATCTTGCCAGCCTTGGACTCACGGCCGAAAAGCTGCGCCAGGAACACCTGGATAAGGGGCTCCACCTGGAGCTGATCGAGGTGCTCCACCAAGCAGCTGCTGCAGACGTGCGCTTCCTGGTCTTCGACCCTGACGCAGCTCAACTGCAGGATCTGCCCATTTACGATCTGGCGGGCTAAGATCAATGACACAGTGCGCCATCGTTGATGGCTCCTGCCCAAGCTGCTTGAACCTGTAATGCAGCGCTGCCGTCGGCAGTGGTTCACATCCCAAGCCTGTTTCGCATCCGGTAGTACAGGCAGTCGCCAACCGGCGATGGATGCTCCCTAAACTCAACCTTCGCGGGAATCACTTCCCGCCACGGGTCTGTGATTTTCTGCTACCTGGAGAATCACTATGAACACTCACAATCTCGTTGCCTTCCTCGCTGCTGCCCGCTCGGGCCAGATCTTGGGAGTCAATTCTGATGTGCTTGCACGTTACGGCCTGGATGATTCAGTCCTGAATCTGACAGTCGAGGTTATGGCAGACCATTTGGTGGCCCATGACCACCAACTTCGCGAGGACCATAAGCGTGAAGGGATGAAGCTTGTTCAGCTGGCTCAGCTCGAGATCGAGCAGCTGAACAACGAACTCGCCCGAAGCGCCCAACGCCTGCAGCAAGAGAAAGAATGGGCAGACGGCCAGATCCAGATGCTCACGCATCGCTGTGAACAGTACGAGGCAATCCTCCCCGGCCTATCGGGTGGGAATACTCGCTGGATGTCCTTCCGCACCTGGTGGTTCATCATCGGTGTGATCTTTCTTCTCCTTTGGGCTTTCAAGTCCGACTATGCGGTGGACAGTCTGATCTTTGCTATTGGCTGGATCGCCTCTTACTCGGGGGTGTTCTTGGGCAAGTTGCTCAGCTTCTTCTTGAAGCCGCTGCGCGACTTGATCCGACTGCCTGCGTTTCGTCATTACGCCCCTCGCTTGGAGCGTGATCGCCCTCAACCTGTACGTGTCAACTGACACCTCCTCAAAGGCACCCATTGGGTGCCTTTTTCTTGTTTGTTCCCTCAAAAAATTAATTCACGGCGTTGGGATTTTGATTCTTCGTTGTTGGCCATGGTGGCAAGACGCAACCCTATGGGCATATCGAAGTTGGAGAACCTCCCGATGCGCCACCCCCTTCTGCTCACCATGGCATTTGCCGCGACAGCCGGTTGCGCGGTACCGCGACAGCCGGCTCCGGCCGAACCTGAAGTGGCTCAGGCCAACCCAGCGTTCGTCGCGCCTGATATCTACGCGAACAGAAGCGCACCCACCACTGAGCGTGAACGTGATCAAGTCAGGAGTGGTCGGTACACGCTGACAAGCACGCTCCCCTCCATCGCCCAAGAAGACCTGATGTCCCAGATCATCGAGGTCACGATTCCAGGAACGCTAAAGCCAACTGTTGGGGATGCCCTGAAGCACGCCTTATCGCGCTCTGGCTACACGCTCACTGCTTCCAACACTGTGACGAATGTGCTGTACAGCCGCCCGCTGCCGGCGGCTCACTACAAACTCGGTCCGATGAAGCTGCGCGATACGCTGCAGGTGCTGGCAGGGCCAGCCTGGAAGGTGCAGGTCGACGAGGTGACCCGACAAGTACAGTTCACCCTGCGTCCTGGCTACCAGGTACCGCCCCGCCCGGCCGCGCAAATTGCTGCAGCCACAGCCAGCGACGCGGCCCTTCTGCCTTCCGTTGTATCCAGCGAATCCTTCCCTGCAGTCGCCAACGTGCCCACTCTCGCGACTGCAGCGACACCAGAGCGTAACCCCGTGGAGATTGCCAAGGACGGCACCACCTCGGCGGCAACGGCACAAGTTGCGGCGAAAAAAGTTGTTGCGCCCACATCTCCAAGTGCCGCGGCCACAACGCCTGCCCCAATCGCTCCGATCGTTACCCCTGCCCCAATCGTCAAACCACTCCCTGATATTTGGGTCGCCGAGGCCGGCTCCACCCTCCGTGAAAGCGTGGAGGCCTGGGCCAAGAAAGCCGGGTGGGAAGTGATCTGGGCTCAAGAGGATCTGAACTACCCGATCGCCGCTGCGCTGCGCTTCGAAGGTTCCTTCAAAGATGCGATCGATCAGTTGTTCCCCCTCTACGACAGCGCGCCACGCCCCTTCGTCGTTGACGGGAGCCTGTCGCAGAAGCTCGTCCACATCGCCGAGAGGAAGAAGAAATGACTCAACGCCGCCACATCTGGGCGCACCTGGCGCTGTTGCCGTTCGCACTGACTCTGCTGACCAGCTGCTCACTGCAGCGCGTGGACGAGTCAGCCAGCAGGGCTGAGCGGAATGGGGATACCGCACGACAGTACGCAGCCCTCCTGCGTAATCAGCGTGCTGAGCCAGCCCGGGACACCGTGGTTTTCAGCGACAAACCATGGGTATCGACAAAACCTCTTCCCACGAAGCGCGGCCTCCCCCCTGTTCTGAATCACGATATCGCTTACAGGCCAGTGTCACCGGTCAGCATTGCTGAGGTCGCCCAGTACATCACGGCTGAAACCGGCCTACAGGTAGTTGTAGCGCCCGACGCCATCAACCCGAGCATTCTCGACAGCGCACCCGGTACCGGTGCCGGATCGGACAATGCGCCTCCAGCAATCAACCCCAACAGCCTGGAAGGCCTGTTTCCAGACACCGCTGTCGGCGGTGCTACGCAGGGAGGTGCCGGTGGCTATGGCATGGGGCTGGGAATCCCAAACACAATCTCTGGACTCAAATACGCAGGAACTGTCTCGGGCCTGCTGAACCAAGTGACCAATCGCCTTGGCCTGTCTTGGCACTATGACCCTGAAATCCGCGGCGTCCGCGTAACTTACTTCGACACACGCACCTTCGACGTATGGGCGTTTGGCGATGACCAGGAAATCGAGAGCACCGTAAGGTCTGGCCTTGTCACTTCTACGGGATCCGGTGCTGGCATGTCCGGCGGTAGCTCGGCTGGAACAGGTGCCTCCGGGGAGTCGGGCAGCAGCCAAAGTACAAAGGTTACGATCACGACATCGCTGCTCGGCGATATCGAAAATAACGTCAAAGCAATGCTGAGCACCCGGCCTGCAGGGCGCATGTTCCTGTCCCGAACCACAGGCACCCTGACCGTCAGCGACCGCCCTGAGGTTCTTAACCGGGTCGATCAATATCTGAAAGGGATCAACCGCAGCATCACCCGTCAGGTTGTGTTCAACGTCACCGTGTTCGAGGTGAACCTCACTGACCGCGATCAACTTGCAGTGAACTGGTCAGCCGTCTACCAATCGATCTCGAATGATTGGGGGTTCTCGCTCGCCAACACCGTGGCAGGCATCAGCGGTGAGGCTGTCTCTGGTTCAGTCGGCATCATTGATACCGCCGCCTCGCCCTGGGCCGGATCAACAGCGGTGATGCAGGCCCTGGCCCAACAAGGACGGATTTCCAACATCCGCACCCCGAGCGTTACCACTCTGAATCTGCAGCCGGCGCCGATCCAGATTGGCAACGTGCAGAGCTACATCGCTTCCAGCTCCACCACCACGACGGCATCGGTCGGTTCGAGCACGTCGCTCAATCCCGCGACCATCACCAGCGGCTTCAACATGATGTTGCTGCCCAAGGTCATCGACCGCGACAACCTGCTGTTGATGATCAACCTCAGCATGAGCAGCAGACCGACCTTCCAGACGTTCACGAGCAACGACAGCTCCGTCCAGACCGCTGATTACGACACGAAGAATGCCGCGCCGAAGGTCAAACTACGCAGCGGGCAGACCCTGGTTCTGACCGGTTTCGAGGAGAACCGCGAGAACGCGACAAGATCCGGTATCGGCAGCGCGAGGTTCTTCGGTCTCGGTGGAGGTCGAGTTCGCACCTCTGAACATAGCGTCCTGGTCGTGCTGGTAACGCCGGTAGTGGAGCCCGACAACCTAAGCAGCCGCATCCAGTCTGTACCAGGTGTCTACCCCAATGCTGCAGTCATGGCGACCAACAGCGCCTTTCCTGGCAGTCGCATGGCCTGCAGACAACCACTGCGCGCCTGCTCGGTTTTCTGACGGGGGTCGAATGAGTACCGAACCGCTTCAAACCCCTCGTACCTCCCGCACACAGATCATCGTGCATCGCGGCAAGTCATTCGTGACCGGCCTGCGCTGGCACCCGCTGGGCAGCGTGACCGGGTACATGAAGGAGGCACGCCAGTTCGGCAAGGAAAACAGCCTCGATATCGTGGCCATCCGTAGAACACCGGGCATCATCCAAGCCGGTTTTGTATCCCGTAGCGACGGGGTTACGAAGGGTATGTACTCGCTGGCGGCCACGCTGGCCGGACAGCTCGGCGATTCCTGGATTGCAGCTTGGCGTGTTGACCAGGTCGAAGACCGTTTCGCAGTTGTTGCAGTCCACAAAGGGGGAATCATCCCTGGCTGCGACTTAATCGGCACTGAGGCCGAAGTTCGTCGACGCGTGGCCCAACAGCGCAGCCGTGGAATTGAGTTTGAAGACTGGTATCTGCCCTCCGAGTTTAGGATGGGCGGCAAGCCGGTCGACATCGAGGAGCTACTTCACCCGTCAAAGCTCAAGCGTGAGTACCGGCTCCGCCCGCTGATGCTTGGCCTGTCCAAGGCTGAGCTGGCACAACTGATCGTCGTGGGGCTCGTGGTCGCGGTAGGCCTGGCCGGTTGGATGCAGTGGAAGGCTTACCAAGACAGAATCCAGCTTGAGGCTCGCCTCGCTGCCGAGCAAAAGCGCCTTGAGGAGCTGGCCAAACTGCAGGAGGAGAGTGGCACCGAGCAGCCCCTACAGGCCCTGGAGCATCCCTGGGCCAAGCGACCTTCTGTGGCTTCGTTTGTCACGGGCTGCAGCAAGGTGATGTATCAGCTCCCCCTGAATATTCAGGGCTGGGCGTTTGCTAACGCCCAGTGCGACGGTTCACAGGTTCTGGCTGCATACAAGCGCTCGGGTAACAGCACTGCCGCTCAGTTGATCGCCGCTACTGCTGGACACTTCTCGGATCGCCCTGCCTTCTTCGATGAAGGCAACTCGGCGACGTTAAGGTTCGACATCTCGCTGCCGGCCGCCGGCGACGAACCGCTGGCCGAGGCTCTCGATGCACTGGCCAACCTTTCCTCCTGGCTGCACGGGTTTGCCCAGGAACCCACGCTGAAAGAGGTGCCAGTCGTAATGCCGCAGCCTGCGGCACTTCCTGGTGAACCAGCTCCTCCTCCCCCTCCGCCGCCGCAATGGAAACAGTTCGAGCTGAACTACGTGTCCGGGATCCTTCCCTTCGACTCACTGAGCGGCGCCCCGGGCCAGGGCCTGCGGCTTCGCGAAATCAAAACTGAGCTCCAGTCAGGGCTCCTCATGTGGTCTGTAACAGGTGATCTGTATGCCAAATAACCCTGGTCTCAAACTCCCTTGGAGGCTCCCTCTGACTTTGCTCACGGCCGTGCTGGTGAGCGCCTGCGTAGCATCAGATGCTCAGGCTACCGAAACAGACCTTTCCGGCATCGTCGTGGGCGAGCTCGGCAAGGTGCAGAGCCAGACCATTCTTTTCAACGCACAAGCGGCCATGGCAGAGGCACAGCGGTCGATAACGGGCGGTACCACCAGCTCCAACCAGGCAGTCAGTTTCCCCGTTCAGACTCTGAACACCCCTGCTCCTGCGATTTCGACCGCGTCGTCTCAACAAGCACTTCCGGTCATCAAGGCCATAACTGGTACGTCGGACAAGTTGCGCGCAACTTTGCTCTACAGCTCAGGGATCGAGGTCGACGCTACTGCAGGGTCACGCGATCTTCCGGGCGGCTTCCGCGTCGCTCAAATCACTCTTGAGGGTGTGGTTCTGGAGAAAAACGGCGAGCGCTTTCTCCTGGGATTCTCTAATCGAGCACCAGGTAGCGTCGGTCTGGCCCCACCCTCCGTTCAGCCGGCCATGCCCGGTCTGGCCCCTAACCAGTATTGAGGATCCGGACATGACAGCCATTGTTGAAAGCGCTCCGAATATCGTCCCAGGCGCTGCCGCTGACACCCTTGTTGAACTGTTTCCTCTCCGCTCCGTACTGACTGCACCTGGTGGAAAGTTTGAGCTAAAGCCTGATCTACGGCAGCTCTGTGCCTTGACCGCGGACGGCAAGCTCCACGTATCGACACAGCATCGCACTGATCAATATGTCATGGCCTTCATGGACCAGCTCGAACACGCGGGCTTCGAGTACGAGGTCATTCCGTGCTCGATGACGGACATCAAGGCGATCTACCAGGCCTCTGAACAATCAGTGCTGGACTCAAGTCAGGTCCAAACGGATCGGCAGGCCCAGGCAGTAGCAATCTTGGCTGATGCCCATAAACGTGGCGCGAGCGACGTACATATCGTTGTCGGGCACGAAATCACCCGAATCATGTACCGAGTGCATGGCCTCCTCTGGGAGGCGGGCCAAGAGAAGAGTGCCGTCGGGCGCGAATTGTGCGCGGCGCTATATAACAGCATGTGCGATGTGACCAAGGAGCATTTCCAGCCACAAATTCCTCAAGATGCGCGTGTGAGTCGCGAGTACGTCGAGAAACTGGGCCTGTTCGGTGCTCGTATCGCCACACGCCCACTTGTTGAAGGGCCGCTGATGATCATGCGGCTGCTGTACGACGATCGATCGAAGATGAACCTGGAAGACCTCGGTTTTCTTCCCGAGCAGATCCAGCAGTTCGCCAGACTTCGCAGCCTGCCATATGGCGTCTGTCTCATCACTGGGCCGACTGGCTCTGGCAAGTCGAAAACTCTGCAGGTGAACATCGACCTCCTCGATGAGGAAAGCAGTGGCACCAAACATATCCTCACCGTGGAGGATCCACCCGAGTATCGCTGTCGCGCTAACCAGACGCCCCGGGGCTCCGGCGAAACTTGGGATGAAGCCATCACCAACTCAATGCGACTTGACCCCGACATCTTGATGTATGGGGAGGTCCGCGATCTCGCTTCAGCCCAAGCAGCATTTCGAGGGGGCATGACCGGTCACCTCGTGTGGTCGACCCTTCATACAAACAATGCCGTCGCCTCTCTCCAGCGACTGGGCGACATGGGGGTAGATCAGTACCTGATCACCGATCCGGCTTTGATGACTGGAATCATCAATCAGTCCCTGCTGCCCGTCCTGTGCAAGGAGTGCAGGGTGCCGGCGATAGATCATATTGAGCAGTTGGACTCTGGACTTCGTGCCCGGCTGGAGCAGCTGCAGATTCTCGACAGAGCCAATATCCGTGGCGAGGGCTGCTCCCACTGCAAAGGCCTCGGTGTTACTGGCCGAACCGTCGTTGCCGAAGTGCTCCTGACTGACCTTCTGTTCATGAAGGTTTTCGCTGAGCAAGGTGCTAGCGCAGCACGCCGGCACTGGGTGAAAGAGATGGGAGGTATCACCAAGATCGCCCATGCAATCACCAAAATAGAAAACGGTGACATTGACCCTCGGCATGCCGAAACCGTCATCGGCCCACTGGACTTCGACAAGCAAGTGCTGGAGTTGAGCCATGCTGGCTGAGATCCAGGACATTTGGGACGGACTGCGGGAGGCCTGCCGTGGGAAGGTCGAGGGCTTTTATGCAGCCCAATTTGGCAAACAGGAGCGTATTCAGTTCTATGAAAGCCTGATGGGTGTCCTCGAGGACGGCATTCCCATTGAAGAAGCGCTTGAGACCGTTGAAAGAGCCTTCAGCAATGGTGGACGCGACCTACACCCCGTCTCTATTGTCTGCAACGAAGTAGCCATGGGTGTTCGGGGCGGCAAGACGCTGGCTGACGCGTGTCGCGCGAGATTCCCCTATGACGAAACGTCTCTGATCGAGACAGGGGAAGAAACCGGTGGGCTGGTGCAAGCGTTTCGCGATTGCGTCCGAATCATTGAGATCCGGCAGCAAGTGTCGCGCCTGGTCATGTCGGTTGTCGCACTTCCGTCGCTGACCTGGAGCCTGATGTGGGTGCTCCTGTATGTGATTGCGCTGTGGTTGGTACCGTCGATGGCACGGCGAAGCGACCCTGAGAGCTGGACAGGCATCCCAGCGCTCCTCTACCTGCTGTCCGATGTTGTAAGCAACTACGGCGTTCTCATCGTAGCTGCAATCCTGGCGGTAATCCTCACCTCTATTTTTACCCTGCCCTACTTCTGCGGCCTCAGGATCACGCCCACTAGTCCTATCTGGAAGATTCAGCTGAGTAGGATTTTGCAAACGGCACGCCTTCGCCTCGAAGGCATTCCACCGTGGTCGATCTACAAGACCCTTCAGGGGTCGATCTTCCTGCTCAACATGTCAGTGATGCTTCGCACGGGTATCAACCAGCTCGATGCGCTCGACACCCTGAAACGAAGCTCGACGCCATGGCTGCAGGAGCGCCTGGATGCCATCCACTACGGTGTCAGCTCTGGCAAGAACTTCGGCCAAGCCCTGAAGCTCGCGGGCCATCAATTCCCCGACACGATGGCCATCCATTTCCTGGAAGTTCTTGCTCCCCGCAAGGGCTTCGCCGAATCGATGGAGCGCTTCGCAAACCGCTGGCTCGAGCAAATGCTCAAACGCGTAGACGCGGTCTCCAAGTTGTTGATCGCGCTCTCATCCGTCTGCATGGGCACCCTGATGATTCTGGTCGTTATTGGCGTCTTCATGCTCGCAGGCAACGCAACGGAATCAGCAAATTTCTGACACCACACGAAGAGGTAATAGGCATGAAGTTGAATGGGAACACACAACGGGGCTTCTTATCGATCGACGGGCTGTTCTGGCTCATGTTGGTCGTTGTCGCTCTCGGATTCATTCTCTGGATGAGCTGGCGAATGCTCGGTAGCTCTGATGTTGCGATCGAGCAGAGCAATGTCAGCACGCTGATAGCCAACACGAAAAAGCTCAAAGGTTCCACGGGTTACGGCGCCTCGGGGCAGAACCTGGTTCCCACGCTCATCGCTATAGAGGGTACAGGCTCTATGGGCATTTCCGGCTCATCGCTGGTAAACCAATGGAATGGCTCTGTAACTGTGGTCAGCAATGGCATGACGTTCACGATCACGGAAGGCGGCGTGCCACGTAGCGCATGCATAACCCTTGCGACCAAGGTCGCTAAAGATCGGCAGACGACTACCGCGATTAACGGCGGCTCGTCGTCGACTGGTGAAGTGCACTCGACAAGCGCCACCACAAGCTGCTCGTCCGACTCCAACACGATCGCTTGGACCACTTACTGAAGGATTGTCGTGTGAGCGTTATCTCCAGGGCCGAATTCGTCGACCTGTACCTTGGGGACGGCTTTACGGACGTGAAGGGGCTGCCAGGGCAGCCCCGACGTGTGTCTGCCCCTGATGATTGGAAAGTTGAGCTGGAACAGCTTCTGCAGCGTTGCATCGATCACTTCGGTGCAACGCAAGAACCCGAGTTCTCGTTGATCGTCGACGGCATGGTGCTTCGCGTCACTCAGCTGCAGGATGTGAATGCCAAACAGGTTTTCGTGCTCAACAGATCCTCGGTGCAGATCCTGCCCCTGGACAATCTCGGATTGCCCGAGGAGCTGCACACTTCGCTGATGAACGAGACCATCCGCGGGCTTGTGTTCATCTGCGGCGAGATGGGCTCAGGCAAGACCTCCAGCGCAGCATCAATCGTGAAGGCCAGGCTGGAGGCTCATGGCGGCACGGCACTCACTGTCGAAGACCCGCCCGAACCGCTGCTTCACGGGGAGCACGGGCCTGGTCGCTGCATTCAGATTCCCGTCTCGCGCCGGCATGGTGGGTACAAAGAAGCGTTGATCCGTGCACTACGCACCAGAGCTGAGTTACTTCTCGTTGGTGAAGTTCGCGACACGCCGACGGCTGTAGAAGTCGTGCAGGCCTGCATCAATGGTCATTTGATCATCTGCACCGGACATTCCGGGAATGCCATTCAAGGTATCGAACGGCTCGCAGTCCTGGCCCAGCCTCAGTTGCCGAACGCACGGGAAATTCTGGCTCAAGGACTCATCGCCGTAATCCACCAGACGCTGACCACCAGCGCATCTGGGATCAAACGTCTCAAGCTGCAGTGTCTCTCATTCACTGGCCAAGACGGCCCCGGGATCAGGGAAAAAGTTCGATCAGGTCACATGGCCTCGCTGGAGCAGGACATAGCCCATCAATCCTCAAGGAGCCTCTGGAATGATCAGTAAACGCAATCAAGCAGGGTTTCTTGGCGTTGATGCTGTGATGGCCCTAATTGTGCTCGCAATCCTCCTGAGTCTTGCCACATCCTGGATTATCTCGATGCAGAATCGGCAAGACTATCGGATCGCTGCAGACCAGCAGCGCACGGTCGCAGAAGCACTGTCCAAGTACCTGAAGGACCACTACAGCACGGTTCTGGCCAATGCCACAGCAACGGCGCCAGTTCAGATCACGGTGGCCATGTTGCGCAACACCGACTATCTCCCTGAAGGCTACAGCGACACGAACCTCTTCGGGCAAACGATCGTTGGCCTGGCGAGGAGACCGAACCCCGGGCAACTGGAGGCCATTGTCGTCACCGTCAATGGGCAGGAAATTCCAGAGCTGGGGGTCCGGTCAATTGCAGAGAACCTGGGCGGCCCAGGTGGGTTTATCACCACGTCCAACCCGAATGTCATTCAGGGTGTTCGCGGGGGGTGGCAGCTTGCGTTGAGCAATTACGCGATCAACCCAGGCCCTGGTCACACTGCGAGCGCGTTGTTCCTGATGGATGGTGAGTTGGCCAACGACTACCTCTACCGTAACGCTGTGCCGGGCCGCCCCGAGCTCAACACCATGAACACAGCGATAAATATGGGAGGGAACGATATCGACAATGCTGGAGCAATTTCAGCAAGCGGCGACATCACGACTTCAGCCGATGTGAACGCACGCAATGTGACAGCCACGGGCTCTGCGGATGTTGCCGGCGAGACGTATACAGGCGGTTGGTTCAGAACCCGTGGAGACACGGGCTGGTACAGCGAGAAATGGGGCGGGGGAATCTATCAGTCAGATGCCGACTGGCTTCGTATCTACAACGACAAAGGCTTGGCCACAGGGGGGCGGATCCGGGCAGGCAGCTTGCAATCGGCGGGCAGGGCCAGCATCGGCGAATACCTCGACATCGAGAGTGTGGTCTCCGAGGGCTCTGCCTGCCCGAAAATCGGTGTTCAGTCGAAAAACTCTAAGGGTGTTCCGCTGACGTGCCAATGCCTCACCTCTTCTTGCCAATCCGGTGTGTGGAAAG
>CBIHLQ010000066.1:0-22907 GCA_966210885.1 uncultured Pseudomonas sp.
CACGTAAACTCCGCTTCCTCGCCTGTTTTTGCCTTGTCTCGGCTGCCTCGCCTACATTTTTCAACGGCCTGCTAGAGTGCGCTCGGGCCGGCATAATAACAGCCTATACGACTGAGAAAGCGCTCCCTATGGATGTAGATCTGCACTGTCACAGCACCGCTTCCGATGGTGCCTTGGCGCCCGCCGTGCTGGTGGCACGGGCCCATGAACACGGCGTGCGGCTGCTGGCCTTGACCGACCACGACACCCTCGAAGGTCTCGACGAGGCCCGTTCGACCGCCGATGCACTGGGCATGCAGCTGGTCAACGGCATCGAGTTGTCCTGCACCTGGGGCGGCGCCACTATTCATGTGCTCGGTTATGACTTCACCGCCGAGGCGCCGGCTTTACGCCAAGCGATTGCCGAGCTGCATGACGGGCGTTGGCAACGCGCCGCGGAAATTTCCAGGCGTCTGGAAGCCAAGGGCATGCCGGGGGCAATGGAGGGGGCGCGGGCCGTGCAGCAGGAGTTGGGCGACAGCGGTAATGCGCCGGCGCGGCCGCACTTCGCCGAGTTCCTGGTGCGCGCCGGGCACGTCAAGGACCGCGCAGAGGCATTTCGCAAATGGTTGGGTTCGGGCAAGCTCGGCGACGTCAAACAGCATTGGCCCGCGCTCGATCAGGCGATCGGCACCTTGCTGCAAGCCGGGGCCTGGGTCAGTCTGGCGCACCCGTGGCAATACGACTTTACTCGTAGTAAGCGGCGCAAACTTATCGCCGATTTCGCCCAGGCCGGTGGCCATGCATTAGAGGTGGTCAACGGCATGCAGCCGGCCGAGCAGGTCGGCGGTTTGGCGATTCTGGCGCGTGAATTCGGCCTGCTGGCAAGTGTCGGCAGTGATTTCCATGCACCGGGCGACTGGTCGGAATTGGGCATGTATCGCCCGCTTCCCGAAGACCTGTCGCCCCTTTGGGCGCGTTTTCTACATGTCCGGCAGCCTACCGCAATCTGAACAGGGATTAAGCGTGAGCCAATTTTTCCAGATACATCCGGAAAACCCGCAGCCGCGCCTGATAAAGCAGGCCGTGGAAATCATCCGGGGCGGCGGCGTGGTGATTTACCCCACCGACTCCTCGTATGCGCTCGGTTGCCGTATCGGCGACAAGAACGCGGTCGAACGGATTCGGCGTTTGCGCCAACTGGACGACAAACACAACTTCACCATCGTCTGCCGCGATTTATCGCAACTGAGCCTGTTCGCCAAAGTCGACACCGGCGCCTTCCGCCTGTTGAAGACCCATACGCCGGGGCCTTACACCTTTATTCTCAACGCCACCCGCGAAGTGCCGCGCATGGTTCTGCATCCCAAGCGCCGCACCATCGGCCTGCGCGTGCCGAACCATCCGATCGCCCAGGCGCTGCTCGCCGAGCTTGGCGAGCCCTTGATGAGCGTTACCCTTATTTTGCCGGGCGAAACGCTACCGATGAGCGACCCCTACGAGATGCGGCAACTGCTCGAGCATCAGGTCGATCTGATCATCGATGGCGGTTTCGGCGGGTTGGAAGCGTCCACGGTGGTCAGCCTGGTCGACGACGAGCCGGAAGTGGTACGTGTGGGTTGTGGCGATCCATCGCCTTTCGGCGAGGTCTGACGATCTCGCCGCAAGGCGTGAACCGTTTAGGCGATAGCGGCTAGATGATCAGCACCACCAATATCGCCACCAACAGGATGACGATGAAGTCGTTGCCGCTAAGCGCTCCCGCGGCCGGCATGGCGTCGATCCGTTGGGCCAGAGTGGCGGCTTCGGTTGGCGTCAGCGCATCGACCCGGCTACGGGCCAGGGCCGCCGGTACATCCATGACTTGCAGGCGTTCCTGCACGTTGGTGCGGTCGAGAAACTCACGGACTTTGTCGCGGTCGGCCTGAGCGCTTTGTTCGGCGATCACTTCACCGGTGCCGATCATCTCGGCGGCGGCGGTTGGGGGCAGCAGAAACAGCACGAGCAAGCAAAGGGCGAGCAGGGAAAAAGCTAGGGGGAGGGTGGTGGTTTTCATAATTAGATCCCCGAAAGAGGGTCGGGATTCGCGCCGAGTATGAAGGTGTCGGCGGCGGGTTCTGCCGCTGGCCGCTATTGCCTGACGGCTTCATAAATTGAGACCGGTTGTGTGTTTGGCGGTTCCCTTCGTCGTTTTTCCCGCCATGGCGTCGAGGCTCGCTATACTGCGTCCCTTGTCGATTCCTTCAGGTGACCCCGTTTGAGTCTTGTTGATTCTGAGCGGCGCGTGCTTTCTGGCATGCGCCCCAGCGGCCGTTTACACCTCGGCCATTACCATGGCGTGCTGAAAAACTGGATCAAGTTGCAGCACACCTATGAGTGTTTCTTCTGCATCGTCGACTGGCACGCGCTGACCACCGACTACACGGCGGCGGGGCAACTCGCCGATAACGTCATGGATATGGCGATCGACTGGCTGGCCGCCGGCGTCAGCCCCAGCTCGGCGACCCTGTTTATCCAATCGCAAGTGCCGGAACATGCCGAGTTGCATTTGCTGCTGTCGATGATCTGCCCGCTCAGTTGGCTGGAGCGTGTGCCTTCCTATAAAGAACAGCAGGAACTGCCCCATGGGCGTGACCTGAGCACCTTCGGCTTTCTTGGCTATCCCTTGCTGCAGGCCGCGGACATTCTGGTCTACCGCGCCGGTGTGGTGCCGGTGGGCAGCGATCAATTGGCGCATATCGAGTTCGCCCGCGAGGTCGCGCGGCGTTTCAATCATTTATACGGTCGTGAGCCGGGGTTCGAGGAAAAGGCCGAAATGGCCATCCTCAAACTCGGCAAAAAAACCGCCACGCTCTATAACAAACTGCGCAAAGCCTTCCAGCAGGAGGGCGATGTCGAAGCCCTGGAAACCGCCCGGGCGCTGCTCAAGGATCAGCAAACCATTACCTTGGGCGACAAGGAGCGGCTATTCGGTTATCTCGAAGGTGGCGGCAAGGTACTCTTGCCGGAGCCCCAGCCGCTGCTCAGCGAGGCGCCGAAAATACTCGGGCTCGATGGCAGCAAGATGTCCAAGTCGCACAACAATTCGATTTTCCTGCACGACAGCGCGGTCGAGGTCGAGGAGAAAATCAAGCGCATGCCCACCGATCCGGCGCGTGGGCACCGCACCGACCCGGGCGACCCGGCCAATTGTCCGGTCTGGCCATTGCATCAGCTGTATTCCAGCGAGCCCACCCGCACCTGGGTCGAGCAAGGTTGCAAGAGCGGCGGCATAGGCTGTTTGGAATGCAAAGGGCCGGTGATCGAGGCGGTGCAGCAGGAACTGATACCCTTGCAGGCCCGCGCCGCCGACTATCAAGAGAGCCCCGATCTGGTACGCGGCATCCTGGCCGAAGGCGCCGAGCGGGCACGTGCCGAAGCACGGGAAACCCTGACCGAGGTGCGTCTGGCCCTGGGCTTGAACTACCGCTGAACCGCTGACCACAGCGCGACTTTAAGAGAAATCTATGGATAACCCGCCACGCGAAGCCGTCGTCGACAGCCAGGCCCATGCCCAGCAGGAGCTGCCGTTCGCCCTGGTTTACGGTCAGGCGGTTACCGAGATGCCGCTGGATCTGTATATCCCGCCGGATGCGCTCGAGGTGTTTCTCGAGGCGTTCGAGGGGCCGCTGGATCTGCTGCTGTATCTGATCCGCAAACAGAACATCGATGTGCTGGATATTCCGGTGGCGGAAATCACCCGCCAGTACATGGGCTATGTCGAGCTGATGCAGTCGGTACGCCTGGAATTGGCCGCCGAATACCTGGTGATGGCGGCGATGCTCGCCGAAATCAAATCGCGGATGCTGCTGCCGCGCTCCAGCGAGGCGGAGGCCGAAGAAGACGACCCGCGCGCCGAGTTGATTCGCCGTCTGCAGGAATACGAGCGCTACAAGGCGGCTGCCGAGGGCATCGACGAACTCACGCGGGTCGGTCGCGATCTCACCGTGCCACGCCTGGAGGCCCCCGAGGCGCGGGCGCGCAAGCTGTTGCCGGATGTCAGCCTGGAAGAGTTGCTGCTGTCGATGGCCGAAGTGTTGCGCCGCGCTGATATGTTCGAAAGTCACCAGGTCACCCGCGAGGCCTTGTCCACCCGCGAGCGCATGAGCGAGGTGCTGGAACGCCTCAAGGGCGGCGCCTTCGTGCCCTTCGTCACGCTCTTCAGCGCCGAGGAAGGGCGTCTGGGTGTGGTGGTGACCTTTATGGCGGTACTCGAATTGATCAAGGAATCCTTGGTCGAACTGGTACAAAACGAGGCCTATGGCCCTATCCACGTGCGTGCGCGAGCTGAATGAGCATGAATCTGACCGACCCCCGCGAACTCGCCAGCTTGCTGGAAGCCTTTCTGTTGGCCTCCGGCAAACCGCAATCGTTGGAACGTTTGTTCGAGTTATTCGAGGAAAACGAGCGCCCCGAGGCCGAGGTGTTCAAACAGGCCCTGGAGGTGTTGCGCCAATCCTGCGAGGGCCGCGCCTTCGAACTCGTGGAAGTCGCCTCGGGTTACCGCCTGCAAGTGCGCGAGCGTTTCGCGCCCTGGGTCGGTCGGCTCTGGGAAGAGCGCCCGCAACGCTATTCGCGGGCGATGCTGGAAACCCTGGCACTGATCGCCTACCGCCAGCCGATCACCCGTGGCGAAATCGAAGACGTACGCGGCGTGGCGGTCAACAGCCATATCGTCAAAACCCTGCTGGAGCGCGAGTGGATCCGCGTGGTCGGCCACCGCGACGTGCCGGGGCGGCCGGCGATGTTCGCCACCACCAAGGCCTTTCTCGACCATTTCAATCTGAAGAACCTCGACCAGCTTCCGCCGCTCGCCGCACTGCGCGAGCTGGAGCCGGAACCGGTGCTGGCCTTCGACGACGAGTTGGCCGTGCCTGAGAGCTTGCAGGCCCGCGCCGACCTTGCGGCAGGCGACGAGCCTGCCGCCGAGGTGGGCGAGCAAACCAGCTTCAGCAGCCTGCTGGCCGAGCTGGATTCGATGGAACAGGGCCTGAAAATCGACTTCGACGACCTGCGCGAAGCGGATGGCGAAGGTTATGCCGAAAACAGCGAAGTGCCGGCGGATCAGGAAGAGTTGCCACGCGATTGAACTCAGAGCCCGTAGGTTGGGTTAGCGGCGACTGTCGCGGTTCAAACCGCGACATCGCCGCTTGCCGCCGCGTAACCCAACAAGGTCTCTACGCGGTGTCGTGGGTGATCGTTAACCGAGATTGACTAAGCCGGCTGTCGCAAGGCACCGACGCTCTCTCATCCGCCAACTAGGCTGAACTCGTGCGTAGTGGCTGCATTTAGCGTATGCTCCGCGCCCCTTCGACGACTCAAGAGCCTGTTCAAAGGCGCGCGAGCTAGAGCCATGCAAGGCAGAAACAGGCGAGGAAGCGGAGTTTACAGTTGTAAATGAGCATTCCGGCTGGGCTCGCACCCGAGCCTGTTTCTAACGCAGCAGGGCCGACGCGCAGCAGACTTTGAATAGGTTCTTAGTCGTCCTATCACTAGAGATAACACCGGGAGGTGCCCAGATGAGTGAATCCGAAGAATACAGCCCCGCAGGCGAGAAACTGCAGAAAGTCATGGCGCGTATGGGCCTGGCTTCGCGCCGCGAAATCGAAGGCTGGATCAGCGCCGGCCGTGTCAAAGTCAACGGTGCGGTCGCAGGTCTCGGCCAGCGGGTCGACCTGCATGACGCCATCGCCATCGATGGCCGCTTGATCAAGCGCGAAGAGGCCGCCGAAAGCGTGCGCCGCGTGATCATTTACAACAAGCCCGAAGGCGAGATCTGCACCCGCGACGACCCGGAAGGCCGTCCGACGGTATTCGATCGTCTGCCGCGACCGAAAGAAGGCCGCTGGATCAATATCGGCCGCCTCGACATCAACACCACCGGTTTGCTGATGTTCACCACCGACGGCGAGCTGGCCAACCGTTTGATGCACCCGTCCTATCAGATGGACCGCGAATACGCCGTGCGCGTGCGCGGTGAGGTCGACGACGAGATGATCGAGCGCCTGAAAACCGGCGTCATGCTCGAAGACGGTCCGGCCAAGTTCACCGACATCAAGGAAGCCCCGGGCGGCGAGGGTTTCAACCACTGGTATCACTGCGTGGTGATGGAAGGCCGTAACCGCGAAGTACGCCGCTTGTGGGAATCCCAGGGGCTGGTGGTCAGCCGCTTGAAACGCGTGCGTTTCGGCCCGGTGTTCATCACCTCGGACCTGACCATGGGCCGCTGGCGTGAAATGAGCCAGCGCGAAGTGGATATCCTCAGCGAAGAAGTCGGCCTCAAACCGGTCGCCTTGCCGGATATGAAAGAGAAGACCCGCGATAAGCTGGATCGCTTGCAGCGTAAGTCGGCCAAACCGGTCGGTCGCGGCGAGCGCCCGGCGCGCACCCTGCGCCCGGCCCATGGGGCTGGCCAGCCGGACGCCGATCAAGGTCGCGCACGCGCGCCGCGTGGCGAAGGTGCGGCGCGTACGCCACGTCCTCCGCGCGCCGATCAAGGGCGTGGCGAGGTTGGCAAAGGTACTCCGGTCGCCGAACGCCCGCGTGACGTCAACAAGAAACGCCCGGCCAAACCCGCAGCCAAGCGCCCAGGTGTGGAGCTGAGCGAGCGTCCGGCGCGCAAGCCGGCAGGTGCGCCGGTCAAGCGTCGCAGCCAGCCCACCGGTGAAGGGCAGCGTCCAGGTTTTGGTCGCGGTAACCGCAAGCCGGAATAGCCGAATAGGGCGCCAACGAAAAAGGGACTCGAAAGAGTCCCTTTTTCGTTGGGTCGTGCTCTTAGCCCGCCATGTTCAAGCGGTTGCGACCGCTGCGTTTGGCCGCGTACAGGGCGCTGTCGGCGCGGCGCAACAGGCTGTCGGCGGATTCGCCCGGAAGCAAGGTCGCACAGCCGAGGCTGATGGAGACCAGGATGGTCTGGTTCTGATTCAGGCATTGCAGGTTCTGCACCGCGTGGCGCAGGCGTTCGCCGACCATGCAGGCGGCTTCGCGGCCGGTGCCGGAGAGTAGCACCAGAAACTCCTCGCCGCCGTAGCGGAAGGCCAGGTCGACATTGCGTAACTGATCGCGCAGAGTCGTCGCCACGGCTTTCAGCACTTCGTCGCCATAAGCATGGCCGTGCTTGTCGTTGATCTGTTTGAAGTGATCGATATCCAGCATCAGCATCGACAACGGTTGCAGGTTGCGTCGTGCCAGGTCGATCTCGCGTTGCAGGGACTGATTCAGCGCCAGACGGTTGCCGGTATTGGTCAGCGGGTCGCGCAGTGCGCTCTGTACCGCCGCGCGGTAAAGCAGGGCGTTGCGCAGCGGGAATAGCAAACTGGCCAGCAGAGACTCCAGGCGGCCCAGTTCCTCTTCGCTGAAGCGCTGGCTGCGTCTGAAGATCAGCTCGCCGAGGTATTCGCCCTCATGGCTGAGGCGGTAGCCGGCGGTGTGATTGCCGCGCTCGCCAAACTCGAAACGCAGATCGCAGGCCGCCAACTGATAGACCAGGGCGTCGAGCGGCACCAGGCGCTGCACTTCGCGGTAGAACAGCTCCAGGATTCGGTCGACTTCCAGCGAGGTCTGCAATTGCAGGCTCAGCTGCTGGCGCAACTGTGCCAGGCTGACCGGCTTCAGCGTCTGCTGGGCATGGCGGGCATAGCCCAGGCGCTGCAACTTGGCGGCATCGAAGTCGACGGTGTTGGACTGATTATGTGGACCCATACTGCTCAACCTCTGAGGCTCGGCGCGTGGACGGCGCGCTCCGATACAGATGCTTAGCTAGTTTTGTGCCAGCAATTAAAAGTCCTTATATATCAATAAATTGCTCTATTTTTTATAGCTTGACCGGCAAGCCTTTGCCGGTTGTCTGACGCCCGTGGTGGCAATTTGCTGCCGGCTGACGATCGGCGCCAGGAAACCGTCGGTCGCTATTGGGCGTCGAAGGCCTGGCCGTTCACGCCGCTGCTGTCCGGGCCCATCAAATACAGATAGACCGGCATGATCGCTTCGGGCAGTGGGTTGTTTTGCGGGTTTTCCCCTGGGTAGGCCTGGGCGCGCATATCGGTGCGGGTGGCGCCGGGATTGACGCTGTTGGCGCGCACCGAGGCGATGCCGTCGAGTTCGTCGGCCAGCACCTGCATCAGCCCTTCGGTGGCGAACTTGGATACCGCATAGGCACCCCAGTAAGCGCGGCCTTTGCGGCCGACGCTGCTGGAGGTGAAGACCACCGAGGCGTCCGTCGACAGCTTGAGCAGCGGCAGCAGGGTGCTGGTCAGCATGAACATGGCGTTGACGTTGACCTGCATGACACGCATGAAGTTATCCCCGGACAGCTGTTCCAGCGGGGTGCGCGGGCCGATGATCGAGGCGTTGTGCAGCAGGCCGTCGAGCTTGCCGAATTCGCGCTCGATCATCGCCGCCAATTCGTCGTATTGGTGCGGCAGGGCGGTTTCCAGGTTGAACGGAATCACTGCCGGCTGCGGATGGCCGGCGGCCTCTATGGCGTCATATATCCGGGTCAGGTGTTCTTCAGTTTTGCCCAGCAACAATACGGTCGCGCCATGGGCGGCGAAGGTTTGCGCGGCGGCGGCGCCAATTCCACGGCCGGCGCCGGTGACCAGGATCACCCGGTCTTTGAGCAGGTCGGGGCGGGCGGAATATTGGAACATGGGGGCTCCTCCGGAGAGCGGCAAGCCTCAAGCGGCAAGCTTCGAGTTAAACGCTAAAGAGTTGGTGCGTGCTGCTGGCAGCTTGTAGTTGCTGCGTCAGCAGCCGCATAACGCCCGTTCGAGTACGGCGCGCAATTCCAGCGGATGCTCGACGACCACGTCGGCGCCCCAGTTGCGCGGGTTATCGTCCGGGTGAATATAGCCGTAGGTCACGGCCGCGGTGCGGGTGCCGGCGGCGCGGCCCGATTCGATATCGCGCAGATCGTCGCCGACGAACAACACGCTGGCCGGATCGAGGTTCAACTGCGAGCAGGCGAGGATCATCGGTTCGGGGTCGGGTTTGCTGCGGGTCACGTGATCCGGACAGATCAGGATCGCCGAGCGTTCGGCCAGGCCCAGGCGCTGCATGATCGGCTCGGCGAAGCGCAGCGGTTTGTTGGTCACCACGCCCCAGATCAATTTGGCGCTCTCGATCTCGGCGAGCAATTCGTCGATACCGTCGAACGGCCGGGTCAGCACGGCGCAGTGTTCCTGGTAGCGCTCGAGAAACTCCAGGCGCAGAGCCTCGAAGCCTTGGTCTTCCGGTTGTATGGCGAAGGTGCAGGTAACCATGGCGCGGGCGCCGCCGGAAACCTGATCGCGGATCAGCTTCTCGGCGATGGGCTCAAGGGCGCGGTCGGCACGCATGGCTTGGCAGATAGCGATAAAGTCCGGGGCGCTGTCGAGCAGCGTACCGTCCATGTCGAAAAGCACTGCACGCAGGCGCATCAGACCTCCTTCAATGTCTGGACCATGTAATTGACGGCGACATCCGCTTCCAGCTTGTAATGCTTGGTCAGCGGGTTGTAGGTCAGCCCGATGATGTCCTTGACCTGCAAGCCGGCGTCGCGGCTCCAGACGCCCAGTTCCGAGGGGCGGATGAATTTTTTGAAGTCGTGGGTGCCGCGCGGCAACAACTTCAGCAGGTACTCGGCACCTATCACGGCGAACAAATAGGCCTTGGGGTTGCGGTTGATGGTGGAGAAGAACACCTGGCCGCCGGGTTTGACCAGGGCATGGCAAGCACGGATCACCGATGCCGGGTTCGGCACGTGTTCGAGCATTTCCAGGCAGGTGACCACATCGAACTGTCCGGGCATCTCCTCGGCCAGGGCTTCGGCGGTGATCTGCCGGTATTCCACCGATACGCCGGATTCCAGTTGATGTAGTTGCGCCACGGCCAGCGGCGCTTCGCCCATGTCGATACCGGTGACGATCGCGCCGCGTTGCGCCATGGCCTCGCTGAGGATGCCGCCGCCGCAGCCGACGTCGAGAATCCTTTTGCCGGCCAGACCCACGCGTTCGTCGATCCAGTTGATGCGCAGCGGATTGATGTCGTGCAGAGGCTTGAATTCGCTTTCGCGATCCCACCAGCGGTGGGCGAGGGCTTCGAATTTAGCGATTTCGGCGTGGTCGACGTTGCTCATAAAAATCCCTGGATAGAACTGGAGGCGGGAGGCCTGACGCTTGAAACGTCTATGGTGCCAGTTTCACGTTGTGGGGTGGGTGTCTGCGGGCGCATCAAAGTATGTCAGTTTGTCGCACTCTCGAGTTTTACTGGTCTGTGTCGGTGGGAGGGGCTCTAGGCCTGTCGGGCGATCTTCGTCCCCCAGGCCTGGGCATTGGCGATGATTCGTTGTTCGTCCAGGCGCGTCAGTCTGCCGTCTTCGAGCAATTGTTTGCCGCCCACCCACAGGTGTTCGACGCCGTTGCGGTTGCTGGCGTAGATCAGTTGCGAGACCGGGTCGTAAACCGGTTGTTGCGCCAAGCCGGACAGGTCGAAAACCGCCAGGTCGGCAGCCTTGCCCACTTCCAGTGAGCCGATTTGCGCGTCCAGGCCGAGTGCGCGCGCGCCGTTCAGGGTAGCCATGCGCAGCGCGCTATGGGCGTCCAATGCGGTGGCCGAGCCGGCAACGGCCTTGGCCAGCAAGGCGGCGGTACGGGTTTCGCCGAGCAGGTCGAGGTCGTTGTTGCTGGCCGCGCCGTCGGTGCCGATGGCCACGTTGACCCCGGCTTGCCAGAGTTTTTCCACTGGGCAAAAGCCGCTGGCCAGTTTCAGGTTGGATTCCGGGCAGTGGATCACGCTGGTGTTGCTGGCGACCAGCAGCGCCACGTCGTCCTCGTCGATCTGGGTCATGTGCACGGCCTGGAAGCGCGGGCCGAGCAAGCCCAGCCGGGCCAGGCGAGCCAAGGGCCGTTCGCCGTGCAATTCCAGGCTCTGCTGTACTTCGAAGGCGGTCTCCTGCACGTGCATATGGATGCCGGCATCCAGCTCTTCGGCGAGCATGCGGATATTCTCCAGCTTGTCGTCGCTCACCGTGTAGGGCGCATGGGGGCCGAACGCGACTTTCAGGCGCGGGTGATGCTTGAGGTCGTCGAACAGGCCGAGCCCTTTACGCAGGGCTTCGTCGGCGTCGCGCGCGCCGGGGATCGGGAAGTCCAGCACGGGGATGCTGATTTGTGCGCGAATGCCGCTCTTGTGCACCAGTTCACTGGCCACTTCCGGGAAGAAGTACATGTCTGCGAAGCAGCTGACGCCGCTCTTGAGTTGCTCGGCGATGGCCAATTCGGTGCCGTCCTGGACGAACTGCTCATTGACCCACTTGGCCTCGGCCGGCCAGATGTGTTGCTCCAGCCAGGTCATCAGCGGCAGGTCGTCGGCCAGGCCACGGAACAGGGTCATCGCGGCATGGCCATGGGCGTTGACCAGGCCCGGCGTCAGCAGGCGCCCCGGCAGATCGCGGACCTCCAAGGCGGGGTGTTTGAGTGCCTCGGCGCGCGGTGCGATCAGTGCAATGCGCCCGTCGCGGATACCCAGGCCATGCTCTTTGAGCACCACCCCGGCAGGTTCGACCGGTACCAGCCAGGTGGGCAGCAGCAGAAGGTCGAGGGGGGCTTCGGGCATGGTGTACTTCCGATGGTGGTAAAACAGCAGAGTCTATAGAGGAACGTCGCGCGCTAAAACCCGCACGGTAACGGCATCATGCTGCGGTCGTAAGCACTACCCGGCGCAAAAAACTTGACGCTGTCCGGGCGGCCAGCACACTGAACAGCTTGCGGCTTGGTTCTACGCGTATAATCGCCGGCTTTTTCCGGTGGAGGTTTGGGATGCGCGAGCAATTGCTGGCGGCAGAGAAGGTCAAGGCCATCGAGTGGCGGGACGGCGCTCTGCATCTGCTCGACCAGCGCGTACTGCCTTTCGAGGAAACGTGGCTTAGCTATGCTTCGGCCGACGCTGTGGCCGAAGCCATTCGCAGCATGGTGGTGCGCGGGGCGCCGGCGATCGGCATCGCCGCCGCCTACGCGATTGTGCTGGCGGTGCGTGCCCGTTTGGCGGCCGGGGGCGACTGGCGCCTGGCGCTGGAGGCCGACTTCAAACGTTTGGGCGACTCTAGGCCGACCGCCGTCAACCTGTTCTGGGCGCTCAATCGCATGCGCGAACGGCTGGATCGGCTCAAGGACGGCGACGATCCGCTGGCGGTGCTCGAGGCCGAGGCCGTAGGTATTCATCAGAGCGACCGCGAGGCCAATCTGACCATGGCCCAGCTCGGTGTCGACCTGATCCGCAAACATCAGGGCAACCTGCAGAATCTGCTCACCCACTGCAATGCCGGCGCCCTGGCCACCGGCGGCTTCGGCACGGCGCTGGGGGTGATTCGCGCCGCTCACCTCGAGGGTTTGGTCGAGCGCGTGTATGCCGACGAAACCCGCCCCTGGCTGCAGGGCTCGCGTCTGACTGCCTGGGAGCTGGCCGGCGACGGAATCCCGGTCACCGTGAATGCCGACTCGGCCGCCGCGCACTTGATGAAAACCCGTGGCATAACCTGGGTCGTGGTCGGTGCCGACCGTATCGCCGCCAACGGCGATGTGGCCAACAAGATCGGCACCTACCAGCTGGCGGTCAGTGCCATGCACCATGGCGTGCGTTTTATGGTGGTGGCGCCCAGCTCGACCATCGATATGGCGCTGGAAAGCGGCGAGGACATCCCCATTGAAGAGCGCGGCGGCGATGAGTTGCTGACGCTCGGCGGGGTGCCGGTGGCCGGCGGCGTCGAGGCGCTCAATCCGGTGTTCGATGTGACGCCGGCCGACCTGATCGATTTCCTCGTGACCGAGAAGGGTGTGGTCGAGCGCCCGGATCTGGCGAAAATGACCCAGCTGATGTGCCGCAAGCGTTTGCATTGAGTCGAGCCTCGTTCGCCCTGAGGAGAGCTTCGGGGCGTTCTGACCGGCTTGAAATGGCTTCGCTGGCCAGGGCGATTATGGCTACCGGGGGATAGGTGCACGGCGGCGATTGTGGTAAGCTCCCGCGGTTTTCAGGGCGCCCATTGCGGGCGTCTCAATTGCGCAGTTACATGGCATAACTCATTGATTTGTCGTGAGTCGTTGCTGGCCTAGGGCCACGGCGGCGAGCTTCGCTACGTTCAGGATGGGCGGTGCGGAGTTTCACTAGAAAAAGGAATCAGGCTACTCATGGGCGAACTGGCCAAAGAAATCCTCCCGGTCAATATTGAAGACGAACTCAAGCAGTCTTACCTCGATTACGCGATGAGCGTAATCGTCGGGCGAGCTCTGCCGGATGCACGCGATGGCTTGAAGCCCGTGCACCGTCGGGTGCTGTTCGCGATGAGCGAGTTGGGCAACGACTGGAACAAGGCATACAAGAAGTCCGCCCGTGTGGTCGGTGACGTCATCGGTAAGTATCACCCGCACGGCGATACCGCGGTCTATGACACCATCGTGCGTATGGCGCAACCGTTCTCTTTGCGTTACCTGTTGGTCGATGGTCAAGGCAACTTCGGTTCGGTGGACGGCGACAACGCCGCGGCCATGCGATACACCGAAGTGCGCATGACCAAGCTGGCCCATGAGCTGCTGGCCGATCTGCACAAGGAAACCGTCGATTGGGTGCCGAACTACGACGGCACCGAAATGATCCCGGCGGTAATGCCGACCAAGATCCCCAACCTGTTGGTCAACGGTTCCAGTGGTATCGCCGTGGGTATGGCGACCAATATCCCACCGCATAACCTCACCGAGGTGATCAACGGCTGTCTGGCCCTGATCGATACTCCCGAGCTGACGGTCGATGAGCTCATGCAGCACATCCCGGGCCCGGATTTCCCGACGGCGGCGATCATCAATGGTCGCGCTGGCATCATCGAGGCTTATCGCACCGGTCGTGGACGCATCTACATGCGCGCCCGCGCCATTATCGAAGACATCGATAAGGTCGGCGGCCGCCAGCAGATCGTCGTCACCGAGCTGCCTTACCAGCTGAACAAGGCGCGGTTGATCGAGAAGATCGCCGAGCTGGTAAAAGAGAAGAAGCTCGAAGGCATCACCGAATTGCGCGACGAGTCCGACAAGGACGGTATGCGCGTGGTCATCGAATTGCGCCGCGGCGAAGTGCCGGAGGTTGTGCTCAACAACCTCTACGCGCAAACCCAGATGCAGAGCGTCTTCGGTATCAACGTCGTGGCCCTGATCGACGGCCAGCCGAAGGTCCTCAACCTCAAGGAGATGCTCGAAGCCTTTATCCTGCACCGCCGCGAAGTGGTGACCCGGCGTACGGTGTTCGAGCTGCGTAAGGCCCGCGAGCGTGGCCATATCCTCGAAGGCCAGGCCGTGGCGCTGTCCAATATCGACCCGGTGATCGCCCTGATCAAGGCGTCGCCGACTCCGGCCGAAGCCAAGGAAGCGCTGATTTCCACGGCCTGGGAATCGACCGCGGTGGAAGCCATGGTCGAGCGCGCCGGCGCCGACTCCTGCCGCCCGGAGAACCTCGAGCCGCAATACGGCTTGCGCGACGGTAAGTATTACCTGTCGCCGGAACAGGCTCAGGCGATTCTAGAATTGCGTCTGCATCGCCTGACCGGCCTGGAGCATGAGAAGCTGCTGGCCGAGTACCAGGAAATCCTCCTGCAGATCGGCGAGTTGATCCGCATCCTCACCAGCGCCGTGCGCCTGATGGAAGTGATCCGCGAAGAACTCGAAAGCATCAAGGCCGAGTTCGGCGATGCGCGCCGCACCGAGATTCTCGATGCGCGCCTGGATCTGACTCTGGGCGACTTGATCACCGAAGAAGAGCGGGTGGTGACCATCTCCCATACCGGTTACGCCAAATCGCAACCGCTGTCCGCCTATCAGGCGCAGCGTCGCGGCGGTAAGGGCAAATCAGCGACCGGGATCAAGGACGAGGATTACATCGCCCACCTGCTGGTCGCCAACAGCCACTCCACGCTGTTGCTGTTCTCCAGCAAGGGCAAGGTGTATTGGCTGAAGACCTACGAAATTCCCGAGGCGTCGCGCGCCGCTCGCGGTCGTCCGCTGGTCAACCTGCTGCCGCTGGATGAGGGTGAGTACATCACCACCATGCTGCAGATCGATCTGGAAGCCCTGCAGCAGAGCGCTGGCGACGATGAAGAGCTGGATGACGCCGATGACGCGGTGATCGAAGGCGAAGTGGTCGAAGCCGAGGATGTGGTCGAAGCCGAAGAAGTCGACGGCGATACGGCAGAACTGGTCGCTGAGGCGACCGGTGCCTACATCTTTATGGCTACCGCGTTCGGTACGGTGAAGCGCGCCCCGCTGGCGCAGTTCAGCCGGCCGCGCTCCAGCGGCCTGATCGCGCTGAAGCTGAAGGAAGGCGACACCCTGATCGCCGCCGCCATCACCGATGGTTCCAAGGAGGTCATGCTGTTCTCCGAAGCCGGTAAGGTGATTCGTTTCGCCGAGAACGCGGTGAAGGTGCGCAACCGTGTCGCGGGGGGTATCCGCGGCATGAAGCTCGGTAAGGACAAGCAGCTGATCTCCATGTTGATTCCCGAGTCGGGAGCGCAGATTCTCACCGCTTCCGAGCGCGGTTTCGGCAAGCGCACACCATTGAGCAAGTTCCCCCGTCGCGGGCGCGGCGGCCAGGGCGTGATCGCCATGGTCAGCAACGAGCGTAACGGCAAGCTGGTCGGCGCCGTGCAGGTGCTTGATGGCGAGGAGATCATGCTGATTTCCGACCAGGGCACACTGGTGCGTACGCGGGTCGGCGAAGTCTCCAGCCTGGGCCGCAACACTCAGGGCGTGACCCTGATCAAGTTGGCCAAGGACGAGAAATTGGTCGGGCTTGAGCGTGTGCAGGAACCTTCCGAGGAAGAGGGCGACGAGCTGCTCGAGGGTGAAGAAGGGGTTGTCGGCAGTGCGGGCGAGGCTGCCGAGGTATCCGATGCCGCCGACGAAAGTCCTGTCGGCGAAGAGTGATCTGTCCGGGCGAGTCGGTCTCGCCCGCAGCAGCCTAGGATCTGGCGGCCGATCCGAGATCGGCCGCCACCATTTTTAGCGAGAGTGGATGTGAGCAAGCGAGCCTATAACTTCTGCGCCGGCCCGGCCGCGCTTCCTGAAGCTGTTCTGCAACGCGCCCAGGCGGAGCTCCTCGACTGGCAGGGTAAAGGCCTGTCCGTCATGGAAATGAGCCACCGCAGCGACGAGTACACCGCCATCGCCGAGAAGGCCGAGCAGGATCTGCGCGATCTGCTGAGCATTCCTTCGGACTATAAAGTGCTGTTTTTGCAGGGCGGCGCCAGCCAGCAGTTCGCTGAAATTCCGCTCAATTTGTTGCCCGAAGACGGCGTCGCCGACTATATCGATACCGGCATCTGGTCGAAGAAAAGCATCGAAGAAGCGCGGCGCTACGGCAACGTCAATGTCGCCGCCAGCGCCAAGGGCCTCGATTATTTCGCGATTCCCGGGCAGAACGATTGGCAACTGTCGAAGAATGCCGCCTACCTGCATTACGCCAGCAACGAAACCATCGGTGGTCTGCAGTTCGATTGGATTCCCGAGGTCGGCGACGTACCGCTGGTGACGGATATGTCTTCGGACATTCTGTCGCGGCCATTGGATGTCTCGAAGTTCGGCCTGATCTACGCTGGTGCGCAGAAGAATATCGGCCCGTCCGGCCTGGTCGTGGTGATCGTTCGTGAAGATTTGCTCGGCCGTGCCCGCAGCGCCTGTCCGACCATGCTCAATTACAAGATCGCCGCCGACAACGGCTCGATGTACAACACCCCGGCGACCTTTTCCTGGTACCTCTCCGGCCTGGTCTTCGAGTGGCTGAAGGAGCAGGGCGGGGTCGAGGCCATGGAGCAGCGCAACCACGCCAAGAAGACTCTGCTGTATGGCGCCATCGACAGCAGCGAACTGTACAGCAACCCGATCGCGGTTAATGCCCGTTCCTGGATGAACGTGCCGTTCCGCCTGGCCGACGAACGCCTGGACAAGCCGTTCCTGGCCGGCGCCGACGCGCGCGGTCTGCTCAACCTCAAGGGCCATCGTTCGGTCGGCGGCATGCGCGCTTCGATCTACAACGCCGTGGGCCTGGATGCCGTCGAGGCGCTGGTGGCTTACATGGCGGAATTCGAGAAGGAGCACGGCTGATGACCGATGCAATCTCCGAACAGGAACTGCAAGCGCTGCGCCTGCGCATCGATAACCTCGATGAGCGCATTCTCGAGCTGATCAGTGACCGTGCTCGCTGCGCCGAGGAAGTGGCGCGAGTGAAGATGAAGTCGCTGGCAGAAGGCGAGAAGCCGGTGTTCTATCGTCCCGAGCGCGAAGCCCAGGTGCTCAAACGCATCATGGAGCGCAATCAGGGGCCGTTGGGCAACGAGGAAATGGCGCGGCTGTTCCGCGAAATCATGTCGTCCTGCCTGGCTCTGGAAAACCCGCTGCGGGTCGCCTATCTGGGTCCGGAAGGCACCTTCACCCAGGCCGCGGCCATGAAGCATTTCGGCCACGCGGTGATCAGTCAGCCGATGGCGGCGATCGACGAGGTGTTCCGCGAAGTGGCGGCGGGGGCGGTGAATTTCGGCGTGGTACCGGTGGAGAACTCCACCGAAGGCGCGGTCAACCACACCCTCGACAGCTTTCTCGAACACGACATGGTCATCTGTGGCGAGGTCGAACTGCGTATTCACCACCATCTGCTGGTTGGCGAAACCACCAAGGTCGACAAGATCACGCGCATCTACTCCCATGCCCAGTCCCTGGCCCAGTGCCGCAAGTGGCTCGATGCGCACTACCCGAACGTCGAGCGCGTGGCGGTCTCGAGCAACGCCGACGCGGCCAAGCGGGTCAAGAGCGAGTGGAACAGCGCGGCCATCGCCGGCGACATGGCGGCCGGTCTTTACGGTCTGAGCAAGATCGCGGAAAAGATCGAAGACCGTCCGGACAACTCCACGCGCTTTTTGATCATCGGTAACCAGGAAGTGCCGCCGACCGGCGACGACAAGACTTCGATCATCGTCTCCATGCGTAACAAGCCCGGTGCGCTGCACGAGTTGCTGGTGCCGTTCCACAACAACGGCATCGACCTGACCCGCATCGAAACCCGCCCGTCGCGCAGCGGTAAGTGGACCTACGTATTCTTCATCGACTTCGTCGGCCACCACCGCGATCCGTTGATCAAGGACGTGCTGGAAAAACTCAACCAGGAAGCCGTGGCGCTGAAAGTGCTGGGGTCGTATCCGAAGGCGGTACTTTAAATAGCAGCGGCAAGCTGCAAGCCACAAGCTGCAAGCGGATCGACGCGCGGCTTCTGACTTGTGGCTTGTAGCTCGAGGCTTGTAGCTATGACCTGTGATTTCCTCGCCCTGGCCCAGCCAGGCGTACAGAAGCTGTCGCCCTATGTGCCGGGTAAGCCGGTGGACGAACTGGCCCGCGAGCTGGATCTGGATCCGGCGACCATCGTCAAACTGGCCAGCAACGAAAATCCCCTGGGGCCCAGCCCCAAGGCGCTGGAGGCGATCCGCGCTGAACTGGACGAGTTGACCCGTTACCCCGACGGCAACGGTTTCGCCCTGAAAAGCCTGTTGGCCGAGCGCTGTGGCGTTCGGGTCGATCAGGTCACCCTGGGCAACGGTTCCAACGATATCCTCGAACTGGTCGCCCGCGCGTATCTGGCGCCCGGTTTGAACGCGGTATTCAGTGAGCATGCCTTTGCGGTTTACCCGATCGCCACCCAGGCGGTGGGCGCCCCGGGCAAGGTGGTGCCGGCCAAAGACTATGGCCACGATCTGGACGCCATATTGGCTGCGATAGACGCCAATACCCGGGTGATTTTTATCGCCAACCCGAACAACCCGACCGGAACCTGGTTCGGCCCCCAGGCGCTGGCGGATTTCCTCGCTCGAGTGCCCGAGCAGGTGCTGGTGGTGCTGGACGAGGCGTATATCGAATACGCCGAAGGCGACGAGTTGCCGAATGGCCTCGACTACCTGGCCAAACACACGAACCTGCTGGTCTCGCGGACCTTTTCCAAAGCCTATGGTCTGGCGGCGTTGCGTGTTGGTTACGCGATCAGCTCGGCGCAGATCGCCGATGTACTCAACCGCGTACGCCAGCCGTTCAACGTCAATAGCCTGGCCTTGGCCGCTGCCTGCGCCGCATTCGACGATGCCGAGTACCTGGCGCAGAGTCGTCGCGTCAACGATGCCGGCATGGCTCAGTTGGAGGCCGGCTTCCGTGCCTTGGACCTGAGCTGGATTCCTTCGAAGGGCAACTTCATCGCGGTCGATCTGGGGCGCGAATCGATGCCGGTTTATCAAGGGCTGTTGCGTGAAGGCGTGATTGTTCGGCCGGTGGCCAACTACGGTATGCCGACCCACTTGCGCATCTCCATCGGTTTGCCTGAAGAGAACGCACGCTTTCTTGAAGCGCTGACCAAGGTGCTGAGCGCGTGAGCGATTCGAAAGCGCTTCCCGCTCCGCTGATCGGCACTCTGGTGGTGGTCGGTCTGGGGCTGATCGGTGGCTCCTTCGCCAAAGGGCTGCGCGAACGTGGGCTGTGCCGCGAGGTGGTGGGCGTCGATCTGGACCCCGAGTCGCGGCGTTTGGCCGTGGAATTGGGGGTGGTCGATCGCTGCGAGGAGCGCCTGGCCGATGCTTGCAAAGGTGCCGAGCTGATCCAATTGGCGGTGCCGATTCTGGCCATGGAAAAGCTTCTCGGCGAACTGGCCAAGCTCGACCTGGGCGATGCAGTGCTCACCGATGTTGGCAGCGCCAAGGGCAATGTGGTGCGCGCCGCGCGCCTGGCCTTCGGCGAAATGCCGGCGCGTTTCGTCCCGGGGCACCCGATCGCCGGTTCCGAACAGAGTGGGGTGGAGGCCTCCAACCCCGATCTGTTTCGCTGTCATAAAGTGATTTTGACGCCGCTGGAGCAAACGAACCCGCAAGCCTTGCAACTGGTCGATAGCCTATGGCGCGAACTGGGCGCGGATGTCGAGCATATGCAGGTCGAGCACCATGATCAGGTGCTGGCCGCTACCAGTCATTTGCCGCATCTACTGGCTTTTGGTCTGGTCGACTCGCTGGCCAAGCGCAGCGAGAATCTGGAGATTTTCCGGTATGCCGCCGGCGGCTTCCGCGACTTCACGCGGATTGCCGGCAGCGACCCGGTGATGTGGCACGACATCTTTCTCGCCAATCGCGAGGCTGTGCTGCACACCTTGGATCTATTTCGCGGCGACCTCGATGCTTTGCGCGATGCGGTCGACGCTGGGGATGGCCATCATCTGTTGGGCGTGTTCACCCGCGCCCGGGTGGCTCGCGAACATTTCAGCAAAATTTTGGCCCGCAGGGCTTATGTGGACGCTATGCACTCGAACGATCTGATATTTCTGGCCAATCCAGGCGGCAAACTGTCCGGGCGGATTCGCGTTCCGGGCGACAAATCCATTTCCCACCGCTCGATCATGCTCGGCTCTCTGGCCGAGGGCACGACTGAAGTCGAAGGCTTCCTCGAGGGCGAAGATGCCCTGGCCACCCTGCAGGCGTTTCGCGATATGGGGGTGGTCATCGAAGGCCCGCACCACGGCCGCGTGACCATTCATGGCGTCGGCTTGCGTGGTTTGCAGGCGCCGCCCGGCCCGATCTATCTCGGTAACTCCGGCACCTCGATGCGCCTGCTCGCCGGGCTGCTCGCGGCGCAACCTTTCGATGTGACCCTGACCGGCGACGCTTCGCTGTCCAAGCGTCCGATGAACCGTGTGGCTAAACCGTTGCGGGAAATGGGTGCCGTGATCGAAACCGCGCCTGAAGGGCGTCCACCGTTGACCATTCGCGGCGGTCAACGCCTGACCGGGATGAACTACGAAATGCCCATGGCCAGCGCCCAGGTCAAGTCCTGCCTGCTGCTGGCGGGCTTGTATGCGGCTGGCGAAACCTCGGTTACCGAGCCCGCGCCGACGCGCGATCACACCGAGCGCATGCTGCGCGGTTTCGGCTACCCGGTAACGGTCGCAGGCAGCACCGCCAGCCTCGAATCCGGTCACAAGCTCAAAGCCAGCCATATCGAGGTGCCCGCGGATATTTCCTCGGCGGCGTTCTTCCTGGTCGCCGGCAGCATTGCTGAGGATTCCGAGCTGGTGCTGGAGCACGTCGGCATCAATCCGACCCGTACCGGGGTGATCGATATCCTCAAGCTGATGGGTGGCGATATCACCTTGGAGAACCAGCGTGAAGTCGGTGGCGAGCCGGTCGCGGATATCCGCGTGCGCAGCGCCAAGCTCAAAGGTATCGATATTCCAGAAGACCTGGTGCCCTTGGCTATCGATGAATTCCCGGTGCTGTTCGTCGCCGCCTCCGTCGCTTCCGGCCGCACCGTATTGCGCGGCGCTGAAGAGCTACGGGTAAAAGAGTCCGATCGTATTCAAGTGATGGCTGATGGCCTGATTGCTCTGGGCGTCAAGGCTGAGCCGACCCCGGACGGTATCGTCATCGAAGGCGGCAGTATCGGCGGCGGCGAAGTCTGGAGCCACGGCGATCATCGTATCGCCATGGCCTTCAGTGTCGCATCGCTGCGCGCCACCGCGCCGATCCGTATCCACGATTGCGCCAACGTCGCCACCTCGTTCCCCAACTTCCTGGCTCTGGCCGCACAGGTCGGGATGCGTGTGGCAGAGGAGGGTAAGTCATGACGGCGCGGGCTGCGGTTATCACCATCGACGGGCCGAGCGGTTCGGGTAAGGGCACCATTGCCGGTTTACTGGCCAAACAACTGGGCTGGAATCTGTTGGATTCGGGGGCTCTGTATCGGTTGCTGGCCTTCGCCGCGCGCAATCATGGCGTCGACCTGACTAATGAAGAAGCCTTGAAGCTGCTGGCGGCTCACCTCGATGTGCAATTCATTGCTGCTGAGGCTGGCCAAGCGCAGAAGATCATCCTGGAAGGCGAAGAGGTCACTGACGCCATTCGCAACGAGCAAATCGGTGCGGGTGCTTCCCAGGTCGCCGCATTGCCTGCGGTGCGTTCTGCCTTGCTCCAGCGGCAGCGGGCGTTCCGCGAGATGCCGGGGTTGATAGCCGACGGGCGCGACATGGGCACGGTGGTATTTCCCGACGCGCCGCTGAAGGTCTTCCTTACCGCCAGCGCCGAGGAGCGCGCGCAGCGGCGTTACTTGCAGTTGAAGGCAAAGGGCGATGATGTTAACCTTGCGAGTCTTCTTGAAGAGATTCAGGCGCGCGACGAGCGCGACACCCAGCGTGCAGTGGCCCCGCTAAAGCCGGCGGTCGATGCGATACAGCTGGATTCCACCGAACTCTCCATCGAGCAAGTACTAGAACGAATTCTGAGTGAGATCGCCCTTCGCGATCTGGCCGGATGACAAGAGCCACGGCTGCTTAAGCCGACCGGCTCGCAAGGAGGCATGCGGGAGACCAGTCCTAGTCCCGCACGCCTCTTCTTATATGAACGTACCCACATTGTCTGGAGTGTGGTTTGGGCAGATTCCCTGCCCTGAATCAACAGGAATCAACATGAGCGAAAGCTTTGCAGAACTGTTTGAAGAAAGCCTAAAAACCCTGAATCTTCAGGCTGGCTCGATCATCACCGCAATTATCGTCGATATCGATTACCAAGCTGGTTGGGTAACCGTTCACGCTGGTTTGAAGTCCGAAGGCCTCATCCCGCTCGAGCAGTTCCACAACGACGCTGGTGAGCTGACCATCAAGGTCGGTGATGAAGTTCACGTGGCGCTGGATGCGGTTGAAGATGGCTTTGGTGAAACCAAGTTGTCCCGCGAAAAAGCCAAGCGCGCCGAGTGCTGGATCGTTCTGGAAGCAGCTTTCGCCGCTGAGGAAGTGGTTACGGGCGTTATCAACGGTAAGGTTAAGGGCGGCTTCACTGTCGACGTTAACGGCATCCGTGCGTTCCT
>CBIHLQ010000067.1:0-21859 GCA_966210885.1 uncultured Pseudomonas sp.
CCTCCGACCGCTCGGTTCGTAGCCGAGTACTCTATCCAGCTGAGCTATGAGTGCACTGAACGTGCGCATTATAAGGTGCTAATTTCGATAATCAAGTAGTAAACCGAACAGTTTCAATAACTTATCGCTTTAAAACCGACATCACACCTAGTAACGCAAATAATGGCGGAGAAGGGGGGATTCGAACCCCCGACACCCTTTTGAGGTGTACTCCCTTAGCAGGGGAGCGCCTTCGGCCACTCGGCCACCTCTCCGCAACACGGGGCGCATGATACTCATCTTTGCCCCGCTTGCAAAGCCAAAAATTGATAAAAATTAGTGGCTTGGTTCTTCGTCTTTCTCTTTCTGAATGCGCTGGTAAATCTCTTCGCGGTGCACCGCAACTTCCTTCGGCGCGTTAACGCCTATGCGCACCTGATTTCCCTTCACACCCAACACGGTCACGGTGACTTCGTCACCCACCATCAGGGTCTCACCGACCCGGCGAGTCAGAATCAGCATTCCTTTCTCCTTACGGATTCAATACAGCAGTCTGCAAAAAATAAAGGGCTACAGCTGAACCTCGAAGGCACAGCCTTCACCTAAGTATTGACTAGTGTGGGCAGAAAGATAGTTCCAACCGCACCAACCAAAAAGATAAAAGGCGCGGATAAACCGCGCCTTTCGAATAATCCCGTCAGTCGTCCTTTCGGGCAGGGGCATCCAGCTCGAAAGCAGTGTGCAGGGCGCGCACCGCCAACTCCAGATATTTCTCTTCGATGACCACGGATACTTTGATTTCCGAGGTCGAGATCATCTGGATGTTGATGTTCTCTTTTGCCAGGGCCTCGAACATGCGGCTGGCGACCCCGGCATGGGAGCGCATGCCGACGCCGACGATGGAGACCTTGGCGATCTTGGTATCGCCGATCACTTCGCGGGCGCCGAGCTCGCGGGCGGTGTTCTCCAGCACCGCCAAGGCACTGTTGTAGTCGTTGCGGTGCACGGTGAAGGTGAAATCGGTGGTGTTATCGTGTGAAACGTTCTGCACGATCATGTCCACTTCGATATTGGCGCCGCTGATGGGGCCAAGGATTTTGAACGCCACGCCCGGGATGTCCGGCACGCCACGGATAGTCAGCTTGGCTTCGTCGCGGTTGAAAGCGATGCCGGAGATGATCGGCTGTTCCATGGATTCCTCTTCATCAAGGGTAATGAGGGTGCCTGGCCCCTCTTGAAAGCTGTGCAACACGCGCAGCGGGACGTTGTATTTGCCGGCGAATTCCACCGAGCGGATTTGCAGCACCTTGGAGCCCAGACTGGCCATTTCCAGCATTTCTTCGAAGGTGATCTTTTCCAGGCGCTGAGCCTGGGGCACCACGCGCGGATCGGTGGTGTAGACCCCGTCCACGTCGGTGTAAATCTGGCACTCGTCGGCCTTCAGCGCCGCCGCCAGGGCCACGCCCGTGGTATCCGAGCCGCCACGACCGAGGGTGGTGATATTGCCGTGTTCGTCGACGCCCTGGAAACCGGCGACCACCACAACGCGACCGGCCTTGAGGTCGGCGCGCAGCTTCTGATCGTCGATCTGCAGGATGCGCGCCTTGTTATGTGCACTGTCGGTGAGGATGCGCACCTGGTTGCCGGTGTAGGACACCGCCGGCACATCCAGTTTGATCAGCGCCATGGCCAACAAGGCGATGGTCACCTGCTCACCGGTGGACACCATGACATCGAGCTCGCGCGGGACCGGCTGATCGCCACTGATCTGCCTGGCCAATTCGATCAGGCGATTGGTCTCGCCGCTCATGGCCGATACCACGACCACGATGTCATCGCCGTTTTCGCGGAATTTCTTCACCTTCGCCGCCACCTGCTGAATACGTTCAACAGTGCCGACGGAGGTGCCGCCAAATTTCTGTACGATCAAAGCCATTTCAAAGCCGCCTCAGCCCGTGAAGGGCGCCCATTAAACATACAACTCGATTGGCTGCCAAGGCCCGCCGGACGCAAACCGGACCCTGGGCTCGACGCCCGCACCAACAGGCGTTTACAGACCTTGCTCGACGAAGCTCGCGGCCGACGCCAAAGCGCCGTCCAGCGCAGCGGCATCGTTACCGCCGCCCTGGGCCATATCCGGACGACCGCCGCCTTTACCGCCCACCGCCGCCGCGGCCTGCTTCATCAAATCGCCGGCCTTGAGTTTGCCGGTCAGGTCCTGGGTCACCCCGGCCACCAGCACCACCTTGTCGTCCTGCACGCCGCCGAGCAGGATCACCGCGCTACCGAGCTTGTTCTTCAACTGGTCGACCATGGCCAACAGGGCCTTGCCGTCCAGACCGTCGAGACGCGCACTGAGCACCTTGATGCCCTTGACGTCGACGGCGGAGCCGGCCAGATCGTTGCCCGCCGCACTGGCGGCCTTGGCCTTGAGCTGCTCCAGCTCTTTTTCCAGCTGACGGTTGCGTTCCAGCACCCCGGCCAACTTATCCAGCAGGTTGTCGCGACTGCCCTTGACCAGCGCCGCGGCTTCTTTCAGCTGCTCTTCCGCGCCATTCAGGTAAGCGAAGGCCGCAGCGCCGGTGACCGCCTCGATGCGCCGCACACCCGCCGCCACACCGCCTTCGCTGGTGATCTTGAACAGACCGATGTCGCCGGTACGGGATACGTGGGTGCCGCCGCACAGCTCGACGGAGAAGTCGCCGCCCATGCTCAGCACGCGCACTTCATCGCCGTATTTTTCGCCGAACAACGCCATGGCGCCTTTGGCCTTGGCGGTTTCGATATCGGTTTCCAGGGTTTCCACAGCACTGTTGCCGCGCACTACGCGGTTGACGATTTCCTCCAGCTGCTTCAATTGCGCCGGGGTGATGGCCTCGAAGTGACTGAAATCGAAACGCAGACGCTGACTGTCCACCAGCGAGCCCTTCTGCTGCACATGCTCGCCGAGCACCTGGCGCAGCGCCGCATGCAACAGGTGCGTGGCGGAGTGGTTCAACGCGGTGGCCTGGCGCACCTCGGCATCGACTTCGGCTTTGACCGTAGCACCGACACTCAAGCCGCCCTTCGCCACGATGCCGTGGTGCAGGAAGGCGCCGCCGGCTTTGGTGGTGTCGCGCACATCGAAGCGCGTAGCCCCGTCGGCAAGAAAGCCGCAGTCGCCGACCTGGCCGCCGGATTCGGCGTAGAACGGCGTCTGGTCGAGCACCACCACGCCCTCCTCGCCTTCCTTCAGGCCATCGACCAGCATGCCTTCCTTGAACAGCGCGAGCACCTTGCCCGCGCCGGAAGTGCCCTGGTAGCCGGTGAAGAGGGTTTCGCCCTCGACCTTGACCAGGCTGTTGTAGTCCATACCGAATGCACTGGCGGAACGGGCGCGTTTGCGCTGCTCTTCCATTTCGCGTTCGAAGCCGGCTTCGTCGAGGGTCAGCTCACGCTCGCGAGCGATATCGCCGGTCAGGTCCATCGGGAAACCGTAGGTGTCGTACAGCTTGAAGATCACCTCGCCCGGAATCACGCTGCCCTTGAGCTCGGCCAGGTCCTGCTCGAGGATTTTCAGGCCCTGCTCCAGGGTCTTGGCGAACTGCTCTTCTTCGGTTTTCAACACGCGCTCGATATGCGCCTGCTGTTGCTTGAGTTCCGGGAAGGCATCGCCCATCTCGGCGACCAGCGCGGCAACGATCTGATAGAAGAAGCTGCCCTTGGCGCCCAGCTTGTTGCCGTGACGGCAGGCGCGCCGCACGATGCGTCGCAGCACGTAGCCACGGCCTTCGTTGGACGGGGTGACGCCGTCGGCGATCAGGAAACCGCAGGAGCGGATGTGGTCGGCGACCACCTTCAGCGAGGCCTGGCCTTCGTTGCTGCAACCGATGGCCTTGGCCGCGGCGTTGAGCAGGCTTTGGAACAGGTCAATCTCGTAGTTCGAGTTGACGTGCTGCAGCACCGCGCTGATACGTTCCAGGCCCATGCCGGTGTCCACGCTCGGCGCCGGCAGTGGGTGTAACACGCCGTCCGCGGTGCGGTTGAACTGCATGAACACGTTGTTCCAGATCTCGATGTAGCGGTCGCCGTCTTCTTCGGGCGAACCGGGCGGGCCGCCCCAGATGTGCTCGCCATGGTCGAAGAAGATTTCCGTGCACGGGCCGCAGGGGCCGGTATCGCCCATGGTCCAGAAGTTATCGGAGGCGTAAGGCGCACCTTTGTTGTCACCGATGCGGATCATCCGTTCGGCCGGGATGCCGACTTCCTTGGTCCAGATGTCGTAGGCCTCGTCGTCGGTGGCATAGACGGTGACCCAGAGCTTCTCCTTGGGCAGCTTCAGCCAGTTGTCGCCGGTGAGAAACTCCCAGGCGAAGTGGATGGCGTCGCGCTTGAAATAGTCGCCGAAGCTGAAGTTGCCCAGCATTTCGAAGAAGGTGTGGTGGCGCGCGGTATAGCCGACGTTTTCCAGGTCGTTGTGCTTGCCGCCAGCGCGCACGCATTTCTGGCTGGTCGCGGCGCGGGTGTAGGCGCGCTTTTCCAGGCCAAGGAAGCAGTCTTTAAACTGGTTCATCCCGGCATTGGTGAACAGCAGCGTCGGGTCGTTGCCCGGGATCAGGGAACTGGAAGCGACACGGGTATGCCCCTTCTCTTCGAAGAAGCTGAGGAAGGCTTCACGGATTTCTGCGCTTTTCATAGGATCATCCACGGAAACAGGCGGCCACGGCAAAGCCGGCAAAGGGCCGCATTATATCGGCCCTTTAGCATCGGTACAGCGTGTTTATCAATAGATAACGCCCAGAGCGCTGCGGCCATGACGCTTTCAGCGCTTTCAAGGCCCATCGCGGCTAAAGCCCCTCCCACGGAGAGCGGCTGTAGAGCCTGGTCTGAAGCAAATTCAGGCTAGAACCGCCGTACCGATACGTAGGTTGGGTTAGCGGCAATCGGCACGCCCTTTGACACGCCGCGGTTCAAGCTGCCGCGTAACCCAACAACGGTATCCGCCGCCAAGACGGGCCAGAATTGTGACGGTTAAGCATGCGCAAATGTGGCAAAGGCCTCGAGCACCTGGCCGATATCCTCGGCGCTGACGTCCATATGGGTGACCATGCGCAAACGCGGCGCGGCGATCAGCTTGATCCCGCGCTCGGCGCAGAAGGCTTTCAAGGCGCCGGCGCGGTCGCCGACCTGGGCGTAGACCATATTGCTCTGCACCGGCTCGACGGCATAACCCAGCTCGCGCAAACCGCTGGCCAGGCGCTCGGCGTTGGCGTGATCGTCGGCCAGCCGTGCCACTTGGTGCTGCAACGCATAGAGACCGGCCGCGGCCAGCACGCCGGCCTGGCGCATACCGCCGCCGACCATCTTGCGCAGACGCCGCGCCTTGCCGATCAGCTCGGTGCTGCCGCACAACACCGAGCCCACGGGGGCGCCTAGGCCTTTGGACAGGCACACCGAAACCGAATCGAAATATTGAGCGATCTGCCGCACCGCCACGCCCTGCTTGACCGCCGCGTTGTAGATGCGCGCGCCGTCGAGGTGCAGGGCCAGGCCATGTTTGTCGGTCATGGCGCGGGCAGCGGCGAGATATTCGAGTGGCAACACCTTTCCCTGCATGGTGTTTTCCAACGCCAGCAGCCGGGTGCGGGCGAAGTGGAAATCGTCCTGTTTGATCGCCGCCGCGACTTTATCCAGATCCAGCGAACCGTCGGCTTCGCCTTCGATCGGCTGTGGCTGGATCGAGCCGAGCACGGCGGCGCCGCCACCTTCGTATTTATAGGTGTGGGCCTGCTGGCCGACGATGTATTCGTCGCCACGCTGACAGTGGGCCATCAGCCCGAGCAGGTTGCTCATGGTCCCGGTGGGCACGAACAAGCCCGCGGCAAGGCCCAGCTCAGCGGCCAGGTACTGCTCCAGGCGATTGACCGTTGGATCCTCGCCATAAACGTCGTCGCCCAGTTCGGCCGCGAGCATGGACTCGCGCATGCCGGGGGTCGGCTGGGTAACGGTGTCGCTGCGCAGGTCGATAACAGGCATGGTGCGGTTTTCCTTAACTCACGAAAAGCCCGATGCTAGAACGCCGCGGGTAAGCCAACAAGGTACAGATGAGGGGCAACTGGAGCAGGACAGATGGGCTTGGCATGGATAATTGCGTAGCCCGAATAAGCCCCAGCGCAATGGGGTTAGGGGTTAGGGGTTAGCCGCGAGTCGTAGCCCGGATGCAATCCGGGAAGCAATTGTGAGTGCACAGTTTTTCCCCGGATTGCATCCGGGCTACAAGTTCACGCGCTGCTCAGGCGAGCTGCACATCCTCGGCCGGCACGATCAGGATGCCGGCGCGCAGGCCGTTCTTCACCTTGGGGTTGGGGAAGATGATCCGCGCGCCCGGCTCGTCCACCACCCAACGGGTGCCGGCGAGGTCTTCGGCGAGCAGATAGCCGACCGGCAATTCGCTGAAGTTTTCGATATCGACCGGCAGGTGCAGCTGGAATTCGTCGCTGCGTTTGATGATCTCGCGCGCCACAGCGAACAGTTGCATATCGCCCAGGCCGTTGCCGGTTTTCTTCTCGCTGCTGGCTGTGGCTTCCTGCTCATCGGCTTCGCGACCTTCGATAAGGTCGTGCAGCCGTTGCTCGAGCTGGTCCAGATTGACCGATTCGTTCTGCCCGAACGGCCGCGCCTTGCCCAATTCCAGGGTGAAGGCTTCGGCGCCCAATTGGGAGTAGGTATAGGCGCTGAAGGTGATCGAGCTTTTATTGTGCAGCAATACCGCCTCGATACCCGCCGCCTGCAGGCGCGCCAGTTCGCGCTGGCTGCGCGGGCGACCTTCCTGCCAGGGGTAGAGAGCGAACTGCTCGATCTTCGACGCGCGGATGGCCGTATGCAGATCGTAATGCAGGCGGGTACGCCCGGGCTTGCTGAAGAAGGTCGCGGCCAGGTGCTCGAGATCGCAGGCGCGGATCGCCTCGACGCCGGTGTATTGCTCATGCCGGCCATTGAACAGACGATTGATGTCCTGCTCGATATAACGCTCGCCACGGCGCATGGCGTCGGGGTTGCCGAAGAGAAAAAGAATCCGCGCGCGTGGCTTCAACTCGTTGCGGGCGATACCGCGCAACAGGCGGTCGAGCAATTCGATTGGCGCGGTTTCATTGCCATGGATACCGGCGGACAGCAGTAAATCCAGGCCATTGTCGAGCCCCTCGGGCGGGGTGATCTCCAACGCGCCTTCGGCCAACCAGCGCAATCGCGCGCCCTCGGGAGTCAGCTGAATCTTCGCTGCCGGCTCATAGCCGGCCAGGGTCAGTTCGAGCAGTTTTCCGAGAGCGAGCATAGGGGCTACCTCAATCGTGGTTGCAGTCTGGGCCGTGGATGTGTTCGTCGTCGCCGGCTTCGGCCGGCTCCATTTCCAACTCCAAGCTGACCAGGTTAGTGGCCAGCGGACGCAGCAGCAGGTTGGCGTACTCGCTATCGCCCTCCTCCACGTCCACGCCGATCATCAGCTGATTGTTGCCAACCTGCTGGAACCATAGCTCCTTGCCCTGCCAGATCACGGCGAAACGGGTGCAGGACGTTTCCAACTGGGTGCCATCTTCATCTTCGAGAACTAACTGCAGGGCGTCGCTCATGAAATCTCCACAGATTTGGACGTAGGGTGGATCGCGCTTTATCGATCCACCATGGCGAGATAATGGTGGATGTAAAAAGCGACATCCACCCTACGACCTTGCCGCTTAGGCTAATTGAAAGGGATAAACCGCGCCTAGTTTAAGGATCTGCGTCAATTCATCCAATGCCGTGCGGCATTCGGTCAGCAATTGAGGGTCGGCCAGATCGCTCTCGCTAAGACGGTCGCGGTAATGCTTGTCGACCCAGACATTCAACGTGTCGTACAGACTCGGCGTCATGATGACTCCGGAATTGACCGCTTCCAGCTCATGTTCCTTGAGCGCCACACGCAGGCGCAAGCAAGCCGGACCACCACCGTTTTGCATGCTCTGCTTGAGGTCGAATACTTTCACTTGCTTGATAGGACCCTTTCCGTCGGTCAGACGTTGCAAGTAATTCCAGACATTGCCGTTATTGCGGCATTCCTCCGGCACGATCAGCAGCATGCTGCCGTCGCCGCGGCTGAGCAGTTGGCTGTTGAACAGGTAGGACTTGACCGCATCCTCGACCGTCACCGCCTCGCGCGGCACGCAGACCGCCTTGAACTCGCCGCCACGGCGCGCCAGCTTGTCGCTCAGCTCGGCCAGCACCTTGTCGGTGTCGAGGAAAGCATCCTGGTGATAGAACAGCACTTCGCCGTTGCCCACCGCGATCACATCGTTGTGGAATACGCCCTGATCGATCACCGCCGGGTTCTGTTGAGCGTAGACCACGCCCTCGTCGCTCAAACCGTGCAACCGCGCCACGGCCTGCGAGGCTTCCAGGGTCTGCCGCGCCGGGTAGCGCTGCGGCTCGGGGAAGCGGCTGTCGAACGCGCTGCGACCGAACACGAAGAACTCCACACCGGCATCGCCGTAGCCTTTGCAGAAGCGCGTGTGGTTGGCCGCGCCCTCGTCGCCGAACTGGCCGACCGCGGGCAAAGCCGCGTGGTGGGCAAAGTGCCGCTCGTTGGCGAACATCGCGCCGAGCACGCGGCTGGTGGTCGGGTGCTCGATGGAGCGGTGGAACTTGCAATTGAGGTTGGCCGCGGTGAAATGCACACGACCGTCCGCGGTGTCGGCGCTGGGGCTGACGGTGCAGGCGTTGGCCGTCCACATGCTCGACGCCGAGCAACTGGCGACCAGCAGTGGCATGGCCTGTTTCGCGGCTTTCTCGATCACCTGGGCGTCGCTGCCGCTGAAGCCGATGCTGCGCAGCACGGCGACGTTCGGCCGCTCCTGCGGGGCCAGCACGCCCTGCTTGAAGCCCATTTCCATCAGCGCCTTCATTTTCGCCAGGCCCTGCTTGGCGGCTTCTTTCGGGCTGGAAACGGATTGGCTGTTGCTCTGCGAGGCGACGTTGCCGTACGACAGACCACCATAGTTGTGGGTCGGCCCGACCAGACCGTCGAAGTTCATCTCAAAGGCATTGCTCATCGATTGATCGTTCACAGATTTACTCCCGGAGTCAGGGTGGCGGGCAGGCTCAGGCTTTCGCATTCCAACGAAGCGACCGGATAAGCGCAATAATCGGCCGCGTAGTAGGCGCTGGCGCGGTGGTTGCCGGAGGCGCCGATACCGCCGAACGGTGCGCTGCTGGCGGCGCCGGTCAGCTGCTTGTTCCAATTGACGATGCCGGCGCGGCTGTGCAGCCAGAACTGCTCGTAGCGCGCCTTGGAATCGGACAGCAAACCCGCGGCCAGGCCGAACCGGGTGTTATTGGCCTCGTCGATGGCGGCGTCGAAGTCGGCGTAACGGATCACCTGCAGCAAGGGCCCGAAGAATTCCTCGTCGGCCCGCTCGGTCAAATCGCTAACGTCGATGATGCCGGGCGTCAGCAACGCGGCACCCGCCAGCGGCTGGGTCATTTCCAGCAGGGGCGTGGCGCCCTTGTCGAGCATGCGCTCCTGCGCCTTCATCAGGTGCTCGGCCGCGTGCAGGGAAATCACCGAGCCCATGAAGGGTGCGGGGGTCTCGTCGAAAGCGCCGACCTTGATGCTCGCCGCCACATTGACCAGGCGCTCCAGCAGGCTGTCGCCCCACTCGCCCTGCGGCACCAGCAGGCGGCGGGCGCAGGTGCAACGTTGACCGGCAGAGATGAACGCCGACTGGATGATGGTGTAAACCGCCGCATCCAGGTCGGCCACCTGCTCGACGATCAACGGGTTGTTGCCGCCCATTTCCAGTGCCAGGATCTTCTCCGGACGCCCGGCGAACTGACCGTGCAAGAGGTTGCCGGTGCCGCTGGAGCCGGTGAAGAACAGACCGTCGATACCCTCGTTGGCCGCCAGCGCCACGCCGGTTTCCCGCGCGCCCTGCACCAGGTTGAGCACACCGGCGGGCAGGCCGGCTTCGATCCAACATTTGACTGTCAGCTCGGCGACCTTCGGGGTCAACTCGCTGGGTTTGAACACCACTGCATTACCGGCCAGCAGCGCCGGCACTATATGGCCATTGGGCAGATGGCCGGGGAAGTTATAGGGGCCGAACACCGCCACCACGCCGTGGGGCTTGTGCCGCAGCACCGCGGTGGCGTCGCCCAACGGGCCGCTCTTCTCGCCGGTACGTTCGCGGTAGCTCTGGATCGAGATCGCGACCTTATTGACCATGCTGGTCACTTCGGTAGCCGATTCCCACAGCGGCTTGCCGGTTTCTTCGCCGATCGCATGGGCCAGCTCGTCGGCATGGGCCTTCAAGGCCACGGCGAATTGCTCGAGCACGGCAATGCGCTGATCCAGCGAGAGGGAGGCCCAGGCCGGAAACGCGACGCGGGCGGCCTGCACGGCGGCATCCACTTGGCTGGCCTCGGCGCCCTGGCCGCTCCAGATGACTTCCTGGCTGACCGGATTCAAGGATTCCAGGGGCTGGCCCTGGCCCACATGCCAGCTACCGGCGATGTAATGAGTGCTCATTTTGTTTTATCACTCCCAGCAAATGCGGCAGCCGGCGTGAGACCGGATGCCCTATTCGATTGAGCCGCCCGGCTCTAATGGTGCCGCGCGACCTGTCAGCCGCGTGCGGACAACGCCACGGCGCGGACCTGATCGCCGGCCGCCAATTGCAGGCGCTTGGCGGTGAGCGGGTCGACCACCAGGGTGCCGGCGGCCAGGCGCGCGGAACCGACGGTGATGCGGCAATCCGCACACTTGCGGTTATGGATCAGGAAGGCGCTGGCGTCGTCGCCCGGCGTGCCCACGGCCAACACCAGGCTTTGGCTGTCGCGTACCGCGCGGATCTTCGCGGTTTCCGCTTCGATCGCCGGGCCGGCGTCGAAGATGTCGACATAGCCCTGGTAGCTGAAGCCTTCGCCCTTGAGCATGGTCAGTGCCGGCTCGGTGTCCGGGTGTACGCGGCCGATGATGTTGCGCGCATCCTCGGAGAGGAAGCAGGTATACAGCGGAAACTTGGGCATCAGCTCGGCGATGAAAGCCTTGTTGCCCACGCCGGTGAGGTAATCGGCCTGGGAAAACTCCATCTTGAAGAAGTGCCGGCCCAGGCTTTCCCAGAACGGCGAGCGGCCCTGTTCGTCGGACATGCCGCGCATCTCGGCGATCACCTTGTCACCGAACAACTCGCGGAACTCGGCGATGAACAGGAAGCGCGCCTTCGACAGCAAACGGCCGTTGAGCCCGCTGCGATGATCGGCACGCAAAAACAGCGAGCACAGCTCGGAATTGCCGGTCAGGTCGTTGGCCAGAAACAGCGTGGGGATCTGCCGGTGAATGTTCAGCTCCTGAGAGGCGCTGACGGTCAGGCCGACCCGGTAGTTGTACCAGGGCTCGCGCAGACCGACCGCGCCGGCCACGGCGGAAATACCGACGACTTCGCCACTGTCGTTTTCCAGCACGAACAGGTAATCGGCATCGGCGCGTTCGGCCTCGCCGCGGAAGGTTTTCTCCGCCCAGCCGACCCGGTGCGCCAGGCGCTCCTCGTTGGCCGGCAACGTGGTCAGACCCGCGCCTGTGCTGCGCGCCAGGTCGATCAAGGCCGGAAGATCGGCACTGCGTACGGGGCGAACGATCATAATTCCTCCGGACTGCTGCAAACTACGGGCAGCGAACTACAAATTGAAATGCACTCAGGCTTGCCGCTTATGGCTTGCCACTTATCGCTGCGATTCACACCGCCACCAGGCGGACGCTGGCGCCTTCGCCGACGCCCAAGGCCTCGGCGGCTTCGAGACTGAGGGTCACCGGCTTACCCGGCACCCAGTCGAGCTCGGCGACCACCGCGCGGAAATCCTGCAACAGGCCGTTGCTCACCAGATACGGGCGTCCACCTTTACTCGGCTCACCGAAACGCACCGGCACCATGCGGCTCTGGGCGATCGAGCGAATCCCCGAGGTGCGCGCATGCAAGGTCGGACCGCCGTCGAAAATATCGATGTAATTGTCGGTCTCGAAGCCTTCGCGCATGAGGATGTCGAAGGTGATCTGCGCCCGCGGATGCACCTGACCCATGGCCTCCTGCGCCTCATCCGGCAGCAGCGGCACATAAATCGGGTAATGCGGCATCAGCTCGGCGAGGAAGGTCCGGCTCTTCAATCCGGACAGGCGCTCGGCGTCGCTGTAGCTCATGTCGAAGAAGTTGCGCCCCACCGAATCCCAAAACGGCGAATCGCCGGAGTCGTCGCTGTAGCCGACGATCTCCACCACCATCGCATCGGCGAAGCGCTCCGGGTGGGCGGCGACGAACAGCAGGCGCGCCCGCGAATTCAGCTCGGCGTATTCGGTATTGACCAGCGGCCGCTCGATGTAAAAGCTGGTCAGCAGGCTGTTGCCGGTGAGGTCGTGGCACAACGAGAGCACATGGATCTTGTTGTGGATCTTCAACTCCCGCGAGTTGTGCACGAAGGTCTCGTTGCGAAAGCTGTAGAACGGCTCGGAATAGCCGGCCGAAGCGACGATTGCGGAGCAGCCGACCAGGCGCCCGGTTTCGCTGTCTTCCAGCACGAAAAAGTAGCTCTCTTCGCCATTGAAGCTGACTTCCGCGGAAAATGAGGCTTCCGAAGCGGCGATCTTGTCGCTCAGGCGTTCGGCGTCGTCCGGCAGTGAAGTCACACCAACCGGGCTATCCGCGGCCAGACGCTGCACTTCAGCGAGGTCGGCCATTTGCGCGGGGCGCATCACCAGCATGGTGTCACTCCTTTCAATAAAAGCTCCAAGCAGCTCGTGCGAGCCACTTAGAGAAAACCGCGACCTAAGGGCCGCAGCACACACGGAGACAGTCATCCCTGCAGTTCGCCCGCCCCATCCGTGGGCCGGGCAAGCGCGGCCCGGGCGCCGTAAACGGCTACCCGGGCCGTCGACTCAAGCTTGGGTCAGCTTGGCCACCGCACGTTCGAAACGCGCCAGGCCTTCTTCGATATCGGCATCTTCCACCACCAGGCTCGGGGCGAAACGCACCACGTCCGGGCTGGCTTGCAGAACCATCACACCTTCGACCGCGGCGGCATCGAGAATCGCCTTGGCTTTGCCCTTCCAGGCATCGGACAGCACCGCACCGATCAGCAGACCGAGACCGCGTACCTGGCTGAATACCCCGTACTGCTCGCCGATACGCTCGAGGGTGTTCTTGAACTGCAGGTGCTTGGCTTTCACGCCGGCCAGCACCGCCGGGGTATTGATGGTGTCGATCACCGCCTCGCCGACCGCACAGGCCAGCGGGTTGCCGCCATAAGTGGTGCCGTGGGTACCGACGGGCAGATGCTTGGCCAGTTCGCTGGTGGTCAGCATGGCGCCGATCGGGAAACCACCACCCAGGCTCTTGGCGCTGGATAGCACGTCCGGGGTCACACCGTAGTGCTGGTAGGCGAACAGCGAACCGCTGCGGCCCATGCCGGTTTGCACTTCGTCGAACACCAGCAGCGCGTTGTGCTTGTCGCACAGCTCGCGGGCGCCTTGCAGGTAAGCCAGATCGGCCGGCAACACGCCGCCTTCGCCCTGAATCGGCTCCAGCACGATGGCGCAGGTCTTGTCGGACACTGCGGCTTTCAGCGCTTCCAGGTCGTTATAAGGCACATGACTGATGCCCTGGATCTTCGGCCCGAAACCGTCGGAGTACTTCGGTTGGCCGCCGACGCTGACGGTGAACAGGGTGCGACCGTGGAAGCTGTTGGTCGCGGCGATGATTTCGCATTTTTCTTCGCCGAACTTATCGAATGCCACGCGACGGGCCAGCTTGAACGCGGCCTCGTTGGCTTCGGCGCCGGAGTTACAGAAGAACACGCGCTCGGCGAAGGTCGCGTCGATCAACTTCTTGGCCAGGCGCAGGGCCGGCTCGTTGGTAAACACGTTGGACACGTGCCACAGGGCATTGGCTTGCTCGGTCAGGGCGCCGACCAGCGCGGGGTGGCAATGGCCGAGCACGTTGACCGCGATGCCGCCGGCAAAGTCGATCAGCTCACGACCGCTCTGGTCCCAGACTCGCGAACCGGCGCCGCGCACCGGAATAAAGGCCGCGGGTGCGTAGTTGGGAACCATCACTTGGTCGAAATCGGCGCGTTGCACCGGGTCGTGCTGAACGGACATCGGAACTCTCCTGACGAGGCACACCTGCACTGAGCAGCAGGCGATGAGAAAGATTGTAGGGATTGATTCGGGGCTGGCATTGCCGGCATGCGACAACTTCTTATAGCGCCAACCCCAGGAAAACCGGCGCTTACGGAAATGCGACAGAAAGCGTCGGGAAGGCGCAGTTTAAACGCAGTTCGCCATTACGGCGCGTGGGCCGGGCAATTTCTTCGGAAGGTTGGCGCAGGGTTTTATCGGCGCATCGATTCGATACCGATGGCCTCTTCATAGATGACGCGTTTTCTACAGCGACCCTGGCCACGACGAACAATTGGGCGGGTGAAACCCGCCACCAGGAGCACGGGCATAGATAGCAAGCCTTGCCGCTCTCGTAGCCCGGATGCAATCCGGGGAAAATCCTGCGTTTGACCCATCGCTCCCGGATTGCATCCGGGCTACAAGGCCGCAGCGCTACGCCGGCTGCGCGACGACCTGCGCCATCGGCGCATGGGCCAGGCCGAGGAAATCGAGCAGTTCGACTTTCTTCGCCATCGCATCCTGGTAGCCCAGTTCGATCAGCTCGTTGCAGTAGCCCGCCTCGAACAACAGGTAGCTGAGCACCCCCGCACCGCTTGCCCGGGTCGCACCCGGCCCGCGCAGGAACATGCGCAGCGCCGCAGGCAGCTCATGGCGATGGCGTGCGGCGATGTCTTCCAGCGGCTGGCTCGGCGACACCACCAGCACCTCCACGGGCGCCAGCCCCAGCCCACGCGGGTGCAGCTCGGCAGGAATCAAACGACCCATGCGGTTGAGGCGTTCGAGCAATTCGATATCGCCTTCCAGGCTGTCGATAAAGGTGCTGTTGAGCATGTGCCCGCTGATTTGCGCCAGGCTTGGCGGTTTGCCGGACTGCGCCCGCACCTGCAAGGTATTGGCTTGATCGCCCCGCGGATTACCGCTGACCCCGACCACCAGCACCCGCGAGGCGCCCAGGTGCAAAGCCGGGCTGATCGGTGCGGATTGGCGCGTGGCGCCGTCGCCGAAATACTCGCGGTTGATTTTCACCGGCGGAAAGATCAGCGGAATCGAGGCGCTGGCCAATAGATGATCGACCGACAGTCGGGTCGGCACACCGACCCGGCGGTGGCGGAACCAGGGGTCGATGGTCGCGCGCCCCTGATAGAAGGTCACCGCCTGTCCCGACTCGTAGCCGAAGGCGGTCACCGCCACGGCCCGCAGCTGCCGATGACGCACCGCCGCGGCTATCCCGGACATATCCAGCTCGCGCTGCAGCAGCTCGCGCAGCGGCTGGCTGTCGAGCAGCGCCACCGGCACTTCGCTACCCAGGCCCAGCAAGCTGTGGCCGATAAAGCGGCTGGCTTGGCGCAGCACGCCGGGCCAATCGCTGCGGTACACCTGATGGGTGTGGAAACCCTGCCAGACCCGGGTCAGCCGGCGGATCGACTCGCTGAAATGCATCGCGCCGCACGCCAGGCCGACCGCATTGATCGCGCCGGCCGAGGTGCCGACTATCACCGGAAAGGGATTCTGCGCGGCATCCGGCAGCAGATCGGCAATCGCCGCCAGCACGCCCACCTGATAGGCCGCACGGGCACCGCCGCCGGACAGAATCAGTCCGGTGATCGGCTGTTGAGGACTGTCGATCTGGGTCATAAGCGGTGTCCGCAGTATTTATTCGAGTATAGAAGTCGCTGCGCTATCAGGCCCGACCGGGTTGGCGGACCGGCCTTAATCGGGATATCGGCCATACCGCCTGCTTTCAATAGCCGGTTAAACCCGCCGCTTCTTATAAAGCTTGGCCTCGCCCGGCGGACGCGTCTTGAAACGCCGATGGGCCCAGAGGTACTGCTCGGGATGTTGGCGGATCGCCGTTTCTATCCATTGATTGACGCGCAGGCAGTCGGCCTCCTCGCTCTCCCCGGGGAAATCCGCCAGGGGCGGATGCACGGTCAGGCGATAGCCCGAGCCATCGGCCAGGCGCTCCTGAGTGAAAGGGATCACCCGCGCCTTGCCCAAACGGGCGAATTTGCTGGTGGCGGTCACGGTCGCTGCGGGCACTCCGAACAGCGGCACGAAAATACTGCGCTGGGCGCCATAGTCCTGGTCCGGCGCGTACCAGATCACCCCGCCGGCGCGCAGCAGTTTGAGCATGCCGCGCACATCGTCACGCTCGATCACCCCCAGCAGACGCTGCTCGCGACCGCATCGCTGGACATAGTCGAACAGCGGATTTTTGTGCGGGCGGTACATGCCGTACATGTCCTGCTGCATGCCGAGCAGCCCGCCGCCCATTTCCAGGGTGGTGAAGTGCATGGCCATCAGCAGCACGCCTTGGCCCTCGGCCTCGGCCTGGCGGATGTGTTCGAGCCCTTCGATCCGCCCCAGCTTGCGCAAACGCGCGGCCGGCCACCACCAACTGATCGCCATCTCGAAAAAGGTCATCCCGGTCGATGCGAAATTCTCCCGCAGCAACTGCTCGCGCTCGCTCGCCGGCAGCTCCGGGAAACACAGCTCCAGGTTGCGCGCGGCAATCTTGCGCCGCGAACCGGCGCAGCGATACATCACCGCGCCGAGCCCGCGCCCCAGACGCATCAACAGCGGATAGGGCAATTGCGCCAACAGCCACAACAGGCCGAGGCCCAGCCACAACAGCCAGTAACGCGGGTGCAGGAAGGCGGCTTGAAAGACGGGACGATTCATCAAGGGGTCCGGGCAGATCGTAAAGCGCGGCATTCTATCAGGACTTCGCCGCCGTCTCGCTTGGGCCGCGTCAACTTGCGGGCGGGCGACGTTCTCGCTATAAGTCCGACTTATTTTATTCAGCCGCCAAGGCCGCCCCAGACAGACCATGAGCCAAGCCGACCTCCTCGACCAAGACCCCGTATTCCAGCTAAAAGGCAGCATGCTGGCCATCACCGTGATGGAACTGGCGCATAACGACCTCGCGCGCCTCGACCAGCAGTTGGCCGCGAAAGTCGCCCAGGCGCCGAATTTCTTCAGCAACACCCCGCTGGTGCTGGCCCTGGACAAGCTGCCGGAAGGCGAAGGCGCACTCGACCTCGCCGCGCTGATGGCCGTGTGCCGCAGCCATGGCCTGCGCACCCTGGCGGTACGCGCCAACCGCGAAGACGACATCAACGCCGCCAGCGCCCTCGACTTGCCGGTATTGCCGCCCTCGGGCGCGCGCGAACGCCCGCTCGAGCCGAGCGACGGCGCCGCAAAAAAACCGGAAAAACCGGCCGAATCCGAACTGCGGCCGAGCAAGGTGGTCACCAGCCCGGTGCGCGGCGGCCAGCAGATTTACGCCCAAGGTGGCGACCTGATCGTCCTGGCGCCGGTCAGTGCCGGCGCGGAACTTCTCGCCGACGGCAATATCCATGTTTACGCACCGATGCGCGGCCGGGCGCTGGCCGGCATCAAAGGCAATGGTTCGGCGCGGATTTTCTGCCAACAAATGGGCGCCGAACTATTGTCTATCGCCGGGCATTACAAGACTGCCGAAGACCTGCGCCGCGACCCGCTCTGGGGGGAGTCGGTGCATGTCAGCCTGTCGGGTGACGTGTTGAACATCACCCGCCTTTAACGGATACTGCCGCCACTTTTAGGGACACAAAAACAGGGCATTTGGAAGCCTCTCTCGGCTGCGAATTCCCGCGTTATTTTCATATTTTATGGGTGAACCACCTTGGCCAAGATCCTCGTAGTCACTTCCGGCAAGGGTGGCGTCGGTAAAACCACCACCAGCGCCGCCATCGGTACCGGTCTCGCCCTGCGCGGCCACAAGACAGTCATCGTCGACTTCGACGTCGGCCTGCGTAACCTCGATCTGATCATGGGCTGCGAGCGCCGCGTGGTGTACGACTTCGTCAACGTGGTCAACGGCGAAGCCACGCTGAAGCAGGCGTTGATCAAAGACAAGCGCCTGGAAAACCTCTACGTACTGGCCGCCAGCCAAACCCGCGACAAAGACGCGCTGACCGAAGAAGGCGTGGAAAAGGTCATCGAGGAACTGCGTGCGGACTTCGAATACGTGGTCTGCGACTCGCCGGCCGGTATCGAGAAAGGCGCCCACCTGGCGATGTACTTCGCCGATGAGGCGATAGTCGTGACCAACCCGGAAGTTTCCTCGGTACGCGACTCCGACCGCATGCTCGGCCTGCTGGCGAGCAAATCGCGCCGCGCGGTGAAAGGCGAAGAGCCGATCAAGGAACACCTGCTGCTGACCCGTTACAACCCCGAGCGCGTGACCCGCGGCGAAATGCTCGGCGTGGAAGACGTCGAAGAAATCCTCGCCATCCGCCTGCTCGGCGTCATCCCGGAATCGCAAGCCGTGCTGAAAGCCTCGAACCAGGGCGTGCCGGTGATCCTCGACGACCAGAGCGACGCCGGCCAAGCGTACAGCGATGCCGTCGACCGCCTGCTCGGCAAGGAAGTGGCGCACCGCTTCCTCGACGTACAGAAGAAAGGACTCATGCAACGCCTGTTTGGAGGTCGTGAATGAATATTTTTGACTTCTTTCGCGAACGCAAGAAAGAAACCACTGCGTCCATTGCGAAAGAGCGTCTGCAGATCATCGTCGCCCACGAGCGCGGCCAGCGCAGCCAGCCGGACTACCTACCGGCCCTGCAGCAGGAATTGGTCGAAGTGATCCGCAAGTACGTCAATATCGACTCGGATCAGGTCCAGGTCGCGTTGGAGAATCAGGGCAGCTGTTCCATTCTGGAACTCAATATCACCCTACCGGATCGTTGATCCGTAGATGCAGGCGAAACCTGACTAGATGGCGGCCTTAAGGGCCGCCATTTTATTCCAGCAGTACAACGCCTTTGTAGAAGCCAGCTTGCTGGCGCCCCCCTAACAGGCCGTTGAAAAACTACCTGCGTTGGCAATACTGCGTTAAAAACGGCCTCGGAATGCTCATTTACAGCCAGTAAACTCCGCTTCCTCGACCGTTTTTGCCTTGTCTTGCCTGCCTCGCCTACATTTTTCAACGGCCTGCTAAGCGCAAAAACATCGCCAGCAAGCTGGCTCCTACAGTTAACTGCCGCCCCACCAAAGAATTCCCATGCCCCTCAGCCAAATCGAAATCCTCCACCAGGACGCCGCCCTGCTGGTGATCAACAAGCCCACCCTGCTGCTTTCGGTGCCCGGTCGCGCCGAGGACAACAAGGATTGCCTGGTCACCCGCCTGCAGGAAAACGGCTACCCGGAAGCGCGCATCGTCCATCGTCTGGACTGGGAAACCTCGGGGATTATCGTCCTGGCCCGCGACCCGGACAGCCACCGCGAACTCTCGCGGCAGTTCCACGACCGCGAAACCGAAAAAGCCTACACCGCGCTGTGCTGGGGCCAACCGCAGCAGGACAGCGGCAGCATCGACCTGCCGCTGCGCTACGACCCGCCGACCAAGCCGCGCCACGTGGTCGACCACGAGCTGGGCAAACACGCCCTGACCCATTGGCGCATCCTCGAGCGTTGCGGCGACCATTGCCGAGTCGAGCTGACACCGATCACCGGCCGCTCGCACCAGCTGCGCGTGCATATGTTGTCCATCGGCCATCCACTGCTCGGCGACGGCCTGTATGCCCACGAACAAGCCCTCGCCGCCTACCCGCGCCTGTGCCTGCACGCCAGCATGCTCGCCCTGAGCCACCCGCAAACCGGCGAACGCCTGCGCTTCGAGTGCCCGGCACCGTTCTAAGCCGCGCCCACGACATCGTAGGGCGGGTGCAACCCGCCAAGCCTTTGTAGCCCGGATGCAATCCGGGAACGCTATCTGCTGCCAAACCGCCCCCGGATTTCATCCGGGCTACATGCCCGCCAATCGGCCCTGCCACCGCCTATTCCCCGCCGATATAACCCATTCGATAACGTTCTTAAAGCCGCCCTTGAAGCCGCCCAAGGCCACCGACATATTCTCGCTAACGGCGCGCGAAGGCCCGCCCTTGAGCGCCGCAAACAACTTCCAGATCATCTCAGAAGAGGAGGTTTGCGATGTACGAGTCCCTATTCAGCTTTCCCGGCGGCTTGCTCGCCGAGTTCGAGCGCTTGCAGCGCGAGTTGCAGCAAGAATTCAGCAGCCTTGGCCGCCCCGGCAGTATTCGCGCCCTGACCAGCGGCGCCTTCCCGGCGCTCAATGTCGGTAGCACGCCGACCAGCATCGAAGTCTACGCATTCGCCCCAGGCGTCGATCCGGCCAGCCTCGATATCCAGATCGACCAAGGTTTGCTGTCGATCAGCGGCGAGCGCACCAGCGCCGAACCGCAAAACGACAAGGACACCCTCTCGATCTACGCCAACGAACGCTTCAACGGGCGCTTCAAGCGCACCGTCAACCTGTCCAAGGATATCGACCCGGACAAGGTCACTGCGCAGTACCGCAACGGCGTGCTGCATATCAGCGTGGCGCGCCAGGAATCGGCGCAGCCCAAGCGCATCACCATTCAATGAGATTGCTCCCAGGAGGAACTTGCCATGACCGACAAACCAGTCGCCAAACGCAACGAACGCCCGGAAGAGATCCAGGCGCTGTTGCCGCAAGTGGATGTGTACGAGAACAAGGACGGCATCCTGTTGGTCGCCGACCTGCCCGGCGTGCCCAAGGACAAGCTCGAACTGCGGGTCGACAACGACACCTTGCTGATCGAGGCCGATATCGTCCAGGACACCCCGGAGAACATGGACGCGGCCTATGCCGAAGTGCGCCTGTCGCGCTATCGCCGCGCGTTCAGCCTGAGCAGCGAGCTGGACAGCAGCAAGATCGACGCGCAGCTGCGCGACGGCGTGCTCAATCTGCGGATTCCCAAACACCCGCATGCGCAACCGCGCCGGATCGAAGTCAAAGTCGCCTGATACCGTTGAGCGGTCGCGTCGACTTGGTGGATGCGACCGCTCCACCCGGAGAACACCGCTATGGAAAAACTCAATGAACTGAAACAGGGGCTGGAGGGTACCTGGCACTCGCTCAGCGAAGGCTGGCGTCAGTTGCGCGAGCGCACCAGCGGCACCCTGACCCGCTTTACCCCGAGCAATGACAAAACGCCGGAGCAGTCCGCCGATTTCCCCTCGGCGAACTGGGCGCTGCTGGCCGGGGATGTGTTCGAGGACGACGACAAGTTCACCGTGCGCCTCGAAGTACCCGGCCTGAACAAGAATCAGCTCGATATCGAAGTGCGCAACGACATGTTGATCGTGCGCGGCGAAAAGCGCTCCGAACAGGAAACCAGCAACGGCCAGTACCGGGTGCGCCAGTGCGCCTTCGGCAGCTTTCACCGCAGCATTCCGCTGCCGCTGCCGGTGCTCGCCGATAAGGCATCGGCCAGCTACCGCAATGGCGTATTGCGCATCGAACTGCCGAAAGCCGAACGCACCAGCGGCCGGCGCATCGAAGTGCACGGCGAGTAAGGCAATCCCGGGCACCGGTGGTTGCCATACGCCGATTCGCGGATTGCGCTGATGCTTATACGGGCCTCGGCATCGTAGGTTGGCGTTAGCGGCGACTATCGCGGTTCAAGCAGCAACATCGCCATCGACCGCCGCGTAACCCAACAATGGCACCGCGTAGACATCCTGTCGGGTTACGCGGCGTTCATTTACGGTGTTGCGACAATTAATGTGGCTCGCCGCTAACCCGACCTACCGGGCTGGGCTGGCACATATTCGGGCCGCGGCATCGTAGGTTGGCGTTAGCGGCGACTATCGCGGTTCAAGCAGCAACATCGC
>CBIHLQ010000068.1:0-20598 GCA_966210885.1 uncultured Pseudomonas sp.
GCCTGTTTTAGCGCGAGGCAAGGCACGAGACGCGAAGTTTGGTCGTTCCAAATGAGCGTCGAGAAACGCCGCATCGCGCTAAAACAGGCCCGGCCCTACGGGTTGCGCGGAAAATCTCGCCATGCGTTGTTGTAGGACTTGGCAAGGGAGCAACCATTACCTACGTCCTACGTCCTACGTCCTACGTCCTACGCCTAGCTTGGCGAGATTTTTCGCGGCAACGCGGCTTGCGCTGAAATGGCAACAGACCCTAGTGCGGCTCAGCGCCTGAGCTGGCCGGTTTCGTCGCTGTAGCTGTCGCTTACGGTGACTGCGGGACAGTGGTGCCGGTGCTAGCATCATGGCCATTCTTGCGCTGACGGATTTTCCATGGAACGCCTGATTCAAGCCAACGGCCAAGCGCACTACGGCATATTCAGCGACGCCCCCGAGCTGATCAATTACCGCGACTTCGACTTCCGCTCGGCCATGGGCCGGCGCCTCGGCGCTCTGGCGAAATGGCGACGCTTCCATCAATTCCAGTACTTCGGGCTGATCAGCGAGGAGTTGATCGGTGGTTGCGCGCTGGCCAACCTGAGCCTGCTCGGGGTCGGTTTCGTCTACCTGTTCCATCCCGCCAGTGGGCGGATGATCGCGCGCGAGTTCAAGTTGCCGCTGGGCATGGGCACGCGTTTTTCCCAACGGCCGCAGGATGGCGTCTGCGAATTGCGCAGCGGGCGCAACCTGCTGCGTTTCGAAAACAGTGAGGCGCCACGGCAAAAGCGCCTGCTGGTCGAGTTGGACGACGGCACGCGCATCGAAGCCAGCTTCTCCGAACAACTGCCGGCGTTTCAGGCGATGTGCCTGAATACGCCGTGTGCGACGAACGGTTGGGTTTACGCCCAGAAGGTCGCGGGCGTGCGCTGCCGTGGCACGGTGCTCAGCAGCCTCGGCGAGTTCGACCTGACGGCGATCGACGCCTTTGCCCATCACGATTGGTCGGCCGGCTATATGCGCCCGGAAACCTCTTGGAACTGGGCCTGCCTGTCCGGCCAAGCCGGCGCGCAGCGGGTCGGGTTGAACCTGTCGTGCGGAGTCAATGAAACCAGCTTCACCGAAAATTGTTTCTGGCTCGATGGCGAGCTGATCAAGGTCGATACGGTGCGCTTCGCCTTCGACCGCGATCAGCCGTTGCAACCCTGGCGGATCGACTCCCACGACGGCCAGGTGCAATTGCGCTTCGAGGCCCGGGGGCTGCACCGCGAGCGCCTGAACCTGGGCTTTCTGGCCAGCAACTTCAAGCAGGTATTCGGTCGTTTCAGTGGCGTACTGCGCCCGATTGGCCGGCCGGAAGTGGCCATCGACAACCTCTGGGGCTTCGTCGAGGACCAGTACGTGAAGTGGTGAAAAGTCACTGGGCCGCTACGCGCACTGACAGCACCCTTTATCGCGATCTGCCAAACGAGCCTTGATCTCGGTACCGTGACTATGGTTAGCTGGCTAATAATTAGTTTTTTGATACTTAGAGTCGTTTATCCATGTCGCAATTAGATCAACACCGCTTTGCCATGCAATTAGCCCAGTTATCCCGCGCCTGGCGCGCGGAACTGGATCGTCGTCTCGTCGATCTGGGCCTGTCCCAGGCGCGCTGGCTGGTGCTGTTGCACCTCGGGCGCTTCAAGGAGGCGCCGACCCAGCGCGAATTGGCGCAAAGCGTCGGTGTCGAGGGGCCGACCCTGGCGCGCTTGCTCGATAGCCTGGAGGCCCAGGGGCTGGTCAGCCGCCATGCGGTGCCGGAAGACCGCCGAGCGAAGAAAATCGCCTTGTGCGAACCGGCGAAACCCTTGATCGAGAAGATCGAAGCGATTTCCACGCAATTACGCAAAGAACTGTTCGACGGTATCGACGAAGACGAACTGCGTCGCTGCCAACTGGTGCACGCACGGATTCTGGGTAATCTGGAAAAGCGCTGATGCAGGAGAACCTGCCAGCCCTGCAAGCGCGCTACGGTCAGCGCTATCCGCAGTGGCTGCTGGCCGTACTGATGATCGGCAGCATGGCCATGGTGCTGGCCTCGACCAGTATCAATGTGGCCTTGCCGGCGATCATGCAGGACTTCGCCATCGGCCGCCCGCTGGCGCAATGGCTGTCCACCGGCTTTCTCGCCGCCATGACCGCGGGCCTGTTGCTGGCGGCCTGGGCGCATGCACGCCTGGGTGCGCGACGTACCGCACAGGCCGGTTTGCTGCTGTTCATCTTCGCTTCGCTATTGGCCCTGGCGGCGCAAAGCGCTTGGCAGTTGATCGTCCTGCGTTGCATCCAGGGCTTGTGCGCCGGCATTGTCCAGCCCCTGGCCATGGTGTTGATCTTTCGCGTGTTCGCCGCGGGCGGGCGGGGCATGGCGCTGGGGGTGTATGGCCTCGGTGTGATGATCGCACCGACCCTGGGGCCGACCATCGGCGGCTATCTGGTCGATCACTTCGGTTGGGCTGCGGTGTTCTGGATGCCGCTGCCGATGTGTGTGCTGGCCGCGCTCGGCGGCCAGTGGCTGCTGCCCAGCGAGCGCGAGCGCAATACGCCGTTTCTCGATATCTGGGCGTTTGTCTTGCTCTGCGTGGCGCTGTTCGCCTCGCTCGGCGCCTTGGCCGAGGCGCAGCGCTTCGCCTGGTCGGCAGCGCGCGTGTGGTTGCCGAGCGTGCTCGGGCTGTTGGGGTTTCTCGGCTTTTTCGTCCGCAGTCGGCGCAGCCTCAAGCCGCTGCTGCCGTTGAGCCTGTGGCGCCACGGCGGTTTTCGCAATGCCAGCTGGGTGGCTCTGACCCTGGGTATGGGGCTCTACGGTTCGACCTATCTGATTCCGCTCTACCTGCAAACGGTGGAGGGCTATAGCGCCGGCCGCGCCGGTTTACTGCTGTTGCCCACCGGTATCCTGATGGGCGGCGCATCCTTTCTCGGTGGCTGGCTCAGCGACCGCTGGTCGGCAGCTTCGCTGCTGATCGCGGGGCTGCTGGTGTTCGCCCTGTCGGGCGCGGGCTTGGGCTGGCTCGAACCCGGTGCTTCGTTCGTGGTGCTGTGTTTCTGGGCCTGCGTCGGCCGGGTCGGCTTGGGTCTGCTGCTGCCGGCGCTGAGCACCGGCTCGCTGGATATCCTCAGCCAGGAGGAACTGGCCCAGGGCGCTGGCGCCATCACCTTCGTACGACAGCTAGGCGGTGCGTTCGGCGTCAACCTGCTGACCTTCTTCCTCGAATGGCGTCACGCTCGCGAGGGGGGCGATGCGCCTGGCGAAGCCTTGGCCTTTCAACAGAGTTTCTGGCTGATGGGCGCGGTCTTCGCATTGACGGTTCTGGCCGCCCACGGCGTGAAAACGACAAAACGCTGACGGATAAACGGTCGCGGTATTTTTTGTCGTTTTGTTGACTTATTGCCTATTCTTTTCGGTGATGGCCCCTTGCTATTCTTTCGGTGTGTTGACGCCCGAATCGATAGTCAGGGCGATCAGCGGCCGGGTCTCATATGGAATTGCTCCCGACTGAAAACCGCGGCGATAGCGCCTCCTTTCTGGTCTCGCATCGATTGCCGCAGCGTCGTTGCTACTCAGGAAGCGCTATCTGAGAGGTTCCTATGATTCGAGCACGGCAACTATTGATCGGCCTCGCCTCTGGCTCGGCGCTTTATTCGGGGCTGGCACCGGCCTTGGGCTTGGGTGAAATCACCCTGCATTCGGCGTTGAACCAGCCCTTGGATGCGGAAATCGAACTGTTGGAGTTGGGCGACCTGTCCGACGTCGATTTCAAAGTGCGTCTCGCCCCCGCTGAGGTTTTCAGCCGCTCCGGCGTCGATCGCATTTACTTTCTCAACGACCTGCGCTTCACCCCCTTGCTGCAAGGCGGCAGCGGCGTGATCCGCGTGCTATCGAGCAAACCGGTGCGCGAGCCTTACTTGAACTTCATCGTCGAAGTAACGCGCCCCAATGGTCATTTATTCCGCGAGTACACGGTGTTGCTCGACCCGCCGGGTTCCTCGGCTTATCGGGCGGTCGCCTCGACGGCCGCGCCCGTCGCGCCGTCGGTCGCCCCCGTTCAAGTGCAGCCGCCGCGCCCGGCAGCGCCGCGTGCGGCCAGACCGAAGCCAGCGGCCGAGCAGGGCGAGCGCTATCGGGTGGTGGCCGGCGATAGCCTGTGGAAGATCGCCGCGCGCTTGCGCGAGCAAGGCAGCCAAGCCTCGCAGCAAACGCTTATGGCTGATATCCATGCGCTCAATCCGCAGGCCTTCAGCAATGGCGATATCAATCGTTTGCATGCCGGTGCCGAGCTGCTGTTGCCGGACACGGCTATCACCGCACCCGCCACTGCTGCGCCGGATTCCGCCCCGGCCGCGACGCGAGCGCCGGATGCCGCCGCGCTAGAGGCGCCCGTCGAAGCCATTGCGGCGGAACAGACCCGCGTCGAGCAGGAGTTGGCCACCCAGGTCGCGGAAACCCTGCAACTGCAACAAGAGTTGGCCGAGCTGCAACTGCAAGTACAGCAACTGCAAGAGCAGATGAGCACCCGGGATAGGGTGATCTCGGGCTTGCAAGCCGAACTGGCGGCGCGGCAGGCGAACGCCGCAACCGCGCCGGCCCCTGCGACCGCCGATAGCACCGCGGCCGCTGCCGCTAGTGAACCTGCGATGGCGCGTAACTGGCTCAGTGCGGGTTTCGCCGTGCTGGCTTTGCTGCTGGCGGGGCTGGTCGGCCTGCTCTGGCGCGGCAGAGCTCGCGAGGAGCCGGCCGCCACTCCGCATCAGGCGACTGCGCCAGTCAAGCTCTCGGCGGCCATACCACCGGTGCCGGTCCCTCGGCAAAGCGAAAGCGTCGTGCCGGCCGTAGCCCCGAGTTATTCGGGCGACGCCCTGCATAGCGCCGAAACTTATCTCGCCTACGGTCGTTTCACCGAAGCGGCCGCTTGCCTGAACAAGGCCCTGCAGACTCAGCCCGCGCGCAGCGATATTCGCTGGCGGCTGCTGGAGGTGCTGGCTCAGCAGGGGGATGTCGCTGGGTTCCTCGATCAGGAGGCGATCCTGCGTAACTCGGGCTTTACCCCGGCGCGTATCGATGAGTTGAGAGCCCGCTTTGCCCATTTGTTCGCCGCGCCGCCGGCGGATCTGCTGGCCGATGCCGTGCTGGAATTGGACGAAGCGCAGCCAGAGGCTGAGGCGGAAACCCTGGCCGACGACTTCAAACTCAATCTCGACGAACTTTCGCTGGACGCCGACTGGGAGTCGTTGGACCCGTTCGCACCACCGCTGAAAAAGAAAGCTGCTCAGCCCAGCGAAGCGACCCAGGCCGCCGCGCCCAAGGACGATGTCGTACTGCCCGACACGCGCGATGCCCGCAACCCCTTTGCCGATGCCATGCTGGTGGAAGAGGCACCGATCGACAGCTGGCTGGCGGAGGAACTCGACCCCCGCTTTATCGAACAAACCGACATGATGGGCAATGCCTTGTCGAGCAATCTCGATCACCTGGCCGGTAATCGCAATGACCTGGCCAAACTCAATATGGCCTTGGCTTATATCGAGAGCGGTAGCCTGGATAGCGCCTGCCACATCCTCAACGAGCTGATCCACGACGGCGACGAGAAACTCAAGCAAGAGGCCCGTGCGTTGTTGGCAAGGATCGCTTAGCGGTAACCAGCGATGCAGCGAAAACGCCCGTCGAGCTTATGCCGACGGGCGTTTTTATTGGGCCACGCAAATCGCCGAGCGCGGCCGCTTATACAGGCGCGTTTATCCGGGCTGCCAGGGCAGGGCGGGTGCGCAGGCGTATCATGCGGGTTCAGCCCTATCAGCCGAGCAGAGTCAGTTTATGTCCAGCACTAAACCGGAAGTGACCATCACCTATTGCACCCAATGCCAGTGGCTGCTGCGTGCGGCCTGGCTCGCCCAGGAGTTGCTCTCGACCTTTGCCGACGATCTTGGCAAGGTCAGCCTGGAGCCGGGCACCGGCGGGGTGTTTCGCATCCACTGCGACGGCGTGCAGCTGTGGGAGCGCAAGGCCGATGGCGGCTTTCCCGAGGCCAAGATCCTCAAGCAACGTTTGCGCGATCAGATCGACCCGGCGCGCGACCTCGGCCATAACGAGCGTTCGCGCGATAGCTGAGTCGCGCCTGCGGAGTCGGAGCAGCGGCCTGGCCTCCGAGCTAGCGGGCCATCCGCGCCGAAACGAAGATCGCCAGCACGATCAGCACGCCACCGGCGAGCATGCGCAGGGACGGTACTTCGTTGAACAACCACCAGGCGAAGCAGATGCCGTAAACCGGCTCCAGGGCGAATATCACCGCGGCGCTGCGCGCGGTGATCACCCGCAGGCTGGCGACGAACAGGCTGTGCGCCAAGCCGGTACAGAAAATCCCTAGCATGCCCAGCCATAACCAGTCGATGGCGCGGATGCTCGGCAGCGTCGACCAGGCGAAGGGCAGAAAGCACAGCAGCACCGTCAGGTTCTGGCAGAGCGCCGCCTGTACCGGGTCGAGACCGCGGGTGCTGGCGCGGTTGAGCAGCGACAACAAGGCGAACAGCAGGCCCGAAAGTATCGCCCAGAGCAGCCCGCCGGTGGCCTGGTTGGCCAGGTCGAAACTCGGCGTGACCAGGATCAGACCCAGGCAAACCACGCCGACCATGGCGAACTCCAGCGGCCGTGTGCGTTCGCGGAACAGCACACCTTCGAGCAGCACGGTAAAGGCCGGGAAACTGGCGAAACCGAGGGTGGCGATGGCCACGCCGGAAACCTTTACCGCCTCGAAAAACGTCAACCAATGGCTGCCGAGCAGTAAACCGCCGAGCGCCAGCATCGCCAGTTGGCGCGGGCTCGGGCGTTGCGCCTTGCCGTTGTTGAACAGCTGGGCGAACAGCGCCAGCGCCGCGACGGCGAAGATTGCCCGTCCGCCGACGATAGCCCAGGGGGTGGTGTTGGCCAATTTGCCGAAAATCCCCGAGAGGCCGAACATCAATGCGCCCAGATGAATCGCCAGTAATGCTCTGCTGTACGTCATACCAGGCGTGCGCCATTGGCTAGAGGTTTATCGAAGCTCGCCAGCACCACCTTCTGTTCGGCGTCGTAGACACCGGTCACCAGCACTTCCGAGCGGAGGCCGGCGATGCGTTTAGCAGGCTGTTGAAAAACTACCTGCGTTGCCATCGCGGCGTTAAAAACAGGCTCAAAATGCTCATTTACAGCTCGTAAACTACGCTTTTTCGCCTGTTTTTGCCTTGCGTTGGCTGCCTCGCCTACGTTTTTCAACGGCCTGTTAGGCGCGAAGTTGCACACGCACAGCACCTGGCGGCCGATCAGCTCGTCGCAGCGGTAGTGTGCGGTCAGCTGCGCGCTCGACGTTTTCAGCCCTGATTCGCCCAGATCCACGCGCAGCACATAGGCCGGTTTCAGCGCCTTCGGGTTCGGCTCTGCGGCCACTATGGTGCCGACGCGTAATTCCACCCGTTGAAAATCGTCCCACTCGATCTGCGGCATATGGCCTCCTGATTGCTGCTTGCAGTCTAGGAGGCGGACGGCTGGGCGTCTGTCGCGCGAGTCGCGACTTTTAGCGCGTTACTCGCGGCACTGGCGCAGCGCACGCGGGGTGCTGCCGAACTGGCGCGACAGGGCGGCGGTAAAGGCGCTCTGCGAGTTGTAGCCGACCCTGGCGGCGATCTCACCGACCGCCAACTGGCTGTGCTGCAGCAGGTGGCGGGCCAGGTTCAGCCGGCGGCTGCGTACGTACTCCATGGGCGTCTGCCCGGTTTCGTCGAGAAAACGCACATGGAAGCGCGCCGCCGATAAGCCGGCCAGGCGCGCCAGGTCGACAACCTGCAGCGGGTGTGCGGCATGTCGGTCGATATGGGCGTCGATTGCCGCCAGGGGCAACTGGCTGGGCGGAAGACTGCCGTGTTCGCTCGCCAGGCTGGCCAATAACAAGGCCGCGCCTTGTTCGGCGATCACCGGGTCGCCGATAGGGCTGGCCGCCAGCCAGCCGACCAACTGGCTCTGCGCCGGGTTGAGCGGCAAGGCGCCAGGGTTGTCGATCAGCCGTCGGCCGGCATCGGCGTGGGCGCCGAGGCGTTGCTGCAGCCAGGATTCGGAGGGGATGTCGAGCACCAGGCACTGGCTGCCGTGACGGCTGCCGCAGGCGTGCCGGGTGTCGGGCGGCACCACGGCGAGGGTCTGGCGGACGACCTGGCTGCCGCGGCCGGCGACTTCGAAATCCAGCAAACCGCTGAGGCCGAACACCAACTGCGCATGGGCGTGGCTGTGGCTGAGCAGGTCATGGCTGTAGTGACGCAACGAAAGCAGAGTCGACATGCAGAGTCCTCGGGCAAGGCGCCCAGTCTAGCAGGCCGTTGTAAAACTACCTGCGTTGGCCCTCTTGATAAAAGGGTGGGGGCGTTAAAAACAGGCCGGAACTCGGCGTCTCAAAATGCTCATTTACAGCAGTAAAGTCGCCCGCGACTCCGACCGTTCATCGCCTGTTTTTGCGGGGCCGCCATCGGTATTGTCTTGCCTGCCTCGCCTACGTTTTCAACGGCCTGCTAGCAGGCCGTCGCTGGCCTTCGCGCGGCGCGTGGCATCTGTGTGCCACTGTCATCGAATTGCCTTGGATCCGTCACCTTGGTTTCACCCCGGCCATGCACGCTCAGGCAAACTCCGGTGGAGGCCGACCATGACCAGCGTGCAGCTGATTAAGCCAAGTCGTAAGCAACATGTCCGCACCCTGTGGATTTCCGACGTGCACCTGGGCACACGGGATTGCCAGGCCGAACACCTCGCGGCATTTCTCAAGCGTTACCAGGCCGATAAGGTTTACCTGGTCGGCGACATCATCGACGGCTGGAAACTGCGCGGCGGCATGTACTGGCCGCAGGCCCACACCAACGTGATCCGCCGCTTGCTGACCATGAGCAAGCGCGGCACCGAGGTGATCTACGTGACCGGCAATCACGACGAATTCCTGCGTGGTTATTCCGGTTTGATCCTCGGCAATATCCAACTGGTCGACGAAGCCGAGCACCTCACCGCCGACGGCCGCCGCTTGTTGGTGATCCATGGCGATCAGTTCGATGTGATTACCCGCTATCACCGCTGGCTGGCCTTTCTCGGCGACTCGGCCTACGAATTCACCCTGACCCTCAACCGCTGGCTCAACCACTGGCGCCAGCGCTACGGCTACGGCTATTGGTCGCTGTCGGCCTACCTCAAGCACAAGGTCAAAGGCGCGGTGAATTTCATCAGCGACTTCGAGGAGGCGATCGCCCACGAGTGCGCCAAGCGTGGCTTCAACGGGGTGGTTTGCGGCCATATCCACCATGCCGAAATTCGCCCCATGGGTGCCGTGGAATATATGAATTGCGGCGACTGGGTCGAATCCTGCACGGCATTGATCGAGCACCTGGATGGGCGTATCGAGCTGTACCGCCTGGCCGAGGATCAGGCGCAGACCGAAGCGCCACCCTTGGTCGCCGTGGAGCCGGCGGCATGAGGATTCTGATCGTTTCCGACGCCTGGTCGCCGCAGGTCAATGGTGTGGTCACCAGCCTGCGCGCATTGCTGGATGAGCTGCGCGGCCTCGGGCATCAGGTCAAACTGCTGTCGCCTGCGGATTTTCGCAGCGTGCCGTGCCCCACCTATCCGGAAATACCGCTGGTGTGGAACCTCTGGCGAGTCGGCGCGGCGATCCGTGAATTTCAGCCCGATTGCGTCCACCTGGCCACGGAAGGGCCGCTCGGCTGGGCGGCGCGCCGTTGGCTGAACAAACGTGGGTTGGCGTTTTCCACGGCGATCCACACGCGCTTCCCCGAATACCTCAACAGCCGCTGGCGCTGGCTGCCGTTGAGTTGGGGTTATGCCTATCTGCGCGCGTTCCATCGGCCGAGCCGGGCGGTGCTGATCACCACCGAGCGTTTGTGCGCGGAGTTCGCCGGCTGGGGGCTGCGGCGCCTGGCGGTATGGCGCAAGGGCGTCGATACCGGCTTGTTCCACCCGTCGACCGCCCATGCGGAGGGTGCCGCCCCGGTTTTTCTGTATGTCGGGCGAGTCGCCACGGAGAAGAACCTGGAAGCCTTTCTCGATCTGGAGCTGCCCGGAATCAAGCGGGTGATCGGTGACGGTCCGCAGCGTGAAGCCTTGCAGGCCCGCTATGGCGCGGTGGAGTTTCTCGGTTACCGCCATGGCGAAGCCCTGGCCCGGGCCTACCAAAAGGCCAGCGTGCTGGTGTTCCCCTCGCGCACCGATACCTACGGCTTGGTCATGCTCGAGGCCCTGGCCTGCGGCACGCCGGTGGCGGCGTTTCCCGTGCCGGGACCGCTGGATGTGCTGGAACCTGGGGTTAGCGGTGCGATGAACGAGGATCTGCGCGAGGCCTGTTTGGCCGCTCTGCAATTGGATCGAGGCCACTGCGCCGAGCTGGCCGCGCGGCAATCCTGGCGCGCCTCGGCATTGGAGTTCCTGGCCATGCAGCCGATGATCGATGGCGAGGGCAGTCTGGAACCGCTGCGCGTAGCACCGCGAGCGGTAACGCGGCCTTTCCTGTAGCCCGGATGAAATCCGGGGGCTATCTCCGCGGATTGCGCGAGGGCTGAGGATTGGAAGGCGATTCGGGCTTGGCATATCCAGCCTTGCATAGACCTGGCGGGTTTCACCCGCCCTACAGCCTCTCAGCCGGATAGCGCGTTACATGATCACCTTGTCGCGCAGTTTTTCGGCCGCTTGTTGCAGCGCCTGGATGACACGCTGCTTGTCGAAGTTCTGAATGCCGTTGGTATCCAGGTACATGGAGAAACCGGGCAATTCGTGCTCGACATAGGTGGAGGTTGCGCCCAGGTCGCGGCGGAAATCCACGACCTGATAGATCTGTACCGGGCGGGTGAAGCCCTTGACGTTGATCTGGCCCTTGTCGCGGCACATCACCACGTCCTTGATCATCGAGTAGGTCTCGTGGGAGATCAGGATTTCGCCGGACTCGGCGGCGCTTTCCAGGCGGCTGGCGAGGTTCACGTCGCGGCCGATGATGGTGTAGTCCATGCGCGTATCGGCGCCGAAGTTGCCGACCGTGCAATAGCCGGTATTCAGACCCATGCGGATCTCCAGGGGCTTGGTGATGCCCTGGGCGCGCCACTGTTGGCGTAGCACTTTCATGTGCTTGCGCATGGCGATGGCCATCGAGACCGCGGCCACGGCATCCTTCTTCGCGCCTTTGCTGGCCGGGTCGCCGAAAAATACCATGACGCTGTCGCCGATGAACTTATCGATGGTGCCGCCGTACTTCAGGCAGATTTTCGACATTTCGTTCAGGTAGCTGTTGAGCAGGTCGGTCAGGGCTTCGGCTTCCAGCTCTTCGGACAGCTCGGTGAAGCCTTTGATATCGGAGAAGAACACCGTGAGTTTCTTGCGCTGGGTTTCCAGGCGCACGCTCTTCTTGCCGCTGAAAATCGATTCCCAAACCTGCGGCGACAGGTACTTGGCCAGGTTGCGGGCCAGGCGCGCGGCCTTTTCCTGCTCGCGCTTGATCTCGCTGCGCACCTGCGCCAGACGCATGCCCTGCTGGTGGACGAAGTAGGCAGTGATGCAAATGCACAGCGCGGTGAAGCAGATGCTTACCGCGGCCACCAGGGCCGGGGTGTTGGGATTGAACCGGGCATCGATCATCAAGGCGGTGAAAGCGCCGGCGCCGAGGGCGATCAATATGGCCAGACCGAGATAACGCAAACCGCCGATCACCAGGGTGCTGAATACCAGGATCAGCATGGCCATCAAACTGGGGACCACGGAAAAGCTCAAAAAGGCGATGGCCGCGCCCGAATTCAGGGCGTCGATAAACAACAGTGCGAGAGAGGTTCGTTGCGGATGTTCGCGCTTGAAACGCAGGCTCAACTGATGAGCCAGGTGCGGATAGAGCAGGGTGTAAGGCACCATCCAGAGGACATCGTAAGAAAAGTGCTGCGTATAGGTGCCGGCGGCGATGCTGGCGGCAATCGCGATATAGGCCAGTACCCGCGAATAGTATTCGCGCAGCGGCGGAGCCGGTAATGCGTTGAGCCGGTTCAAGGTGGTGGCATTCATGCGGTTACGATGATCCCTGCTGGTATCCGACACCTCTACTGGGTGCCTGGCGGTCCACAACCTGGGCGGTGCGGAGCAAAGCGGGGATCATAACCAAGCGCAGCCGCCGCCGCCAAGCATGATGGCTGAACGGTACCGATGTGCCACCTGCTGGTGTGCTAGAGCGACTGCGACCTTAGAACTTGATGCGCCCGGTTAGTGCGTCCTTGAGCATCACCCAGTCGCCCAGCAGGCTGTACAGCGGGTATTGGAAAGTGGCGGGGCGATTCTTCTCGAACACGAAATGGCCGACCCAGGCGAAGCCGTAACCGGCCAGGGGCACGGCGAGCAGCCACAACCATTGCTGGCTGCCGATGGCGTAGGCGATGATCGCCAGTACCAGCAGGCTGCCGATGTAGTGCAGGCGGCGACAGGTGTCGTTACGGTGCTCCTGCAGGTAGTACGGGTAGAACTCGGCGAAGCTGGTATAGCGTGCGGTACCGTGCGTAGCCATGACAGCGCTCCTGTTGGCATCCTGTTGTGGATCGCCATAGTTTAGTGGCGCTGACCCGCTGGGCCAGTGACATTAAGTGCCAGTTTAGTATCCTTGGGTCGCCATGCCGCGCCATGCGGCCCCAGCCTAATCGAACAAGAAGCCGCCATGAGCGAACGCACCACCTCCTCTAGTTGGGCCCTGGGTATCGTCCAGGCACTGGAAATGGGCGGCGTCGACTGCCGCACGATATTCCGCGAATTGAGCATGGATTACGCCGCCCTGGACGACCCGGATGCGCGTTTTCCGCAGGATGGCATGACCCGGTTATGGCAGCGTGCGGTGGAGTTGTCGGGCAACCCGGCGATTGGCCTGAACATGGCCAAAGTGGTGCGCCCGGCTTCGTTTCATGTGGTCGGCTACGCCCTGATGTCGAGCCGTACCCTGAAAGACGGCTTCGCCCGCCTAGTGCGCTACCAGCGGATTATCGGCGAGGGTTCGGACTTGAACTTTCGCCCGAGTGGCAGCGGTTACGAACTGACTTTGGCGATTCATGGCGACCGCCTGCCCGCTGCGCGCCAGAGTATCGAGGCGTCGCTGGCATACGCCCTGGCGTTCTGCCGCTGGATCACCGGCAAGCCGATCCGACCCCAACAGGTGTGGTTCCAGGGCGATCCGCCGGCCGATCTGGAACCGTTCCAACAAGTATTTCAGGGGCCGCTGAAATTCAATGGCGACCACTACGGACTGCTGCTCGACCGTGCCGACATGGAGATGCCACTGCCGACGGCCAACGAATCCCTGGCGCAGCTGCACGATAGATTCGCCGGCGAATACCTGGCGCGGTTTTCCGAGAGTCGGGTGACCCATCAGGCCAGGCAGGTGCTGTGCCGTCTATTACCCCGCGGCGAGCCCAAGCGTGAGGCGGTGGCGCAGGCGTTGCACCTGTCGCAGCGCACCCTGCAGCGACGCCTGCAGGACGAAGGCACCAGCTTCCAGCAATTGCTCGACGATACCCGCCGCGAGTTGGCCGAGCAGTATTTGGCGCAGCCCAAGCTGACCTTGCTGGAAGTCGCCTATCTGCTCGGGTTCGCTGACCCGAGCAACTTCTTCCGCGCGTTTCGCCGTTGGTTCTCGATCACCCCCAGCGAATACCGCGCGCGTCTTTGATAGCCAACGTGCGGGTGGCGGCGCCGCTCAATGACGCCAGAAGGCCCGGGTGATCAATACCAGCACGGTGAGAATTTCCAGGCGCCCCAGCAGCATGCCCAGCGACAGCAGCCATTTCGCCGCATCCGGCAGGGTCGAGAAGTTGCCTGCCGGGCCGATGATCGGCCCCAGCCCCGGGCCCACGTTACACACGGCGGTGGCCGCGCCGGTCAGGGCGGTGACCCAATCCAGGCCGATCAGCGCCAATCCCAGCGCGATGGCGCCGATGGTGACGGTGAAGAAGAACGAGAAGGTCAGGATGGAACGGACGATTTCTTCGTCGAGGTTGTGTCCGTTGTACTGCTGTTTGATCACCGCGCGCGGGTGCACCAGCTGGGTGAGGCCGCTGCGCAACAGGGTATAGGCGACCTGGAAACGGAATACCTTCAAGCCGCCGGTGGTCGAGCCCGAGCAACCGCCGACGAAGGTCAGGTAGAAAAACATCATCACCGCGAAGTCGCCCCACAGGCTGTAATCACCCAGCGCAAAGCCGGTGGTGGTCACCACGGAAACGACGTTCAGGCTGACGATGCGCAACGCATCGAGGAAGCTGTGATCGGAATGCGCCCAGAACCAGAGGCTGAACATCAGGCAAGTGACTGCCAGCAGGCCGAGAAAGCCGCGTACCTGCTCGTCTTTCAACAACGCCTTGCGGTTGCCGCGGATGGTCGCGACGTACAGGGTGAAGGGCAGTGCGCCCAGGAGCATCAGGGCAATGGCCACCCAATGCGAGGCTGGGCCGAAGTTGCCCATGGAGCTGTCGGAGGTGGAGTAGCCGCCGGTCGCGATCGAGGTCATCGCATGGTTGATTGCATCGAACCAGCTCATCCCCGCCAGGCGATAAGCGACGATGCCGAGCAGGGTAAAGCCGATAAAGATGGACACGATGTACTTGGCCGCCATGTGCGAGCGTGGCATGACTTTCTCGCCCCAGTCCGAGGATTCGGTTTGGAACAGGCGCATACCACCGACCCGAAGCAGCGGCAGAATCGCTACGGCCATGCCGATAAAGCCGATGCCGCCGAGCCATTGCAGCATCGAACGCCAGATCAGCAACCCTGGCGAAGCGCTATCCAGGCCGGACAGCACCGTGGAGCCGGTGGTGGTGATGCCCGACATGGTCTCGAAAAACGCATCCGTATAGCTGATGTGGTGAATCAGGGTCATCGGCAGCGCGGCAAAAATGCACACGATCAGCCAGCTGGCCGTGGTCAACATGTACATGTCGCGTGGTCGCAGCTGGGTGTTCTGCGGGCGCCCCTGGGCCACCATGGCGAGACCGGCGATCACGGTGATCAGGCTCGACCAGAGAAACGAATTCAGCTCATGGTGTCTTTCGAAAATCAGCAGGGTCAGCATCGGTACCAGCATGCCGACGGCCAGAGTAATCAGGAAAATACCGTTGATAAACGCGATGATTCTTATGGTTGGCCAAGCCATTAACTGGGTTCCCGCGGAAAAAGTGCCGCCATTCTAGAGCCAACAGCCGACGAACCGTAAGCACAGCTGTCTCATGCGTGCGTAATCGACGCGAATACCCCCATGTCGGTGAGTTCCCGGCTGCGTAACGGCAACTGCGAGTGACGTTATCGGATGGGGCGCAGAACGGCATCGAGCGCCCCTTCGCCGGGCTTCGGGGGGCGCTGAAAAGATTTCCTGCCGGCCGCTTTACAAGCGCTTGGCGCAGCATAGAATAGCCCCCCAGGTGCCGGCCCTTGCCGGTTTCTGAGCCCTCTAAAATCATGTCGAACGCTAATCCTTGCCTTACGTGTGGCGCCTGCTGCGCGCATTTTCGTGTGTCTTTCTTTTGGGGTGAATGCCAGTCGGCCGGTGGCAGCGTGCCGGACGATCAGGTGGTGCTGATCACTCCGCACCGCGTCGCCATGCGCGGCACCGAGCACAAGCCGGCGCGTTGCGTCGCCCTGCTCGGCGAGGTGGGGGAGGGTGTGCGTTGCACCCTGTATGAGCAACGCTCCAGCCCCTGCCGAGAATTCGAGGCGTCCTGGTCCAATGGCGAACATAACCCGCGTTGCGACGATGCCCGCCGTGCCCATGGTTTGCCGCCCTTGGTGCCGCCATTGCAACCGAGCCTCGAGCCGGAACGCGTGGCGTAACCAGTCGGCGCCGTGGTGGGTCTCCTTTGCCGGGTAAGTGATCCGGGAGCTGTCTATGTTTCGGCGCGGGCATATGGCTCGCTATGCAACCTCGACAACCCCTAGAATTGCCCTTCATTTATTTTGGGAGATCTCCGATGGATGCGCTCGATGCTCTGCTAAACCGGGTTTCCGTACCGCGCTTGGTTGAACCCGCACCGGATGCCGCTCAGCGTGAGCTGTTATTTCGCGCAGCGATGCGGGCGCCCGATCATGCTCTTTTGCGGCCCTGGCGTTTTCTCACGGTCGAAGGTGCTGCGCGCGAGCAGTTGGGCGAGTTGTTCGCCCAGGCGCTGTCGGCCGATGCGGGGCAGGACGCGCCCAGCGAGCAGGCGTTGACCAAGGCACGGGCGATGCCGCTGCGCGCGCCCTTACTGATAGTGGTGATCGCGGCAATTCAGGACCACTTCAAGGTCCCCGCCCAGGAGCAGATCATTGCCGCGGGCTGCGCGGCGCACGGCATTCTGCTTGCCGCGCACGTACAAGGCATAGGCGCGGTCTGGCGCACCGGCGAGCTGGCCTACAACGCGCGGGTGGCAAAGGGGCTGGGTTTGCGCGAGAACGAGCAGATCATCGGTTTTCTCTACCTGGGGACGCCGGAGCGCGAGCTGCGCACGCCCGCAGACGAGCAGGTGGATGATTTCGTCAGCGCCTGGACGGGCCTGTAAGCGCGGCGGCGAGTGCGAGCGGTCCCGCTACTTGCCTTTCACGTGGTGGGTTGAGCGCCCGCATTCATGGGCAGACACAAACGGGCGTTGAACCCGCCCTGGGGGTGATTGTTCAGCTCCAGGCGGCCGCCATGCCGTTCGGCGGCGCGGCGCGCGATGGCCAGACCCAGGCCATAGCCCATGGCGGTCTGTCCCGGCGCGCGGAAAAACGGTTCGCCGAGGCGCGCCAGGCAGTCCTCGGTGACGCCTGGGCCATGATCGCGAACGTTCAGCCACAGCTCGTCGGCTTGGCGGCTTACGCTGAGTTCGATCGGTTGGCCGGGTGGATTGAAACGCAAGGCGTTGCGCAGCAGATTTTCCAGAGCGCGCTGGAGCATGTCGGGCCAGCCGTTGAGGCTGGCGTCGGCTAGCGCTTCGATCTGCAGTCGTTGTTCGGGCGCGTCGATCCGCGCCTCTTCCTGCAATTTGTGCAGCATCGCCGTCAGGTCGATAGGTTGTGCCGCGCCCAGGTTGGTATCCAGACGGGCGAGGGCGAGTATCTCGCCGATCAAGGCATCGAGACGATTGCATTCCTGGTTCAGGCGTGGCCAGAGTCTTTCGCGCTCGGCCGGTTCCGCGCGTTCGGCCAGGGCCAGGGCGATACGCAGGCGCGCCAAGGGCGAGCGCAATTCATGGGATACGTCGCGCAGCAACTGGCGTTGGCTGCCGATCAATCCTTGCAGGCGCGCACCCATGCGGTTGAAGTCGCGCGCCAGCACGCCCAGTTCGTCGCGGCGGGTGGCCAGGCGCTCCAGGCTGTTCTGCTGATAAGCGGTTTGCCCCAGGTCGTGTACCGCGCCGCGCAGGCGATTCAGCGGGCGGGTTATGGATAAGGTCAATAGCAGACTGAACAGCGTCAACACCACCAGGGCAATGCCCAGGGCGCTGAGCGGCAACAACAGGCTGTCGCGATGCCAGGCGGCCAATTGCGGGTGTGGAATACGGTAGATGAACAGGTAGGTCTCGCCGCTGGACGGGCTGCTGTAATCGGCGCTGAGACGGCGCCAGGGCAAGCGTTTGCGGTCCCGCTCGCGGGCCTCGAAAGCGGCGGCGCGGGGCGGAAAAGTGCCGCGCACCAAAGGTTGGCCGTTATCGCTCAGGACCTGTACGTTGATATGGAACCGCGCTTTACGCTGTTCGAGGAACTCCTGCGCGGCCTGCGGGCCCAGTTGTTCGTAACGCTGCGTCCACCCTTCGGCCAGGCCCTCGACGGCCGGGTGGCGACTGAGAATCCAGGCGTCCTGATTCATGGCGCGACCCAGTAGCAGGGACAAGCCGGCAACCAGGGCAATGGCCAACCAGAAGCTAGCGAAGATGCGCCAGAACAGTGAACGCACGGAGATTCCTTATAAAAGCGCTGTCCTGACTATCAAGTGCGCGATTGATATGGCCCGCTGCCCTCTGGGGGAGGTGGGCGAGATTATTCAGCTTGGCCATCCGCCGCTACACAGATAGCTGTTACAGATAAATAAAGCCTAGAGGGGCTGGCTTCGTAGGGTGCGCCGTGCGCACCGACACCAACCCCCGGTGCCGTCACAAACGCCTGGCGCGCATGGCGTACCCTACCATTGCGGCCCACCAGGTTACCTAGCAGGCCGTTGAAAAATCTAGGCGAGGCAGCCGAGACAATACCGATGGCGCCCCGCAAAAACAGGCGAAAAAGCGACTGGGGTCGCATTCGACTTTACGTGTTGTAAATGAGCATTTTGACTGGGCTCGCACACGAGCCTGTTTTTAACGCCGTATTGGCAACGTAGGTAGTTTTTCAACGGCCTGCTATGCCCCATCGAGCCAGTGGCTGGATGGGGCAGGTGGATATTAGCTTTTTTTGCTGGCTTGTTCGGCCTTCCAGGCCTTGAAGGCTTCGCGCTCGGCGCGGCGTTCCTGCATTTTCTTCTGGTGCTCGTCGAAAGCTTTCTGCTGCTGCGGGTCGAGCAGGGCGCGGATGCTCTGCTGGCGCTGCTCGTCGGCCGCCTTCAGTTCGTCCTGCATGGCCTTCTGCTCGGTCGCAGGCAGCTTCTCCAGGTAGCGTTTGGTGATGTCGTGGCGGCTTTTCATTTGCTCGCCCATCAGTTTATGAATGTCGCGCTGCTGTTGTTCGCTGAGGTCGAGCTCTTTGAACATACGGGGGCCGTGTTCCCGATGTCCGTCGTGATGCCGGGGGCCGTCTTCGGGCATCGCCATGGCCAGGGTCGGCAGGGTCAGTGCGAGCAGCAGGGCGGTTAGTGTCTTGCGCATGGTGGATCTCCTTGTCTGAAACCGGTCGATACCGGATGCGCCCAGTCTAGGGCGGTCAAGGTCATAGGCTGTCAGGCAAGGGTAAAGCTTGGGTAAAGACTCATCGAGGCGTGTCAACTGCGCGTAACAGACGCGTTTGTTGCGCGCTCATCTGTTGTAATAGTAGCCGCGGCTGCGCAGGGCCAGGATGCGTGGGCGGCCATCGGGGTGCGGTCCGAGCTTTTTACGCAGGTTGCTGACGTGCATGTCCAGGCTGCGATCGTAAAGCGTCAGTTTGCGGCCCAGCGCCAGTTGCGCCAGTACTTGTTTGTCCACCGGTTCGCCCGGTTGTTCGAGCAGGGCGGCGAGCACCCGGCTTTCCGACAGGGTGAGCAGCACCTCCTGCTCACCGAAGCTGACCACGCTGCGCGCCTTGCTGAAACACAGATCCCCCAACTGCACCTGGCTGGAGGTAGGCGGCGGCAGGCTGCGGCGCAATACGGCGCGCAAGCGGGCGGTCAGTTCACGCGGGTCGCACGGCTTGGCCAGGTAATCGTCGGCGCCCAACTCGAGACCGAGAATACGATCGAGCGGCTCGCCCCGGGCCGAGAGCATCAGTACCGGCAGTTCGGGGTGATCGCTGCGCAGTTGCTTGAGCAGTTCCAGGCCGCTGCCGTCGGGCAGCATTACATCCAGCACCACCGCGTCGGGCGTCTGTTGGGACAGCGCATGGCGGGCGCTCTGGCCGTTGTGGCAGGCACTGACCTGGAAGCCTTCCTGGGTGAGCCAGCTGACCAGCAGCTCGCATAGCTCTATGTCGTCATCGATTAACAGCAACGCGCTCATGATCTGTCTCAGTTCAACCATTCGCGGCGCGAACGACGGCTGCCACGCAGCAGCGCCCCGACCAGAACTCCCGATATTGCGCTGCCGGCGCCAATCGCGAACCACATCTGTTGCTCGCTCACCAGGCGTTCGGGCGTGGCGGCCTGGGCTGTTTTCAACTGCAACTTGAGGCGTTGATTGTCCTGACGCAGGCGCTGGGTCTCGGCGCTCAAGGCTTCGCGTTGCTGCTCGCTGGCGATCAGCCGTTGTTCCTCCATCTGCGCTTCGGCGACTTCGCTCAAAGGCGGTTGCGGGTCTTGTTCGGCAAACAGGCGGCAAGGCGACAGCAATACCATCACTAGCAACGACAACGGGCCTGGACGCATCGGAACTCCTATTTTTGATAAGCAGCGCGAAACTGATGAAGTGGCGCCGAACCAGCGCCAGACGGCCGAACGCTTAGGGCAAAACCAGCTTGAACGGTTTGACCATGACCGAGGCGTAGACGCCTGCTGCGCGATAAGGGTCGGCATCGGCCCAGATCTGTGCGGCACCGAGCGAGTCGAACTCGGCGACGATCAGGCTACCGGAGAAACCCGCCGGGCCCGGGTCGTTGCTGTCGATCGCCGGATGAGGGCCGGCGAGTATCAGGCGGCCCTGGTCTTTCAATTGCTGCAGGCGCTCAAGATGGGCGGGGCGTGCGGCCAGACGGTTTTCCAGCGAGTTGGCGACATCGGTGGCGATAATGGCGTAGAGCATGGTAGTCCTTGGTGAGATGGCACAAACAGCGTCGCCATGGGGCAATTGCTGCGCAAAGAATGTAGCGCAGAAAAGCCGCGGCGGCTGTCAAACACGAGGTAATTGAGGAATTATCAGGTAGCGGCAGCTAGCAGGCCGTTGAAAAACTACCTACGTTGCCGATACGGCGTTAAAAACAGGCTCGGAATGCTC
>CBIHLQ010000069.1:0-20259 GCA_966210885.1 uncultured Pseudomonas sp.
CGCCTGTTTTTGCCTTGTCTCGGCGGCCTCGCCTACATTTTTCAACGGCCTGCTAACCATCGATTGCCACATCGGGTAAACCAGAGAGAAAGTGCGGACCGAGATAACGCCTGGGCAACTCGAACTCTTCGGGGTAATCGACCTGCACCAGATAGAGACCGTAGGGGTGCGCCGTCACGCCACCGGTGCGTCGCACGCGGTTCTCAAGCACCTCACCGGCCCACTCCACCGGCCGCTCGCCCGCGCCTATGGTCATCAACACCCCGGCAATATTGCGCACCATATGATGCAGAAAAGCATTGGCGCGGATATCCAGCACGATAAAACGCCCATGCACCAGTAGCTCGAGGTGGTGAACAGTCTTTATCGGCGACTTGGCTTGGCACTGACGCGCACGAAAAGCACTGAAGTCATGGGTGCCGATAAAAACTTTGGCCGCCTCGCGCATGCGCTCGACATCCAACGGCCGATGATTCCAAGTGACCTCTTCAGCCATATGCGCCGGACGGATTTGATCGTTATAAATCACATAGCGATAACGCCGCGCCATCGCGCAAAAACGCGCATCGAAATGCTCGGGCATCTGCTTGGCCCAGGTCACACTGATATCGCCGGGCAGATTCATGTTGGCGCCCATGACCCAGGCATGCATGGAGCGCTCGACGGGAGTGCTGAAATGCACCACCTGCGCACTGGCATGCACCAAGGCGTCCGTTCGACCGGCGCAGCTCAGGGTTACCGGCACACCGCCGGCGACCTTGCTCAAGGCATTCTCCAGAGATTCCTGGATCGACGGCACACCGGCACGCTGGCGCTGGAAGCCACGATAGCGCGAGCCTTTGTATTCGACTCCCAGGGCGATCTTATAAACGGCAACGGCAGCCGAATCGGCTGCCGTTGCAGGACTGACATCAGGCATGTATCAAACCAATTTGCTAATCAACTCACGAGCTTCCTGCTGCTGACCGTCGCTGCCTTCGGCAATGACTTCGTCGAGGATATCGCGAGCGCCTTCGGTATCGCCCATATCGATATAAGCACGTGCCAGATCCAGCTTGGTCGCGGTTTCGTCGGTGCCGGAGAGGAAATCGAAATCGTCGTCGCTTTCGCCCAACTCCAGCCCGGAAGCCGCAGCGGTCACCGGCTCGGCCACGCTGTCATCGGCCAGCGGCCGATCAAGACTTTCGGACAACTGATCCAGTTCGGCCGTTACTTCATCGAGCTGGGCCGCGAAATTATCGGCGCGCGGCTGCGCAGGCGCCTCGGCCTCGTCATTCATGGATAGGTCGAAATCGGCTGGCAGATCGAAATCGTTTTCAGTTTCTTCGCCTGGCAGCTCCAGCGCCATATCGGCAAGCTCATCGCTGGCTTTGGTTGCCGGCTCGTCGTCGAGACTCAACAGGAACTCATCCTCTGCAGGTGCGGCAGGTTCGCTTTCGGCATCCAGATCGAGGCTGAACTCTTCCAGATCACCACCACCGAGCTCCAAGCCGTCGTTGGCGTTCTCGTCGAGTGCCAGCGAGAAGTCCAAATCGTCGCTTGCACTAGCGGCAGGCGTAACAGGCGCCTGTGCGGATTTGTCGTCCTCCAGGCTCAGGTCGCTATCCAACGAAAGACCGTCGATGTCCGCCAACGAATCGTTCGAGTTTTGCAGATCGCGCTCCAATTCGGACTCGAGGTCGTCAAGACTCAGATCGAAGGCATCGTCCATAGCATCTGCGGCCACAGTCGGCTGGCTGGTGCTAGGCTCGTCGAGCGTCAGGTCATCAAGACTGAAGCTGTCCATATCGCTCTCGGCGGCCGCCGCAGCCATACCTGCGCCCGCCATTGCAGCCATGGCCGGATACTTGCCTTTGAGCTGATCGATTTCTGCGTTAACCCCACCAATTTCTCTGAGCTCGCGTTCCTGGCGCACGAAGCCGTCACGGTCGCCCAATTCGGCATGCACTTCCATCAACTTCAAGCGCAGATCGCTGCGTTGCGGCTCCTCATTGATCGCATTCTGCAGCAGCTCGGCGGCCTGATTGAAACGACCGTAGGCGATATAGATATCCGCCTCACCCAGCGCATCGCCGGTTTGCGCGGTCACGCGCTCCTCGTTCGAGCCGTTTTCGGTCAGGTCGTCCGGGAAGCTATCGAAGCTGTCCGCCGGCAGTTCATCAGCGGCGTAATGCGCCTCTTCGTCGCCAACCGCCAATTGCTCCTGCAATTCCGCTTCTTTCATGGCATTGCGGCGCGACAACATCATCAGGCCGACGAGCAACAGTAACAGCGCACCGCCACCGGCAATCCCCAACAGCATCGGGTTCGCCAGCAGTTCGTCGACCGGGCTGGTTTGTGGTTCTTCAGCGACCACCGGCGGTTTGGCAGCAGGCTTGGGCGCAGGCGGCGCAGCGACTACCGGGGCTGGCTTAACGACCTCAGCCGGCTTGGGAGCCGGCTGCGGGGTGGTGGCATTGGATGCCGGGTCAGGTTTCTTTCCAGCGGGTTCTTCACTGTAGTTGAAGTCCGGCGCCTCACCCTCCTTTGGCGCCGCAGCTGCTGGCGCAGCTGCTTTTTCCGGTGCCGGTGGCACTTCCTTGGCTGCCGGAGGAGGCGCTACAGGCCCTTTGGCCGGATCCGCTGGGGCCGCAGCAGGAGTAGCAAGGTCGGCCTGCAGCTTGGCCATCTGGTCGTCTTTCAACTGGATCAGGCGCTGCAGCTTATCGAGCTGGCCTTGCAGATCGGTCATGCGACCTTTCAATTCTTCGTTTTCGCGGCGAGCCGAATCCAGGCTTTCCTGGGTAACGGCCAACTTGTCGGCCAGCGCTTTGCTGCCCGCGGCGCCGGTATCGCTACCTTTAGTCGCCTTACCCGCATCGGCGGCAACCAGCTTCAAACTGTCCTTGGCTTTCGCTTCGGCAGGCGCTGCGCCCGCAGTAGTGCGCTTGGTAGCATCCAGCTGGCGGGCGCTGGCGGCGACGCCACGCCCCTCGCGCCAGGCAGTGTTCTGCTCGGCCACCTGAGCGATGGCTTCGGCCTGGGAACGGCTCTTGATCTGTTGGTCTTCGGGCAGACGCAATACCTGGCCATTTTTCAGGCGATTGATATTGCCGCCGATAAAGGCATTCGGGTTCAGATCCTGAATAGCCAGCATGGTTTGATGCACGCTGCCGCCACCGACGCGCTGAGCGATTTCCCAGAGTGTGTCATTGGCCGTGGTTTTGTACTCGCTGCCTTGCAGCGCGCTGCTTGTTGCAGCCGGAGCGCTTGCAACCGGAGCGCTGGCGGGCACGCTCGGACGCGGCGCTGCGGCGGCCTGCGGGCGCGGTGCCGGAGCGACGGCGGCCGTTTGCGGCGCGGAAGTGACAACGCTTTGCGGAGCATACAAAGGCGGATCGAGCAGCAACGTGTATTCGCGCAGCAAGCGGCCGTTCGGCCAGAGCACTTCCACCAGGAAGTTCACATAAGGCTCGCGCACCGGTTTGCTGGAGGTGACGCGAATCACGCTTTTGCCGTTCGGTTTGAGTACCGGGGTGAACTTGAGGTCGGTCAGGAAGAATTGACGGTCAACCCCGGCCTTATTGAATTCTTCAGGAGAAGCCAGGCTCGGCAGCACTTCGTTGGAGGCCAGATCGCGCACCTCCAGCAGTTCTATTTCAGCCACCAAAGGCTGATTGAGCGCGGATTGCAGGGTGACTTCCCCTAGCCCCAACGCGTGCGCCATACCGGAGGACAGCGCCGAAGCAGCTGCGATTGCCAGCACCAGTTTGCGAAACCGAACCATAGCGTTATCCCTTGTTTTATCTTTTTTTCTCGGCATGCGAGAGGGCCTTAATGATTGCTACCTACATGCGCCCGAGGGCGTTTCCCCATCCGCAATCAACTCAGACAGTATTGCCAAGCTCGAAAGATTCTTCAAATTTCCAGGTAAGTATCTTTTACAGATAGTGTTTTATCAATAACTCAGCTATTTGCACAGCATTCAAGGCGGCGCCTTTTCTCACATTATCAGACGTAATCCACATATTGAGTTCCGCCAAGTCGTCCAAACCGCCGCGAACTCGGCCGACATACACCACATCTTGGCCGACCGCATCGCTTACAGCAGTCGGATATTCGCCCTGCTCGACATATTCCAAGGTAGCGGATGTGCGCAACGTGGCACAAATTGCCGACAAATCGACAGGCGCCGCCGTTTGCAGCGAGAGGCAGAGACTATCACCAAAGAATACCGGTGCCTGTATGCAAGTTACCGACACCTTCAACTGGGGGGCATTCAATAATTCTTTGAGCTCGCCGACCAATCGCTTTTCCAATAGGCCATGCCCCTGGTTGTCGGGGGTATCGACTTGCGCCAATAGATTGAAAGCAATCTGCTGATCGAATAGACGAGGCTCTAAAGGTCGTGCATTAAGCAGCTCTGCGGACTGACGGGCCAATTCCGCAACGCCGTCGCGCCCGCGGCTGGATACGGCCAAGCAAGCCGTGACGGTTAACCGTTGAATCTCAACCTGCCCGGCGATCGCTGCCAGGACCACCGCCACCGCTATCGCCGAAGCACTGGGACTGGTAACTCGATAAGGCGCCGAAAGGGTTTGGAGAATTTCCGGGTTCACTTCCGGAACCAGACGCGGCGCCTGCTCCGACGGCAACGCCGCCGTCAGGTCGATAACCGCGCACCCCGCCGCCCGCGCCTGCTCCGCATACTCGCGGGTGACGGCCTCGGTGGCGGCGAAAAACACCAGGCGCGCCGTGGAAAAATCGAAGGCATCGAGCGTGCGCACCCGCAGGTTCTTGCCTTTGAAAACCAAAGAACGACCGGCGGACTCGCCACTGGCGAGCAGATGCAGATTCGCCACGGGAAAATCACGCTCTTCGAGCAACTGCACCAAGGCTTCGCCGACGCTGCCGGTGGCGCCGATCACGGCAATATCGAAACTACGGGTCATGGGGACGCTTCTGACTGAATAAGCACAGCACTGTATAGCCGGTGCACATAAATGCAAAGGAGCGGGCCTGCAGATGGCCGAACTTTCGTTCGATCACCCTCAGACCCGCTCCCGGATTCATCGCGAGAGCCTCGTGGAGGCTCAGCCCGAATGCATCAACGCTCCAACAGAATCCGCAGCATGCGCCGCAACGGCTCGGCCGCGCCCCAAAGCAACTGGTCGCCAACAGTGAAGGCACCCAGGTACTGCGAACCCATATTCAGCTTGCGCAGACGACCGACAGGCACGTTCAAGGTGCCGGTTACCGCGGTCGGCCCCAGTTCGCGAATGCTCGCCTCGCGCTGATTCGGTACCAGCTTGACCCAAGGATTGTGCTGACTGATCAAACCTTCGAGATCGGACAGCGGCACGTCCTTGTTCAGCTTGATGGTCAGCGCCTGGCTGTGGCAACGCATGGCGCCGATGCGCACGCACAGGCCGTCGACCGGAATCGGATTCTTGAAACGACCGAGAATCTTGTTGGTCTCCGCCTGGCCCTTCCACTCTTCGCGGCTCTGCCCGTTCGGCAGTTCCTTATCGATATAGGGGATCAGGCTGCCGGCCAGCGGCACGCCGAAGTTGTCCACCGGGAAGGACTCGCCGCGCATGGCCTCCGCCACTTTGCGGTCGATATCCAGGATGGCGCTGGCCGGATCGGCCAGTTCGTCGGCCACCGAGGCGTTGATCGCACCCATCTGCTTGATCAGCTCGCGCATGTTCTGCGCGCCGGCGCCGCTCGCCGCCTGATAGGTCATGGCGCTCATCCACTCGACCAGGCCGGCTTCATAGAGACCGCCGAGGGCCATCAACATCAGGCTGACCGTGCAGTTGCCGCCGATATAGTTCTTGATCCCGGTATCCAGCTGCTGGTCGATCACCTTGCGGTTGACCGGATCCAGCACGATGACCGCGTCATCGGCCATGCGCAGCGAGGACGCGGCATCGATCCAGTACCCCTGCCAGCCGGCTTCGCGCAGCTTGGGGAAGACTTCGCTGGTGTAGTCGCCGCCCTGGCAGGTGAGGATCACGTCCAAACCCTTGAGCTCGTCGATGCTGTAGGCATCCTTCAGCGGAGCGGTGTCCTTACCAATCGCCGGGCCTTGGCCGCCGACATTGGAGGTGGTGAAGAACACCGGTTCGATCAAGTCGAAATCCTGCTCTTCCAGCATGCGCTGCATCAGCACGGAACCGACCATGCCGCGCCAACCGATAAGACCTACACGTTTCATAACCACACCTTTATAAACAGACCGCCAACACCCGTTGACGGACCTGGAAGATTACAGACTACGCAGTGCTTCGACTACCGCATCACCCATCGCCGCGGTGCCGACCTTGGTCGTACCCGCACTATAGATGTCGCCGGTGCGCAGCCCCTGATCGAGCACCTTGCTGACCGCCTGCTCGATGGCAGTGGCCGCTTCGCCCAGGTTAAAGCTGTAACGCAGCATCATCGATACCGACAAAATGGTCGCCAAGGGGTTGGCGATACCTTGCCCGGCGATATCCGGTGCGCTGCCGTGACAGGGCTCGTACATGCCCTTGTTGTTGGCATCCAGGGACGCAGACGGCAGCATGCCGATAGAACCGGTGAGCATGGAAGCCTCATCCGACAGGATGTCGCCGAACATATTGTCGGTCACCATCACGTCGAACTGCTTCGGTGCGCGCACCAGCTGCATCGCCGCGTTGTCGACGTACATGTGCGACAGCTCGACGTCCGGGTAGTCCCTGGCCACTTCCTCGACCACTTCGCGCCACAACTGGCTGGACGCCAGCACGTTGGCCTTGTCCACCGAGCAGAGCTTCTTGCCGCGCACGCGGGCCATATCGAAACCGACTCGGGCGATCCGACGAATTTCGCTTTCGCTGTATGGCAGGGTGTCGTAGGCCTGACGCTCGCCGTTATCGAGCACCCGCTGCTCACGCGGTTGACCGAAGTAGATGCCGCCGGTCAGTTCACGAACGATCAGGATATCCAGACCGGCGACCACTTCCGGCTTCAGCGACGAGGCGTCGGCCAACTGCGGATAAAGAATCGCCGGACGCAGGTTGGCGAACAGGCCCAGTTGCGAACGGATCTTCAGCAGGCCGCGCTCCGGACGGATATCGCGCTCGATCTTGTCCCACTTCGGCCCGCCAACCGCGCCAAGCAACACCGCGTCGGCCGCCTTGGCCCGCTCGAGGGTTTCGTCGGCCAGGGGCACGCCATGCTTGTCGATGGCCGCGCCGCCGATCACGTCATGGCTGAACTCGAAGCCGAGGGCGAACTTGTCGTTGGCCAGCTCGAGCACCTTGACCGCTTCGGCCATGATTTCCGGGCCGATACCGTCGCCGGGGAGAATCAGAATCTGTTTGCTCATCTTGCCCTCAATACGCCGTAGGGTGCGCCGTGCGCACCATGATGCTCAAAGTCGTTGTTCAATGGTGTACGCAGCCTAGGTGGCCCGCACACCCTACTTGATTGCGCCGAACAGCCAGGGGCTGCGCTGCTGATAACCGATCTCGAAGGCCTTGATCGCATCGCTGTCCTGCAGGGTCAGGCCGATATCGTCCAAACCATTGAGCAGGCAATGCTTGCGGAAGGCATCGACCTCGAAGCTGTACTGCACGCCATCGGGGCGGGTCACGGTCTGCGCCGCCAGGTCGACGGTCAGTCGATAGCCTTCGCTGGCCTCGGCCTGCTGGAACAGCGCGTCGACTTCATCCTCTTTGAGGATGATCGGCAACAGGCCGTTCTTGAAGCTGTTGTTGTAGAAGATGTCGGCAAAGCTCGGCGCAATAATGGTGCGGAAGCCATATTCTTCCAACGCCCAGGGCGCGTGCTCGCGGCTCGAACCGCAACCGAAGTTCTCCCGCGCCAGCAGCACGCTGGCGCCTTGATAACGCGGCGCGTTCAACACGAAATCATGGTTGAGCGGACGTTGCGAGTTGTCCTGATTCGGCTGCCCGACATCCAGGTAACGCCATTCGTCGAACAGGTTCGGGCCGAAACCCGTGCGCTTGATCGACTTGAGGAATTGCTTGGGGATGATCTGATCGGTGTCGACGTTGGCGCGATCCAAAGGAGCGACCAAGCCGGTGTGTTGGGTAAAGGCTCTCATCTTCGCTCTCCTTAAGGCCGGATCAATTCACGTACGTCGATAAAACGGCCGGTCACCGCCGCAGCCGCCGCCATCGCCGGGCTGACCAGATGGGTGCGTCCACCGGCACCCTGACGGCCTTCGAAGTTACGGTTGGAGGTGGAAGCGCAATGCTCGCCGCTGCCCAGCTTGTCCGGGTTCATCGCCAGGCACATCGAGCAACCCGGCTCGCGCCATTCGAAACCGGCCTCGATAAACACCTTGTCCAGCCCTTCCTGCTCGGCCTGGGCTTTGACCAACCCGGAACCCGGCACCACCATCGCCTGCTTGATGGTTGCGGCGACCTTACGGCCTTTCGCCACCTCGGCCGCGGCGCGCAGGTCTTCGATGCGCGAGTTGGTGCAGGAGCCGATGAATACCCGGTCCAGCTGGATATCGGTGATCGCCTGGTTGGCGCTCAGGCCCATGTACTTGAGTGCGCGGACAATCGAATCGCGCTTGACCGGATCGGCTTCGGCGGCCGGATCCGGCACATGCTGATCGACGGCCAGGACCATCTCCGGCGAGGTGCCCCAGCTGACCTGCGGTTTGATCTCCTCGGCGCGCAGCTCCACAACCGTGTCGAAATGCGCGTCGGCATCGGAGACCAGCCCCTGCCACTGCTCGACGGCTTTGTCCCAGTCGGCCCCCTTGGGGGCGAACGGACGGCCCTGGACATAGGCGATGGTTTTCTCATCCACCGCCACCAGGCCGACGCGGGCACCCGCCTCGATGGCCATGTTGCAGATGGTCATGCGCCCTTCCAGCGACAGGTCGCGGATCGCGCTGCCGGCGAATTCCAGGGCATGGCCATTGCCGCCGGCGGTACCGATCTTGCCGATCACCGCGAGCACGATGTCCTTGGCGGTGACGCCGAAGGGCAATTCGCCTTCGACCGAGACCCGCATGTTCTTCATCTTCTTCGCCACCAGGCACTGGGTCGCCAGCACATGCTCGACCTCGGAGGTGCCGATGCCATGGGCCAGCGCACCGAAGGCGCCGTGGGTGGAGGTGTGCGAGTCGCCGCAGACCACAGTCATGCCGGGCAAGGTCGCGCCCTGCTCCGGGCCGACCACGTGAACGATGCCCTGACGCTGGTCGTTCATCTTGAATTCGAGGATGCCGAAGTCGTCGCAGTTCTCGTCGAGGGTTTGCACCTGAATGCGCGAAACCTCGTCGGCGATCGCTTCCAGACCGCCCTGGCGCTCGGCCTTGGTGGTCGGCACGTTGTGGTCCGGGGTGGCGATATTGGCGTCGATGCGCCATGGTTTACGGCCGGCCAGACGCAGCCCTTCGAAGGCCTGGGGCGAAGTCACTTCATGGAGGATATGGCGGTCGATATAGATCAGCGACGAGCCATCGTCGCGGCGTTTGACCTCATGCATTTCCCAGAGCTTGTCGTACAGCGTTTTGCCGGCCATCAACCTGTTCCTCATCAGCGTCTTTCGGGCACCTCTAAAAACTATCTACGTTGCCATCGCTGCGTTAAAAACAGGCTCGTGCGCGAGTCCGATCAGAATGCTCATTTACAACGCGTAAACTCGCGTGCGAGCCCAGTCCACTTCTTCGCCTGTTTTTGCCTTGCGCTGGCTGCCTCGCCTACGTTTTTAGCGGTGCCCTTTCTATGCCTGGGCGAATAGCCCTTCGGCTTATGGGGCAATCCTATGGATTTGCCTGGAATTACTCAAATTCATATTTTTTATTCAATGGATTCCTTCATGGAATAGCCATAAGCTTTAAGCCTCAAGCTGCAAGCGAGGACGCACGCCGTTCTCCTTGCAAGCTTATGGCTTGCCGCTTGGAGCTGCTTCTTATGGACCTCGCCACCCTCAATGCCTTTATCGCCATCGCCGAGCTCGGCAGTTTCTCCGAGGCTGCGGAACGCCTGCACTTGACCCAACCCGCGGTGAGCAAACGCATCGCCAGCCTCGAGCAGCAACTGAATGTACGCCTGTTCGACCGCCTCGGCCGTGAAGTGAGCCTCACCGAAGCCGGTCGCGCGCTGCTGCCCCGCGCTTACCAGATTCTCAATGTGCTGGACGATACGCGCCGCGCGCTGGTCAACCTGAATGGTGAGGTCAGCGGCCGCCTGACCCTGGCCACCAGCCACCATATCGGCCTGCACCGCTTGCCGCCGCTGCTGCGCGCCTTCACCCGGGCGCACCCGCAAGTAGCCCTGGATATCCAGTTTCTCGACTCCGAAGTCGCCTACGAAGAGGTGTTGCATGGCCGCGCGGAATTGGCGGTGATCACCCTGGCGCCGGAAACCCGCGAACCGGTACAGGCCGTCGCGGTATGGGACGATCCCCTGGATTTCGTCGCTGCGCCCGAACACCCACTGGCACGTAACGGCCCGGTGAGCCTGACGGATGTCGCCCATCATCCGGCGGTGTTCCCCGGCGGCAACACCTTTACCCACCATATCGTGCGGCGCTTATTTGAAGCCCAGGGGCTGATGCCGAATATCGCGATGAGCACCAACTATCTGGAAACCATCAAAATGATGGTGTCCATCGGCCTGGCCTGGAGCGTGCTGCCACGCACCATGCTCGACGAGCAAATCACCCGCCTGTCACTGCCGAGCATCCAACTGTCGCGACAGCTAGGCTATATCACACACACCGAGCGCACCCTTTCCAATGCGGCACGGGCATTCATGCGGCTCCTGGATGACGAACGCAACGCCCTTGCACGGGCGTCCGCCGAGAGGCTAACGTGATGAGCAGCATCCATAAAGGTTTCTGCATGACCCAGCCATGTCGTTCACTTACGGGGCGTCGGCCGACAGTGCTGACAGGAAGGGCCATGCATGGCCAAGTCCGATAACCGACTTCCCCCTCTGCCGTTTATTCCGGCACTGGACCCCGCCGAATTCGAAAAAGCCTGGAGCGATGCGCCACGCCTGCTCGCCGCACTCAATGGCGCCAACCTCGGCGCCTGGTACTGGGAGGTGGAAAGCGGCCGAGTCAGTTGGTCGCGTGGCGCTCAAGCGCTGTTCGGCCTGGACCCGAAACGCCCACTGGCCGAACGAGTCGACTATATCGAGCTGATCCCCGAAGAGGATCGCGGCGAAATCATTCAATTATTCAAGCGGGTGCTGGCCGGCAACCCCAGCCCCGATGCCTTTCGCCATCGCATTCGCTGGCCGGACGGCAGCCTGCACTGGCTGGAGATCAGCGGCAGCCTGCAACGCGATGCCGACGGCAAGCAGCGCATGATGGGGGTGATTCGCGACATCACCGATCAACAGGCCCGCGAGCAGGCCCTGAGCCAATCGGAACGACGCTTTTCCAACCTCTTCCATATGAGCCCGGAAAGCGTCGTCCTGGTGCGCCTGGCCGACAGCGTGATCACCGAAGCCAACCAACACTTCGCCACTACCTTCGGCTGGCCACGCCTCGAAACCATCGGTCGTTCCACGCTTGACTTGAACATCTGGGTCGATCCGCAACAACGCGAAGTGCTGCGCAACACCCAGGGCGACAACAGCGAACCCTGCGTCCAGGACGTACGGCTGCGCACCCGCGACGGACGTATTCTCGACGGTGTGATATCCAGCCAGCATATCGAGCTGGACGGCGAGGCCTATATCCTCGCGTCTTTTCGCGACACCACCGAACACAAACGCGCCGACGCCGCATTGCGCAGCAGCGAGGCCAAATTCGCCCAAGCGTTCCGGCACACGCCGGACGCCGTGGTCATCACCGAGAAGAGCAACGGGCGGTTTATCGAGGTCAATCCCGGTTTCGAACGGCAGTTCGGCTGGAGCGCCGCCGAAGCCGTTGGCCGCACCTCATTGGAGCTGGGCATCTGGGCCACCGCGGACGACCGCCAGCGCATGCTCGACGCACTGCACACGGGTAGCCTGGCCGCCCTGGAAGCGAGGCTGGTCAGCCGTAGCGGCGAGATCAGCGACAACCTGCTGTTCGGCGGCGAAATCGAGCACGAAGGCCGCACCTGCCTGGTGCTGACCGTACGCGACATCACCGCACAACGCGCCCAGGAGCGTGCGCTCAAGGACAGCCAGGAGCGCCTGGATCTGGCCTTGGAGTCCGCCGACTTGGGCACCTGGGATTGGCACATCCCCAGCGACACCCTGTTCGCCTCGGCCCGCGCCGCACTGCTGCACGGTTTGCCCCGCGAGCCCTTCAGCAACGCTTTCCGCGAATTCTTCCGCCATATACCGCGCGAAGATCGCCGCACCATGCGCCGCATCTACAACGAGTTGGTCGAAAGCGCGCAAGACCATTTCCAGGTCACCTACCGCGCCCTGTACGCCGATCAGCAGGTGCATTTCCTGGAGAGCACCGCCAAGCTTTACCGCGACAGCCAGGGCAAACCGCTGCGCATGGCCGGCACCCTGATCGATATCAGCGAGCGGGTGGTGCGCGAACGGCGGTTGAAAGCCTCGGAGGAAAAGTTTTCCACCCTGTTCCAGGCCAGCCCCGATCCGATCAGCGTGTCGCGTATCCGCGACGGCGTATTCGTCGAGATCAACGACAGCTTCAGCCAAGTGTTCGGCTGGAAGCCCGAAGAACTGGTCGGGCGCAGCGGCCCGGAGAGCAATTTCTGGGTCGACATCGAGGAGCGCAAACGGCTGTACGACAAGCTCACCGCGCAACAGGGCTTGAACAACGAGCAAGCCACGTATCGCACCAAGGACGGACGCGAGTTGACCTGCATGGTGTCCAGCCGTTTTATCCGGGTCGAACGGCGCCTGTGCATCCTCTCCACCTTCAGCGACGTCAGCGAGCGCTTACGCGCCGAAATGGCGCTCAAGGCCAGCGAGGAAAAGTTCGCCAAGGCATTCCACTCCAGCCCCGACGCCATCACCATCACCGAACGCGATACGGGCCGTTATATCGAGGTCAACGAAGGTTTTTATCGCCTGACCGGCTATCGCCCGGAAGAGGTCATCGACCGCACCGCCCTGGAAATGAACGTCTGGGCCGATCCCAGGCAACGCCAGGAAATGCTCGAAACCCTTCGGCGCGACGGCCATGTGCTGCACCGCGAAATGCTCGGCAAGCACCGTGACGGCACGGTCAAGACAGTCGAGGTCTCGGTCGAGCCGATCCAACTGAAAGGCGCCGACTGCCTACTGCTGACCGCCCGCGATGTCAGTCAGTTAAAGGAGGCCCAGGCGCAGATCCAACACCTGGCCTATCACGATTCGCTGACCAACCTGCCCAACCGTGCGCTCCTGATCGATCGCCTGAACCAGCAGATCGCCTTGCTCAAACGCCATCAGCTACGCGGCGCCTTGCTGTTTCTCGACCTGGACCATTTCAAGCACATCAACGATTCCCTCGGCCACCCGGTCGGCGATGCGGTACTGAAAATGGTCACCGCGCGCCTGGAGGCCAGCGTGCGCCAGGAAGATACAGTGGCCCGCCTCGGCGGCGACGAGTTCGTCGTGCTGTTGTCCGGACTGGAGGGCAAGCGCTCGGACGTGATCCAGCAAACCCGTGGCATCGCCGAAAAACTGCGCGAACTGCTCGCCGAGCCGATGCACTTGGACGGCCATACCCTGCAAATCACCCCAAGCATCGGCATCGCCTTGATTCCCGATCACGGCAATACCCCGGCGGATCTGCTAAAACGCGCCGATATCGCGCTCTACCGCGCCAAGGATTCGGGCCGCAACGCCATTCAACTGTTCCGGCGCAGCATGCAGGAGGCGGCCAGCGAGCGACTGCGCCTGGAGAACGACCTGCGCCTGGCCATGGCGCGCGGCGAGTTCGAACTGTATTTCCAACCCCAGGTGGATGCGCGCAACGGACACATCATCGGCGCGGAAACCCTGCTGCGCTGGTTCCACCCGACGCTCGGGCCGCAGTCGCCGGCCGTGTTCATCCAGGTATTGGAAGAAACCGGATTGATCCTCGAGGTCGGCGGCTGGGTGCTTGCCGAGGCCTGCCACGCCTGTGCGCAACTGCTGAGCGATGGCCTGATCGAGTCGAAGGATTTCAGCCTGTGCGTGAATATCAGCCCGTGGCAGTTCCGTCAGCAGGATTTCGTCGAACGCGTGGAAAGCAGTTTGCGCAACAGCAAACTGCCGAAACCCATCCTCAAGCTGGAAATCACCGAAGGCATCGTGATTCAGAATATCGAGGACACCATCGCCAAAATGAACCGCCTGAAACGCCTCGGCATCAGCTTCGCCATGGACGATTTCGGCACCGGTTATTCATCGCTCACCTACCTCAAGCGCCTGCCGGTGGATGTGCTGAAGATCGATCAGTCGTTCGTGCGCGACGCCACCCATGACCCCAACGATGCGGAGATCATCCGCGCGATCGTCGCCATGGCGCGCAGCCTGCGCCTGGAAATGATCGCCGAAGGGGTCGAGGAACAGGAGCAACTGGATTTTCTCCAGCAACAGGGTTGCCACCGATACCAGGGCTATTTGTTCAGCAAACCCCTGCCTCTCGACGAATTCCGGATTTTATTGCTGCGCAATCAACATCTGATCGCCTGAACAACAAGGGCGCCGTGGGGCGCCCTTGTTAGCTGGTTGGCTGATGACTGCAGACTCAATTGTCCAATGCGGGACGCACGGCATTGATCGGAATGCGCTTGGCCTTGGCCTCTTCCGGCACCACCCGCAGCAGGTCGATATTCAACAGACCATTGGTCAATTCCGCAGCCTTGACCTCGATATGATCGGCCAGACGGAACGACAGTTTGAATGCACGCTGCGCGATGCCTTGATACAGGTAGGTGACGTTCTCGGCGTTGTCGCGCTTGCCGCCGCTGACCGTCAGCACCCCGCGCTCGACCTGCAAATCCAGGTCTTCCGACTGGAAGCCGGCCGCCGCCACGACGATGCGATAGCGGTCGTCGGCATATTTCTCGACGTTGTACGGTGGATAGCTGCTGCCCGCCTCGTTGCGCATGGCCGACTCGAATAAATCATTGAAGCGGTCGAAGCCAACGGACTGACGAAACAGCGGGGTCATGGAAAATGCGGTGCTCATAACTAATCTCCTGGGTTCAGCGAGTTTTAACGGCCCACCGCGGAACGAATGAAGCACGCGCTGTGCGCTCGATTCTTCGGCGGCCCATGGCGCGGAACCCGACTTCGGCATCCCGCGTACACCACTAAAATGTGGCTAGGCGATAAGATTTCAAGCGCTTGCAAAACTTTCTTACAGGCAGGCGCTACCTCCGACCAATCCAGGGAACCTGCAGATGAACAGAGTCATGCTGATAACCGGCGCCAGTCGCGGCATCGGCGCCGCCACCGCCAAGCTTGCGGCGGCCCGGGGATACGACCTGTGCCTCAACTATCGCGAACAAAGCACGGCCGCCGATGCGCTTGTCGAGGAAATCCGAGCCAATGGCGGACGGGCCATCGCCGTGCAGGCCGATATGGCCGACGAAGCCCAGGTGTTGCAGCTGTTCGCCCGCCTCGACCAGGCGTTCGGTCGCCTCGATGTGCTGGTCAATAGCGCCGGCATGCTGGAGCGGCAGATGCGCCTGGAGCAGATGGACCTGGCGCGCTGGCAACGGGTCTTCGCGGTCAATGTATTCGGCAGCTTTCTCTGCTGCCGCGAAGCGGTGAAGCGCATGTCGACCCGCCATGGCGGACGCGGCGGCGCCATCGTCAACCTGTCATCAGTGGCGGCCAGTCTCGGCGCACCGGACGAATACATCGACTATGCGGCCGCCAAGGGCGCTATCGACAGCATGACCCGCGGCCTGGCCAAGGAAGTGGCCGCCGAGGGAATCCGTGTCAACGCCGTGCGCCCCGGTGTGATCGACACCGAGATTCACGCCAGCGGCGGCGAGCCGCAGCGCGTAGCGCGGGTCAGCCGCAGCGTGCCCATGGGCCGCGGCGGCCGCGCCGAGGAAGTAGCCGAAGCGATACTCTGGCTGGCCAGCGATCAGGCGTCCTATACCAGCGGGGCGCTGCTGGATATCAGCGGCGGGCGGTAAATTTACCGGCTTGTATTCGGACTCCGGGCTTCAACCTGCATTTTTCATCCACCATTGCGGCTTGGTGGATGGATGAAGCGCCATCCACCCTACGACCTCATAAATCTTGCAAATAGACCTAGGCTCTAACGTCGTAGCCCGGATGAACTCCGGGGAAAAATTGTGCGACTGACATCGCCTCCCGGATTGCATCCGGGCTACAGGTTCACCCCGCGTCCCGCTGTTCCGGCGCCGGGATATCGATGCCGAGCATGGCATCGATCCGCAGGCAATCGTTCTCCCTGCGCAGCAGATTGAACAGCTCCATGGCCTCGGGATAGCTGCGGGTGAGCATCGCCAGCCACTGCTTCAAGCGGCCAGGGGCGTAGCGTGGCGACATCTTGCGCCGCGCCTGTAGCCAGAACTCGGCGAGCAGCGGTTGCAGCGCCTGCCAATCCATCGCCAGCACCTCGTCTCCGGCGCGCGCGGCGGCGATCTGCCGAGCCAGATCCGGGCGCGCGACCAGGCCGCGGCCGAGCATGACATCGTCGACGCCGCTGACTTCGCGGCAGCGGCGCCAGTCGTCCAGGCTCCACACCTCGCCATTGGCGAAGACCGGCACTTTGACCGCCTCTTGCACCCGCGCCACCCACTCCCAATGAGCCGGTGGCTTATAGCCTTCGACCTTGGTCCGCGCATGCACCACGAGCTGCGCGGCGCCGCCTTCGGTCAAGGCCTGAGCGCACTCGAGCGCCGCGTTCTTGTGCGCGAACCCCAGGCGCATCTTGGCGGTCACCGGGATTTGCGCGGGCACGGCCCGGCGCACTTCGCGGACGATGGCATGCAGCAGTTCCGGCTCGTTGAGCAACACCGCTCCACCCCGGGATTTATTCACGGTCTTGGCCGGGCAGCCAAAATTCAGGTCGATCACCGGCGCCCCCAGGGTGCAGGCGAAGGCCGCGTTATCCGCCAGGCAAGCCGGATCGGAGCCGAGAAACTGCACGCGCAGCGGCGTACCGGCGGCGGTCTGCACGCCACTGAAGAGCTCGGGGGCGAGTTTGTGGTAGGTGCTGGCCGGCAATACCCGCTCGGTCACGCGGATGAATTCGGTCACACACCAGTCGATGCCGCCCACACGGGTCAGCACATCACGGAGGATTTCGTCGACCAAGCCCTCCATGGGCGCCAGGGCGATTTGCATAAATAGAGTCTCGAAAAAACGGCCCAGCTACGCAGTCAATCGCGCCTGGAAGGTTGCGAATTGGAACACCGCAAGCCTCACAGAGTCCACATCGTGACGATCGAATGCTTTGGAGACGACGATGCGCACCCTGTTACTGCTTGGCTGTCTGTACCTCGGTCTTGGCCTGAGCCATGCGGCGCCCGCTACGCAAGCCCCCTCGGAGAAGATGGCCCAGTTGATTATCGGCCGCGACGCCAAAGTGCCGGAAGGCTGCGAAGTGGAACTGCTGCTCGAGGAAAAGTCGGTGGCGCACCTGCCGTTCGGCGAATCGGTCAGTCTGGATGTGCCCGCCGGCACTCATTACCTGAGGGCCAAGCTCTCGGCGGTTGGCAACTGCAATGCCGATGAGTTGGCCAGCGGCCAATCGATCCTGCTCGAACCCGGGGAAACCAGGGAATACCAGGTGATGCTCGACAACGATGCGCTGTTTCTCGCCCCGAAGCTGGAGTGACGGCGCCGCTTAAAGCTCCATTGGAAACGTCGGCTGTAACGCCCGCCCATAGCCCTCGACGAACTCGGCCGGCATGCGCTTGGGCTTGCCGCTGGACAGTTCGATGCAGACAAACGTGGTTTTCGCGCGCAACAGGGTAAGGCCGTCTTCCGGGCGGACGAGCTGAAAGCGCCGGTCCATTTTCAAGCGCTGGTCCGACTCGACGATCCAGGTCGCCATTTGCAGCTCCTGATCTTCATAGGCACTGGCCAGGTAGTCGATTTCATGACGCAGCACCGCCATGGCGCGGTCGAGACGGCGGTACTCGCTCAAATCCAGACCGAGGTATTGCGAATGCCGCCAGGCGCAACGCTCCAGCCAACTGACATAGACCGCGTTGTTGGCATGCCCCAGACCGTCGATATCATCGGCACTGACCTGAATATCGATAACGAATGGATTGGCGAGATCCCAGCTCATAGGTGTGGCTCCAGGCGGCCGGCCAGCGAGTGGCTACAGCGACCAGCAGGGGTGACTTGATCCTTGGCCGGCGCCAAGTTGCGTGCTGCAACCTTACCTTTGCCGCGCCGAGCTTGGAAGCCGCGCCACCCGATCCGGCCAATGACACCCGCATGCGCGCCCTGCTGCAGGAGCCAGGGGCTTGCGCCGCCTGGCTCCAATGCTACCGCCAGCCATTACCAAGCCGCAGCACTTGGCGCCGTTTGCCGAGCGCTCGCAAGCAACTGCAGCACCGCCTCATGCAGACGAGGATCGGCCAGCACACGCTGATGCCCGCCCGCCTCCAAACGCAGCAAGCGGCTGTCGAACCAGGCCTCGTGGATAATCTCGGCCTCGCTGACCGGCACCACGGGGTCGTCCTCCGCGTGCACGACCAGCCCCGGGAAATCCAGTTGATAGCGAGCCACATCGAGGCGATTGGCCGGCATACCGGCTTTTTCCTCGACCAAGCGGATGAAATGCGCCCGTGCCTGACTCGGCAACCCCACAAAGCGCGAGAAGCGCCGCAGCATGGTGAGAATCCGGCTTGGCGCGGAAATGCTCACCAAGGCCTCGGTGCGCAAGCCCAACTGAGTCGCCAACAAGGCACTGGCACCGCCCATGGAGTGACCGATGACCGCTTTCAACGGCGGCAACTCCCCGGCCGCTTCGAGTAACGCACGGGCGAACACCACTACATTGGCCTCATGGCCCGGCGAGCGCCCATGGGCCGGCGCATCCAGCGCCACTACGCCATAGCCGGCATTGACCAACACCTTGATCAGGCCAGCGAACTGCGTCGGCCGCCCTTCCCAACCATGCATCAACAACACCGCGGGGCCGCTGCCCCAACGCAAGGCCGATAGACCGAAGCGCAGGGTGATACGCTCGGCCTGCGCCAGCAGCGGCAACTCCCAATCGCGCGGCGGCAGCTCACGCGGGGTCATAAACTCACGGCGCATCTTGCTCGCCACCGCATGAGGCGCCAGCAAACCGACCGACGCGTTGAAACCACGAATCCAGCTCAAGCTGCTCATTGCCATTCTCCTCACAGGATCGCCGACTTGGCGGCACGCAAAACGCGGTCGGACAACTCACAGGGGCCCAGCGCCCGCGCCAACGCCAGCCCCCCGACCATCAACGCCATATCGGCGAGCACTTTTTCCGACTCCTCCGGACGCGCCGCCAACTGCGCCATCATCAGTTCCAGATGTTCCGCCAGCGCATCGCGAAAGCCTTCGGGCAGACGCGTCAACTCGCCTACGGAGCTGGGCAGCGGACAACCTTGCTCGGCGTTGTCGCGGTGCTTGCGCGACAGGTAGAAGGCCGCTAACAAGGCCCGACGCTCTTCGGCGGGCAGCTCGTTTTTAATTTCGCCGATCAGCTCGCGACGATGACCGAGCAACTGCTTGAAGGCCTCCAGCATCAAGGCGTCCTTGCTCTCGAAATGCGCATAGAAGCCACCGACCGTCAGCCCGGCAGCCCCCATCACCTCGCCGACACTCGGCTCGACCGGACCACGCTTGATCAGCGCAACGCTGGCGGCGGAAAGAATGCGGTCACGGGTTTGGGCTTTCTTGTCGTTCATGGCGACCTCGATAAATATTACGCTTGTAATATTATGCTCGTAATAAATTCCCGCAAGCCCAAATCGCGACCACTGGTCGGACTGTCGCGTAAACGGAGGATGAGGAAGAAGTGGAAGCCGTAAAAAACAAAAGGGCCATTCCGTTAAGAATGACCCTTAAAAATCCCGCAGAGCGGGTAAAAAATGGCGTCCCCTAGGGGACTCGAACCCCTGTTACCGCCGTGAAAGGGCGGTGTCCTAGGCCACTAGACGAAGGGGACGAAACCTTCGAAGAACGAGGCCAGCACAAGGCTGGCCTGTCGTGGAATTGGTGGAGCTAGACGGGATCGAACCGTCGACCTCTTGCATGCCATGCAAGCGCTCTCCCAGCTGAGCTATAGCCCCGGATTTAATGTCTCTCGACGCGCAACGCAGAAGCATTGCGGCTGGAAATAGTGGCGTCCCCTAGGGGACTCGAACCCCTGTTACCGCCGTGAAAGGGCGGTGTC
>CBIHLQ010000070.1:0-18733 GCA_966210885.1 uncultured Pseudomonas sp.
GGTATCGCTGCGCTCAACCCGGGCTACGTGCTGAGCGCAAACCCACGAAAGAGCGGCATACGACGAACCGTAGCCTGGGTTGAGCAACGCGATACCCAGGGCACATTCCAGGGTATTGCCACGACCCCCAATGGCGGACAAGCCTTCGCCAGGTCCGCCCCACGGCAACCAATCAGCGCGGCGCTACGGGTTTCTTCGCCGGCTTCTTGCCTTTGCCCTTGGCGGCATCCGAGCGTTCCTTGGCGGCCTGCTGGTTGCGCGCCTGGGCGGCGGCCTTGGCTTGTTCGCGCTTGTCCCAGGGGTTACCGCCTGCAGCACCGGTGTCACGCGGCGGCAAGCCGGTGTGCTGGGTCAGCAGCGGCCGGGGCTTCTTGCCGCCCGAACTACCAGCGACAGCAGCACCAACCTTCTTGCTGCCGGCCGGCGTGGAGTTCTTGCGGCGCGCACTCTGGTAGCTGTCGGTCGCCGGCTGGTGAAAGGGGATCAACTGGTGCTTGCCCGGGCCGATCAGATCGCTACGGCCCATGCGCTCCAGCGCTTCGCGCAGCATCGGCCAGCCTTTCGGGTCGTGATAACGCAGGAACGCCTTGTGCAGGCGGCGCTGCGCCTCGCTCTTGACAATATTCACGCCGTCGCTCTTGTAGGTGACCTTGCGCAGCGGGTTCTTGCCCGAGTGGTACATGGCCGTGGCCGTGGCCATGGGCGACGGGTAGAAGGCCTGCACCTGGTCGGCGCGGAAGCCGTTGCTCTTCAGCCACAGGGCGAGGTTCATCATGTCCTCGTCGGTGGTGCCCGGGTGCGCGGCGATGAAGTAGGGGATCAGGTACTGCTCCTTGCCCGCCTCTTTCGAATATTTCTCGAACATCCGCTTGAACTTGTCGTAGCTGCCGATGCCCGGCTTCATCATCTTGTTCAGCGGACCTTCCTCGGTGTGCTCCGGGGCGATCTTCAGGTAGCCGCCGACGTGATGGGTCACCAGCTCCTTGACGTACTCCGGCGACTCGACGGCGAGGTCGTAGCGCAGCCCCGAGGCGATCAGGATCTTCTTCACCCCTGGCAGGGCGCGGGCCGAGCGGTACAGCTGGATCAGCGCCGAGTGGTCGGTATTGAGGTTCTCGCAGATGCCGGGGAACACGCAGGACGGCTTGCGGCAGTGCTTCTCGATCTCTTCGCTCTTGCAGGCGATGCGGTACATATTCGCGGTAGGCCCGCCGAGGTCGGAAATCACCCCGGTAAAGCCCGGCACCTTGTCGCGAATCTCTTCGATCTCGCGGATGATCGACTCTTCCGAACGGTTCTGGATAATCCGCCCTTCGTGCTCGGTGATCGAACAGAAGGTACAGCCGCCGAAGCAGCCGCGCATGATGTTGACCGAGAAACGGATCATCTCGTAGGCCGGAATCTTCGCCTTGCCATAGGCCGGGTGCGGCACGCGCGCATAGGGCATGCCGAACACGTAGTCCATTTCCTCGGTGGTCATCGGGATGGGCGGCGGGTTGAACCAGACGTCCACCTCGCCATGCTTCTGTACCAGCGCGCGAGCGTTTCCCGGGTTGGTTTCCAGGTGCAGCACGCGGTTGGCGTGGGCATAGAGCACGGCGTCGCCGCGCACCTTCTCGAACGACGGCAGGCGGATCACCGTCTTCTCACGCTCCAGCCGCGGGTGCGCCAGCAACTGCACCACCTTGGCTTCATTGGGGTCTTCGGCGGGCCCGCCCTTCTCCTGCTCGATGGCGCAGGCGGCGGTGTCCTGGGTATTCACATAGGGGTTGATGATCTTATCGATCTTGCCCGGCCGGTCGATGCGCGTGGAGTCGATCTCGAACCAGCCCTCTGGCGTGTCGCGGCGGATAAAGGCGGTGCCGCGGATATCGTTGATCTCTTCGATCTTCTGCCCGTAGGCCAGGCGCTGGGCGATCTCCACCACGGCGCGCTCGGCGTTGCCGTAGAGCAGGATATCGGCGCAGGCGTCGATCAGGATCGAGTGGCGCACCTTGTCCTGCCAGTAATCGTAATGGGCGATGCGCCGCAGAGAGGCTTCGATGCCGCCGAGGACGATCGGCACGTGCTTGTAGGCTTCCTTGCAGCGCTGGCTGTAGACCAGGCTGGCGCGATCCGGGCGCTTGCCGGCCAGGCCGCCGGGCGTGTAAGCGTCGTCGGAGCGGATCTTCTTGTCCGCGGTGTAGCGGTTGATCATCGAGTCCATATTGCCGGCCGCGACGCCGAAGAACAGGTTCGGCTCGCCGAGCTTCATGAAGTCGTCTTTGCTGGTCCAGTCCGGCTGGGCGATGATGCCGACGCGAAAACCCTGGGCTTCCAACAAGCGGCCGATGATCGCCATGCCGAACGACGGGTGATCCACATAGGCGTCACCGGTGACGATGATGATGTCGCAGCTGTCCCAGCCGAGGCGATCCATCTCTTCCCGGCTCATCGGCAGGAAAGGCGCCGGCCCGAAGCATTCGGCCCAGTATTTTGGATAATCGAACAACGGCTTGACTGCTTGCATGGGGATGACCGGCGCTGGGTACGGGAACGAAAAATCGCGGGCGCGGAATATAGCACAAAATTTGACCAAACCCGACACGGCCGCTGGGTTTTACGGCAGCGAAAGAGCATTGTGCGGGCGGACAGTGATCACCGGCGCACATGTGCTTATACTCATGGCCATATGCCCTCACACCCGGAACGTATGTAGTGCAGCGTCTGATATCCGCGATTTGTCTGCTGCTGAGCTGGGCCTGTTGGGTCGGGCCAACCCTTGCCGCGCCCATTCTTCTGACTGCCGCCAGCAGCGGCGAGGAATTGAACGAACATATCGAGCTGCTCGAGGATGTCGGCGCCCGATTGAGCATCGCCGATATGGCCGAACCGGCGGTACAAAGCCGCTTCCAGCCGGCCAACGGCCGCGCCAGCGTCGGTCAGAGCCGTAACCCCTGGTGGATCAAGGTTCAACTACAGAGCGACAAAGGACCGCGGCAATGGTGGCTGGAAGTCGGCGCGGTTACCTTGCACGACCTGCAGATATTTCTCCCCGACGGGCAAGGTGGCTGGAGCGCACGCCAGGCCGGCGAGCGGGTGAGCTTCGCCGAGGGACGCGACCATCCTTACCGACGTGCACTCTTCCAGTTGCCGGCACTCGGCGAACGGCCGCTGACCCTTTACCTGCGCACCTATGACCCGGCCGGTAACTCCTTCCCGCTACGCGCCTGGCAGCGCCAGGACCTCGACTTGCTGGCCGGCCAGGAAAACCTCGGCCTGGGCCTGATCTACGGGGTGATCTTCGCCCTGCTGCTGTACAACCTGTTCATCCTGTTCAGCCTGCGCGACAGCGCCTACTTCTGGTACGTGCTGACCACCGCCTTCGCCCTGGTGTTCATCCTGAGCATGACCGGCCACGGCTTCCAATACCTGTGGCCGGGCGGCGCAGTGCCGTTCTGGCTGGACCGCATCACCCTGCCGTCGCTCTGGGGCTTGTGCGCCAGCCGCTTCACCCAGACCCTGCTACAGACCCGCCACCACGTGCGCTGGGCCCACCATCTGCTGAGCATGGCCTGCCTGGTCTATATCGTGGCGATTGCCCTGGAGGCCTTCGGCCAACGCAGCATGGCGGCCTGGATCATCGCCGTGCTGTCGCTGACCAGCATACCCGCGGCGCTCGGCAGTGCGTTGATCCGCTGGCGTCAGGGTTTCTTCCCCGCGCTGCTGTATCTGTGCGGCTACGGCCTGGTACTCGGCAGCATCGCCGTGTTGCTGCTGCGCGCGACCGGCCTGCTGCAGCCCTCGGTGTACAACGCCTACGTCTTCCCGGTTGCGGTGGCCGCCGAATCCATCCTGTTCTCCTTCGCCCTGGCCTACCGCATCCAGATCCTCAAACGGGAAAAATCCGCCGCCCTGGAGCAGGCCGACCGCGAGAAAACCGCGCGCCTGGCACAGATGCAGGCCAGCGCCGACGAACTGGGCAAAGCCGTGGCGCAACGCACCGCGGAGCTGGCCGCGGCCAACCAGCGCCTGCGGCAACGCGAGCAGGAACTGCAGCACGCCGCCTTCCACGACCCGCTGACCGAGCTGCCCAACCGCCGCTACCTGATCGTGCATTGCGAGTCGGCGCTGGCCAGCGCCAAGCGGCATAACCAGGCGGTCGCCCTGTTGCTGATCGACCTCGATCACTTCAAGCCGATCAACGACCACTATGGCCACGACGCCGGCGACCTGATGCTGCAAGCGATCGCCCAGCGCCTGCGCGAACATGTGCGCGGCGGCGATACGGTCGCGCGCCTGGGCGGCGACGAGTTCGCCGTACTCATTTGCGGCGAGGATGCCGAGCAACATGCCCGGGAAATCGCCGCCCGCCTGCTCGGCGAACTGGCACAGCCGGTGATGTATGGCGCCGAACGTCTGACCGTGACCATCAGTATCGGCGTGGCGCTGTACCCGCGGCACGCCGGTAACTTCGCCGGCCTGTACAAGGCCGCCGACGAGATGCTCTACAAAGTCAAGGCACGCGGCCGTTCGGGCTCGGCGATCTGCGGTGAAGACGGCGAGCTGAGCAGCAGCGCGCGCCTGCATCTGGATGTGCTCAACATCCGTAGTGGCTTGCTATAAGAGGCAGTGCGCCCCTACCGCCAACGCCTGCGACGGCCCTGGAGATCATGAGTGGTCAGGCCTCGCGATACGCCGTGCGGGCTGCACGGCCTGCCAAGCGGGGCGCCGGGCGGCGCCCCGGCAACGTCAAGCGGTGATTTTGTTCGCCGCCGCGATCATGGTGTTGGCCATCACCCCGTAAGCGGTGGTCCAGGCTTGCTCCACTTCTTCGGTAAAGACATCGCCCAGGCCCTGGCCGAGGGTTTTCAGCAAGGCGCCGCCGACGGTTGCGTAGTGCCTGTCTTCCACACCGTAGTCGAGATGCCGTTCGCCGAGGCGCTCCAGCACCGGCACCAGTACCTCCAGTTCGTTCAGCTTGCCCACGGCCACGCCGATCATCTGCATCAGCTTCTTGCCTTGTGCCTGCATATCGCCTTTGAACAAAGGCTTGAGGCTGGGGTCGGCGCTGAACAGGTTGTGGTAGAACAGCGCCGCGGCCTCGTCGGCGATCGGCGCCACCTGGGCGAAGCTGCTTTGCACCAGCTCTATCTGTTTGGGAGTCATCGTTTTCGTCCTCATCGTTTTTATAGACACATGCCCGTTATTGGCTTTGCGAGACCATGTACTTCACCGCGGCGGCCACCTCGCTGTCGCTCAGCGCCGGATTGCCACCACGCGCCGGCATGCTGCCCTCGGCGCCGTCGAAACCGTTCAATGCATGGCCGATCAGCACCTCCAGGCCCTGCTCGATACGCGGCGCCCAGACCTTGCGGTTGCCCTTCGCCGGCGCGCCACCCAAGCCGTTGAGGTGGCAGACCTTACAGGTGCCTTCCCATATCTGCTGGCCGAGCTTCAGCTCGGCCTGCTCCGGACTTTCGCCGCAACCGGCCAGCAGCAGGCAGCTGGCCAGCCCGGCCTTAACCGCCCAGCGGGACACGGATCACCACCCCGCCCAGAACGTCGCCGAGCTTGAAGTCGGTACGCGGGCTGTCTTTGTGTTCGTTGTGGCAGGAAGCGCACACCGGCGCGACGGCGGCGTCGGGATAGACGGCGGTGAAGTAGGTCTGCTCGCCGAGCTTTTCTTCGGTGTAATAGTTCTGTCCCGGGTTATCGATGATGAACTGCAGACCGATCTTCTCGGCCTCGGTGCGCGGCGCATTCTGCTTGTTGATCGGCCACAGCGACTGCAGCGAATAGCTGAAGGCGTCGGTCTTGGCGGCCACCGCTTCGGCGCCGAAGCGGAACATCTGCGCCGGCAGCGGCAGGGCCTTGTCGTCGATGAAGTGTTCGCTCGGCTTGATCACGCCTTCGTCCTTCAGGCGGTTGACCACCTGCTTGGTGTAGACGGCACGATCGGACTCCATCACCAGGTGCAGCATGTCGGTGAGCTGTTGTGGGCTGAAACCGCTCGGTTTGCTCTCCTGGCAACCGGTGATAGTCAGCAGGCCCGCCGTAACGGCGACGGCGAGCAAGGGTCGTAAAGTCGTGTGCATGGTGTTCTCCCTATCAGGTTTTTTCGAATTGGCAGAGGCATCGGTGGTGCTCATTGCCGGGCACGCTCCAGCGCCATGTCCACGCTCGGGACATGCTGCGCAGGCGCGCCTCGGAAGTTGTTCTTCAGCAGTTGCGGGTCGGCCAGAGCATCGAGGGCGAACGGCAAGCCGTGACAGTCCAGGCATACGCCGCGCAGCATTTTTTCGTTGGGACGCAGGTTGGCGTTCTGGTTGTGCTGCACCAGCCGCCGCTCCTGGCCGTGCACCTCGGCGGTCTCGCGCGGCAAGTGGCAACTGGCGCAGCTCACCCCGCTGCCCGCCGACAGATCGCCGCGCTGTTCGGCTTGCCAGAGCTGCTGGTGCGGCGAGCCCTGATAGGCCAGCGAGTGCTCGTCGGCGTGACAACCGAGACAGGCCTCGACCGCCGCTGCCACCCGATCGACCCGATGGGCGCCATGGCAGCTGGTGCAGCTCAACTCGTGCCCGGCGCTCTCGTCGGTAAACGCCAGCAAGCCGAGTTCCGGACGCATCGGCGCCAGCTCAACCGGCAGATCGGGGTTCAAGCGCATGCCGTGCTTACCGGCGAAAAAGCCCTCGGCTTCGCCGGCATGACAGCCCTGACAGGTCTGCTGCGCCGGCTTGGCTTGCCAGGCGACGCCCTGGGGCTGATGACAGCCGCTGCAGTTGACTCCGGCTTCGGCATGGCCGCTGGCCAACCAATCGGCGACCGCTTCGGCGTTCAGTTGCTCGCTCGGCGCGTCGGGCTGCGGCACTTCGGCCGGCACCTGCCAATCCGGGTGCTTGTCCGCCAGCGGCGCCGGCGCGGCGATGCGGGCGATGGCCTTCAGCAGCGGCTGGTCGGCGCCCTTGACCAGGAAGTCTTCGTAGAGCGCGCGGTTGTCGTGGTAGTTGTGGCAACCGGCGCTGGCGCAGGTATCGAAGGCCATGCCGCGGTGGCTGGGGCGATCCTCGGCGATGTCGACATGGCAGTGCACGCAGAAGTCGTCGGGCTGGGTCACCACCATCGGCCGGGTGCGCTCGGGCACGTGCTCGACATGGCAGGCCAGGCAGTAGCGGGCGTCCAGATGGGCCAAGCGGTCGGCGTTGCGCGGGTCGGTGAATTTGCTTTGCGGGTGGGCGTCGCGGGCGGCCTTGAGTTCGTCGCCGTGGCAATCGACGCAGGCCTTCTGCAACACCTCGCCGCCGCCCAGCGGGCTGACATGACAGGCACCGCAGGCCTGCTCCAATTGGTGATGACCGGCCGACAAGGGCCCCGGATTGAACACCTGCAAGTCTTCGCCGGCATACAGGCGATAGCCGTACCAGCCTCCCAGGGCCAGCAGGGTCGACAACCAGAGTGCCCAGATTGCGTGCTTCATGCGCGGTCCTTAAAAGTAATACACCGTCAGCACATGCACGGCGAGCAACGCCGGCCATGGCCAGACCGCGACAATGTGGCCCCACACCAGCAGCTGTCGGGCGCGCCGCGCCAGAGATGGCGGCAGGCGGTGTTCGGCGGCGAGCAACGCGGAGGCCAAGCCGCCGACGGCGAGCAACAGAAGAAAATCGGCGAGCAGCCAGCGATTGAGGTTCTGCCCGCCATCCAACCCGGTGTGCAGCACCAGCAGCGCCAGGGCCAGCACGCCGAGGGTCACGTGCAGCAGGCGCCAGTTGGCGAAGGCGCCGAGCGGCAACTTCGGCAGGCGCTTACGCAACGACATCAGCAGGCCGAGCAAGGCCAGAGCGAGCAGCGAGAAACCACTGAACTGACGCCAGAAGCCGTCCTGCCACAGCCAACTGAAGCCCGCCTGCGCCACCGAGGCCGGTGCGGCAAACGCCGGCATCTGGGTAAAAGCCAGCGCCGCCGTCAACGCCAGACCACCGCCCAACGCCAGCCCTGCGGCACCGCGCTCGGCCTGGCGCGGCGCGCTGTCGCCCAGCAGGTTTTGCAGCAACGGCTTGCAGCCGCCGCACACCGTGCCGGCGCCGCATTGCTCGCCGAGCGCGGCGATATCCGTCGCACCGGCGGCGATGCAGGCGCTGAGCCGGCCGCGCTCGACGCCCATGCATTGGCAGACCACGGTGGTGGCCGGCCATTGCCCGACCTGCTCGCTGGCCGCCGGCCACAAGCGGCCCTCGCGGCGAAAGCGCCAGAGCATCGACGGGCCGATGCGCCGCCCCTGCTGCAAGGCGTCCAGCCAACGCTGACTCTCAGCGCACTCGCCCACCGCCAGGGCACCGAGCAGGCGGCCACGGTGCACCAGCAACTTGCGGTAACCGCCTTGCGCATCGACATAGCGGTATTCGCGCTGGCGGATGCGCCCCAGCGGCTCGACCACTTCGCCGGCGCTGAATACCGGCAAGCCGGCGACCTTGAGCTGAGTGGCCTGCAACGAACCGCGATAGTGGGCCGCCTCGCCGGTCAAGCGCGCGGCCAGCACCGCGGCCTGTTCGAAACCCGGCGCGACCAGGCCATAGGTCAGACCGCGGTGCTCGGCGCACTCGCCGATGGCGTGGATATCGGCCCGCGAGGTCAGCAGTTGATCATCGACCACGATGCCACGGCCGACCCGTAACTGCGCCGCCAGGCCCAGCTCGACGTTCGGCTGAATACCGGTGGTCAGCAATACCGTATCGCAGGCCAGCTCGCGGCCGTCGCGCAGACGCACGCCGCTGACCCGCCCCGCCCCCAGCACCGCGCCCAGACCGGCACCGAGCAGCACCTCGATGCCCAGGTCTTGAACGCGATGCCGCAACAACTCGGCGGCGGCTTCGTCGAGTTGCCGGTTCATCAGACGCGGCGCCTGCTGCACCAAGGTCACCTGGGTATGGCTGCGTTGCATCGCCCGCGCCGCTTCCAGGCCGAGCAGCCCGCCGCCGACCACCACGCAGTGACGGCTGCGCGCGGTACGGGCGAGCAAGGCGACGGTATCGCCCAGATCGCGAAAGACGAAAACCCCGGGCAGCGCCACACCTGGCACCTCGGGGATATGCGCCCGCGAACCGGTGGCGAGAATCAACCGCGAATAATGAAAGCGCTGCCCCTGGGCGTCCTCCACATACTTGGCCTCGGGCTCGATGCGGTTTATCCGGCAGCCCAGGTGACGGCTCAACTGGCCCTCCAGGCCCGGGGTGGTGATGGCCTCCAGATCGACCTCGCCGGCCAGCAAGGCACTCAGGCGCACCCGATCGTAGGGCGCCCAGGGCTCGTCGCCGAACAGCAAAATCTGCCCCGGATAACCGCGACGCAACAGTTCCAGGGCGCAGCGCACGCCCACCGGGCCGGCACCGATGATGATCAAGGGCGCAACGGCGGGCAGCGCGACAGGCGACGCACGGGATGTAATGGCGGTGACACGATCGAGCAGCATCTGCTTCCTCCTCCGCGCACCGCCTGTTCGGCAGGCGCGGGGTTGAGCCGAAAAAAAATGGCCGGGAGCCATTGTTAACGTCACGCAGTGACGGCCCGCAGGGTGGCCGCCAGGGATGGCAGGCCATAAAAAAAACGCCGTGGCCAGAGCGCAAGCGAATTTGCCTGCACCGGTCACGACGTCTTTGTCTGTCAACCCTGCACCGCCATTGGCACAGTCGTTGTGTTGCCAGCGCAAGTGCAAACTCTGCGCCAGCTGCCGAGATTTATTTATAAGCGCTTGAAATAAATGACATTCAGGCGCGCGACCTAACGCATCTGGAATCTCTACGCGCCCCAGCAACGAGCCATCGCGGAGCTTCTATGCAGCAATCCGGGGCGGCAACACCCTACTGACACCAAGCTGTCAGTAGCCCTGACTTAGAGTGATCTCCGCAGGCCAGAACGCGCCGGCCTGCTGACACCAGCCATTCCAAGGAGAGAGAAATGAACGCGATCAACTGGTTCGAACTGTTCGTCAGCGACTTCGAGCGCGCCCGCCGCTTCTACGGGCAGGCGCTGGCAACCACGCTGGAGACGGTGGATAGCATGGGCGGGCGTATGGCCATGTTTCCCTGCGACCCGGAAAGCGGCGTCGGCGGCTGCCTGAGCGATTCGATGGAGCAACAGCCCGGCGCCGGCGGCACACGGGTCTACCTGAATGTCGAAGGCCAACTGGATGCGGTGCTGGAGCGCGTGCCCGCCGCTGGCGGCGAAATCGTGCAAAGCAGGATGTCCATCGCGCCCCATGGCTTCATCGCCGTGATAAAAGACACCGAGGGCAACGTGGTGGGCCTGCACAGCATGTCCTGAGTGGGATACACGCCGGGCGTCATACAGCGCCCGGCAGTTTTGGCATCGCCATCCCCGTCGTGAAAAAGGAACAGCAGGCCGTTGAAAAACGTAGGCGAGGCAGGCAAGACAAGGACTAGGCGTCCCCACAAAAACAGCCGAAAAAAGGACTGGGCCCGCACGCGAGTTTACGTGCTGTAAATGAGCATTTTGAGACGCCGAGTCCCGGGCTGTTTTTAACGCAGTATTGCCAACGCAGGTAGTTTTTCAACGGCCTGATAGCCTATAAACAGCCAGGCCAGGGAGAGAGCATGAGACGCGCCGACCGTTTGTTTCAGATCGTCCAGTTCCTGCGTAGCCGCCGCCTGACCACCGCGCAGTGGTTGGCCGAGCGCTTGCAGGTCTCGGTGCGCACCATCTACCGCGATATCCAGGATCTGTCGCTGTCCGGCGTGCCGCTGGAGGGCGAAGCCGGGGTCGGTTACGTGCTGCGCCAGCCCATGGATCTGCCGCCGTTGATGTTCGAACGCGAGGAGATCGAGGCCCTGGTCGTCGGCGCACGCATGGTCAACGCCTGGGCCGATCCCGACCTGCAACGGGCCGCCGAATCGGCGCTGGCGAAAATCCACGGCGTGCTGCCTGCCGCATTGCGCGACGAACTCAACGGCAACCGCCTGTTCGCCCCCGAGGTCAACACCTACCCGGTGCATTGGCTCGGCCACCTGCGCCAGGCGATCCGCCAGCGACGCAAACTGCAACTGAGCTACCGCGACGAAAACGGGCAAGCCAGCGTGCGGCGCATCTGGCCGTTGGGCTTGTTCTTCTGGGGGCAGACCTGGACATTGTGCAGTTGGTGCGAATTGCGCAACGACTTCCGCAACTTCCGCATCGACCGGGTGGACAGCCTCGACGACCTCGACGAGACCTACCAGACCGGCCCCGGGCAGCGTCTGGAGGATTACCTAGCGCCCTATCGCTGCGACGACAGCATGGCGCCGGCCTACAAGTCGTGAATCACTCGTCGTCGAACTGGTAACTGCCCGGCGCCAGGTTCTCGAAGCGCGAGTATTTGCCGAGGAAGGCCAGGCGCGCCGTACCCAGCGGACCGTTACGCTGCTTGCCGATGATGATTTCGGCAACGCCCTTGTACTCGGTCTCCGGGTGATACACCTCGTCGCGGTAGACGAACATGATGATGTCGGCGTCCTGCTCGATCGCTCCGGACTCACGCAAGTCGGAGTTGATCGGGCGCTTGTTGGGGCGCTGTTCGAGGCCGCGGTTGAGCTGGGACAGGGCGATCACCGGGCAGTTGAATTCCTTGGCCAGGGCCTTGAGCGAGCGGGAGATTTCGGAAATCTCATTGACCCGGCTGTCGCCGCTGGAACCGGGAATCTGCATCAGCTGCAGGTAGTCGACCATGATCAGGCCGATCTCGCCGTGCTCACGGGCCAGGCGTCGGGTCCGCGCGCGCATTTCCGACGGCGAGATGCCGGCGGTATCGTCGATGAACAGCTTGCGGTCGTTGAGCAGGTTGACCGCCGAAGTCAGACGCGGCCAGTCGTCATCGTCCAGGCGACCGGCACGCACCTTGGTCTGATCGATACGCCCGAGGGAGGCCAACATACGAATGACGATGGATTCCGAGGGCATCTCCAGGGAGTACACCAGAATCGACTTGTCGCTGCGCATCAAGGCGTTTTCCACCAGGTTCATGGCGAAGGTGGTCTTACCCATGGACGGACGGCCGGCGACGATGATCATGTCGGCCGGCTGCAGGCCGCTGGTCAGGTTATCCAGATCGGTAAAACCGGTGGACAGGCCGGTGATCGCATCGCCGTTGTTGAACAGCTCGTCGATGCGGTCGATGGCTTTGACCAGGATGTCGTTGATCCCCACCGGGCCACCGGTCTTCGGCCGCGCCTCGGCGATCTGGAAGATCAACCGCTCGGCCTCGTCGAGAATTTCCTCGCCGGTACGGCCTTCCGGGGCATAGGCGCTGTCGGCGATCTCGTTGCTGATACCGATCAGCTTACGCAGGGTGGCACGCTCGCGGATGATCTGCGCATAGGCCTTGATATTGGCCACCGACGGGGTGTTCTTCGCCAGTTCGCCGAGATAAGCCAGACCGCCGACTTGCGACAGCTGACCTTCCTTGTCCAGTTGCTCGGACAGGGTCACCACGTCAAACGGGTGGTTGCGCTCGGCCAGCTTGTGCACGGCGCGGAAGATCAGACGATGGTCGTGGCGGTAGAAGTCGCCGTCGGAAACCTGATCGAGCACCCGCTCCCAGGCATTGTTGTCGAGCATCAGCCCCCCGAGCACGGCTTGCTCGGCCTCGATCGAGTGCGGCGGCACCTTCAGGGCGGAGGTTTGCAGGTCGTACTGTTCGGGAATGCTGATGTCGTTCATAAGGCTCTGGACAGAATTCTGTGTTCACAAAACAAAAGGCACGACATCGCTTGCGCAATGTCGTGCCTGATTGTTAGCGGGCCGGCACCTGAGTGCAAGCACACTTAGTCGCGGGCCTGTTAGGCTGCCACTACGACAACCTTGACGGTTGCTTCAACGTCGCTGTGCAGGTGCACGGCCACGTCGTATTCGCCAACCTGACGAATGGTGCCGTTCGGCAGACGCACTTCAGCTTTGGCCACTTCGACGCCGGAGGCGGTCAGGGCGTCGGCGATGTCGTGAGTACCGATGGAGCCGAACAGTTTGCCTTCATCGCCCGCGGTAGCGGTGATGGTGACTTCCAGTTCAGCCAACTGAGCGGCACGGGCTTCAGCGGATGCTTTCTTCTCGGCGGCCAGTTTTTCCAGTTCGGCGCGACGCGCTTCGAACGCGGCAACGTTAGCAGCGGTAGCAGCGGTGGCTTTGCCTTGCGGCAGCAGGAAGTTACGGCCGTAACCGGCCTTAACGTTCACTTTATCGCCCAGGTTGCCCAGGTTGGCGATTTTTTCCAGCAGGATCAGTTCCATTTGGTAATAACCTCTTAACTTTTAACCTTCACCGTTCGTGGAATCCGAGCCGGACTTGCGCTCGAAGCGACCACGAAAATCAAACAGACTGTCGACGATGGCCAAAACCACCAGTAACGGATAAGTCAGCTGCATAAACAGCAGCAGCGTGATGTACATCCCGACCAGCCAGAACTTGGCGAGCCGCCCTTGCGCCACCAACCCATGCAACAGGGCGATGCCGGAAAACACCAGCGGTACGCTGCATAACGGGGTCAGCATGGCCATTTGCGGACCCAGATTGGGCCCCAAGAGCATGCCACCCAGCAGCAACATCGCCAGCGGGGTGGGCAGTCGCAAGGCGTGAAACTCACGCCCGAAACCACCCGGGTTGTACAACAGCCCCTGCCAATAACGCCCAAGCATCAGGCTCAGCAGGCTGACCACCTGCAACAACGCCGCTATCAAACCGGTCAGCACCGGTGCAATCAGGCTATCCAGGCGCGCTCGCTCGTCCACCGACATCTGTTGGTGAACCCCTTCGAGCACTTGCGGCATAAGCTTCTGCAGCTCAGCCGCCATCGCCTCGATGGGTTCGCGAAACACCGCACCCAAAACCAGCCCATACACCAGGCCCAACGCCACGCTGCACAGCAGCACACGGTCCCAGGACGAAGTGGCGCGTAACAGCAACGCCAACCCCAGCGCACCGAGCAACACCAACAAGGTGCGCGGTTCGCCGAAATACCACCAGCCAATGGCCGGCAGCAGAGCCCAGGCGAGGATGCCCAAGGCATCGCTCAAACCGCGCCGCAGAAGCACCAGGCTCCCAGCGGCGGCACTCAACCAGAACAACAGCGGCAACGCCGCGGAAACGACCACTACCAGAGTGGCCTGCATACGACCGCGCATAATGAACTCAGCGATGGCGCGCATGCGATTTATCCCTTACTTCTTGTCGACCTTCCGGTCTCAGCGGCCGTGGCTGTCGGTGTAGGGCAGCAGGGCCAGGAAGCGGGCGCGCTTGATAGCGGTGGCCAGCTGACGCTGATAACGAGCCTTGGTACCGGTGATACGGCTAGGAACGATCTTGCCGGTTTCCGAGATGTAGGCTTTCAGGGTGTTGAGATCTTTGAAATCGATCTCTTTCACGTCTTCAGCGGTGAAACGGCAGAATTTACGACGACGGAAGAAACGTGCCATGGGATTGGCTCCTCAATAGATCCGTGGATTACTCGTCAGCGTTATCGCTGTCATCGCTGTTGTCGCTGTCATCGCCATCGGCGGAGTCAGCGTTCTCAGGACGATCGCGACGCTCGCGACGCTCGCTGCGGTTTTCTTCCGCTTTAAGCATTTCGGACTGCTCGGTAACAGCCTCGTCGCGACGGATGACCAGGTTACGGATCACGGCATCGTTGTAACGGAAGTTGTCTTCCAGCTCAGCCAGGGCTTTGCCGGTGCACTCGACGTTGAGCATCACGTAGTGAGCTTTGTGGATGTTGTTGATGGCGTAAGCCAACTGACGACGACCCCAATCTTCCAGACGATGGATTTTGCCGCCGTCTTCTTCGATCAGCTTGGTGTAACGCTCGACCATGCCGCCGACTTGCTCGCTCTGGTCCGGGTGAACCAGAAAGATGATTTCGTAATGACGCATAAATGCTCCTTACGGGTTGTAGCCTGCCGCCAAATGCGGTCAGGCAAGGAGTGAATATCACTTGTGTGTCTTGCCGAATCGGAGGGGCACGAAAGCGCCCGCCGTCGCGGCAAGGGGCGCCATTCTAGAGAAGCCCCCCGGCACAAGCAAGGTGAACTGGTGATTATTTGAACAACGTGTAGGACTACGGCTTGGCTTTGCTGCTGCGCTGGCGCAACGCCTCGAACAGACACACCCCGGTCGCGACCGAAACATTGAGGCTGCTGACGCTGCCGGCCATCGGCAGCTTGACCAGGTAATCGCAGTGCTCGCGGGTCAGGCGGCGCATGCCCTTGCCTTCGGCGCCCATGATCAGCACGGTCGGCCCGGTCAGATCCTGCTGGTACAGCTCCTGCTCGGCCTCGCCGGCGGTGCCGACCACCCACAAACCGCGCTGCTGGAGTTTTTCCAGGCTGCGCGCCAGGTTGGTCACCGCCACCAGCGGAATCACTTCGGCGGCGCCGCAGGCGACCTTGCGTACGGTGGCGTTGAGCGTGGCGGACTTGTCTTTCGGCACTATCACCGCCAACGCGCCCGCCGCATCGGCGGTGCGCAGGCAGGCGCCGAGGTTGTGCGGATCGGTCACGCCGTCCAATACCAACAGCAATGGCGGCCCTTCGGCGCGATCGAGCAATTCCTCGAGCATCGCCTCGCCCCACACCTGGCTGGGGCTGACCTCAGCGACCACGCCTTGATGCACGCCCTCGACCCAGGCATCCATCTCGCGGCGCTCGCACTGCCCCACCGCAACCCGCGCATCGGCGGCCAGAGCCAACAGGGTTTGCACCCGCGGATCGTTACGCCCTTCGGCCAGCCAGACCTGCTTGACCCGCTTCGGATGATGACGCAGCAAAGCCTCCACGGCGTGCACGCCGTAAATTTTCTCCAACTGCATCATGACTTCGCCTTACGCTTGCGCGCACCGCTGGTCGAGGCCGCCCCCTTGGCAGGGCCCTTACGCGACTTGCCCTCGGCCGGCTTGCCACCGCGGCCCTTACCCGCGCTGCTCTTCGACTCGTTGAGCAACGCCTTCTTCAGCTCGCGGCTGCGTTGTACGTCGGTATTGCCGGCGACACCTTTCACGCCCGACGACTCCCGCCCGGTGCGTGCACCGCGCTTGCGTCCAACCGCATCGTCCAGAGTGTTCTGGGCGATCTCGAAGTCGATCTTGCGCTCGTCCAGGTCGACGCGCATGACCTTGACTTCGACGCTATCGCCGAGGCGGAAACTGCGCCCGCTGCGCTCGCCCGCCAGGCGGTGGTGAACCGGATCGAAATGGTAGTAGTCGCCCGGCAAAGCCGTGACATGCACCAGCCCCTCGACATAGATATCGGTCAACTCGACGAACAGACCGAAGCCGGTCACCGCGGTGATCACCCCGGGGAAGGTTTCGCCGACGCGGTCTTTCATGAATTCGCACTTCAGCCAATTCACCACATCGCGGGTGGCTTCGTCGGCGCGCCGCTCGGACATCGAGCACTGCTCGCCGAGCTGCTCGAGCGCCGCCTCGTCGTAGGGATAGATACGCGCCTTGGGCATGCTCGCCGCGCCCGCTCGCTGGACGTGCGGGGTTTCGCGCTTGGAGCGGATCACACTGCGGATCGCCCGATGGATCAGCAGGTCCGGGTAACGGCGAATCGGCGACGTGAAGTGGGCGTAAGCGTCGTAGTTCAGGCCGAAGTGGCCCTGATTGTCGGCGCTGTACACCGCCTGGCTCAGCGAACGCAGCATGACCGTCTGGATCAGGTGGTAATCCGGGCGCTCGCGGATGCTTTCCAGCAGCGCCTGATAATCCTTAGGCGTCGGACCGTCCTTGGATTTGCCGCGATGCAGCGACAGACCGAGCTCGGCGAGGAACGCCTTGAGCTTTTCCACGCGCTCCAGCGGCGGGCCATCATGCACCCGGTACAACGCGGGGATTTCATGCTTCTGCATAAAGGCCGCGGTCGCCACGTTGGCGGCCAGCATGCACTCTTCGATCAGCTTGTGTGCATCGTTGCGCTGGGTCGGGCGAATTTCCGCAATCTTGCGCCCGGAGCCGAAGATGATGCGGGTTTCCTGGGTCTCGAAATCGATGGCGCCACGCTCGTGACGGGCGGCCAGCAACACTTGGTACAGCGAATAAAGCTGATTGAGATGCGGCAGCACCTCTTTGTACTCGCTGCGCAGGGCCTTGCCTTCGCTGGTTTTCGGCTGCTCGAGCATGGCGCTGACCTTGTTGTAGGTCAGCCGCGCATGGGAATGGATCACCGCTTCGTAGAACTGGTAATCGGTCATCTTGCCGGTCTTGGAGATGCTGATCTCGCAGACCATGGCCAGACGATCGACATGGGGGTTGAGCGAACACAGACCGTTGGACAGCTCTTCCGGCAACATCGGAATCACCCGCTCGGGGAAATACACCGAGTTACCGCGCACCTGGGCTTCCGCGTCCAGCGCCGAGTCGACCTTCACGTAATGGGAAACGTCGGCAATCGCCACATAGAGCTTCCAGCCGCCGGAGAACAGCCGCCAGTTGCTGCCGTTCTTCTCGCAATAGACCGCGTCGTCGAAGTCGCGGGCATCCTCGCCGTCGATGGTGACGAACGGCAGGTGGCGCAGGTCGACACGCTTCTCCTTGTCCTTCTCCTCGACTTCCGGCTTGAGCTTGTGCGCCTCCTTGATCACCGCCTCGGGCCAGACATGGGGAATGTCGTAGCTACGCAGCGCGACATCGATCTCCATGCCCGGCGCCATGTAGTTGCCGACCACTTCGATCACATCGCCCTGCGGCTGGAAGCGCGGGGTCGGCCAGTGAGTGATCTTCACCTCGACGAATTGCCCCTGCTTGGCCCCGGCATTGCGCCCCGGCGTCACCAGCACTTCCTGCTGGATCTTCGGGTTATCGGCGACCACGAAACCAATGCCGCTTTCTTCGTAGTAGCGGCCGACGATGGATTCGTGGGCGCGGGAAATCACTTCGACGATACCGCCTTCGCGGCGACCACGACGATCCAGCCCGGAAACGCGCGCCAAAGCGCGGTCGCCATCGAACACCAGACGCATCTGCGCCGGGCTTAAAAACAGGTCGTCACTGCCGTCGTCGGGGATAAGGAAGCCGAAGCCGTCGCGGTGACCGCTGATACGGCCAAGGACCAGATCCAGCTTATCGACGGGCGCGTAGGTACCGCGGCGGGTGTAGATCAGTTGACCGTCACGCTCCATCGCACGCAGACGGCGGCGCAGCGCTTCGATCTGCTCTTCGGTGGTCAGGCCGAACTCTTCGAGCAATTGCTCGCGATTGGCTGGCGACCCACGGTCGGCGAGGTGCTGCAGAATCAATTCGCGGCTGGGGATGGGGTTTTCGTATTTTTCCGCTTCGCGAGCGGCCTCGGGATCGAGGGATTGCCAATCGGCCATTAGAGAGAATTCACCTTTTATATAAAAATTCGTTTTGCCATGTCTCTATTGAAGCGCGAAACCCCTGTCCGGGTCAGCCCGGCGTGCAGAATAAAAATTTTCCGCAACAGGGGTTTACAAGCAAAAAGTCGATCCGTATTATGCGCGCCACAACGACGGCAAACGTAGTTGTAGTTGATAGCAAACGCACAATATTTGCAATCGACGCCCAGGTGGTGAAATTGGTAGACACGCCAGCTTCAGGTGCTGGTGACCTTACGGTCGTGGAAGTTCGAGTCTTCTCCTGGGCACCAATTCAAAAAAACCGAGCCAAGCGCTCGGTTTTTTATTGCCTGCGCAAAAGCAGCTGCAAGCTGCAAGCTGCAAGCTGCAAGCTGCAAGCTGCAAGCTGCAAGCTGCAAGCTGC
>CBIHLQ010000071.1:0-15917 GCA_966210885.1 uncultured Pseudomonas sp.
GGCGGGAGGGGCGGCCGATGCGGTCGGTGCCCGTCGAGGCGGTGTATCAGGCGGAGCCGGCGTTGGCCAAGCGTTTTTCCCAGGCGCTGCATATGCCCGGCGTGGCCAATGTGCGTAATCCTCGCTTGCTCAAGGCGTTGCGTGCGGCGCTGGTTCAGCTGCCGAACGTGACGCTGCATGAGCATTGCGCGGTCACTGGTTTTATTCGCGAAGGGGCGCGGATTTGCGGAGTGCGTACCGCCGCAGGTGAAATCCGCGCCGATCGGGTGGTTGTCGCCGCCGGGGCATGGAGTGGCGAGCTGTTGCGCAGCCTGGATATTGCGTTGCCGGTAGAGCCGGTGAAGGGGCAGATGATCCTTTACAAGTGTGCAGAGGATTTCCTGACCAGCATCGTATTGACTGATGGTCGCTATGCGATTCCCCGTCGCGATGGGCATGTCTTGATTGGCAGCACGCGCGAGCATGTCGGTTTCGATAAGGTGCCCACCGAGGAGGCATTGGCCAGCCTCAAGGCATCGGCAGTCGAGTTGTTGCCGGCATTGGCCGATGCCGAGGTGGTCAAGCATTGGGCCGGGTTGCGCCCGGGGTCACCGGGCGGTTTGCCGTTTATCGGTGCGGTACCCGGGTATGAAGGGTTGTGGCTGAACTGCGGGCATTACCGCAATGGTCTGGTGTTGGCACCCGCTTCCTGCCGTTTGCTCGCCGATATGCTGTTGGGACACGAGCCGATTATCGACCCTAGTCCTTATGCGCCAGCAGGCCGCCTCGGTTAACAGGTCGTTGAAAAACTACCTGCGTTGGCAATACTGCGTTAAAAACAGCCTCAGGTGCGAGCCCAGTCAAAATGCTCATTTACAGCACGTAAACTCCGCTTTTTCGGCTGTTTTTGTGGGGACGCCTAGTCCTTGTCTTGCCTGCCTCGCCTACGTTTTTCAACGGCCTGTTAGCGCCTTTCGGGTTGAGTTATCCGCAGCGAGACTCAACCACAACTATCGTCGACGGTGTGCCAGGGCCTGCTAATCGCGGGCTAGCGGCTCAGTCGTTGCCATGTATCAGTCGCTTTACCACGCCCTCGGCCGCGAGGCTGTCGAAAGCCTCGCGGGTGCGCGCCACTGTCTCGTCGTCCGTACTCAGGCTGTAGGCCATGTAGAGCCCGGTTGTCAGCTCCAGGGTGAAGGTTTTCTCGAGAAGGGCGCAGTCGATTCGAGCATCCAGGCACTGCATGGCCACGTCTGCTTCCGGCATGGGCAGCAGTTGTACTTGCCGGTTTAATAAGCGCATGAAGTTGTCGCGGTTGTTTGCCGAAACGACCATCTTGGCGAAGCCTTGCTCTTTCAGATATTGATGGCGTACATCGTCGCGGACCACGCCGACGCTGTAGTGCTTGGCTTCTTGTATATCGCGGACCTGGACATCACTGCGTTCGCGCAGTTTGTACATGTGATAGTCGATGTGTTCGATTTCCCCGACCCATTTGAACTGCTCCTCGCGCTCCGGGGTGCGGGCGATCAGGTAGATGAGCACATTGGCATCCTGCAGCGCCATATCATAGGCGCGTGCCCAGGGATAAATCGTAACGCTATAGTCGCTAAGCCCCGCGCGTTGCAGCGTGGCTTCGACCACCTCGGTCGCCGTGCCTACCACCTTGCCGTCTTGCAGGTAGCTATAAGCAGTGTCTTCGGTGACGACCTTGATGCTTTCCGCTTGGCTGCTTGCACAAATCCATAGCAGAAGGGCGATCCAGGTGAGCTGAGAGGTTGTCATGACGGGCCTCGGTGGTCTCATTCGGCTATTCGGTCGCGCCCTTGCGACTTGGCGCGGTATAGCGCCTGGTCTGCGCGTTGCAGCAATTGATCGAAGCGATCCGTGGTTTCGGGGTCGAATTGAGCGACACCAATGCTTAAGGTCACGTGCGCGGCAACGGGCGAGTCGGCATGCGCCACGGCCAGGGTCGCGATGGCTTTACGTAGACGCTCCGCGGCTTTGCGCGCGTTGTTGGCGTCGCACCCCGGCAACAGCACGGCAAATTCTTCGCCGCCCATGCGGGCGACCAGTTCGCCGGCGCGGGCAAATACGCTCTTCAGGGTGCCGGCCACCGCTTGCAGGCATTGATCGCCGAGGGCATGGCCGTAGGTATCGTTATAGCGTTTGAAGAAATCCACATCGCACATCAGCACCGAAAGCGGTTGGCCGAGGCGCTGCGCACGGCGGAACTCGACTTCCTTCAGTTCGTCGAAGTGCCGGCGGTTGGCCAGGCCGGTGAGCGGGTCGCTGCGCGTGAGTTCTTCCAGGCGCTTGTTGGCTTCGCGTAATTCCGCCGTACGCTCTTCGACCAATCCCGCCAATTGATCGCTGCGTGCGGCCAGCTCCTGCTCGTCCTGCTTCTGGCGGTCGAGGTAGGCCGACAATTTGTCTTGCAGGTCGTTGACCCCCGACTCCAGCAGGCTCAGCTCGTCGCGACGCTCCGTCGAACGTTCGAGCCGCAAGATGTGTTTGAGGTTGGCCGGAGACAGTTGCTCGAGGTGGCGAGCGATATGTTGCACATGCACCGTGACCGAGCGGTTGAACATCCACATGATCAGCCCGGCCAGCAGCAGCGATTGGATGATCTGGGTGACGACTATGCTGGCCACCTCGCCGTACAGGCGTTGCCAGAGCACCCGCTCGTCGCCCTCGAGGATCAGCTCGCCGACCGTCTCCTCCACGCCCTCATATGGCACATAAACCAGCATCCGTTGCAGCGTCGGCGCGAGGTGCGATGCGGGTTGCTGGGGACGTCGCTGTTCCATGATCTCTGGGGTGCGCCCGGCTCGCAGAATGGTCAGTTCCACGCGTCCCACGGCGGCAACCTGGGCGACGCTATCAAGCTGAGTTTGCAGCGACTCGCGGTCCATCTCCCAGATCGCCTTGGACAAGGTGCGTTGGAACACTTGATCGATCAGGGACAACTCAGCGGTCATGGTCGTCAGGTTGGCGCGCCAAGCCGACCAGGTGCGCACCGCCACCGTGAACAGGGTGAAGATCAGGCAGAACGCCAGCGTCGCCAGCACCAGTCGACGCCCCAACGAACCGGTGGGGTGGGCGTCCTGCGCTGGCGCGTCGTGCATCCTATAGCCACCTTTTGGCGATGGCGTCGTAGGTGCCATTGCTGCGGATGGTTTCCAGCCCCTTGCGGAAGCGCTCGACGATGGCATCCGAGGTCTGCGGGCTGAACGCCATGTGCAAGCCGACGCCCTCGCCGAGGTCGGGCAGTTTCAGCACCGGCACCGCTACTTTTTCGGGATCGTCGCCCGCTTGCCGGATCAGGTACCTGGCGTTCAGCTCGATGGATATCCATAAGTCCACGCGGCCCAACTTGAATTTTTCATAGTTGTAGGCGTACTTGTTGTTCGATTGCAGGTTCTTGCCGACCACGAAATCCTTCGATAACAGGTACTGTTCGCCGGCATCTTCCTTGACCGTCGCGATCTGATAGCGACGGGCGTCATCCAGCTCGCTGAGCGTGATGCCGCTGTCGGGCCGCGCGTAGAGGTACCAGTCGACTGGCGCGACCACGCCCACCCACTTGAACAGAGGTTCGCGCTGAGCGGTGCGGGTAATCGAATAGATCAATACATTTTCGGTGTTGAGCGCTATGTCGTAGGCGCGGGCCCACGGCATGGACTGGATGCTCGCCTGGACGCCGATCTCCTTGAGCACGGCCCGGACCACCTCGGTGCTCAAGCCGGTAAGCTTCCCATCCAGGGTCATGTTGTAGGGCGGCAGCTCCTCAGTGACGATGCGGATCTCGTCGTTCGCTGCCGCGCGCAGCCCCCAACACGCCAGCACTGCGAACGACAGACCCAGGAGAGCGGAGAGGCGGGGCAGAGCGTATGTCATAGGGCGGCAACCTCGCGCTGGCAGGGCATCTGCTGCTTATAAATGTGGCCATTGTATTGCCATCGCTTGCTCGCAGGTCGACTGCGACACCTATCAGGCTGTTGAAAAACTACCTACGTTGGCAATATTGCGTTAAAAGCGGTCTCAAAATGCTCATTTACACCAGTAAACTCCGATTTTTCGGCCGTTTTTGCCTTGTCTTGCCTGCCTCGGCTACGTTTTTCAACGGCCTGCTATATATCGACCCCGGGTCGGAAAGTTTTAGCGGTTACTGGCGACTGCGACTGGCAATGCGTGCCGGCGCCTTGGCGCCTTTATCTCAGCATAGCCGCGCATCCAGACTATTCCTGGCCAAGCGTTCGGCTTGTTCCCGGGTCATGCCGAGGCTGTCGTGCAACGCAGCGAAGTTCTCGCCGACATAACCGCCGAAATAGGCCGGGTCGTCGGAGTTCACCGTGACTTTCACGCCGCGTTCGAGCATTTCCAGGATGTTGTGTCGGCGCATGTCGTTGAACACACAGAGCTTGATATTCGACAGCGGGCACACGGTCAGCGGGATCTGCTCGTCGATGATCCGCTGCATCAAACGCTCGTCCTCGATGGCGCGTACGCCGTGGTCGATGCGTTCGATCTTCAACAGGTCCAGAGCCTGCCAGATGTATTCCGGCGGGCCTTCTTCGCCCGCATGGGCGACGGTCAGATAACCTTCGCTGCGGGCCTTGTCGAATACGCGCTGAAACTTGCTCGGCGGATGGCCCATCTCGGAACTGTCGAGGCCCACGGCGATAAAGGCGTCGCGAAACGGCATGGCCTGCTTCAGGGTGTCGAAGGCCTGCTCTTCGGACAGGTGACGCAGAAAGCTGACGATCAGGCCGTGGCTGATGCCGAGTTGCTGTTCGCCATCCTTGAGCGCCTGCTTGATACCGGTGAGTACCACCTCGAAGGGAATGCCGCGGTCGGTATGGGTTTGCGGGTCGAAAAACGGCTCGGTGTGGATCACATTCTGCGCTTTGCACTTTTGTAGATAAGCCCAGGTCAGGTCGTAGAAGTCCTGCTCGGTGCGTAGAACGTCCGCCCCTTGATAATAAAGGTCGAGAAACTCCTGCAGGTTATTGAACGCGTAAGCGCTGCGCAGCGCCTCGACATCGTCCCAGGGCAGGGCGATCTTGTTGCGCTCGGCCAGAGCGAACAGCAGCTCGGGTTCCAGCGAACCTTCCAGATGCAGGTGCAATTCGGCTTTGGGTAGAGCGGTGATCCAGTCGTACATGGTCGGACTCTCGTGTTCAGGCGTGGTCGTCAGCCAGTTTAACCATGGGGTCAAGGCTTGCGCGAGGCGACAGTTGTAGGGTGGATGACGCTTCACCCATCCACCGGCGGTGGGCACAGTGGTGGACGAAAAAAAGCGTCGTCCACCCTGCGGTTACTCAGCCGCCGATCAGTTCTCGTGCCGCCTGACGGTGATCGGCGATCAACTGCGCCACATCCAGCCCCTCGATCTGCCCGTCGATCACCCGCCAGGTGCCTGCGATCATCATCCGGTCAGTGCGGTCGGCACCGCACAACAGCAGGGCGGATAGCGGGTCATGGCTACCGGAAAAGCGTAGTTCATCGAGCTTGAACAGCGCCAGATCGGCCTGCTTGCCGACCGCCAGTTCGCCGATATCCGAGCGCCCGAGCAGTCGCGCCGAGCCTTTGCTGGCCCAGCCCAGGGCCAGCTCCGGGGTGATCTTCTCGGCGCCGTAGCGCAGGCGCTGCAGGTACAGGGCCTGGCGCGCTTCGAGGATCATATTCGAGGCGTCGTTGGAAGCCGAGCCGTCCACGCCCAGGCCGATCGGCGCGCCGGCGGCTTCCAGATCGAGAGTCGGGCAGATGCCCGAAGCCAGGCGCATGTTCGAGCTCGGGCAATGGCTGATGCCGGTGCCGGCCGCGCCCAGGCGGGCGATCTCGTCCGGGTTGAAGTGGATGCCGTGGGCCAGCCAGGTGCGCGGGCCGAGCCAGCCGACGCTGTCCAGATAGTCCACGGTGCGCAGACCGAAGCGCTGCAGGCAGAAATCTTCTTCGTCGAGGGTTTCGGCTAGGTGGGTGTGCAGGCGCACATCGAGTTTGTGCGCGAGCTCGGCGCTGTCGCGCATGATCTGCGGGGTCACCGAGAACGGCGAGCAGGGCGCCAGGGCGATCTGAATCCGCGCACCATCGCCACGCTCGTGATAGCGCTCGATCAGCCGCTGGCTGTCGGCCAGGATCACCTCGCCCTGCTGCACGGTTTGCTGCGGCGGCAGGCCGCCATCGGCTTCGCCAAGGCTCATCGAACCGCGGGTCAGCATGGCGCGCATGCCCAGTTCGCGCACCGCCTCGACCTGCACGTCGATAGCGTCTTCCAGGCCGTCCGGGAACAGGTAGTGATGGTCCGCCGCGGTGCTGCAACCGGACAGCAGCAGCTCGGCCAGGGCCACCTTGCTCGCCAGGGCGAGTTTTCCCGGTGTCAGCCGCGCCCATACCGGGTACAGGGTTTTCAGCCAGGGGAACAACGGTTGGTTGACCACCGGCGCCCAGGCGCGGGTCAGGGTTTGATAGAAGTGATGGTGGGTGTTGATCAGGCCCGGCAGCAGCACATGCTCGCGGGCGTCGAATACCTGGTCGCATGGGCGTGAAGGGGGCTGTCCGGCGCCGAGCAGTTCGCTGATCACGCCGTTGTCGATCACCAGGCCGCCGCTGGCGTCGAGGTCGTTCGCGGTAAAGGTGGCGAGGGGGTTTTTGATCCAGATACGGGTCGCTGCCATTGAGCAGGCTCCTCTGAGGGTGAGTTCAGGTTAGCCAGCTCAGTGTTGACCCTGTCTGCTGATCCAGGTGCGTCGGATGACGTGGGGTGACGATACCTGTCTTGGTGGTCAGGATCAATGGCCGTCTGAGCTTTGACCGCGATGGCTTTACCGAAGCTGCAACTCAATCCGCCCACGGCTGATATCCGCCAATAACCGTTGCAGTTCGGCCGTTCGCTGCGGCGGCACCGCCAACTGCAACTCGGCGCCGCTGGCGTCGTAGGTTTCGCTTTCCAGCAGGCTGTCCAGTTCGGCGAGGCGGGGTTTGAGCAGCGGCAGTTCGGCGAACAGGCAATGGCAGCGGTAGCGATCACGCGCGATCAGCGCCTTGCGTTCGGCCGTTTGCAGGCATTTGTTTGCCGCGCCGCCATAGGCGCGGGCGAGGCCGCCGGTGCCGAGTTGGATGCCGCCGTACCAGCGGATTACCAGCACCGCCACCTGGTCGCAGTCCTGCGCCTCGATGGCCGCGAGGATCGGCCGACCGGCGGTGCCGCCCGGTTCGCCGTCGTCGCTGAAGCGGTACTGGTCGCCGACCTTCCAGGCCCAGCAGTTGTGCGAGGCGTCGGGGTCGCTGGCGGTGGCGATAAACGCCTGCGCCTCGGCCGCGCTGGCAACCGGCGCGGCGAGGGCGAGAAAGCGGCTTTTACGGATCTCCTCGCGGTACTCGCAGGGGCTGAGCAGGGCGAAGGGCATCAGTCGGGCGGGGTGAGGCCGCAACCTTTAAGGATGATGCGTACCAGATTGTCGGCGGCCTGGTCGAAATCCTGTTTGGTCATGCGCGTACGGCCGGTGAGCCGGCAAACCTGTGAGGCGAAGTCGGCGTAATGCTGGGTGCTGCCCCACAACAGGAAGATCAGGTGTACTGGGTCCACGGGGTCCATCTTGCCTGCGGCGCTCCAGGCTTCGAACACTGCGGCGCGGCCGCGGAACCAGGCCTGATAGTCCTGGTTGAGCAGTTGCGTGAGGTTTTCGCCGCCGCTGATCACTTCCATGGCGTAGATGCGCGACGCTTTCGGATGGCGTCGGGAGAACTCCATCTTGGCGCGGATGTAGTGGGCCAGCGCTTGTGCCGGGTCGTCGTCGACGGTCAGGTTGTTGAAGGTGCTGTCCCAGAGTTCGAGAATATTGGCCAGTACCGCCTGATACAGGCCCAGCTTGTTGCTGAAGTAGTAATGCAGGTTGGCTTTCGGCAAACCGACGGTTTGCGCGATGGTGTTCATGCTGGTGCCTTTGAAACCATGGCGCGCGAATTCTTCCTCGGCGGCCTTGATGATCGCTTCTTCGTTTTTCTGACGAATGCGCCCGGCGGGTTTGCCGCTGGGGTTGGCGCTGTGTGCGGGAATTTCAACGGTCATTAGCGATTCCGAGCTGTTCTAATTGCGACAGCACTGATAACCCACTGTCGTTGATGAGACAAGCGTGACGCGCCAAAAACACGCCGCAGATAGCATATCGCCAGATGTCGGTGCGATCTAAGGCTATTTATGACTGTTTTCTGGCGTCATTCCTGCGTTGCCCTGTCGCATTCCGTCTCTTGAGTAGACCTTATATCCATCGACAAAGTCTGTCATGCCGCAAGGCCGTTTTGCCGCCGACAGGTAGTGGGGCGCCCGTCATCGCCGTTCCGATGGCTCAAGCTCGGGCGTTCCCCTCGTTGTTCGGCCGCCCAGGTACCAACCCAGCGCGCCCCAGGTGGCGGCGCAAAGGGCGCCGGTGAGCGCCGCGACCAGCACCCCCTGGCTGAGCGTGTCGAGCAGCGCCTTGAGCCAGGCGCTGACGGCATCGCCGCCGCGATAGACCAGGGTGTCGATGACGTTTTTCGCCTTGTACTGGGTGTGGGCATTGAGCGGGGCGAAGAGCATCTCGCGGCCGGGGCGGACGAACGCATACTCGCCGACGCGGCGCACGATCATCAGCCCCGCGAGCATGGCGAAGGTCGGTGCCAGGGCCAAGCCGATAAACCCCAGGCAGACCAGCAGCGGCACCCCGCTCAGCAGAACGCGGATACCCAGGCGCTCGGCGATGCGCCCGGTGACAAACAGCTGGGCGAGCAAGGACAGCGCCTGTACGGCGAAGTCGAGCATGCCGAATACGCGAATCTGCTGGTTGCGCTCGGGGAACAGCTGCGCCACCAGGCGCGCCTGCTCGAAATACAGAAAGGTGCTGACCGTGGCCAGGAGGACGACGAAGGCGCTGATCGCCAACAAGTACGGCGAGGCCAGCACGGCGCTCACGCCGCTGAACGGGTTGCCGATCACCGGCCGGCGCGGGTTCTCGCTCGGCGTCGCGCCGGGTCGGCCGGCGCCGCCTTCCGCGCGCCAGGCCATCAGATAAGATTTGGCCAGCACCGCCACGCCGAGCAACAGTGCCGCGGCGAAAATCAGCCCGCTCTGGCCCACGGCCTCGACAAACAACGCACCCAGCGCCGGCCCGAGCAAACCGCCGCAGCTGGCCCCCGCGGCGATAAAGGCGAACAGCCGACGCGCCTGGACGCCATCGAACACATCGGCCATCAGGCTCCAGGCCACCGAGACGACGAACAGGTTGTACACGGAAATCCACACATAGAAGACTCGCGCCAGCCAGATCGCATCCTCGTTGCGCTGGAACAGCGCCGCGAACGTCAGCAGATTGAGGATGAAAAAGCCGTACACCCAATCGATATAGCGCGCCCGCGGCACCCGCGAATTGAGCCAGGCGAACAGTGGCACCGCACAGAGCATCGCCACGAAGGTCGCGCTGAACAGCCACTGCAGATTTTCCACGCCGCCACGAATGCCCATGGCCTCGCGTACCGGCCGCAGCATGAAGTAACCGCTGAACAAGCAGAAGAACAGGCCGAAGCCGCAAAGCGCCGCGAGCAACTCGGTGGGTTTGGCATTGATCGCCTGGGCCAAGCGTTGCTTTGCCGTCATAAAACCGCCTGTTGCCTTGCAAGGTTTATCGATAGGCGCCGCCTGGCACTCAGCTGAACGCCTGGACGATCTTCGCGCGCAACGCCGCATCCGGCAGGCGCCCGTGCCCGGCTTTGAGGTTGTCGGCCATATAGCGCGGGTTGGAAGTGGCGGGGATCACCGCCGTCACCGCCGGCTCGGCGAGGATGAACTTGAGCAGCAATTGCGCCCATGAGTTGGCATCGATCTCCATCGCCCAATCCGGCAACGGTTTGTCCTTGAACGGTCGCAGCAGCTGGCCGCGCTGGAAGGGGCGGTTGATCAGGGTGGCGATGCCGTGATCGGCGCAATACGGCAGCAGGCGTTTTTCGGCATTGCGTTCGGCCACCGAATAATTGAACTGGACGAAGTCCAGCTTTTCCCGTGCCAGCACCTCGAGCAGGTCGTCATGGGCCGACTCGAGGTAATGGGTCACGCCGATATAGCGCACCTTGCCCTCGGCTTGCAGGTCGCGCAGCAGCGCCAACTGCGTGCGGGTGTCCTGCAGGTTATGCACCTGCATCAAGTCGATCCGCGCGGTTTGTAGCGCGCGCCTGCTGTTATCGAATTGCGCCAGACCGCGTTCACGGCCGTTGGCGGAAACCTTACTCGCGAGAAAGACCTTGTCCTGGGCGTTGGTGCGTTGCAGCAGCGCGCCGGTGACCCGCTCCGCGGCGCCATAACTGGGGGCGGTATCGATCAGCGTGGCGCCGCCGTTGATAAAGTTGCGCACCACGTTTTCGAGGGGTTTGAGGATGGCGTCGTCGAGGCGCACGTCGAACGTGCGCGAAGTGCCCAGGCCAATCGCCGGCAGGGTTTCGCCGCTACTGGGGATCGTTCGTTGCAACAGTTGATCGGGGGTGAGGAGGGCCATGGCGGAGCGCGTCAACCAGGGAGCGGCGGCAAGCGTGAGTAGCGCAGCGCTGCGCTGAACGAACTGGCGACGACTGGGCATAGAGTCCTCCGTGGTCGCACCGAAAGGGAGACATCGCGGAACAAAGCGCAAGAGCGCATCCATCGAGCATAGACCTGTGACCGCCACTCCTCGGCAATGGTGATGAGGGGTTGTTACCTGGTATGTCGATGCGCGCCTTATAAATAGGATGAAAAAACCACCACGCCTTTGTAGCCCGGATGCAATCCGGGAAAGTTTGTGCGGGTGCCATCGCTCCCCGGATTGCACCCGGGCTACCAGAGCCTTGCCCTTAACCGCTGGCTGCGAGCGCTTCGAGAAAACTCTCCAGCACCAGATGCGGTCGGCGGCCTTTGCGGGTCACCGAGGCCAGGCTGATGTCGTAGAAGCGGGTGGCGGGTTTCAGCGCGCGCAGGCGGTCTTGTTGCACCCAGGCCTGGGCGTAGTGGTCGGGCAGGTAGCCGATATAGCGCCCGGTGAGAATCAGAAAGGCCATGCCTTCGCGATCCGAGGCGCTGGCGGTGCAGTTGAGCGCCTGATAGTGGCTCTGCACCTCGGGCGGCAGGCGGAAGGTCGGCGCTATGGCTTCCTGATCGTTGAGGCGCGTATCCGGCAATTGCTGGTCGTCGACATAGAACAGCGGGTGGCCGACCGCGCAGTACAGCAGCGAACGCTCGTCGTACAGCACTTGATAGTCCAACCCGGACAGTGGATTGCTCAGCGGCACCACGCCGATATGCAGGCGCCCGTCGAGCACGCCTTGCTCGACCTCGCTCGGCGGGGTCATGCGGATGTTGATATGCACGTCCGGGCCGCGTTCTTTCAGGCGCGCCAAGGCATGGGTGATGCGCATGTGCGGCACCGTCACCAGGTTGTCGGTCAGGCCGATATTCAACTCGCCGCGCAGGTGCTGGTGCAGGCCATTGACCTCGGTACGAAAACTCTCCAAAGCGGCGAGCAGTTGCTGGGTCGACTGGTACACCTCGCGACCCTCCTCGGTCAGGGCGAAGCCGGCGCGGCCACGTTGGCACAGGCGCAAGCCGAGGCGTTGTTCGAGGTCGCTCATCTGCTGGCTGATCGCCGAGCGACCGATGCCCAGGGCGCTCTCGGCGGCGGAAAAGCCGCCGCATTCGACTACGCTGCGAAACAGCTTGAGCAGGCGGATATCAAAGTCGCTGACCTGGGCCAGCGGATCGGGGCGGCGTGCGCTCATCATGTACTGCTCATTGTGTGCGGTTGATTGTTTAGTGATGGATTAACTAAGGATAAGAAAAGTCTGGTTTTCCTGACTCTAATCCCGTGGCACCTTTACTGGCAACAGATTCCCAGTGGGTACGGCCCGGCCGCTCCCGCAGCACAACAAGAACATCGCCCATATCTACGAGGCCGCACCATGAACATGCCGCAGAGCGCCACCCCGTCCCTGGCCAGTCAGCTCAAGCTGGATGCCCATTGGATGCCGTTCACCGCCAACCGCAGCTTCCAGCGCGACCCGCGTTTGATCGTCGCCGCCGAAGGCAGCTGGCTGACCGACGACCAGGGTCGCAAGGTCTACGACAGCCTGTCCGGTCTGTGGACCTGTGGCGCCGGCCACTCGCGCAAGGAAATCCAGGACGCCGTGGCCAAGCAGCTCGGCACCCTGGATTATTCGCCAGGCTTCCAGCATGGTCATGCGCTGTCGTTCAAGCTCGCCGAACAAATCGCCGACCTGATGCCGGGCGAGCTCAACCATGTGTTCTTCACCGGCTCGGGCTCCGAGTGCGCCGACACCGCGGTAAAAATGGCCAAGGCCTACTGGCGCCTCAAGGGCCAACCGGCGAAGACCAAATTCATCGGCCGCGCCCGTGGCTACCACGGCGTGAACATTGCCGGCACCAGCCTCGGCGGCATCGGCGGCAACCGCAAGATGTACGGCCAGTTGATGGACGTCGATCACCTGCCGCACACCCTGCAACCGGGCATGGCCTACACCCAGGGCATGGCCGCGACCGGCGGCGTCGAACTGGCCAACGAACTGCTGAAGCTGATCGAACTGCACGACGCCTCGAACATCGCCGCGGTGATCGTCGAGCCGATGTCCGGCTCGGCCGGTGTCATAGTGCCGCCGACCGGTTACCTGCAACGCCTGCGCGAGATCTGCACGCAGCACAACATCCTGCTGATCTTCGACGAAGTGATCACCGCGATCGGCCGCCTTGGCACCTGGAGCGGCGCCGAGTACTTCGGCGTCACCCCGGACATCATCAACGCCGCCAAGCAGATCACCAACGGCGCCATTCCCCTGGGCGCGGTGATCGCCAGTAGCGAGATCTACAACACCTTTATGCAACAGGCCACGCCCGAGCATATGGTCGAGTTCACCCACGGCTACACCTACTCGGCCCACCCGGTGGCCTGCGCCGCCGGCTTGGCCTCGTTGGAACTGCTCAAACGCGAGAACCTGATCCAGCAGTCCGCGGAGCTGGCGCCGAAATTCGCCGCCGCCCTGCATAGCCTCAAAGGCGCCAAGCACATCGTCGACATCCGCAACTGCGGCCTGGCCGGCGCGATCCAGCTGGCGCCGCGCGACGGCGACCCGGTGGTGCGCCCCTACGAGGCCGGCATCGCCTTGTGGAAGGCCGGTTTCTATGTGCGCTTCGGCGGCGACACCCTGCAGTTCGGGCCAACCTTCAACGCCAAGATGGAAGACCTCGATCGCGTGTTCAGTGCCGTCGGCGAGGTGTTGAACACGCTGGACTAAGCGAACACCGATCACCCGTAGGGTGGGTTAGCGGCGCCAAACTCCAAACGATCAGGCACCGCCGTCGTGGCGCGCCGCGTAACCCACCAGGCGATATCCCGTGTTGCGCCGCTGGTGGGTTACGGCGCACCGGCTCCTGCTGGTCCATTACGATCGGCTGCGTGCGCCTAACCCACCCTACGAAAACATTCTTTCAATTGAGGAACCTTTCATGAGCCTTGTCCCCCATCTGATCCACGGCGAGCGCACCGCCGGCACCGGCCGCACCGCTGACGTATTCAACCCCTCCACCGGCGAAGCCGGCAAGCAAGTCGCCCTGGCCGACCGCGCCACCCTGCAGCTGGCAATCGACTCGGCCAAGGCCGCGTTCCCGGCCTGGCGCAACACCCCGGCGGCCAAACGCGCTCAGGTGATGTTCCGTTTCAAGCAACTGCTCGAGCAGCATGAGGCGACCATCGCCCAACTGATCAGCGAAGAGCACGGCAAAACCCTGGAAGACGCCGCCGGCGAACTCAAGCGCGGCATCGAAAACGTCGAATTCGCCTGCTCCGCCCCGGAAATCCTCAAGGGCGAATACAGCCGCAACGTCGGCCCGAACATCGATGCCTGGAGCGACTTCCAGCCCATCGGGGTCGTGGCAGGGATTACCCCGTTCAACTTCCCGGCCATGGTGCCGCTGTGGATGTACCCGCTGGCCATCGTCTGCGGCAACTGCTTTATCTTGAAGCCGTCCGAGCGCGACCCCAGCTCGACCCTGTATATCGCCGAACTGCTGCACGAAGCCGGCCTGCCGAAGGGCGTGCTCAACGTCGTGCACGGCGACAAGGAAGCGGTCGACGGCCTGATCGAAGCGCCAGAGGTCAAGGCCCTGAGCTTCGTCGGCTCGACGCCGATCGCCGAGTACATCTATAGCGAAGGCACCAAGCGCGGCAAGCGCGTGCAGGCTCTGGGCGGCGCCAAAAACCACGCGGTGCTGATGCCCGACGCCGACCTCGACAACGCCGTCAGTGCGCTGATGGGCGCGGCCTACGGCTCCTGCGGCGAGCGCTGCATGGCCATCTCCGTTGCCGTGTGCGTGGGTGACCAGATCGCCGATGCCCTGGTAAGCAAGCTGGTTCCGCAGATCCAGGCACTGAAGATCGGTGCCGGCACCCAGTGCGGCCTGGACATGGGCCCGCTGGTCACCGCCGCCGCGCGCGACAAGGTCGTTGGCTATATTCACGACGGCGTCACCGCCGGCGCCAAACTGGTTGTCGATGGTCGTGGTTACAGCGTCGCCGGCCATGAGAATGGCTACTTCGTCGGCGGCACGCTGTTCGACCGCGTCAGCCCGGAAATGCGCATCTATAAGGAGGAGATCTTTGGCCCGGTGCTGTGCATCGTCCGCGTCAACAGCCTGGAAGACGCCATGCAGTTGATCAACGACCACGAATACGGCAACGGCACCTGCATCTTCACCCGCGACGGCGAATCCGCGCGGCTGTTCTGCGACGAGATCGAAGTCGGCATGGTCGGCGTTAACGTACCCCTGCCAGTGCCGGTGGCCTACCACAGCTTCGGCGGCTGGAAGCGCTCGCTGTTCGGCGACCTGCACGCCTACGGCCCGGACGGCGTACGCTTCTACACCCGCAAGAAGGCCATCACCCAACGCTGGCCACAACGCGCCTCCCATGAAGCGGCGCAGTTCGCGTTCCCCAGCAATGGCTAAGAGCGGGTAGGGCGGTAAAGCCAAAGGCCAGTCGAGAGACTGGCCTTTCTGTTTGCCTCCATCAACATTTCCCTGGGTATCGCTACGCTCAACCCAGGCTACGGATACACGGCGTAGCCCGGGTTGAGCGTAGCGATACCCGGGAGCGTTTTATGAGCCCGTCCGTTCCCCGGTCGATGGCTCATCGTGCCCGCCACTTGCCCAATCCGCCGGCAATACCCCCACCGCGACATAACGATGAAACGACGACCACGGCCAGTCGATCACGTGCTCCACATGGCCGTGTTTGCGTGGGTTGTGATGGATGTAATCGACATGGCGGGCAAAGTCGTCATCGTCACGAATACGATGCTCCCAATAACGCTGCTGCCAGATGCCGCGTTCTCCCTTGCGCCGACGGCGAGGCGATACCTGCTCACCCGCTGGCAAGGCGCGGGAAAAGCCGCTCTTGATCAGCCGCCAACGCAGCGCAAAATCCGCATCCTCAGGTGGCAACGTGCAGAGTGCATGCAAATGATCGGGGAGGATGACGATAGCCCTGATATGCCACGGATGAAGACGCATCACATGCCGGAAGCTGGCGCGCAACAGATCGACATTCGCGGTCAGCAAATCGCTATGGCGGTTCGCCAGATTGAGGGTAAAAAACCAGGTCGCGCCAGGCGTTGCGTCACGGCGGTACAGCACCATTGCTGCAGTCCCTTGCAGAAGAACATCACTCAATGTAGCCCGGGTCGAGCGCAGCGACACCCGGGAAAGCGTGCCCTGGGTATCGCTTCGCTCGACCCAGGCTACGTGCTAGGTGAGGGTGAAAAACCAGGTCGCCCCCGGCGTTGCGTCACGGCGGTACAGCACCATTGCTGCAGTCCTTTGCAGAAGAACATCACTCAATGTAGCCCGGGTCGAGCGCAGCGACACCCGGGAA
>CBIHLQ010000072.1:0-15757 GCA_966210885.1 uncultured Pseudomonas sp.
TTGCGCATCTCGATCATGATGCCGCGGTCGGCAAAGCCGGTCGCATCGGTGATGGTCAGGACCGGCAACGAGCCGAGCCGGCGGATCAGCGAGTCGAGCGTCTTGCGGTTGTGCTCGTCGACATAGAGCAATTGGCAGCCGCCGAGCGAGTCGCCGGGCATGATCCGGCGCATGGCGATCGGCAGGTTCTGCACGCGTTTGCCTTGCAAGCGCTCCAGTTCGGCGTCCAGCGGCGTGTTGCCGAGCACGCAGAGTTGGAAGTCGGCGTCGGGCAGGGTGGGCCACTGGGCGAAGAGGGCGAAGTTATAGAGGTAGGCGGCCTTCATCGCGCGTTCGTCCACCGCCGCGTCGGCTTGCGCGTCCTGGCCGGGCAGGCTCAGGGCTAGCAGGATGAGTAGATGGAGGGCCGTGGCTTTCACTGGAATGCGTACTCCAGGCTCAGCCACAGGCTGCGCTCGCCGTACTCGAATAGGCTGACGCTGCCGTCGCTTTCGACTGACGAGACCTCCTCGTAGCGGTGATCGAACACATTGCGTACCGCGCCAGTGATGCTCACGCCCGGCAGGAAGTCCCGGCTGGTGAGGGTGAAGTCGGCGACTGCATAGCCATCGGAATGGGTTCCGGGGGTTATCAGGCTGCTGCCTACATAGCGCGCGGCGAGGCTGGCGCGCAGGCGTTCGCCGGCCAGGGGCACGGAAACCTGCAACTTGCTCATTTGCCGGGGTGTATTGATCAGCTCGCGCTCGCGGTTATCCCGGGCGTGCTGCCAGGTATGGCTGCCCCGCACCTGCATACCGCGCCATTGCCACTCGGCTTCCAGTTCCGCGCCGCGGGTGTCGATCCATTCCAGGGTCGGGTCCGCGAAGCGTCCGACAGGGTCGGTGATCCGGTAATGGTAAAGGGTGCCGAGCAGGCGGAAATCGCCAAGGCGATGGTCGGCGACGAACTCGGTGGTGGTGACGCGCTCCGACTCGGCGTTGGGGAGCTCGTGGTCGATTTCCTCCTTGCGGCTGGCGAAACGGCTGGCGCTGCCATGGGACAGAGTCAAGGTGGTATTCGTCAGGCCGGTATAGATCAAGGCGGCGCGAGGGTTGCTGTGCACCACGGTATCGCCACTGCTGTGCCGGTCGAGGCGCAGGCCCAGGTTCAGGCTCAGGTCGTGGCGCAGGGCAATCTCATCCTGGACATACAGGCTGAAGGTCCGGGCGGAGCCGCTGGTTTCCTGCCTGTGGAATTCGAAACCGTCATAGTAGAGACGCTGGCGTTGCCCCTGGACATAGTCGTCGCGGTACTCGCTGCCCAGTACCAGACTGTGGCCAGCGAAGGCCGTACTGCTGATCGCGGCGTCCAGATTCCACCAGCGACCATCGACGTCGCGCTCGTCGACGTACCATGCGTCCTCGATGGGTTGGCGGAAGGTGGCACGGTAGCGGTAGCTGCCATGGGCGAGGCGGAGCGAGGTGCGGAAGTCGCCATGGTCGGCATCGTGCCCCAGTTTCCAGAAGCTGTTCTCATCGTGAGCATGCGTCGAGACATCGTGAGCCGGCAACAGCCCCAGTTGCTCGCGCTCGACCAATGCCCCCTCGATGCTCCAGGGACCTTGCGAAGCCTTGAGAAATAGGCGCCGGCTGTCTTGCTCATCTTCGCTGAGCATTTCGTTGTATCGCGAGTCCGGCAGATCGGTCTGCGAGGTAGAGGCCGAGACCAGCCATTCGGCGCCGTTGTCCAGGCGCTCGCCCCAGCTGAAGCGCGCCTTGCGGTCCTGATTCGAGCCCGCCGTCACGGCCACCTGAGCGCCGTCCAGGTCGCGACCTCTGAGCGTCACCACGTTGATCACGCCGAGGAAGGCATTGTTGCCGTATAGCGCCGCTCCCGGCCCCGGCGCGTACTCGACCCGCTCGATCAGCTCGGTATCGAGCAAGCCGTCATCGCCGAGATAGATCTGGTTGTAGAAGCTGTCGGCCACCGGCTGGCCGTCGATGCGCAGCATTAGCCGCCCGGCATACTCGCCGGGCGCCCCGTAGCCGCGTCCGCCGGGAAAGTAGTAGCCGCCGTCGAAGCCGATATTCAGGCCGCGCATGTTGTTCAGGATTTCGGCGAGCGTGCGGTAGCCGTAGCGGCGGATTTCTTCGGCGGTGACCACCGAGACGGCCGAGGGGGCATCGGTCAGCTGCTGGGCGAACCGGGTCGCGCCGACGACCTCGGTTTCCAGCAACTGTTCGAAGGGAACGCTGGTCAGATCCTCGGCGGCCGCCACCTGTGACAACAGCCATAAGCCCGACATGCCAAAGTATCGGCAGACATGCTGCAGAAGGTGCCGGGTTGGCTGCGGGGCGGCGTTGTGTGATGGCATGATCTGATATGACTCGCTCTGCCTTGGCACTGAAGTCGCTGCGTTCGGACCATCCAGTTTCAGCACGCCTGAGGTCTATCCTGCTTGCCCTTTTGCTGCCAACTGGCGGGAACTTATCGCTGCGCGGCTGGTCGCGCCGGCAGGGGGTAATCGCAAAATGCCTCTTTCTCGCGTGCGGCACCATCGGCGTTGCCCGATATTGGGGTAAGGGCTTTGTGTCGCCGGGTAGGGCTTGCCTGACCCCGGCTCGCCCTGCCAGTAGAGGCTGGTTTCATGTACGCAACCGCGTGGCCGGCCGGCGACCCTTGGCAACGGTCCGCTAAGGCGCGGGTGACCGCAGCAGGCGTTCGAACTCCTGCTCCGGCATGGGCCGGCCGTACAGGTAACCCTGGGCGTTGTGGCAGCCGTAGCGTTTCAGAAAGGTTTCCTGGGCTCGCTCTTCGACGCCTTCGGCCACCAGTTCCAGGCGCAGGGTGTGGGCCATCGAGATGATCGCTTTGACCAGTTCGGCATTGTCGTGGTCATGGCCGATATCGCGGATGAACGAGCGGTCTATCTTCAGGGTTTTCACCGGGAAACGATTCAGATAACCGAGCGCCGAATAGCCGGTGCCGAAGTCGTCGATGGCGATGGTGAAGCCCATGGCGCAGAGCTGTTCGAGGGTTTCGCGCACGGCGATGCTGTTGTCCAGCAGCAGGCCTTCGGTGATCTCCAGTTCCAGCCATTCGGGTTTGCAGCCGGTGCTTTGCAGGACGGCGCCGATCGAGGCGAGCAGGTCGTTCATCTTGAACTGACGGGGCGATAGGTTGACGGCGATTTTCAACGCTGGGTAGCGGCTGTCGCGATTCCAGGCGGCGGCGCAGCGGCAGGCGTTGTACAGCACCCATTCGCCGATATCGACGATCAGCCCGATTTCTTCGGCGATGGCGATGAATTTATCCGGCGGCACCTGGCCGTGCTCGGGGTGGTTCCAGCGCAACAGGGCCTCGGCGCCGATCATGCGTCCGCTGCCCAGGTCGATCTGCGGTTGGTAATGCAGCGCCAATTCGCCGTTGCGCTGCGCACGACGCAGGCTGGCGGCGAGGGCCAGGCGCTCGGTGGTCTGTTCCGTGAGTTTGGGCGAATAGCGCTGGGCGTTGTTCCGTCCTTGCTCCTTGGCGTGGTACATGGCCGCGTCGGCGTACTGCAGCAGTTCGCCGATGCTGTTGGCGTCGCTCGGGTAGCTGGCCAGCCCGATGCTGCCGGAGACGAAGAGCTCCCGGCCCTGGATCGGGTAGATTCCGCCTATGCTGCGTAGCAGCTTGTCGGCCAGTGCCTGCATGCTGCTGCCCATCGTGATCTGCGGCAGGATCAGGGCGAATTCGTCGCCGCCCAGGCGCGCGACCGTATCGCTTTTGCGCACCGTTTGTTGCAGGCGCTTGGCGATCTTGCACAGCAATTCGTCGCCGACACAATGGCCCAGGGTGTCGTTGATCACCTTGAAATTATCCAGATCGAGAATCGCCACCGCCACCTGACGGCCGCTGTGACGGGCCTGGTTCAGCGCCTGCTGCAACCGCTCGCCGAACAGTTGCCGATTGGGCAGCTCGGTGAGCGGGTCGTAGAACGCCAAGCTGTGCAGGCGCTGCTGGTAGGCCTTGAGTTCGCTGATGTCCTGGGCGGTGCCGAGCATCTGCTGGGGGCTGCCGTCTTCGCCGTACTCGATGCGTAGCTGTGATTGTATATGCCGCGGCTGTTGGTCGATCTCGATGCGGTAGTCCAGTTGCAATGCGCCGGTACGCAGGGCCAGGGCCTGTTCGATGGTGTCGATGACCCTGCTGCGGTCTTCGTCCGTGAGCAGAGCGAACACCTCTTTCGGTCGCGGGGTCCAGCCGCGGGGTTTGCCGAGTATGCGGCACAGCTCCGCCGACAGCTGCAGGGTGCCGTGGCGATAATCCAGCTGCCAATGGCCGAGTCGGGCCAGGGCCTCGGCTTGTTCGAGACGCCGCTCGGTGGCCTTGAGGGCGGAGATGTCGCGGGCGATGGTGAGGACGCTGGTGACCTGGCCATGCTGGTCGAATTCGGGTACCGCGCGGATGTGATGAGCGATTTGCTCGCCGTCGGCTTTGATCGAGAGGGTCTCCATGGTAAAGGGCTGGGCGCTGTGCAGGGTGTCGAGGATGCCCTGGCGATAGTGGCGCGCGACCTCCGCCGGCATAGGAATTTTGTTGGGGATGGAGGTACCGACGATCTCGTTGGCGGCAAGGCCGTACAAACGCTCGTAGGCGGGATTGACGTAAAGGCGTCGGCCTTCGTGGTCATAGCGCACGATCACGTCCGGCGAGTTTTCCACCAGGGTGCGGAACTCCTGTTCGCGGATCCGCAGGTCCTGCTCGGCGCGGCGCAGCTCGGTGATATCGCGCCCCACGGCCAATACGCTGATCACCCCGCCATCGGCCGCGCGCTCGGGCACGATGCGGATATGGCTGACCAGCAATCGGCCGTCGGCTGCGCGCCAGGCCAGTTCATGTTCCCCGGCCTGGCCGTTGTGCAGCACCTCCCGCAGTTTGGCCTCGTAGGCGAGCATTTCGGCGGCGTTGGACGAGTGGCTGGGCTTTTTGCCGAGCAGGGCCGACACGGGCATCCCGGCCATGCGTGCGAAGGCGGGATTGGCATAGGTGCGCAGGCAGTCGCGGTCGTAGCGCGCGATGGTATCGGGGGTGTGCTCGGCGAGGGTGCGGAAGGCCAGGGTGTCGCTCTGCAGTTGCTGCTCGTAGCGCTTGCTCGCACTGATGTCGCGGGCGATGTGCAGGAAGCGCGCGATACGGCCCGCCGTATCGCGCAGCGGAATCAGGCTGTGCAGGAAGTGGCGATGACCGACCGCCAGGTCGAGTATGCATTCGGCGTTGAGCGGTTTGCCGCTGGCGATGCAGATGTGGCTATCGTCGACGATCAGACGGGCCATGGCCGGGGGCAGCAGTTCGTCCACATGGCGGTCGAGCAGTTCGTGCCTGGCCAGGCCGAGCAGCCATTGGAACGCCGGATTGATTTCATCGATGCGCAGACGCTGGTCTTCGCCGAGCCGATAGATCGCCTGGCAATCGGTGCTGCTGTCGAATGCCTCACGGTACAGGCCGAGACAGCTGGCCGCTGGCCCGACGCGCCGGTGGCCATCGAGCGGGCAGGGGAAATGAAGTTTATCGGTCATCTGTCGTCACCACATTTCGCCGTATTGGCATTGCTCCGGTAGATCGATTGGGCCGCCTGTATGGCATGTTCTTCGGGGCTGTAGGTCATGCTTTGCTCCGCCCGGCCATGCTCGCGAGAATCGCCGCGGGAATCTCGCCCAGCGGCAGCACCCGTTCCACCGCACCCTGCTTGAGCGCCTCCTTGGGCATGCCGTAGACCACGCAGCTGTCTTCGTCCTGGCCCAGGGTATGGGCGCCCGCCTCGCGCATCTCCTTCAGGCCGCGCGCGCCGTCGTCGCCCATGCCGGTCATGATGATGCCCAGGGCATTGCCGCCGGCCGTACGGGCGACGGAGCGGAACAGTACGTCCACCGAGGGGCGATGGCGGCTGACCGGCGGGCCGTCGCGGATTTCCACCTGGTACTGCGCGCCGCTGCGGGTCAGCAGCATATGCCGGCCGCCGGGAGCGATCAGCGCGCGGCCCGGCATCACCCGATCGCCGTGGCAGGCCTCGCGCACCTCGATCTGGCACAGCCGATTCAGGCGTTCGGCGAAGGCGGCGGTGAAGCGTTCCGGCATATGCTGGACGATCACCAGGCCCGGACACATCCGCGGCAGGCGGGTGAGTACCGCCTCCAGGGCCTGGGTGCCACCGGTGGAGGTGCCGATGGCCACCAGCATTTCGGTGGTCTGCGCCATCGCCTGGCTGGCCATTGGCAGGATCGCATCGGCCGTCAGCTTGGCGGCGGTTGCTGGCGCCAGGCGCCGCAGGTTGGCCCGTGCCGCGCTCTGGATCGCCTGGACCAGCTCGCCGGCGGCATCGTGGAGAAATTGCTTGAGGCCCAGTTTGGGCTTGCAGACCACACCGACCGCGCCTTCCGCCAGCGCCTGCAGGGTGGTCTGCGCGCCGGCTTCGGTGAGAGTGGAACAGATCACCACTGGGGTCGGCCGCTCGGCCATCAGCTTCTTCAGGAAGGTGATGCCATCCATGCGCGGCATTTCCACGTCCAGAATCAGCACGTCGGGCCATTGGCGCTGCATCTTGTCCAGAGCGAACAAGGGGTCGGCGGCGACGCCGATCACCTCGATTCCCGGGTGCTCGGCGAGCATCGCCGAGAGCACCTGGCGGACCACGGCGGAGTCGTCGACGATCATTACCTTGATCGGCTTCATGCGTGTTTATCCTGGCGTGGGTGCGATGTGGGCGGAATGTGCTTGAGCGAGACCTGGCCACTCCACAGGTCGAAGATCAGGTTGCGGTGGCCGACGCCCTCGACGTGGGCGCCGTGGCAGGACAGGCCATGGGCCTGGAGCAGTTGTTTGGCGGCGTCGACGTTCTTCTTGCCCACATGATTGTCCTTTTGTCTGCCGATGGCGGGGAACATGTTGCCGCCGCCGAACAGCTGAATACGAAACTCTCCGGGCGGAATGCCGTGGGTGCGGGCCTCGCGCAGCATCAACTCGATGGCTTCGTCGCCATAGCGGCCGTCCAGCTCGCCGGTCGGCGGCTGCGGCCGGGTCGGCAGCATGAAATGGCACATGCCGCCGATCAGCAGCTCGGGGTGCCAGCTCACCAGCGACACGCAGGAGCCCAGCAGGGTGCGGATGCGCGTGTGGCGGTCGCCGAAATACAGCTCTCCCGGTTGCAGAAAGATCTCGACGATGCTGGCGGGCTTACGCATGGGGCTTCCGGTAGATCGAAGGCGTGACGATTTTCAGCTCGTCCGAGACGCCATTGAGGCTCTCCGAGTGGCTGACGATGAAGTAGCCGCCCGGCCTGAGCAGCGGCAGCATGCGCCGCACCACTTGGCGCTTGGTCTCGAGGTCGAAATAGATCATCACGTTGCGCAGGAAGATCACCTCGAACTCGCCCAGATCGGGGAGCGGCGCGTTCAGGTTGATCTGCTCGAAACGCATGCGCTTGCGCAGCGCCGGGTCGATCAGCAGGGTGCCGGCATGCTCGCCGACGCCCTTGAGGCAGTACTTGGCCAGCAGCGGTCGCGGGATGTCTTCGGCATCGGCTATGGGGTACAAGCCGGCGCGGGCCTTTTCCAGTACCCGCGTGCTGAGGTCCGAGGCGACCAGCTCCCACGGCCGATTACCGAGCGTTTCGGCCAGGGTCATGGCGATGCTGTAAGGTTCCTCGCCGGTGGAGCAGGCACCGCTCCAGATGCGCAGCGTGGCGCGACCGTCCAGCTCCGGCAGGATGCGCTCGCGGAGGAAGTCGAAGTGCTTGGGTTCGCGGAAGAAGTAAGTCTCGTTGGTGGTCAACAGGTCCACCGCCACTTGCAGTTCCGCACGCTCGCGCATCAGCAGGCGGAAGTAGTCGCCATAGCTGGGCAGGCCGTGCTGGCGGATGCGTTTGGCCAGGCGGCCGCTGACCAGCGGTTTCTTGGCCTCGGACATACTGATCCCGGCGATCTCGAAGATCAGGCCGCGAAATTGCTGGAACTCCTTATCGGAGAGCACCAGATTATTCATCCTATAGGGGTCCTTGCAGCTGTCTCATGATGGGGCGTATCTCCGTCAGACGATAAAGTGCTTGACCATGCCGTTCAGCTCGCCGGCCAGACCGGCGAGTTCCCGGCTGGAAGCCTGGGTCTGATTGGCCCCTGCCGAAGTCTGCGCGGACACATCGCGGATATTCAGCAGGTTGCTGTCGACCTCGCGGGCCACATGGGACTGTTCTTCGGTGGCGCTGGCGATGCTCAGGTTGCGTTCGTTGATCTGCACGATGGCGGCGGCGATGGCATTCAACGCAGCGCCTGCGATACGGGCGACCTCCAGGGTGTCGCGGGTTTTACCGTTGCTGTTGTGCATGGCGCTGAGCGCGCTCTGGCTGCCTTGCTGCACCGTACCGATGATGCTTTCGATTTGCTTGGTCGAGTCCTGGGTCCTTTGTGCCAAGGCCCGCACCTCGTCCGCCACCACGGCGAAGCCGCGGCCGCTTTCACCGGCCCTGGCCGCTTCGATCGCGGCATTCAGAGCCAGCAGGTTGGTTTGCTCGGCGATGCCGCGAATCACGTCCAGCACCGAGCCGATGTCGCCTATCTGGCCGGCCAAAGATTGCAGGGCACCTGCGGTGTGTTCGATCTCGCCGGCCAGCGACTCGATGGCGTCGACCGTGCGGGTGACGCTCTCCTGGCCCTGGTGGGAGCGCTCGTTGGCCGCTTGTGAAACCTCCGAGGCCGAGACGGCATTGCGCGCCACTTCTTCGATCGCGGTGGTCAGCTCGGTGACGGCGGTGGCCGCCTGATCGAGTTCGCCGCTTTGCCGGTGCAGGCCTTGGGTGGCTTCGGTGGTTACCGCACTCAGCTCCCCGGCGGTCGAGGCCAGGCGCTCGGCGGAACCGACGATCTGCCGGACGGTGCCGCGCAGGTCGTGCTGCATGTTTTGCAGGGCCATCAGCAAGCGGGCCGGCTCATCCGCGCCGAGCAGTTCGATCGGTTGGCTCAGGTCGCCCTCGGCGATCCGCTCGGCGGCCTCCAGGGCGACTTTCAATTGCTTGAGCAACCTGAGCAGCATCCAGGTGGCCAGACTGCCACCGGCCAGCAGCAGAACCAGCAGAGCCGCGCTGATCAGCACGATGTCGTTGCGGTCACTGTTGTGGCGCGCCGCCAGCTCCTCGTCGAGCGCCTTCAATGCCGGCTGGTTGATGGCGAACAGGGCGTCGATGGCCTCGGTATAGGCGGCGAAGTAGTCTTCGGCCGGGTAACCCGGTTCGCTGGCCGCAACCAGTTGCGTATCGGTCAGCTCCAGCGCGCGTTCGATGCGCGGGCGCAATGCCGTCAGCGGAGCATCCAGCACGGACTGGAACCGCGGATCGGCGTTACCGACCTTGGCGAAGGCGTGTGCCATCTTGTCGAAGCTGTTCAGCGCCTGGGCGGCAAGGACGCTCAGGGCGGTCCGTTGTTCGGGCTGGATGCGCCCCTGGGCCAGGTGCAGGGCGCCGCTTCCGCGTAACTGGCCGAGCAGTTCGCTGACCTGCGGCAATTCGACCAGCGCACCGCTGATCAGGTAGTAGGTTTCAAAGACCGGATCCAGCGATAACTCGAAATGGTCGAGCAGTGCATCTTCGATCTGCAGGCAGGCCGCGATCAATTGGGAGTGGCGCGCCATGCTCTGGGGGCCGTCGAGCGCCATCAGCTCGACCTGAGTGACCAGCGTGCGCCATTGCCTGTGCGCCTGGCGCAGGGTGTCCGCAATAGCGGGGCTGGCTTGCGACTCGTCGAATACCCCTGCGGTTTGTTCGAACGCACGCTCCACCTCGGCCTGCTTGCGCTGGCGGGCCTCCAGCAGCGTCCGATCGCCACCCAGCACGGCGGCCGACAAACCGCGATGCTGCTGCGTCAGTCGGATCAATTGGAGCAACTCCTGCACCGGTTGCAGACCGCGCGCCTCCTGGGTCGCCTGGCGATCATGAGCCAGGGTGCCGAGGATATACAGTGCGGTCGGTACGGCGATCAGGGTCAGGGCCAGCAGGCCCAGCAAGATGAACTTGCCGGGTAAGGACAGACGATCGAGCGCTTTCACCGGTGGCCTCCCGCAGTGCTGTCAGGGCATTGGCGGGCCACTCCGAACGGGCCGGTATCGAGCATGTGCATCTGGTACGAAATGGCGCCTGACGGCAGCGGCAACGGGTTGCCGACAAGCGGGGTCGGGCGTAGGCGGTTGTTCATACGGGGTGGTTCTCTTGTTTCGCTGGGTGCAGTGCGAGTTCGTTGGTCGAAGATTCCCTGCTTATGCCGAGTACGGTGACGGAATGGCCGTCGAGCATGAGGGGGCGGTGGGTGAAAGGGGGGCGGATTCGGCTGCCGGACGCCGCCGGTGATTCGATTTGAATTGGCGACAGTTCCAGCACTTTGCCGACGCTATCGACCAGCGCGCCGATCAATTGCAAACGGGCGCCGCTGGGCACTTCCAGGATGACGATGCGCGAGTTGCGGCCGAGTTCGATGGGCGACCCACCGAAGCGCGCGCCGAGGTCGATCACCGGTATCAACGTATCTTGCAGCCTGATCGCCTTGCGGACCTTCTGCGGCCTGCTTGGTTCGGCGACCAGTTGAACGGCGTCGACGACGCCGTGGATGTGTCGGATGCTTATGGCGAACTGCTCGTCGCCGAGGCGGAATCTCAGGTAATGGCTGTTTTGCACCGGGCCGTCCGGAGTCACGGCGGTACGCTTCAGGGCCTGTTCTTCATCCCGCATGCGGCTGGCCAGTTCGCTCAGCTTGTCTACCTTGGCGGCGAGCTGGACGATGGCCTCGGCATGCACGCTGCCAGGTTCGCTGGCGAGCGGCGGCGGTCCGATCTTGTGCAGCGTCATGGCAATGCCATTGAGCTGCTCGATGGATTCGCGAATGAGGCACGTCAGGTCCTCGGGCGCGGCATCATCCGCTGCGGCCTCGATGCGCGAGGCGCGCAGTGGATGGCGAGCCAGAATGATCAGCATCGCGATGCTCGCCGCCACGGCCAGCAGCATCCACAGCATGTAGCTGTCGCCGAAAGGTCCTTTGCCCGTAAGGCTCGCGAGCGGCTCCAGCAGTAGGCCGCTCGCGGATGCCAATAACGGGGGCAGCTCAATGCTCATTGGCTGTCGCCCCACTGGCTCGGCATTGGCGAGCTAGTGGACGGGCCCGAGCATTTAGCCGATGCGAGCAATCGCCCGCCGTGCCGCCGGAGGCCGGCAATGCGGGTGCTGGTCGCTGTCTCGATCCGCTGGCCCATGGCTCACTCCTGGAAGCGCACGAAACCAGCCGGTACGGCCGAGCCGAGGGGCTGCGTTATCCTGCCGGGCACCGGCCGGCTTACGGCGGCCATTGGGCGATCGGCGTTAACCGCCGTATCGCGCTCGCCCGCGGCATGCGCGGCCAAGGTGAAGAAGCCCATCAGCTGCTGCAGTTGCTCGGCCTGGCTGCTCATTTCCTCGGCGGTGGCGGCCAGCTCTTCGGAGGAGGACGCATTCTGCTGGGTGATCTGGTTGAGCTGACTCATCGCCGTGTTGATCTGGCCGACGCCGGAGGACTGTTCTTCCGAGGCGGCGGCGATTTCCTGCACCAGGTCGCTGGTCTTGGCGATGCCGGGGACGATTTCGTCGAGCAGGCTGCCGGCGCGCTCGGCCAGGGCCACCGAGTTCTTCGCTACTTCGCCGATCTCCTGGGCGGCGACCTGGCTGCGTTCGGCCAGCTTGCGCACTTCGGCGGCGACCACGGCGAAACCCTTGCCGTGTTCGCCGGCGCGGGCCGCTTCGATGGCGGCGTTGAGGGCGAGGAGGTTGGTCTGGTAGGCGATGTCGTCGATGATGCCGATCTTCTCGGCGATACTCTTCATCGCGCTGACCGTGTCCTTGACCGCCGCACCACCTTCGACCGCCTGCTTGGCGGCGCTGCCGGCCATGCCGTCGGTGACCCGGGCGTTTTCGGTGTTCTGCTCGATGGAGGCGGACATCTGCTCGATCGAGGCGGAGGTTTCATCGATCCCGGAGGCCTGCTCATTCGCGCCCTGCGACAGGCCATGTGCCTTCGCCCGGACCTCTTCGGAGGCCAATAGCAGAGCGTCTGCCGAGTCCCGCACCGTACCCATTATCTGCGCGAGATTGGCCGCCATGTCCTTGAGCGCGGCAAGCATGCTGCTGCGGTCGTCGGGCCTGGTGTCAACCGCCACGCTGAGGTCGCCCGCCGCTACCTTGGCCACCACCGCCGCAGCCTGCGCAGGTTCGCCACCCAGCGGTTTGGTCACCAAACGGTTGATTAGCAGGACCAGCACGCCGATCAGCAGGACACAGGCCATGATTCCGCTCACCAGAAAGGCACCGGATACCGCTCGACTCGCTTCGTCCACCTCCCCTTGTGGATAGGCGGCGATGAGACGGAACCCCCATTTGTCGAAACTGCTCGGCGTAACGTGCCAGCCGGCGTTTCCCGATTCGTACACTTTGAGCGCAGCATCGCGCGTGACGTTGTCCGAATGGAACTTGACCTGGTCACTGGCATCGAGCACTGCAACGAAACCGCTGTCGAGGATGCGCGTGCGGCTGACGATGTTTTGTAAAACCTTCAGGTCGACCTTGTAACCGACGTACCAGATGCCGATGACGTCGCCATCGGCGCCAACGATCGGCTCGTAGCCGGTCAGGTAGGGGGCGCCGAGAATGTCTACGACACCGTAGAAGGCTTCGCCTTGGCGGATTGCGGCAATGGCCTTGCCTTTGGGGTCGAGTACGGTCCCGGTGGCGCGCGTGCCATCGTCGCGTTTCACGTTCGTGGAGACGCGCACGAAATCATCGCCATTCTTGACGAACAGCGTCGCCGTTCCGCCCATCAAGCGGGTTACGGCGTCGACCAACTCGAACTGATTGGCCTGCGGCTGCGTGCCGAGGACGAGATCTCGCACCCACTGCCCATTGACCTGAACGGCTTCGCCAAGGCTTGGTATGCCGCGGTCCTTTCCCCATTCGTGCAACAACGCCATCGAGCCACGCACGCGTTCGCTCAGCAGCGAGTCGCTCACCTCAAGAAGCTCCCCGATACTCCGGATTTTTTCAGTGACGGACTGCTCGGCCTCGACCTGAATGCGTGTGGCTTCACGTAGCGCCAGTACCCCAGTGCCGCCGACCACCACCACGAGGATGAGCAACGAGCAGGGGATAACGATGCGCGCTGCGAGAGAGCGGAATAACGAGAATTTCATAACAACTCCAAAAAACAGCGCGTCGCGCCGCTGATCTGTCAAGCGGGCGTCATGCCCGGCCATGCTCAGGTGCTTGGCTGGCCGAGGCCAGCGCCGCCAGTTCGCTCACCGAGAGCACCCGTCCGATATCCAGCAGGATGACGAATTTGCCGGCGATCTTGCCCATGCCCTGGATGAAGTCGGTGCGGATATGGGCGCCGAAGGCTGGCGCCGGCTCGATGTCCGCCGGGGCGATTTCCAGCACCTCGTTGACCGCATCGACCACCACGCCGAGCACCTGCTGGGTATCGTCCTGCTCCACTTCGAGAATGACGATGCAGGTGCGCCGGCCCACTTGCGTCTGCTGCTTGCCGAAGCGCGCGCCGAGGTCGATCACCGGCACCACGGCACCGCGCAGGTTGATCACCCCGCGAATGCTCGGCGGCATCATCGGCACCGTGGTGAGCTGGCCGTACTCGATGATTTCCTTGACGCTCAGGGTGCCGACGGCGAAGTGCTCGCCGGCGAGGGTGAAGGTCAGGTATTGCCGGGTTTCCGGTGCGTTATCGGCGTTTTCCACTTTGATCAACTGGCCCATGGCATCACTCCTGGAAGCGCACGAAGCCAGCCGGCACGGCCGCGTCTCGGCTGCTGGGCTTGCCGCGGGCGGGCGCTGGCTGGGCGGCGCCGGTCTTGGCGCGCTGCCCAGTGCTGGCGCGCGCGCTTTCGGTACCGCTGCCGGCCAGGGTGAAGAAGCCCATCAGCTGCTGCAGTTGCTCGGCCTGGCTGCTCATTTCCTCGGCGGTGGCGGCCAGCTCTTCGGAGGAGGACGCATTCTGCTGGGTGATCTGGTTGAGCTGACTCATCGCCGTGTTGATCTGGCCGACGCCGGAGGACTGTTCTTCCGAGGCGGCGGCGATTTCCTGCACCAGGTCGCTGGTCTTGGCGATGCCAGGGACGATTTCGTCGAGCAGGCTGCCGGCGCGCTCGGCCAGAGCCACCGAGCCCTTGGCCACTTCGCCGATTTCCTGGGCGGCGACCTGACTGCGCTCGGCCAGCTTGCGCACCTCGGCGGCGACCACCGCGAAGCCCTTGCCGTGCTCGCCGGCGCGGGCCGCTTCGATGGCGGCATTGAGGGCGAGCAGGTTGGTCTGGTAGGCGATGTCGTCGATGATGCCGATCTTCTCGGCGATGCTCTTCATCGCGCTGACCGTGTCCTTGACCGCCGCACCACCTTCGACCGCCTGCTTGGCGGCGCTGCCGGCCATGCCGTCGGTGACCTTGGCGTTCTCGGTGTTCTGCTCGATGGAGGCGGACATCTGCTCGATCGAGGCGGAGGTTTCCTCGACGCTGGCGGCCTGTTCGCTGGAGGCCTGGCTCATGGATTGGGCGGTGGCGGAGACTTCCTCGGAGGCGCTGGACAGGGCATCGGCGGAGCCGCGTACCTCGCCGATGATTTGCGCGAGCTTGTCGCTCATGGTCTTGATCGCGGCCAGCAGGCTGTTGTCATCATTCTTTCTTAGCTCGACTTGCACGGTCAGATCGCCTTCGGCGATGCGGCGGGCGATCTGCTTCGCGTAGCGCGGCTCGCCGCCCAGCTCCCGAAGGATGTTGCGGCTGATCAACAGTCCCAGCAGCGTGGCTACCACTAAGGCCAGGCAGCCGCTACCGATCATCAGCCACAGCCCCCGCTGGTAGGCGTTATCGGCGAGCGTAGCTTCCTCGCTGATCAGTCCTTTCAAGTAGTCGCCGATTCGGTCGATGACGGTTCGCATGGCCGCGAACTGCTCCTCGACCTCGTTCAGGCTCTTCTGGTCGAGTCCGTCGGTAGCGTTCGCTGTGGCGAGCGCCTCGATCAGTTTTCCGCTGGATTGCTCCCAGCGTTCGCGTAGCGGACGGTATTCATCCATCAGTGCCTTGGATGAGGGGGTAGCCACCGATGCTGCGAACTGTTCCAACCGCTCACGCGCTTGCTGCATGTTTTCGGCATGCTCCTTAACCTGGTCGGCGAAGGCGTTGGTGCCGGGCGTCAGTATGAATAGGCTGCGTTCGGCGACCTGCGCCTGATACAGATCCCGGTCGGCGTTGAGCACGAGCCCTTGGGCTGGTGCATAGGTATTGGCGATCCTGCTGACCTGGGCATTGAACTGCCACAGGTTGAGGGCGCCGAAAGCTGCTACGCCGATCAGTGCCAACGTCAGCACACCGAACCCGAGCGCCAGGCGGGCGGAAATATGCAATCTCGTGAACATATCGCTTCTCGCTGAGTTGGAGTTAGGGAATCGCAAGACAGGTTTCGTCACGCGGGCTCAAGCCGCGGGCAGGTACTGCCTGTCTGGATCGAGCCTTCGAGCTTGTTCGCCCGCTGGATCGGTTAACGTTCAGGACATCTGTCAATTCATGACGGCAAGTCGGGGCGGCCCCGTCAGGTTCTCATGTGTCAGGCAATGATCCGGGCTCAGTGCCGCTTGGCACGAGGACGTCGGCAGCACTGGTCAAGGCTGCCAGCTCATCCACCGAGAGCACCCGTCCGATATCCAGCAGGATGACGAATTTGCCGGCGATCTTG
>CBIHLQ010000073.1:0-13560 GCA_966210885.1 uncultured Pseudomonas sp.
TTTCTTCGCCGGCGGGGCCGGTGACCACGGCGCTTTGGCTGCCGAGGATGCGCGGCTTGGGGTGTTCCAGATTGGGACGGTAGGGCACCGTCCAGGGCGTGGCGCTGAAGCGGTTGCGGTAGCCTTGCTGGAAGCCGTTATCGGCTTCGCTGTGTTCGGTGACTGACTCTTCCAGCACCTGGGGCTGCTTGCCTTCATGGTAGATTTCGGTCAGCAGCCAGAGGTCGTTCCAGCTGGCGCGGGGGTGGTCGCTCAGGGCGAGGAAGTGGCCGCTAACCAATAGTGGCTGGTCGCTGTCGCCCTGGGCCAGTTCGAAGTCGTGGCGGTGACGCTCCAGGGCGCGCTGGCTGAGGTGCTTGCCGCGCTCGCGCTCGACGAAGCGGCCGGGGTAGTCGTAATCCTCGAGATCCGGGACGAATTCGCTCGTGGCTTCGGCTTCCATCAGCAGCTTGGGCTTTTCGAAATCGTAGTCGCGGCGGGTCACCCGGCTGGTGCGGGTTTCCACGCGCACGCCGAAGCGCTTGACCACCGGCTTGTCGGCGACCAGGCCGCTGTCCTGCTGATAGGCAGTGGGTGCGAGCTTGGGGAAAGGCGTTTGGTCGTCGCCAAACACCAATACATGACCCTGGTCGCTGTATTGAAAGTGGTAGTGAATCCCTTCCTCTTCGCACAGGCGCTGGACAAAGTGCAGGTCGCTTTCGTCGTACTGCACGCAGTACTCGCGCTCGGGGTAGATCGAGCCGAGTTGGAATTGGTAGGCGTTGGCCTGGATGCCGTGCTCTTCGAGCACTTGGCTGATGATCTTCTCCACCGTCAGGTGCTGGAAGATCCGTTGATTGGTGCGGTGCGCCAGGTAGGCCAGTTGCGGGCGCAGGGTGATGTGGTAGCGGGTCAGGCGTTTGCCGGATTCGCCCTGGGCGATGCGGTAGATCTGCCCGTGGATGCCGTTGCTGGCTTGCGATAACGCCAGGAATGCCGACTGGTGCAGCAGGCTTTCCAGGTCGAGGTCGGGACGTTCGCTGACCAGTTCCAACTCGAACGCGAAAGGCTGGCTGATCGCCTCGCGGCCGCTGAATTCGAGGACCTGCAGATCGTGGCTGACGCCTTCGATGCTCAGGCTGAAATGGGTCTGGTTGGCAGGGGCGAACATTCGTTGTTCCTCTTCTTTCGATCCATGAATGAGCCAGCAATTTTACGAGCACATCGAGCGGATAACCGGTCGTATTCGACGTTTATCGCCTGACGTATGAAATGCCATGGTGGACAAGGCTGCGCCATGTCACACCCTACGGGGCTCGCGCGCGTAGGTGCCAGAACTGAAACGCAACGGCCAGGACGATGCCTGGCCGAAGCGGTATAGCGCGAACTCAGCCAGTTCTTAGGCGGAGATCGGGGTACGCCAGTCGTCGGAGCCGGAAGTGCCGGAGACTTCGTGGGTCCAAACGATTTTGCGGTAGGTGAAGTACACGTCTTCCAGGTGGGTGAAGTGCGACAGGCCTGGGTCCTGGCAGTTCGGCATGCGCGACTGCACGTCGACGATCACGGCATCTTCCAGCTCGATGGTGAAATAGTGCTCTTGAGTACCAGTGGAGGAAGTGCGGTACCACTCCAGACGGCACTTGGACAGACGCTCACCGGAGGTCAGGGAGTTGAAGATCAGCGGCGAGGATTTGTCGAAGACTTTGGTGATCATCAGCGGCTTGTGTACGCGCTGGCCAGTCGGCTGACCGGACTGCGGATCGCGCGGGATGATGACCTGGTGGTTGAAGGCTTGAACCAGGATCTGGTCTTCATGACCTTCCTGATAGATGTTGCCGACCGAATCTTCGGTGAAGGTGCCGGCGGTGATCAGGCCTTGCTTGGTGCCTTCGAGGGACAGATACGCGGGTGTTGGCATGAGTGCTTTCCTTGCCTTGGGTCATGGATCTGAAGCGATCCGGGAGCCCAGGAGAAAGCCAATAGCGTGCCAGACTTATAAATATCAATCAAAACAATCAGTTATCGTGACCATTAACTACACTAAAGTCACTAAGTGCGCCAAATCACAAAAAGATGCGCAACTTCCTGCGCAGTGCTGCGCAAGAAGTTGCGCACCCGTCTAGAAGACCTTAGTGGCCTAGCCTGTGCAAATGTATCCACAGGCTTATCCACATTTTAATGCGCAACTAATTGCGCAGTGGGTCTGCAAAACGAGAGCGATTGGAACAGCGTTTCAGACACTCGCCAGCACCTTATGGGGCTCGCGACGCCGACGCTGCAACCAGACCACCAGGGCGAATAGCAGCAGGCCCGGGAACCACATCAGCTCCTTGACCCAGCGATCGGTGGGCGCGCGGACCAACAGGACCTCCTGATCGAACTCCAACCCGGCTTCGGCGGCCGGGCTGCCGAAGGTGACGCTGTCGATCAGCAGCTTGCCGTTTTCTTCATAGGTCAGCAGGCCGAGCTTCTCCATCCGCGCTTCGCCGCTCGGGCCATCGGGCACCGGCAACAGCAGGACGAACTCGCGCGGATCGCCCACCGCATCTTCGCCTTTGATGCGCAAACGCAGCTGGCTGCCCTCCTCGACCTCACCGATCGCCTGGACCAATTGGGTCGGCGCGATATCGCGATAGGGGTCGTGCAGCAGATCCATCCAGAACCCCGGGCGGAACAGGGTGAAGGCGATCAACAGCAACAGCAGGCTCTCGTACCACCGGCTACGCACCAGGAAGTAGCCCTGGGTACCGGCGGCGAAGATCAACATGGCGATGCTGGCGACGATAAAGATCAGCACGCCGTGCCAGAAGTCCACGTCGATCAGCAGCAAGTCGGTGTTGAAGATGAACAGGAACGGCAGCGCCGCGGTGCGCAGGCTGTAGTAGAACGCCACCAGACCGGTCTTGATCGGATCGCCCTTGGATACCGCAGCGGCGGCGAACGAGGCCAGACCGACTGGCGGGGTGACGTCGGCCATGATGCCGAAGTAGAAGACGAACAGGTGCACGGCGATCAGCGGCACGATCAGGCCGCTCTGCTGCCCCAGCGCCACCACCACCGGCGCCAGCAGGCTGGACACCACGATGTAGTTGGCGGTGGTCGGCAGGCCCATGCCGAGGATCAGGCTGAGCAAGGCGGTGAGCAGCAGCATCAGCAGCAGATTGCCCATCGACAGCAGCTCGACCACGTCCGCCAGCACCAGGCCGACGCCGGTCTGCGACACCGCACCGACGATCATCCCGGCCGCCGCTGTGGCGATACCGATGCCGATCATATTGCGCGCGCCGGCGATCATGCCTTCACGCAGGTCGACCAGGCCATCGATGAAATTGCCGTGCTCATGGCTGCCATCGGTACGCAGCCAACTGAGTAATGGCCGCTGCGTGAGCAGGATAAAGATCAGCATCACGCTACCCCAGAACGCCGACAGCCCGGGCGACAGGCGCTCGACCATCAGGCACCAGACCAGCACCACCACCGGCAGCAGGAAATGCAGACCGGATAACAGCACCGGGCGGGTTTCAGGCAGCTTTTCCAGAGGCGCATCCGGGTCTTCGGCGGGCAACGGCGGCACGCTGGCGGCGATTTTCAGCAGGCCGACATAGAGCGCCGCGAGCAGCACCCCGAGCACCCAGGCGAAGCCCTCGCCAAGCGCCGGCTTGAGCCAGCCAAGGCCGTAATACACACCCAGGGAGATGCCGCTGATCAAGGCGGCGCCGAAGGCCAGACCGGTCAGGCGGCGTAGCCAGGTATGGCTCGGGCCACTACGCGGCAAGGCGGTCAGGCCGAGCTTGAGCGCTTCCAGGTGGACGATATAGACCAGCGCGATATAGGAAATCAGCGCCGGCAGAAAGGCGTGCTTGACCACCTCGACATAGGGGATGCCGACGTACTCGACCATCAGAAAGGCTGCGGCGCCCATCACCGGCGGCATGATCTGGCCGTTGACCGAGGACGCCACTTCCACCGCCCCGGCCTTCTCGGCGGAAAAACCGGTGCGCTTCATCATCGGAATGGTGAAGGTGCCGGTGGTCACCACGTTGGCGATCGACGAACCGGAAATCAGCCCGGTCATGCCCGACGCCACCACCGCCGCCTTGGCCGGGCCACCGCGCAAATGCCCGAGCAGGCTGAACGCCAGTTGGATGAAGTAATGGCCAGCACCGGCGCGCTCGAGCAGCGCCCCGAACAGCACGAAGAGGAACACGAAGCTGGTGGACACGCCGAGGGCGATGCCGAACACGCCTTCGGTGGTGATCCACTGGTGATTGGCCAGGGCGGTGAAACTCACGCCGCGGTGCGACAGCAACCCCGGCATATAGGGCCCGGCCAGGCTGTAGACCAGAAACACCAAAGCGATGATTGCCAGCGGCGGGCCGAGGGCGCGACGCGTGGCTTCGAGCAGCAGCGGTATGCCGATGCAGGCGGTGACCAGATCGGCAGTGGTCAGGCTGCCGGGGCGTTGCGCCAACTGTTGATAGAACACGAACAGGTAGGCCGCGCTGGCGGCGGCGACCAGGCCGAGCAGCACATCCGTCATCGGCACCCGATCGCGCGGCGACCGCTTGAACGCCGGGTAGGCGAGAAAGGCCAGCAACAGGGCGAAGGCCAGGTGAATGGCGCGGGTTTCGGTGTCGTTGAGCACGCCAACGCCAAAGACGAAGGGCAATGGCGAGGCGATCCACAATTGGAACAACGACCAGAGCAGCGCCAGGCCGGCGATCACCTTGGCCATGGGGCCAAGCGGTGTACGCGCGCCGACGTCCTGGGCGATGAGTTCTTCGGTGGACAATTGCTTGTCATGCATGGAGAGACCTGCATTCGAATAGTCGGGAAACGGCAAAACCCGCGGCCTTGCGACACGCGGGCTGGTTTCAAGCATAGGCGAGGCGGATATAAGGGTTCGTCCGCCCGATTCAGCACTTGCGTAGCCGGATGAAATCCGGGGAAATATGGCGTCTACAAAGCCTCCCCGGATTGCATCCGGGCTACGGGATAAGGCTTACATCCAGCCACGTTCCTTGTAGTAGCGAACGGCGCCTTCATGCAGCGGCGCGGTCAGGCCGACTTTGATCATGTCTTCCGCCTTGAGGTCGGCGAAAGCCGGGTGCAGGCGCTTGAAACGGTCGAGGTTGTCGAATACCGATTTGACCAGCTGATAGACCACTTCCGGGCTGGCTTTGGCGGAGGTCGAGAGCACGGCCTTGCCGCCGATCGACGGGGTCGCGGCGTCGTTGCCCTTGTACAGGCCGCCAGGGATTTCGGCCTTGGTGTAGTAGGTTTTTTCCGCCAGCAGCTTGTCGATGTCCGCGCCGGTTACCGGCACCAGCACCGCGTCGGTAGTGGTGGTGGCTTCCTGGATGGCGCCGTTGGGATGGCCGACGAAGTAGGTCATCGCATCGATATTGTTGTCGCCCAGGGCGGAAGCCTGCTCGGCCGGCTTGAGCTCGGAGGACAGGGCGAATACCGACTTGTCCCAGCCTTTCACGCGCATGATTTCTTCGAGGGTGTCGCGCTGGCCGGAGCCGGGGTTGCCGACGTTGACGCGCTTGCCTTTGAGGTCATCGAAGCTGGCGATCTTGGCGTCGCGACGGGCGAGCACGGTGAAGACTTCGCTTTGCAGGGAGAATACGGCGCGCAGATCGTCCATCGCACCTTCAGCCTCGAACGGGGCTGCGCCCTTGAGTGCCTTGTACTGGTGGTCGGACTGCATGATGCCGAAGTTGAATTCGCCGCTACGCAGACCGTTGACGTTGGCCACGCCGCCGCCACTGGCTGGGGCGTTGCACTTGATGCCATGTTCAGCCGAGCCGCGATTGACGAAACGGCAGATGGATTGACCCGCAACGTAGTACACGCCGGTTTGCCCGCCGGTACCGATGGTCACGAATTTTTCTTCGGCCTGTACCGCGCCGCCCAGGGTGATACCCGCGAGTGCGACAGACAGGGTCCATGCCAAGGATTTGCCTTTCATGGGAGAGTTTCCTTAATTGATTGTGGTGAAACGGTCACACCTTGTGGGCGTCGACCGCGGGCGGAAGTCTAACCGCTCGAATCCGCCTTGCGGGAACAGAAACCTCGACGGGCACTAGCGCATACGCTTTATCACCCGTCATAGCCTAGACCGCGCAGCGCTGGCCGCCAGCAAACACGCCAACAAACGATCCACCGCCGGTTGCTGCTGGGCACGACGTATCACCGCGACCAATTCGCGCTCGAAGCCCAACTCGCCGAGCTCGATCACCCGCAAGCGCACTGCGCGCTGCAACCACAAGCCGGCACGCGGGATCAACGAAACGCCGAGGCCGCACTCGACCATCCGCACTATGGCTTCCAGCTCGTCCAGCTCCAGCGCTTCGCGCACATTCAGGCGTTGCGCACGGAGAAAGGCACTGACCTGCCGCCCACCAAAAGAGCGGCGGTCATAGCGCACCAACGGCTGCTCCGCGAGCAATCGCAAAGGCTCATCGCCGGGCACATCCAGGGGCGCGATCAACACGAAGGGTTCCCGCGCCAGGCTGATTTGCCGCAGCTCTTTGGGCAGCTCGAACGGCGGTTTGATCATCAGCGCCAAGTCGAGTTCACCGGCATCCAGCTGGCTGAGCAGTTGCAAGGACACCCCCGGCACCAGTTTCAGCTCGACGCCCGGTGCCGCCGCACGAAAATCCGGCAAAGCATCGGGCAGCAAACCGGTTTGCACACTGGCGATAGCGCCGATCTTCAATTCGCCGCGCCACTCCGTCGCTGCGGTGGGCAGGGCCATCTGCGCATAGAGCGCGAGCATCTGTTCGGCCAGCGGCAATGCGTGCCGGCCGGCGGCATTGAGCACTGCGGCGCGGCCGCTGCGGTCGAACAAGCGCACCCCGAGCCCCTGCTCGAGCACCCGTATCTGCGCGCTGACCGCCGATTGGGTAAGGCCGACCTGCTGCCCGGCGGCGGCGAAAGTGCCATGACGGGCGACCATCAGAAAGGTTTTCAATTCACGCAGCATCGGTGCCTCGACTGATCGATTTTGTTTGTGCTCATGACTAAATATATTCGCTTTTAATCGCAATCATTGTTGCTGAAAATCGGCGGACACCCTCTATTCAGGAGTCAGCGCATGGCACTCGCCCCTTTCCACCTGGCAATCCCCGTTCACGACCTGGGCGCCGCCCGGCATTTCTACGGCGAGGTATTCGGCTGCGCCGAGGGCCGCAGCAGCGCGCATTGGGTGGATTTCGATTTCTTCGGCCATCAGCTGGTGATTCACCAGGCACCGCAAATGGACTACCAACGCGCCGCGCCCAGCAATGCGGTGGACGGTCACGACGTACCGGTACCGCATTTCGGCGTGGTGCTCGGCTGGGACGATTGGCAAACCCTGGCCGCGCGTTTGCAGGCCAAGGGCGCAGCCTTCGTCATCGAACCCTATATCCGCTTCCAGGGCCAACCGGGCGAACAGGCGACGCTGTTTCTCCTCGACCCCTGCGGCAATGCCCTGGAATTCAAGGCGTTCAAGGATATCGGCCAGCTGTTCGCCAAATAGGCCGCAAGGGATTGGCGGTGTACCTGATCGTAGGGTGCGCCGTGCGCACCAACCCTAACGGCGCACCCTACTTTCTGCGGCCAAGCGAATTGCCTATAGCGTTTTCATAGATGGTTGCAATGGACCGGCCGCGCCGTGGTCAAAACACCAGTGCCGACCAGCGCATCCCCAGCAAGGAGCGGCCCGGCCCGACCAAACGCAAAAACCGGATACATTCTGTCGCTGGCCTTCGGCGCTCGCGCCGGGCAAGATGCCGCGCCAGAGTACCAACAATCCAGAGACAGCCGATCATGCAACGTTTCCTCAGTATCGCCCTGGCCATGTGCCTGGGCCTGACCTTCAGTTTCGAGGCCGATGCCAAGCGCCTGGGCGGCGGCAAATCCTTCGGCTCCGCGCCGAGCCATCAAACCACCACGACCCGCCAGACTCAGACCCAACAGGCGGCACCGGCGCCAACGGCTGGTCGTCAGCCCGCCGCCACCAGCGGCGCTTCGCGCTGGCTCGGCCCCCTGGCCGGCTTGGCCGCCGGCGGTCTGCTCGCCTCGATGTTTATGGGCGAGGGTTTCGAAGGTTTGAAGATCATGGACCTGCTGATCTTCGGCCTGATCGCCTTCGTGCTATTCCGCCTGTTCCGCATGTTCGCCGCACGCCAACAAACTGGCCCGGCAAGCGCCAACGGCGCACCGATGCAGCGTGAAATGCCCGGCCAGGCCGCGCCTGGTTCGATCTTCGGCGGCACCAGCGCTGCGGCGATCAAGCCGGTGATCAACGCCCCGGCCTGGTTCAACGAGCAGAGCTTCGTCGCCGCCGGTCGTGAGCATTTCCTCAGCTTGCAGCAGCACTGGGATGTCAACGAGATGGACAAGATCGGCGAATTCGTCACCCCGCAGCTGCTGGAGTTTCTCAGCCGCGAACGTGCCGACCTGGGCGATGGCTTCCAGTCCACCTACATCGACGACCTCGATGTACAGCTCGACGGCGTCGACGACCTCAGCGACAAAACCGTCGCCACCCTGACCTTCACCGGCGTGGCCAAGACCTCGCGCTTCGACCAGGGCGAAGCCTTCAGCGAAAGCTGGCGCCTGGAGCGCGCAGTCGGCGACAACCAGCCCTGGCTGGTCGCGGGCATTCGTCAGAACGGCTAAGAGGCAATCCGCTAAAAACAAAAACCCGGACATGTTCCGGGTTTTTTATGCACTTTTGGCTAACCAATAAGTTATGCCTTCACAACGCGGTCAACCTTCGCCAATCGAAAGGGTAAGGCGCGCATCGACCTTTCCCGTATCCGCTCTGTCCAGATTGACCTCGGTAAAGCGCACGCCTTTATCCTGCAGTTCGGACAGCCAACGCAGCATTGGCTCAAAAGCCGCCTGCGTTAGTGATATCTGCAATCCGTTTTGCCCCTCATTATCGAAACGATCGAGTGCCAGGCCATGCTGTTGTGCACTGGCGGTCACCACGCTCTGGAGCTGATCCGGGGTGAGCTGGGTCTTGCCGCTTTTGAGCAACAGGCGCGCTTGGTCGGCGTTCTGTAACAGATAGGCGTACAGCTCCCGCTGTTGCTCATGATGCGCGCGAGCACGCTCAAGCTTGCCAGCTATGGGCTGCCAGACGAGCAGGTAGAACAGCAGAAGGGTGAGAAAGGCGCCGAGCATGCCTAGCGCCATGCGGTCCCGCGCCGGAAGATGCAACCAGCGTTGCAGAACAGGCGATTGGTTCGCGCGTTCAAGAAGCCGACTCTTCAGGTTAGCCAGAGTATTCACGCACCCCTCCCAAGGACCACACGGGCAGAAATACCCTCTTCTTCTCGATTGGCCGACCCTAGTTGTACCGTCATACCTGCATCCACCAGGCGCTGGCGCAGCTGCTCCAGTTCTGGGAAGTCCTTGGCCTTTACCTGCAGGGTCAGATCGCCTCTATTCTCGCTGTAATCCACCTGCATAACCGCAATAGACGACTTGGCCTGGGATATCGCCAAGGCCGCTTGCTCCATCATGCTGATAAATCCGCCATTCATCTGCGCGCCCTGACTGAGGTGGGCAGCGAACTGAGCTTTCAGATTCACAATACGGCGGTCGTCTGGAAACAGCTCCTTATAAAGCGCCAAACTGGACTCCGCATAGAAATCGCCTTGCTTATCGAGGTACCAGGCTCGTCCCAGATCGAACCCCAGAAACAGCATGACCACTATGCCCAGCGCCAGGGACGCAGGCCGCCAGATTTCCCAACTGCCATTGTCACTGCGACGGGAAAACTCCCCGCGTGCAAGATCGGTGGCATTCAACTGCTCCGCTGCGAGTAAGCGATAGGGGTTCTCCACGTCTTGCAGCGGCGTCGCGTTTACGCAGAGGTCTTTCAGCTGCGACCAGCGCTGCGCAGGGAATGCCATGCGCGCTTCGCCGGCGCCGCCCATCAGGCCTCGTTGCCCGAGAAAAATTACGTGCTCGGCGTCGCGCGGTAATAGATCCGCATCGACATAGATGGCCGCGATCTTCAGCCCCCGATCCTCTAGCTGTTCCAGACAACCGCGCAGCAAATCGCGTCGCACTGCCAACACCCGATAACGTCCATCAGGCAGCTGTTCGCCCAGCGCCAGATGAAACAACTCGACGTCTTCCGCGAGCATATCCTCCACCGCATAGGGGAGCGCTTGCTGCATCAAGTGGGTTTTGCGGGTCGGTAGGCTGACCAGGAACGAACTGGCCAACTCCATCGGTAAGACCAGCGCCACAGGCTTACCATCCAAGCGGCTGGAACAGCTGGCGATGTCCAACAGCTCGCACTCGCCATCCGCCTGCTGCCAATACAGCTGACTATCGTCGGCAAGCTCGCCAGCGCTAGCTGCAGGGAGGAAAAGACAATCCTTCATTATTCGTCCTGTTGCTTAGGGGTCGTGAGAGGCAGATGCCCCGGCAGCCCAAGATCACGGCGCAATACCCGCACGTCGCCTTTGGCGTCACGCTGCAGGGTGCTGAACAGTACTTGTCTACGGTCGACCAAACGCACATCGCTGCTCACTTGAAAGTATGAACTGCCAACAGCCAAGCCAGCTCCTTTGACGGCAGTGCCGGCCATCGCGGGCTGCTCGAGAAAACTTTGCACATCGGCATAGCCATCACGCCCGCGGCCGACAATCAGCGCCTGGGCGGAGCCGGTATCGAGCGAGTCGGACAGCGACGAGAGCACCAAGGCGCTGGCGGTATTCACGTTCAACGGCACCTTGGCCGGCAGCGCCGCAACGAACGGCAACAGCAGACGATAGTCATCCTCGCTCATGCCCAGCAACAGGCGCAGTTCGGAAGGGTCCTGCATTTCCTGGCTGGCATTGCGATAGGGTGGCTGCATCAGCAAATATTGATTGTCCTCGGCACCATATTCGCCTGTCGGCTCCTGGTCTTGATCGAGCCAATCCACCAATCGCTCGGCGTAGGCCGTTTCGATCTGCAAGCGCTGCAGCAGTCGATTGAAGCGTTCGACTGCGACCTTATCGATTTGCCCATCCTGCACCAGGCTGTTGAGATTGAAGCGCCCCGCCAGATCTTCGATGCGCACGCTGATTTCGCCTTCATCGATGGGAAACGCGGGTAGCGGTTTGCCCCAATCTTCCAGCGGATGATCTACAGGGTTTCTGGGATCGCTGCCCGGCGCCTTGAGGTCGCGTAAGAGCACAGCCTGGCCTAGCGCCTCGCCGCCGAGCGCATAGTGCCAAGCTTGGCGGGTGAGTACTTGATTGGTACTACTGCGGATGACCAGTTGCTGGCGGGCAATCAGGCCGGCGCAGATCACCGTGACGATCGACACCACCAGCAAAACCGTCAGCAAAGCCACACCGCGCTGGCGATTCATGTGGCCACCTTGGCTTCAGCGGGTTGCGCTGTTTCAGTGTCCGGGTCGCCGGCCGGCGGAGGCGTTTGCTCTTCTGGCGCGGCATCCAGGCTCGGTTCGGGTAGCCGGTACAGGCGGGTCAAATCGCCGTAGTGGCGGTGTTCTATCTTCAGCTCCACGGCTACCGGCATCAGCCTGCGGCGCTGTTCAGGAGTCAGCTGGCTTTGGCTCGGAGGCCACTGCTGCTGCCACTGGCCGCGCTCATCCATATAGCGCAACTCGATAGCCTTCACCCCATCCAGCACCTTCTGCACCCTGGGCGGGCTATCGACAGCCTGATCCAATACCGACCAGTAAACCCGCTCCAACTGTTCGCCGGCCAGGCGCCAACGCACACGTTGCAGCTGTGCGCGCGGTAAACCCAAGGGGTTGCGCCAGCCGGTGCGGGTGAATTCAAGTGCACTACTGCCATCCGTAGCACCTTGCTCGCCGAGCAAGCCCGCCCGCTCATCGCCATAGGGATCGCGCACCGTACGCCCAATGGTCTGCGCCAAATCGCGGTCGAAGGAGGCAAAGGCGCGGGTCAGTTCGCGTAAGGTTTTTTCATGTTGGCGCGTCACTTCATCCGCTTTCAATACGGAGTCGAGCATCTGGTAGGTCGCGATCCCCAACAACGCGAAAATTGCGATGGCGATCATCACTTCGAGCAAGGTGAAGCCGCGTTGCTGGCTCATCAGCCGCGCACCGCGAGAAAACCCACCAGCGTCAGCACCGAACGCTCTTTTACCGGCCCACTAGCGCCGCGCTCGGCCTTGGGCGCGACCCAGACCGTCACCCGCCGCAGCCCCTTATCGCTGGTCGCTTCGATTTCACTGTGGGTTTCCCAGCTCCGGCCGCCGAACTCCAGAACCTTGTCTTCGCGGCCCTCGCCAGGCGTCGGGCGTTGCAATTGCAACTCGGCGATACGGTTGTCGGCGATCCAGCCTGCCATGCTCTTGGCCTCAAGCTGCGCGGCAATACGTAAGCTACGGCTGCTCGCGGTCAGCACCGAGCCGGCGACAGTGGCAAAAATCGCCAACGCCACCAAGACCTCAAGCAAGGTAAAACCACGCATCGCCTTCATCGCGCTCAATCCTTCGCCAGCTCGGCAGTCGGCAACTGATAACCATCGCTCGCCAATGCATAGGCGCCCCCGCCGGAACGCCGCTCTTCGAGCCTTAAGCGAAACGGTGACAACTCGCCACTGGATAGGATCAGCACCTGGGGTAGCAGTCGTTCCTTCGGTTTTTCAGGATTCTCGCGGCTCAGCGCCGCTGCGTCCTCAAGGGGTTTAGGCTCTGGCAGTTTCAGCGCCTCGCCCTCCAGCTCCAGCGACAGCCGTGCCCAGGCAGGGATGCGATGCTCGCGCTGACTTTCCAGCGCAGCCCAGTTGCCTGAAGCATTGTCATAGCTCAGCACGCGGTAGCCCTCGGCCTTTACCAGCAGGCCATACTCACGGCCATCCAGCACCGCCTCATCAGCCAACACACTGACCAATGCTGCAAGCCGCTCAGCTTCGTCGCGCAATTCGCGGCTGCTGCTCAAATTGCCCGAAGACAGGACAGCCAGGCTGGTCAGGCTGCCGATAATCACCAGCACCACGAGCAGCTCGATCAGGGTGAAACCGCGGTGCTGGCGCATCTTCGCTTACAGGTCCCAGTTACCGATATCGGCATCCTGATCGCTACCGCCTTCCTTGCCGTCGGCGCCCAGCGAATATAGGTCGAACTGGCCTTTGGTGCCCGGCGCCAGGTATTGGTAGACGTTGCCCCAAGGATCGACCGGCAGGCGCTTGAGGTAGCCGTCCTTGTTCCAGTTCTTCGGCTGCGGGTTGCCGGACGGCTTTTTCACCAAGGCTTCCAGGCCCTGCTGAGTGCTCGGGTAGCTGTGGTTATCCAGCTTGTACATATCCAGTGCGGCGGCTACCGCCTTGATATCGCCCTTGGCCACGGTGATCTTGGCCTGATCCGGCCGGCTCATCACCTGCGGTACCACCAAGGCGGCGAGAATGCCAAGAATGACCACTACCACCATGATTTCGATAAGGGTGAAACCCGTTTGACGCTTATCGAACCGCCGCAAAGCTACCTGCGTTGCTGGTTCTGCGTTCTTCAACGATCCGCTATTCACCTAATTACCCCACCAACTGATTGAGAGACAGAATCGGCATCAGGATGGCCAAGACGATG
>CBIHLQ010000074.1:0-12250 GCA_966210885.1 uncultured Pseudomonas sp.
GGGTGCGGGCGTGGCGGGTCATGTCCTGCTCGGAGGCGGCGTTGTGGATCAGGGTGCGCAGGTGGTCGTCGAACACCACCAACTCATAGATACCGGTACGGCCACGATAGCCGAGCTGCTTGCACTCAGGGCAACCCTTGGCATGAAACAGCGTGGGAGGCTGTTGCGGGTCCACCCCGAGCAGGCCGCATTCGGCCTGATCCGCGGTATAGGGCACCTTGCAGCTGGGGCAAAGCACGCGCACCAGGCGCTGGGCCAATACACCCAGCAGCGAGGAGGACAGCAAGAAAGGCTCGATACCCATATCGACCAAACGCGTCACCGCGCCTATGGCACTGTTGGTGTGCAGGGTGGAGAGCACCATATGGCCAGTGAGCGAGGCCTGTACGGCTATCTCTGCGGTGTCCTTGTCGCGGATTTCGCCGACCATCACCACGTCCGGATCCTGGCGCAAAATGGCGCGCAGGCCGCGGGCAAAGGTCATGTCGACCTTGGTGTTGACCTGGGTCTGGCCGATACCTTCGAGGTTGTATTCGATCGGGTCTTCGACGGTGAGGATATTGCGTGTGTCATCGTTGAGGGTGACCAAGCTGGAATACAGCGTGGTGGTCTTGCCCGAGCCCGTGGGGCCGGTGACCAGCAGGATGCCATGGGGCTTGCTTAACGTTTCCTGCATCAATGCCATATCGCGTCGGCACATCCCCAGGTGCTTGAGCGACAAGCGTCCGGCTTGTTTATCGAGCAAACGCAGCACCACCCGCTCGCCATTGGAAGACGGCAAGGTGGAAACGCGGATATCCACCTCACGGCCGGCCAAACGCAGGGAAATTCGCCCGTCCTGGGGGATGCGCTTTTCGGCGATATCCAGCTTGGCCATAACCTTGATCCGCGAGACCAGCAAGCCGGCCAACTCACGACGCGGGCGCACCACCTCGCGCAGGATACCGTCGATGCGAAAACGCACGACCAGACGCTTCTCGAAGGTTTCCACATGGATATCCGAGGCGTTTTCCTTTACCGCTTCGGACAGGATGGCGTTGATCAGGCGGATGATAGGCGCATCGCCCTCCTGCTCCATCAGGTCTTCGGTTTCCGGCAGGCGCTCGGCCAGGCTCTCCAGATCCAGCTCATCGCCCAAGCCCTCGACCATCTGCATCGCCGCCGAGGAGTTATGCTGGTAGGCATCGCTAAGCGCCTGATCGAAGGCCTCCAACTCCAGCGGCACTATCTCCTGCACCTGCCCGGCAAAACGCTGCGCCTCTGCCAAGGCGGTAACTGAAGTGCCCGGCCGGTAAGCCAGGTGCACGCCATTGGCCGTCGAGATCAGCAGCACGCCATGGCGTTTGGCAAAGGCAAACGGCAAACGCCGCCCCGCCACGACCTCAATAGGAGAATCGAGCACATCGAGAGGACGGGAGATCGACATTGCGCAATCCATATATAAAAACGAAGGGGGCAGGCATAAGCAGGGAAAAGTACACCGCACAGCGCCAGACGAGTGCTGGCTAATAGATGGCAATTAAATCACAGATGGATGGGGTCGAGCGTCAAGCGAGGCCGTTCAGCGGAGAGATTTGAATCTCTCCGGCTCGTCTCTGCAAGACAGAACGACTCGCAGAGAATGACGCGCCAAATTGGCTAAGCGTCAGGCCGCGGCAAACTGTTCAAAACTCGCCGATATAAAACGGTTCTTCCTGCATATAGGCATTCAGGTCGATGCGCTCGCGATTATTTTTTGCCTGGTGCCACATAGTTTGCAGTGGTTCAAGCAACGGCCCAGCATTTAACAACTGTCGCAGCTCGCTGCAGTATGCGGCGCGTTCGGCATCCACGCCGCCCTCAGGATAACGAGCGACAAGAACCAAGAAACAATTCATATAGAACTGTATAGCTTCGCTTTGCTCAATCTTAAGCATATTGGCAGCGGTCATACTATTAAACCAGTGAACGCCCATATAGTTATAAATGCAGTAAGAATTGGTTGGGGTGGAACCGTCCAGCCATCGACAAGTTTCGGAGTAGTAAATGTGGCCAAAATATGTGGAGGGCTCGAACAGCTTTTTACCCTTGTAAAGCAAATGCTCGCTTCCTGGTATCTGCCCATTCATAAACTGGTAGATTCTTTTTTCGCTACCGCCCATAAATCCCAGCGGAGGGATAATATCAGAGCCCGCGTACGGCTCTACGCCGTTATAATGACGAGCTCCGGCATGCTGCATCAAAATCTCGTAAGAGTCGGCCAGGCTCCTTCCGATCTGCCAGCCCCAGGCATGCCCCTTGTTCAATTCCCTCCAGGACTCCCCATCACCTGTTGGCTCAATACTGACGTTGCTAGTCCATGCTTCAGGCCCGGCGAGAAAGCGTTCGGTAATCGCAACCCAGGCTTCAATACTTTGATCAGGGGCAAGCCAAAGGCGATATACAAATGGAATAGGATCATTCTGCATCGGATGCAAATTGGGTTCTTTGCCTTTCATAAAATAGGCTTCAAAGACTTTAAACGCCACTTTTTGCTTGGCGTATTGCAGGCGGAACTTTATATCGGCCCAAGCGTCTTTTCGCGCCTCAACTGTTAATTTCTTAATTTCACTCATATCAATCAAGCCCCCCGACCTCCTCCAAAACCTTCTTAAATTGCTCGGTAAATTCTTTAGACTTCAAAATATCGACAATGATGGCACGATTAGTCATTAATGCGACGTTTTGAGAGACTTTGCAGGCAGCCTCCAGCGCAGACTCCTTCCATTTAGCATCCTGCAATGTTTTAGCTGATGACACATCCTTCATCGGCTCGCAAAGGTGTTTACGTGGATTAAATTTATTGAACTCTGCAGGTGTCGGGCTCGCGCTGCCATCCTTGGCCTTGAAAGAATGAAAGCGCCAAGATGCCTTAATTTCTTTGGGCTGGAGCAGCCCATAAGACGCCAACAAGTCCGCATAAAATTCCCGGTGATAACCGCTGCCCGTCCCGAAGTTGCTGGCTATGTATCGCGCGCTCAGCAGCGACTTGACTTCATACCATTCCTGATCAGTTTCAGTGCCCAAAACGATATCAACCCGTCGCTTGTAGCTAGGCATTGGCTGGCCTGCATTATTTCTGTAGACAACGTCTTGAGTCACCTCAATATCCAATACTGCAGGGTTGCCGCCATATTCATGTAGCGCATTAAGGTACGCCAGCATCATGAGCTGAAAGGTTCCGCCCTGGCGCTGGGTTTCGTTGTTGGAAATCAACGCCAACCCGTATAGCGTCCAGATCTTTAGCTCCATGCCGGGGAATTTCCCTTCGGCCTCACGGGTTTGAACGTAGGTAATGATCGCTGCCAGCATAGGCCGGCTAACACGGTCATCCGGGCGCGGCCGAATTAGGTGGCGAACCGCGTTGGCACCTGCGCCTTTGACAACGGCAAGGCCTGCAACGAGCAGCGCTTTGGAATGCGCCAATGGACGGATGGGAGACGCACTCGGATCTTTTAGCGACTGCACAAGCTCCTTTAACAATACACTGAAGTTCTTCGGCGAACCCGCCGCTTTGGAGGCGGCGGCAATGGCGTCTGCAGCCTCTTTTCCTTTTTGACGGTTGCGAGAAACCTTTCTGGCAGCCTCTGCACTCGGCACTAGGAACTGAACCGCCGAAGCAACCATTCGCTCCGCAGTCGGCGTTGCCGCTGGAGTCAGCGCGACCGGGGGTACCTCATCCCCTTCCCACCCATCCGCTGGCAGGTTGAAGTACTCGATCCATGCCCAAAGGTCATCTGGACTCTCAATGGCCTCTACCATCGCGGCAATAGCCGCCGGCCCGTCTGGAGATTCGAGCATCTCCACGACTATCAAGAAATAAGGCAGTAGTGAAATTAACTTTTCCGTTCGGCCTTTTACGGCTTCTTCCGTCGCCCGCCCCAAGACGCCAGCCAAGGCCTTGACGATGGGGTTATTACCGTACTTACGAATAAACTTCCTTAGCGGATCCAGTACAAACTTGAGTGGTTTCATTACCGGCAAAACGGTAGCCACACTCAGTGCGGCAAAGCTGAGCTCCATCGCATCGAATTTTTCCCAATCCCCGGTGGCCATGTAATACAGCTGCTCACCCAGGATCTTGAAATCTTCAAGTGGGAACAGGAAATTAACCGCCCCTTTTATAAAGCTCCAAGCGCTGGACTCCTCGGCCGCGTACGCCTTGGGCACCATGTAGTCCAATGGTGCGATGGTTAGGCCGGTATACCAGGGTAGAGGACGATAGTTGAGGCCAGCCACATTGATCGGTGGCGCGGCTGAGCTGAAGGTATCCAGATATTGTCCCGCCAGGGCGATATACGCCTCGGAGGATAAGACCGAAACGAATTGACGGACGCCATCGACCGTCACCGCAACCCGTAGCGTTCTCAGCGATGAGTCGTTTTGCAAGGCACCCAACTGGCCAGTGCTTTCAACAATCAGGCTCGCATCACCGCCACTCGGTAATGTAAGGGTGCGCGCTTGCCCGCCCCCTTCAAGCTGCACCAGTGGTTGTGCCGCCCAGTCATAAAGCCTGAAGCTATTTAGCTTGCCCTTGTAGTCTTGCCCAAGCAGCAGTTTGCTACCCGAGTATTGAACCGCGCCACTGGCGGCACTGGACACACTGGAGCCATCCACCTCAAGTTCGAGCTGGCCATTGGCATAGCGTCCACCCACGCTGTGCCACTGATTTAGGGTAATGCTGCCTTTTTCAACACTATGCAGACCCGTGTCAGTTTCAATCTCGTAACGCAACCGATTACCCGCTAGTAACAAGCGCTGGCCGCCTCCCAAATTAAAGATTTGTCCAGATTCTTCGGCTTTGAAATCGATACGGAAACCAGTTTGCCCCGGCTTTTGCAAAGTGCTGTCGGTTATCAACTCAATACGCGAATTGCCATCGAACTGATAACTACTGCCTCGACCTAATGGGTGGTCGGTTACAACCTGCACGTCAAAGCCAGTGCCTACATGCAGACCTACTTCATCTGGAATGTCGCTAAGCACCCGATTGGGGAAGTTTTCGTCAGGTCCCACATCCTCTAAATCATTCATGTAGTAGGCGACCAACGGCTCCAGATTGGGATCCGTCAAATCGCCGATACGCACTTGAACTGTTTCGCCCGCCTGCCCTGCAACCTTCAACTCGCCCTGGGTCTGGTAGTCAAGGTTTATTGCGGTTCCGTCATAACGGTTATAGGCAACACTCCCACCATTGGGCCTATCGCCCAGCACCATGACATCGCGAACATCCGCTTGAGCCCCGCCACCTAAATGCTTGACGTTGAAATCTTGTTCAGTACCACCAGCAAAACCTGCACGCGCTTTTAAAGTACCGTTGCCAGCCGTGGGGCCCGTATTGAAGACTGCTGTGATTATGCCGTTAGCATCAGTCTGGTACTGGCTTTCCTTGAAGTAACCCAAGTCGCTGGAAACGGTTACTAAAACATCGGCTGCGGGTTTACCTGAATGGGTCGTCACCCGTACTTGTAGATTTTCTTGCCTATTAGCGACGAAGCTTGTACTGGCGCTCTCAATATCGACCGTGAGCCCTTCAATTGCGAAATCAAAAACCTTGGTTATATCCCCGGCCCTAACCGTCATTTTCGCATCAGGGCTAGCAAACGCATTGCCAGTAAGCGACGCAGTCGCAACCCCATTCACCGTGCCGGGGTTGTATTCGGGTACTAACGTATCTTGGTTGACGGAGATATTGACGCTGGTGCCATCTTCTACCAAGTTCCCATGGGCATCCTTAACGGTAACCGTCATCTGAAGCTTGTCAGACTCCATAGCTGCTGCCGTGCCCACAGCCTGTATGTCGATGACAGCTGGTTTACCGGCCAACACCAATACTTTCTTGAACTGTACTTTTGTTTGACTCTCGCGCAGCAACGCTTTGACAACGCCAGTACTACCCGCAGTAGTCGGCATGGTCAGTTCATTTGGGAAAATACCGAGAGTGCTGTCATTTTGAAGCTGCTTTGCCAAACTCCCAGCACCCTCGACGCTCCAGCTGAGGGTCAACGGCTTTTTGAACTTAGGATCGCGGTTGGCATACCCCGCCAGAATAGCTTGCAGCTCAACTTTGGGATCGTCTGCAGTTACGTACCATGTGTCGTCCGTTTGGTTGTTGTAACCTAGTAGGGTCGACTCTAGTGACAGGTACTCAAAGGCATATTCAAATAATATGTTTGCAGTGTCGTTATTCGTATACAGCCGGAGCGACAAAAAATCCTCCACATCCAGACTGCCCAGATGTTCTAGATTCTCAAACCTAATACTCTGCGACGCCCCCACCGTAGCCTTTATTTCGTCCTCACCTATTGCCAGAACAACCTCTTGTTCGCCCTCGTAGCTCCATGTACCCAGCGTACCCAAAGAGGATTTAATCAGGTCATAAACAATACCCATATACTTGTCGCTACTGGTTATCGTAGGCATTTTGTCTTTATAAATGTTATCGCCTACTTCTCGCGCATCGACTCGCCTGACCTGCTCAACATTCAACTCATACAAACTGAACTGCATCTCCGGCCGGTACTTCCAGGCGTACATCGGCTCGGGTTTTTTCAGGTTCAGCTCGGGGTGTTCCTTGTCGGCCTTGCGGTAGGCCTGGCGGGCGATTTCGCTGGCTTGTTCGTCGTGCAGCGGTACTTGTACCGGTACGTATTTGGAAGGGCGGTATTTGAGGATGCCTTCGCCGTTGCCGGTGGAAAAGTCCGGGTTACGGTTTTCCGGCTGCCCGGCCACTTGCAGGTAGAGGTGCTGCTTGGCCAGAACTTTTTCCGGCAGTTGGATGACCTGCACCTGTTGGCCGGGTTTGATCTTGAACTGCGACAGGTTGTTGGCCCCGGCGGGGGCCAGTTGGTTGGCGGCGACGATTTTGGCCAGGCGGCCGGTGTAGCCGTAGTCGGCCAGGGCTTCGGGCAGGGGGCCGCCGTCCTGGTCGCGCCAGTCGGTGTAGATGGCGATGCTGATGTCGCTGCCCAGGCCCGCGCCTTCGTTGCCGATCAGTTGTTTCTTTTCTTCGCCACGGGTCATGCCCTGTTCGATCTTGTTTTTGCGCTCAGCCCAGATTTTCAGGTTGGGCGGGGTGAGCAGGATGCGCGCCTGGTTGAGGTCGATCATGTTGCCGTTGAGCGCGGAATTGAGGTTGATCCGGGCGCTGCCCATATAACCTGTCGGCCGATTGATGGCGATGATGCGCACCTGCTCGCCCGACTTGAGGTGGTTGGCGGTGCGCTTTTGGAATTCTTCGGTAAAACCGCCGGCGCTTTGCCACTTGGTGAAGTTGGCCTCGCCATTGCGGCCTGCCAGGGCGAAGGTGTTTTCCACAGCGCCGCGCAATTGGATGGTAAAGCGGAAGCTGCCTTGTTTGTCGTCCACCCCGGAGAAGGTTTTGTACAGCTCGTTTTCGTGCAGGCCGCGGCGTTCGGCCACCAGTTGCCCGGTGGATTCGCGGAACACGTAGATGTCGGTGTCGCGCAGGTCGTCCTTGCTGATGCTTTGCAGCAGGCCGCGGTCCTTGAAGTCGGCCGTGGTGTCGATCAGGCGAGTGAAGTCGGGCGCTGTGTCTTCGGTGCTGGCCGGTTTGCCGCTGTGCCGGCTGGACAGGTAGATGCCTTGCAGTTCGGCTTCTGCGACCGCGGTTTCGACGAAGACTTCCCGCTCCTGGCCGTCAATGGTTTTCTTGACCTTTTTACCCGGCACGATGATTTCCGGCTTTTCGTCACCGTCGAAGTCGTAGGCGTCCTGGACGGTTTTGGCGTAGTCGCTGGTCTCTGGGTTGTAGGCGGTTTTGTCGCCCAGCTGCACATTGCTGAAGGCGGCGGCGCCATCCACCACCATCAGGTCGACGGGGAAGTCGAATTTCGGTTTTACCGGCGTGGCCATGGTCGCAATGACCATAGCAGCCCCCATGCTGTAGACCCCCAGGCCGTTGCAGAAGTCGTAGTCCTGGCGCACCAGGTAGTAGGGCATCATCGAGTTGCCGCGCGGGTTGAAGCGCGAGTAGTACAGCTCCAGGTAGACCGGAGTGGTGTACTCGAAGGTGAACCCGGGGCAAGCCGGTAGAAAGTAGTTCATGCGGTACTTGCCGTCCGCATCGGTGATGGCGAAGCCACCAGCGATATGCCCGCCCAGGCTCACCGGAACGCTGGGCATCTTGCCGTAGATTTCGCTGTCATGATCACGGCGCAGGTTCGTCGCGACCTTGCCATCCTTGCCGAAGAAACCCACGCGAAAGGCGATGGTGTTGGCCGTTTGGTGCAGGATGTCGCCGGCTTCGGACAGCAGCAGCGAGGCACTGGAAGCCGAGGGTTGCACGCTGGCTTTGATCGGCAGTTCGAGCAACAGCAGATCCGAGCCGTCTTTGAGGTAGCGGTTGTTCTCGGCGCGCACCAGCACGGTCAAGGTGTTGGGGGCGATCGAGGGCTTCTGGATGGTTTCGCCGCCGGCGGTTTTAAAGGTGCTGCCACGGTAAGCCGCCGCGGTCATTTCTTCGTGCTCGGGGTAACGCGTCTTGGCGTCCGTCAGGCGCTGCAACAGGCTGCGGTAATAGGCGCCCGCCATGATCTGCGCGCGCTCGTACTCGCCGGTTTTCTCGGCGATTTCGCGGCCCTCGTTACCGCTATTGTCGTACTCGACGTAGTACGGATTGCCCGCCGGGCTCAACACGATGGCCCGGGTATAGACCGCGCCATGCTTGTAGTAGGTCTGCGGGATGTACACGCCCGGGATCAGGCCCAACGACCAGAAGGCATGGCCGGCGCCGCTCCAGCCGACCAGCAGGAGGGCGATCAGGCTGGCGGCGCTACGGCGTCCTACGGAGCGGCATGAGGTGCGCAAGAAAAGCAGCATGTCCATCTATCGAGCATCCCTGGGTTGGCGCTATTGGCTATTGTTCAAACGGTTCAATTCGCTGTGCAGTTGGCGCAGGTTGAGCTGGCCCTCCGCATAGGCTTTGAGTGCGGGTTGGGCTTCGCCGCCGACCAGGGCAAAACCGATCAGGTCGAGGGTTTGCAGCGCCAACGCGCCACGGCTGTGCACCCGGTAGTTGCTCACTTGCCCAACCCCCACCGGGACGATGCGCTTGGCCTGCGGATCGAGGCCGACCAGCACCACGTAGTCGTCGTTGTCCGGCAGGTAGTCGTAGCTGTCGCCCAGTTTCAAGGCCGCCAAATCGACACCGACCTCGCCTTCCACGGCGATGCCGCCGGGTTGCAGGCCGTACATCCAATACGGCATGGCCAAGGGCTCGACCGGGTACGGCAATTGCGAGAACTCGAGGAGTTGCGCATGCACGTCCCCGCTCTGGGTGCCGTCGGGAAATTGCAGGCTGGCGCGGGTCAGGTCGAGCTTGAGCTCGCCTTGCAGCAGGCTGAACGTTTGTCCGCCTTGCAGAACGCTGTAGGGCAGGTTGCTGTTCAGCTGGGCCAGTTGGAAACGCCCCAGGTCATTGCTGCGCCCACCCTGGATGGCGACGGCTTTGCGCTCGCTGCCGTAGTTGCGATTGGCCTGACCCGGGTTCAGCTCCAGCCGGTAGTTGCCGCCGGCAATGTTCTCCTGCGCCGCATCGCCGAAGCCGAAGTTGAAGGCGCCATCGCGGTTGGTGCGAGTGCTGCGACCCAGCTCGACCAGGCGGACCTCCAGATCGGGAACCGGCTGCTGCAACTGGTCGAACACCGCGCCGCTGATCAGGGTCGGCAAGGCTCGCGTCTGGTAGCGGATGCGTTGCAGTTCCTGGCCGTCGTAGCGCACCTCGACCGAGACTTCTGCGGCGTACGCCACATCGCGCGCCGGGTAAAAGGCGACCACTTGATTACCGGGCAGCAGCGACAGTTCGCCCGGCACGGGCTCGTAGCTGCGGCTCACGTCCACCAGTTGGTAACCTTTGGCCTCCAGCGGGTCGACGCCCAGCGGGTCCATATCCACATAGGTCTTGCCGTGGGCGCTTTCGAAGACCTTGAGTTCCACTTTGGCCGGGTCGATGGCCTGGTTGAAGTAGAGGGTGATGAAGTCGTTGGGATCGACGTTGCGCGCGGCGTTACTCGGCGAGATACGCTCGATGGCGATCGGTACCTGCTCCTGCGTCACCACCGCGATGCTCCGACTGCTCTGCGCGACGACTTGCTGATTGCCGTCCTGCAACACGGCGAGCAGGCGGTATTGGCCGCTTTGCGGCGGGATTTGCAGGGTCGCGCTCTTCAGCGTGGTGTCGCCCAGCAGACCCGCTTCGGCAAGGCTGTCGCCAGTGCTCGAGAGCAGGAACACGCGCGGAACGAGTTGGCCGCTGAGGTCTTCGATACGCGCCGCCACTTGCAGGTTGATCGGCTCGCCGAGGTTGAGCAGTTCGCTGCCCTCGGTCGGCAGCACCCAGTTGATCGCGGCTTGCCCGGACAGCTCCAGGCTGTACTCGCGCCGTAGTCGATTGCCGGCCTGGTCGCGGGCCTCCAAGGTCAGGCTGACCGGCTGGCCGAGCGGCAAACCGACCTGGCTGGCGAAGCGGAACTCGCCGGCCTGGGCGCCCGGTTGCAGGGCAACGTCCTGGCCATTGAGCTGGAAGCTGGCGAGGTTGTTTTCGCGCACGGTGCCCGTGATCGGGTAAGGCTGCTCGCTGACCCGGTTCTGCGCGGGCAGCTCCAATAGCGGCGCATCGAGGATGATCTGCGGCGCTTGTCGATCCAACTGCCAGCTGAGGCTCTGGCGGGTTTCCTGGCCACTGTTGTCGCGCGCGATCAACTCGGCGCCGAACGTCGACTGGCCGTCCGGAATAGTCAGGCTTTCGCGCAGATCCAGGAGCTGGGCGCCGGGCTCGCGCAGCGTCAGGCTGCGGCCATTGAGCGTGACCCGCTGCAAACCGCCTTCTGCGAATACCTGGCCGCTCAAGACAAAGCTGGCGCCCGGCAACAGGCTGCCGTTTGCCGGCGACAGATTGTCGAAACGCGGTGCGGCGAAGCTGATTTGCGGCGGCTGGTAGGTGACCAGAACGCTACGTTGAACGCTGCGCTGCTCGACCCAGCCCTGAATCGACAGGGTGTTAGGCCCCGGCTGCAAGTTAAGGGCAGTGGACTGGAAGTTGAACTCGGTGACCTGGGCGGTCGGCGACAGGGTGGCGGCCTGACCGTTGACCAATACCTCCAGGCGCTGGGCCGGCTGGTCGCTGCGCAGCAGGCCGCGCACCACCAGAGTGGCCTCGGTCAACACAGCACCCGACTGCGGGTAATCGATACGCAGGCCGATATCGCTGGCCAACGGCTGACGCTCCACGTTACGCGTGAGCTGCGCCGCGTTGCCGGCCTTGTCGAAGGCCGTCAGGGTTAACAGGTTGCTGCCTTCGAGCAACGGCACGCTCGCCGTCCACTGCGCCGCTTGCACGCTCACGGCGAAACGCGCGCCGGGGAAGCGGTCCGAGGCGAACTCCAGGCGATCCACGCCGGAGCCACTGTCGCTGACGCTGCCGCTCAGGTTCAGGCTGTCTTCGTTGACGCTGAGGAAGTCCGGGCCGTCGATGCTGACATCCGGCGCCACGCGATCGGGGAAATCGCTGGCGTCATCGGGGTCGGTGCCGGCGGCAACTTCATCCGCGTTACTGGCGCCATCGCCGTCGCGATCCGTATCGGCGTTATCGCCGATGCCGTCGCCATCCAGGTCTTTGCTTTCGCTCGCGTCGTCCGGGAAAGCGTCCTGATCGTTGGCCACGGCATCGCCGTCACGGTCGTCGTCCAAGCTGTCGGGCAGGCCGTCGCTATCCTGATCGGCTGGTTTGCTGCCTGCATCGTTCGGATCGGTACCCAGCTGTTCTTCGTGCTCGTTGGAGATGCCGTCGCCATCACGATCCGGGTCAGCGTTATCGCCGATGCCGTCGCCGTCCAGGTCTTTGCTTTCGCCCGCGTCGTCGGGGAAGTCGTCCTGATCGTTGGGCACGCCATCGCCGTCGCGATCGTCATCCAGGCTGTCGGGGATGCCGTCTTTGTCCTGATCCGCAGGGGTACTGGCGCTATCGTCCGGGTCGGTGCCGGCCTGGATCTCGTAGTCGTTGGAGATGCCGTCGCCGTCGCGATCCGGGTCGGCGTTATCGCCGATGCCGTCGCCGTCCAGGTCTTTGCTTTCGCTGGCGTCGTCCGGGAAGGCGTCCTGGTCGTTGGCCACACCATCGCCGTCGCGGTCGTCGTCCAGGCTGTCGGGGATGCCGTCCTTGTCCTGATCCGCGGGCGTGCTGGCGCTATCGTTCGGGTCGGTGCCGACCTGC
>CBIHLQ010000075.1:0-12043 GCA_966210885.1 uncultured Pseudomonas sp.
GGGTGCGGGCGTGGCGGGTCATGTCCTGCTCGGAGGCGGCGTTGTGGATCAGGGTACGCAGGTGGTCGTCGAACACCACCAACTCATAGATACCGGTACGGCCGCGGTAGCCCTGATGATGGCAGTCGTTGCAGCCGCGGGCGTGGTACAGGGTCGGCGGCTGCGCGAATGGGACCCCGAGCAATTTGCACTCGGCTTCGTCGGCCTCGTAGGCCTCCTTGCAATGCGGGCAGAGCACACGAATCAGGCGCTGGGCGAGGACGCCGAGCAAGGATGACGACAGCAGAAACGGTTCTATGCCCATGTCCACCAGGCGGGTGATGGCACCGATGGCACTGTTGGTGTGCAGGGTGGAGAGCACCAGGTGACCGGTCAAGGAAGCCTGTACGGCGATCTCGGCGGTTTCCTTGTCGCGGATTTCACCGACCATCACCACATCCGGGTCCTGACGCAAAATGGCGCGCAGGCCGCGGGCGAAAGTCATGTCGACCTTGGGGTTGACCTGGGTCTGGCCGATACCTTCGAGGTGGTATTCGATCGGGTCCTCGACGGTGAGAATATTGCGGGTACGGTCGTTGAGGCTGACCAGACTGGCATACAAGGTGGTGGTTTTACCGGAACCCGTGGGGCCGGTGACCAGCAGGATGCCGTGGGGTTTGCGCACGGTCTCCTCCATCACCTGACGGTCCCGTGTGCTCATGCCCAGATGCTGCAAATTCAGGCGTCCGGCTTGCTTGTCGAGCAAACGCAGCACCACCCGTTCGCCGTTCGCCGAAGGCAGCGTGGATACCCGGATATCCACTTCGCGCCCGCCGACCTTCAAGGAAATGCGACCATCCTGGGGGATGCGCTTCTCGGCGATATCCAGGCGCGCCATGACTTTGATCCGCGATACCAGCAGCGCCGCCAGCTCGCGCTTCGGCTCGAGCACCTCGCGCAACACGCCATCCACACGGAAACGTACCACCAGGCGTTTTTCGAAGGTTTCCAGGTGAATATCCGATGCATCTTCCTTGATCGCCTCGCCGAGAATGGCGTTGATCAAGCGGATGATCGGTGCGTCGTCTTCCTGCTCCAGCAGGTCTTCGGTCTCCGGCACCTGCTCGGCCAACGCGGCGAGGTCCAGGCTACCGCCCAACCCCTCAGCCAGTTGCATGGCCCCAGACTCATGCTGATAAGCCTTGCCCAGAGCCTGCTCGAACGCCTCTGCGGTCAGGCTGCGCAACGGCAGCTGACGCCCGACGAAACGCTGCGCCTCGGCCAACGCCACCAACTCCACCTGCGGGCGATGGGCCAAGCATGGCGGAACCGCGTCGATCAGCAACACCACCCCGTGACGTTTGGCGAAACTGAACGGCAAGCGCCGCAAGCTAGCGGGTGCGGCCAGCACCGCATCCAGTTCAACGTGTTCGGTGGAGGAAGACATAAGCGGGGTCCAAACGAAGGGGCAGGCTTGAAAAAGCGATAGACATACTAACCGCGAAAGAGTTTTTAAGCGCAGCAGCGCAGTCGGTCAACTGGCTTTTCGAGCGGTTGATCGCAGAACCCGGCATATTCGATAGTGTTTCCGTTTCGAGCCGCTGGGACCACATGCGTGGATTTGCAGCATAGTCGCTGATCGGCAGCATCCAAACGATCAATGGCCGCCGAAGCGATGACCGGCGAGTCACTTCCAGCGCCCTAGTTTTTTGCCTGCACGCAATACTCGACCACCTCGCAATATCGGCAAAAACACGTGCCGTTTCTGCCTGCAAACGGCGGCCGTCGAGCGCTCATAAATACGCGGGTAAGCAGCCTCCGATACAAGATTGCCGACAAGCTCGATGAGCGTAACCAGCCCGGCACGCAGACCTACCATAGGCCATCGAACCGAATAAGCCGAGCACGATCAAATGGCGCACGAAACGATCAACACGTCGAATAAATCCGACATAGCGCCGACACGTCACCCATCCAGGGGCTGTCAAACGCGCACCAACTGTCTATGATCAGCTCGCGATTGACCCTACAAAACAATAATTTCGGAGTGGAGCCTTGCCCCTTTCGGCAGCACAACGCTGGTTGCATACGCACGCCATCACCCTGATCGCGGTCGCGCTTATTCTAACCATGAGCATCAGCCTGGCCTGGCAAACCGCCGGTTGGCTGCGCGCGCTGCGTGCCCCTGTGCCTGCTGCAGAACAAAATGTGCAGTTGCAGGCCAGCGTCGCCTCCAGGCAAAACCTCGATCAGTTATTTGGCAGCAGCAGTCAGGCGGACGATGGCCCGGTGCCCGCCACCCAATTGAACATGACCTTGCTGGGCAGCTTCGTGCATGCCGACCCGGCACGCTCCAGCGCCATCATCCGCCGCGAGGGTAGCGAACCCCAGCGTTACGGGGTCGACAGCGAAATCGCCAATGGCGTGCGCTTATCGGCGGTTTACCCGGATCACGTCGAACTACTGCGCAATGGCAAAAGGGAAAGCCTGACCTTCCCCCAGCACCACCAGGGCAGCGGTGAGCAAACGATGTACACCCCCTCCTACGATGCGCAGAGTTCGGTCGATGAGTTGAATCAACTGGAAGCCGACAACCTCGCACAGCTGCGCGAACGCATGGATGCCTTGAGACAGCAAATGGAAGCCTCTGGCACCGAGCCGACAGAGGAAGAGCCCACCGATCAGACCGATCAGACTATGGAAAGCGACTGACCCATGTTCCCGAAACTTTCTAGCCTCACCTTCGCCCTGCTGGCTGCCGGCCTTGTCGCCGCGCCGTTGCCGTTAAGCGCCGCCATCACAGCGACCACGCCCAGCAACAGCCAGCAAGAAGAAACCTGGACGATCAATCTGAAAGGCGCCGACATCCGCGAATTCATCGATCAGATCGCGCAGATCAGCGGCGAAACCTTCGTGGTCGACCCCCGGGTGAAAGGCCAGGTCAGTGTGGTCTCGAATACCCCGCTGTCGCTGAGCGAGGTCTACCAGCTGTTTCTCTCGGTAATGGCCACCCATGGCTTCAGCGTCATCACCCAAGGCGATCAAGCGCGCATCGTGCCCAATGCCGAGGCCAAAGCCGACGCCGGCGAAGGCGGCCGCACCGCACCGGATCGCCTGGAAACCCGCCTGATTCAGGTGCAACACGGCTCGGCGACAGAACTGATCCCACTGTTGCGCCCGCTGGTACCGCAATACGGTCACCTGGCGGCCGTGACCTCGGCTAACGCCATCATCATCAGCGACCGCGCCGCCAATATCGAACGCATCGAAGACCTGTTGCGTCAGCTCGACCAGAAAGGCCAGAACGATTACAGCGTGCTCAATCTGCAGCATGCTTGGGTCATGGACACCGCGGAAGTGCTGAAGAACGCCATGGAGCGCGGTCAGGCAAAAGGTACTTCGAGCGTCCAGGTGATTGCCGACGCCCGCACCAACCGTCTGGTCATCCTCGGCCCGCCAGCCGCTCGGGCGAAGATGCTGGCCTTGGCGAAGTCGCTGGACACGCCGACCAGCCGCTCGGCCAACACTCGGGTGATCCGTCTGCGGCATAACGATGCCAAGACGCTGGCGGAAACCCTCGGCGAAATTTCCGAGGGACTGAAAAACCAGGAAGGCGGCGAAGCGGGCACCGCGCCCCAGCAAAATATCCTGATCCGCGCCGACGAAAGCCTCAACGCCCTGGTGTTGCTGGCGCCGCCGGACTTGGTCGCCACCCTGGAAGATATCGTTCGCCAGCTCGACGTACCCCGCGCCCAGGTGATGGTGGAAGCCGCAATCGTCGAGATATCCGGCGATGTGAGCGATGCCCTCGGCGTGCAATGGGCGATCGATGCCCGTGGCGACCGCGGCGGTTTGGGCGGGGTGAATTTCGCCAATACGGGGCTCTCGGTGGGTACCGTGCTGCAGACCCTGCAGAACAACGAAAACAACACCAGTACCAATAACAACACAATCAACCTGCCAGATGGCGCCATCATCGGCTTGGGTACCGACAGCTTCGGCGTACTGGTCACCGCACTGTCGTCCAATACCAAAAGCAATCTGCTATCGACGCCCAGCCTGTTAACCCTGGACCACCAGGAAGCGGAAATCCTGGTCGGGCAGAACGTCCCCTTCCAGACCGGCTCCTTCACCACCAGCGCCTCGGGGGCGGACAATCCGTTCACCACCATCGAACGCCAGGACATCGGCGTGACCCTCAAAGTCACCCCGCACATCAACGACGGTGCCAGCTTACGCCTGGAGATCGAGCAGGAAATCTCCTCCATCGCCCCCACCACCCAAGGGGTCAACGCGGTGGATCTGATCACCAATAAGCGCTCGATCAAAAGCACCATACTCGCGGAAAACGGTCAGGTGATCGTGCTCGGCGGGCTGATTCAGGACGACGTCACCCAGACCCATTCGAAAGTGCCGCTGCTCGGCGATATCCCGCTATTGGGCAACCTGTTCCGCTCGACCAAGGACAGCCGCATCAAACGCAATCTGATGGTCTTCCTGCGCCCCACGGTGATTCGCGATGCCGCGGGCATGGCCGCGCTGTCCGGGCAGAAATACAGCGATATCCGGGTACTCGGCAATGTCCGCAGCGATTACACGCCGGGCGTTCTGCCAAGCGATCCGACCAAGCTGTTCGATTCGAGCGATACCGGCGCCGCCGAAGAACCGGCCATCGACCTGCGCCCATAAAAACGGGCCCTGGAAAACGCAAAAGCCTCGGTTCTCACCGAGGCTTTTTGCATTTCGCCCGTAGCGTTTAGAGCGCAGCCAAACCGCGCGCCAGATCGGCCTGAAGGTCGGCGATATCTTCCAAGCCGACGGCGACGCGGATCAGATTGTCGCGAATCCCGGCGCTGGCACGTTCGGCTGGCGACAAGCGGCCGTGGGACGTGGTCGCCGGGTGAGCGATGGTGGTTTTTGTGTCGCCCAGGTTGGTGGTGATGGAAATCACCCGGGTGGCGTCGATGAAGCGCCAAGCCGCCTCTTTACCGCCCGCGACCTCGAAACTGACCACGGCGCCGAAGGCGCTCTGCTGCCGCCTGGCCAACTCATGCTGCGGATGGCTGGGCAAGCCGGCGTAATACACATGCTCGACCCCCGGCTGCTGTTCCAGCCATTCGGCCAACTGTTGGGCACTAGCGCAGTGGGCCTGCATGCGAATGCGCAGGGTTTCCAGGCCCTTGAGAAATATCCAGGCGTTGAACGGGCTCAGGGTCGGCCCCGCGGTGCGCAGAAAGCCGACCAGCTCCTTCATCAACTCCGCCCGGCCGGCAACCACGCCGCCCATGCTGCGACCCTGACCGTCGATGTATTTGGTCGCCGAATGCATGACGATGTCCGCACCGAGCTTCAACGGCTGCTGCAGCGCCGGGGTGCAGAAGCAATTGTCCACCGCCAATAGCGCGCCCTTGGCGTGGGCGATATCGGCCAATGCGGCGATATCGACCAGCTCGGCCAGCGGATTGGACGGCGACTCGACGAACAGCAATTTGGTGTTGGGCTTGCAGGCATCCGCCCAGGCTTGCAGATCCGCCAGGGGCACGTAGTCGACCTGCACGCCGAAGCGCTTGAGGTACTTCTCGAACAGGCTGATGGTCGAACCGAAGACGCTACGCGATACCAATACATGATCGCCGGCGCTGCACAGGCTCATGACCATGGCCAGAATTGCCGACATGCCCGAGGAGGTGGCAACCGCCTGCTCGGCACCTTCCAGGGCAGCGATGCGCTCTTCGAAGGCGCGCACCGTCGGGTTGGTGTAACGCGAATAGACGTTGCCCGGCACCTCGCCGGCAAAGCGCGCCGCGGCATCGGCTGCGGTGCGGAACACGTAGCTGGACGTCGGGTAAATCGCCTCGCTGTGCTCGCCCTCAGGCGAGCGGTGCTGGCCCGCGCGTACCGCCAGGGTGTCGAAACCCACGCTTTGCAAATCGCTATCCAGGCGCCCTGCTTGCCACTCTTGCGTCATCTTGCCACCTCATACCCAGCGTAGCCCGGATGCAATCCGGGTCGATTCCTTCGCTAACTTTCCCGGATTGCATCCGGGCTACAGGCTTAGTTGTTATACAGATCGATGATCGCGCTGACCGCCTGGGACTTGACCTTGGTGGCGTCGTTGCGCGCCTGCTCGATCTTGTTCAGGTAGTGCTCGTCGATATCGCCGGTGACGTATTTACCGTCGAATACCGCGCAGTCGAATGCGTCGATTTTCACCTTGCCGCCACCGACGGCCTCGATCAGATCCGGCAGATCCTGATACACCAGCCAATCGGCGCCAATCAGCTCGGCGACCTGCTCGGTGCTGCGGTTATGCGCGATCAATTCGTGGGCGCTGGGCATATCGATGCCATACACGTTCGGGTAACGCACCGCCGGCGCCGCCGAGCAGAAATACACGTTCTTCGCCCCGGCTTCGCGGGCCATCTGGATGATCTGCTTACAGGTGGTGCCACGCACGATGGAGTCGTCCACCAGCATCACATTCTTGCCACGGAACTCCAGTTCGATGGCGTTGAGCTTCTGCCGCACGGATTTCTTGCGTGCCGCCTGGCCGGGCATGATGAAGGTGCGACCGATATAGCGGTTCTTGACGAAGCCCTCACGGAACTTCACGCCCAGGTGGTTGGCCAACTCCAGCGCCGAGGTCCGGCTGGTATCGGGAATCGGGATGACCACGTCGATGTCGTGGTTCGGCCTCTCGCGCAGAATCTTATCGGCGAGCTTCTCGCCCATGCGCAAACGCGCCTTGTACACCGAAACGCCATCCATGATCGAGTCGGGACGAGCCAGGTAGACGTGCTCGAAGATGCACGGCGAAAACTGCGGATTACTCGCACACTGACGGGTCGACAGCTTGCCGTCCTCGGTGATGTAGACCGCCTCGCCCGGCGCCAGGTCGCGGATCAAAGTGAAGCCCAGAACGTCCAGGGACACGCTTTCCGAGGCGATCATGTACTCGACGCCTTCATCGGTGTGACGCTGGCCGAAGACGATCGGACGAATACCATGGGGATCGCGAAATCCGACGATGCCATAGCCGGTGATCATCGCCACCACCGCATAGCCGCCGATGCAACGCTCGTGCACTCCGCTGACCGCGGCGAATACGTCTTCCTCGCTCGGCTGCAACTTGCCGCGCTGCGCCAACTCGTGGGCGAATACGTTTAGCAATACTTCCGAGTCGGAATTGGTGTTCACATGACGCAGGTCGGACTCGTAGATTTCCTTGGCCAACTGCTCGACGTTGGTCAGATTGCCGTTGTGCGCCAGGGTGATGCCATAAGGCGAGTTGACGTAAAACGGCTGAGCCTCGGCCGAACTGGAGCTGCCCGCGGTCGGATAACGCACATGGCCGATACCCATATGGCCGACCAGACGCTGCATATGGCGCTGATGAAACACATCGCGCACCAGGCCGTTATCCTTGCGTAAAAACAACCGGCCATCATGGCTGGTGACGATACCGGCAGCATCCTGGCCGCGGTGCTGCAGGACGGTGAGGCCGTCATACAGCGCCTGATTGACGTTCGATTTACCGACGATCCCGACAATGCCGCACATGTGACGCAACCCCTACTGAATGGAACAGGCTAATTCTTCAACGCACTCAAGGCAGCTTGGGCCCTGAGAGCACTTCTTTAAACGGCAGCTCAGCCGGTGCGCTGACACCGCTGGCGAGCCACTGACTGGACATCCCCAAGATGAGGTTTTTCGACCAGTCGGCGACCATCAAAAAATGTGGTAACAGCGCGGACTGCCGCCACCACGGGTCTTCCTGCACCGGCGCCAGACTCAACAATCCGACCAGTACCACGACCAGCAAACCGCCCCGTGCGGCGCCGAACACCATGCCCAGAAAGCGGTCGGTACCGGATAGACCGGTCACGCGGATCAGCTCGCCGATCAGGTAATTGATCAACGCCCCGACCAGCAGGGTCACGATAAAGAGTATGGCGCAGGCGGCGATGACGCGCGCAGAAGGTGTTTCGATCCATCCGCCTAGGTGCTGCGACAACGCGCCACCGAACATCCAGGCAACCGCACCGGCGATAATCCAGGTGAGCAAAGACAGGGCTTCCTTGACGAAGCCGCGGCTCAAACTGATCAAACTCGATACGACAATGATGGCGATAAACGCCCAATCGACCCAGGTGAATGCCACGTTGCAGATTACCGACGGAAAAGGCGCTGCATTTTAACAGAGCCCCCGGCGGGGAGTAAGCAAAGGATTAGCAGGCTGTTGAAATGCCCGGGTGAACCGCTTAGCTGCTCTCGGGCTGAAAGCGCACCACGAAACCATTGAGCTTGTGCTGGCGATTCAACTGATCACGCAGGCGATTGGCTTCCACACGCTCGACCAGCGGGCCGACAAACACCCTGTTCATCCCGTCGACGCTGCGGATGTAGGCGTTATAGCCCTGAGTGCGCAGGGTTTTCTGCAGGCTTTCCGCACCGCTGCGACTGGACAGGCTGGCCAATTGCACCGACCAACTGACCGGCAGGCTATTGGCATCCAGACGAGCAGCCGGAGGCGTTGCATCGGCACTAGGTGTTGTGGTCTCGGCTGCGGGCGCCTGAGCGGCAATCGCGGCCGGCTCGACGGATTCGGGCACGGGTTCGTCGGGCAATATCTGCGGTTCAGGCACGATGACCGGCTGCATTTCGATCTGCGGCATGGCCGGGGCTTGCGGCATCGCAGGCGCATCGACCACGACATGGCGCAATTCGTCTTCGCGCGACAGCAGCATGGGCAGAAAGATTACCGCCAGCGCCACCAGCACCAGCGCCCCGACCATGCGCTGCTTCAATCCTTTATCCAGCAAAGCCATCCTGCATGTCCCCATTGGCATGGCAAGCCAGCCAATCCAAGGCCTCGGCCACGCAGTAAAAAGATCCGAATAGCAGAATTTCATCTTCTGCCGAAGCGCGTGCGCATTGTGCCTGCAACGCCGCTTTCACATCATCATAGACCGCCACTTGCACCCCACAGCCCTGTAGATGAGCGTGCAGCTCGGCAGCCGGCCGGGTGCGACTGGTGGGCAACGGCGCCACGGCCCAATCGCCCACCTCGCTCAGTAAAGGTGCGACCACGCCCGGCAAATCCTTGTCGGCCAATAACCCGAACACCGCTAGGCGCCTGCCGCTCACCGGCCTGTCAGCCAAACGCTGCGCCAGGTACTCCGCAGCATGGGGATTATGCCCAACATCGAGCAGCAACGTCAGCGATTTACCCTGCCATTGCAGGGTACGACGTTCCAAACGACCGCTCACCCGCGTACGCAACAAAGCGTCGACAAGCTGCTCGCGTTGCCAGGGCAGCGCCATCAGGGCATAGGCCTGCAAGGCTAGCGCGGCATTTTCCATCGGCAAGTCGAGCAACGGCAAGCCTTCCAACTGCAATGGCTGGCCTTCGGCACTCACCCCGTACCACTGCCACCCCTGCCCGTCACGACTCAGATCATAATCGCGGCCACGCAATACGAATGGCGCATCCAGCAGCGCCACTTGGTCCAATAAGGTTTGCGGCGGCTCGAGATCGCCACACAAGGCCGGCTTGCCGGCGCGGTAGATACCGGCCTTTTCATAGGCCACGGATTCGCGGGTATCGCCCAGCCATTCGGCGTGATCGAGACCGATACTGGTGATGATGGCCAGGTCCGCATCGATCAAATTGACCGCATCGAGGCGTCCACCCAAGCCGACTTCCAAGACCACCGCATCAAGGGCAGCGCGCTGAAACAGCCAGAAAGCAGCCAGGGTGCCCATTTCGAAATAGGTCAGGGAAATCTCGCCCCGCGCGGCCTCGACCGCGGCGAACGCCTCGCATAGCGAAGCATCGTCGGCCTGCTCGCCGGCAATCTGTACGCGCTCGTTATAGCGCAGCAAATGGGGCGAGCTGTACACCCCGACGCGCAACCCTTGGGCTTGCAACAATTCAGCTATAAAAGCACAGGTCGACCCCTTACCGTTGGTGCCGGAGACCGTCACCACACGCGGCGCGATTCGCTCCAAGCCCATGCGCTGTGCCACCGCTCTGGAACGCTCCAAGCCCATGTCGATCGCCGACGGGTGCAATTGCTCCAAGTAGGCCAACCAATCGGCCAGGGTGCGTTCGCTCATGCAGTGGCCGGTAGCGCGACGGGCGACGGCAGCTGCATCAGCTGGGCCAGCAGACGGGCCAGACGTGGGCGCAGCTCCGCACGATGGATGATCATATCGATGGCGCCGTGCTCGAGCAGGAACTCGCTACGCTGGAAACCTTCCGGCAGTTTTTCGCGTACGGTCTGCTCGATTACCCGGGGTCCTGCGAAACCGATCAACGCGCGCGGCTCACCGACTATCACATCACCCAACATGGCCAGACTGGCGGAAACGCCACCGTAAACCGGATCGGTCAGCACCGAGATAAAAGGTACGCCCTCTTCGCGCAAGCGCGCCAATACCGCGGAGGTCTTGGCCATCTGCATCAGGGAGATCAACGCTTCCTGCATCCGCGCACCGCCGGATGCAGAGAAACACACGAGCGGGCAGCGTTGTTCGAGCGCCACGTTGGCGGCACGCACGAAGCGCTCGCCGACGATCGCCCCCATCGAGCCCCCCATAAAGGAAAATTCGAAGGCACAGGCCACCACCGGCATGCTTTCCAGGGTCCCGCGCATGGCAATCAAGGCATCCTTCTCACCCGTCTGCTTTTGTGCAGCGGCCAAGCGATCCTTGTATTTTTTACCATCACGAAACTTCAGACGGTCGACCGGCTCCAGCTCGGCGCCGATCTCCTCACGGCCGTCGGCATCGAGAAAAATATCCAGGCGCGAACGCGCGTCGATGCGCATGTGATGGTTGCACTTGGGGCAAACATCCAGGGTCTTTACCAGCTCGGGCTTGTACAGCACGGCGTCACAAGAGGGGCACTTGTGCCAAAGCCCTTCGGGCACCGAACTCTTCTGCACCTCGGAACGCATGATCGATGGAATCAGTTTGTCTACCAACCAGTTGCTCATGCTCTTCATTCTCCAAAGCAGTGGGTTCGAATAAGTCGGAGGCGCTGAGCCCGGCCGGCTTATCCAAGCGAATTCATAGGTGCAGCTCAACAGGGGCCGGTCCTTGCAAAACACCCGCCACCTTGGTTTCGACTGCCACAGGCCTCACGACAACCTGTGCAACAGGATTATGGACGGCCAAGCCAGGAGAGCCGTCACATCGTGCTCAGGCGCCTTTGACCGCACGTATGAAAGCCCGAATCTTATCGGCGTCCTTGATCCCGTGACGCGCCTCCACCCCGCCGCTGACGTCGACCGCGTATGGCTGCGTTTGCTCGATGGCGCTACGCACATTCTCCGGGGTCAAACCACCGGCCAGGATAATTGGCCGATCCAGGTGCCGGGGCACCAATGACCAGTCGAACGCCAACCCGGTACCGCCGGGCACACCGGTCACAAAGGTATCCAGCAGGATGCCCGAAGCGTTGCCATAAGGTTCGATCTGCGCCGCGACATCGTCGTCCGGCTTCACCCGTAACGCCTTGATATAGGGGCGATGATATCCCTCGCAATCGGCCGGGCGCTCGTCGCCGTGAAACTGCAGCATGTCCAATGGCACCGCATCGAGAATCTCGCCGAGCTCGCAACGGCTGGCATTGACGAATAAACCGACCGTAGTCACGAATGGCGGCAAAGCGGCGATGATCGTCCGCGCCTGCTGCACGCTGACCGCCCGTGGACTCTTCGGATAAAACACTAAACCGATAGCGTCGGCGCCGGCCTCGGCGGCGACCAAAGCGTCCTCCACCCGGGTAATCCCGCAGATCTTGCTACGAACGACTGACAATTGACGAGAGCCTCGGCTAAATCGAATCGACTGGATGGTAGCAAATGACACATCCAGCGCCTATCGGCCTTGGACGTTCGCCGCGACCTGACGTGCGCCTAACAGGCCGTTGAAAAACTACCTACGTTGCCGATACGGCGTTAAAAACAGGCTCGGACTGCTCATTTACAACAGTAAAGTCGCCCGCGACTCCGACCGTTCCTCGCCTGTTTTTGCCTTGTCTCGGCGGCCTCGCCTA
>CBIHLQ010000076.1:0-11520 GCA_966210885.1 uncultured Pseudomonas sp.
TTCGGTAAATTCGTAGCCTGGATAAGCGCCAGCGCAATCCGGGAAATTTGTTGCCCCAACCGAGATATCCCCGGATTGCATCCGGGCTACGACTTATAAATCCAATACCAACAACGGACTCTTCGCCCGCGAGCAGCAGGGGGTGAATTGGTCGTTGCGCGCCTGTTCGTCCTCGGTCAGGTAGAGGTCGCGGTGTTCCGGTTCGCCGGCCAGTACGCCGGTCAGGCAGGTGCCGCAGATGCCTTGCTCGCAGGACAGCTGGATCTCGATGCCGGATGCTTCCAGCGCTTCGGCCACGCTTTTGTCGGCGGGGATCTGGATGATCCGGCCGCTGCTGTTGATCTGCACGGCGAAGCTGCCGTCGTTGTCGTGGTTGCTCGGCGCGGCGGCGAAATACTCGCGGTGCGCGCGTTCGTCTGGCCAGCCCTGGGCCTTGGCCGTGTCCAGCACATGCGCCATAAAGCCGCCCGGCCCACAGACATACAGGTGCGTGCCGGCATCAGGATCGGCGAGCAGTGCGGCGGCATCCAGGCGCTGTTCGGCATCGCCATCGTCGAAATGCAGGTGCACGCGTTCGGCAAACGGCGCGGCTTGCAGGCGTTCGATAAAGGCCGCGCGCTCGCTGGAGCGGGCGCAGTAGTGCAGTTCGAACTCGGCGCCGAGCTGGTGCAGACGCTCGGCCATGCAGAGGATCGGGGTGATGCCGATGCCGCCGGCGAACAGCAGGCTGCGTTGGGCATCCTCGCTCAGCGGGAAGAGGTTGCGCGGCTCGCTGATCGACAGCGTCCGGCCCACCTGCAGCTGCTTGTGTACGGCCAGGGAGCCGCCGCGCGAGGCGGGGTCCTTGAGCACGCCGATCAGGTAACTCCGGGTTTCCCCAGGCGGATTGCACAGCGAGTATTGGCGGATCAGGCCGCCGGGCAGGTGCACGTCGATATGGGCGCCGGCAGCGAATGCCGGCAGCGGCGCGCCGTCGACGCGGGCCAGTTCGAAGCTGCAGATATCCTGGGCCTGGTTGTTGCGTGCGACTACGGATACTTCGATCACGGTACGCTCCTTACTGAGCGGAAATAGAGGGGCGGGTGCACGGCGTTCAACTGCTGGCGATCAGCTCGGGCGCCGCGGCCGGCGCGCGTTCCTGGGCGATCAGGCGTTCGAGGATGCGCCGCGACTGCACGCCGCCGGCGTCGATATTCAGCTTGAGCAATTGGCGCTGCGGATGGGCCAGCAGGTTGGCCTGCTGCTGTTCGAGCATCTGCAGGTCTTCGCTGAAGATCTTGCCCTGGCCTTCGCGGATGCTTGCGGTGAGTTCCTGGTCCTCGGGCTTGAAGCTGCGCGCCATGCCCCAGAAGTACCAGATCGAGGTCTCGGTTTCCGGGGTGATGAAATCGACCACGATGCTCGCCGCCTTGTCGGCCGGCGCGGCCTGATAACCGCCCTTGCCGGCATGGGCCACGCCGACCTCGATCAATACATGGCTCGGCTGGGTGAAGCGGCAGATCTGCCAGCGGTCCACCGGCACGTCGTCGGCCAGGCCGTTGCCGCGCAGGGCCATGCGCCAGAACGGCGGGGCCATGATGTTTTCCATATGCCGGCTGGTGACCACGCTGTCGCCCTCGACCGTGGTCACCGGAGCGACTTCGTCGATCTCCTTCTGACCGATGCTGGAGGCGTGCACGTAGGTCTCGTGGGTCAGGTCCATCAGGTTGTCGATCATCAAGCGGTAGTCGCAGTTGATATGGAACAGCCCGCCGCCGTAGGCCCAATCCGGATTGTCGGCCCATTCCAGATGATGGATCAGTGCCGGGTCGGCCTGCTCGGCATCGCCCGGCCAGACCCAGATAAAGCCGTAGCGCTCCTCCACCGGGTAGCTGCGGATGCACGGGAAACCACGTACGCGCTGGCCGGGCATCGCTGCGGTTTTGCCGTCGGCGCCCATGGCCAGGCCGTGATAGCCGCAGACCAGTTGGCCGTCCTCGACGAAACCCAGGGACAGCGGCGCGCCACGGTGCGGGCAGAAATCCTCGACCGCCGCGACCTTGCCTTGCGGCCCGCGATAGAAGGCGATTTTCTCCCCGCAGATCTGCCGGCCCAGGGGCTTCTCGGCGATCTCGTCCGGGGTGCAGGCTACATACCAGGTGTTTTTCGGGAACATGGAGGCTCTCCTGAGTGGGCCTTGGTTGTTTTTATTGGATCCAATAATTCCCGTGGCGTGGCTGAATGTCAAAGCTAAAGTTGTTGGGTAGGTGAGTTTATGGCCGATTATCGGCAGGTTATGGGGGTTTGTTCGAGTGGTCAGGTGTGTCGATCAGTTGGTTTGAGTTCGGCTTGATCTGTATTTGGATCCAATTTTGAGTATCGCTCGTTCCCGCGCTCCAGCGTGGGAATGCATCCCTGACGCTCCGCGTCAGCTGCGCTCAGGAGTTGATCGCGCGATGTTGCGTACGCTCTGGGAGAGCGGCCCCGGATTGCGCTGGGGCTTATCTGGGCTACGAGGCTGCTGAAGAGGAGCGCCGTAACTCCGTGGTGGGGCGAATATCGATGATGGGTTACGGCGCGCTTGTTCTGCCGACAGCAGGTCAATGTGCCGGCGCCTAACCCATCCTACGGTCCTTGGCAGATGCAGGACGCGGAGCGTCCAAGGCGGCGTGCCCACGCTGGAGCGTGGGTACGATCAGAACCTACGCGGCCCGACCCATCCTACGGTCCTGAGCGAATTCCGTAGGGTGCGCTGTGCGCACCGAGCGATGGTGGCGGTGATGGTGGCGGTGGTGCGCGCGGCGCACCCTACGAGGACGATTCGCTACCCGTCCGCTGGCCGGCGCGACAGGCGATAGGACAGTTGCGCGCGGGTCAGGCCGAGGCGGCGGGCGGCTTCGGAGACGTTGCCTTTCACCTCGGCCATGCAGTGGTCGATCATCGCGTCTTCGACTTCCTGCAACGACAACCGGCTCAGGTCCTTGTCGCCGAACAGGGCGTGCAGCGCTTCCGGCGGTTGCGCCGACGCCGGGCTGGGCTGCCTGTCGGTTGCTGCCTGGCCGGTTGGCGTCTGCTCGTGGGGCGCCGCGGCCAATTGGCCGCGGGTGCCGATGGAGAATATCGGCTGGGCCAGGCGTTCGCCGCTGGTGAACAGGTGCGCCAGGTCGATGGCGCCGCCATCCGGGGCGCTGATCACGCCGCGTTCCACCAGGTTCTGCAGCTCGCGGATATTGCCGGGGAAGTCGTAGCCCAGCAGGGTGTCGGCGGTGCGTGGGGTGAAGCCGCTGAGCTGGCGACCGTGGCGCTGGGTGAAGCGATGCAGGAAGTGGGTCATCAGCAGCGGGATGTCCTCCTTGCGTTCGCGCAGCGGCGGCAGGTGGATCGGGAATACGTTGAGGCGGAAGAACAGGTCCTCGCGGAACTCGCCACGCTGGGCGGCGGCGCGCAGGTCGACGTTGGTCGCGGCGACCACCCGCACGTCGACCTTCAGGGTGCGGCTGCCGCCGACCCGCTCGATCTCGCCTTCTTGCAGGGCGCGCAGCAGCTTGCCCTGGGCGACCAGGCTGAGGGTGGCGATCTCGTCGAGGAACAGGGTGCCGCCGTCGGCGCGTTCGAAGCGTCCGGCGCGCGACTGGGTGGCGCCGGTGAAGGCGCCGCGCTCGACGCCGAACAGTTCCGACTCCATCAGGTTTTCCGGAATGGCGGCGCAGTTGATCGCGACGAAAGGCGCGTCGGTGCGCGGGCTGATGCGGTGCAGCATGCGCGCGAACATCTCCTTGCCGACCCCGGACTCGCCGGTGAACAGCACGGTCGCCTGGGTCGGCGCGACCCGCCGCAGCATATGGCAGGCGGCATTGAAGGCCGAAGAGATGCCGACCATATCGCTGTCCTGCGCTGCACTCGGTTCGCTTTGCAAACCCGCCGGTAGGGCGCCCTTGTCGGCGCCTTTGCCATCGCTTTTGCGTGCGGCCGTGCTACCGCCACTGCCGACGAAGGGTTCGGCGTTGAGGTCGGCCAGATCCTCTTCGGCGTCCTCCCATTCCTCCGCGGGTTTGCCGACCAGGCGGCAGATATTGGAGCCGGTCGAGCGGCATTCGACTTCGCGGTAGAGGATCAACCGGCCGACCATCGCCGAGGTGTAGCCGGTGGCGTAGCCGGTCTGCATCCAGCAGGCCGGTTCGGTACCGATGCCGTAATGGGCGATGTGCTCATCGTCCTCGCTGGAGTGATGCCAGAGGAACTCGCCGTAATAGGTGCCGAGGTTCATGTCGAATTCGAAGTGCACGGTTTCGACCTTCACCGCCCCTTCGATCGCATGAATGATCGGGCCGGCGGCGAACACCGCCAGGGTGTCGGCATCCGGGAAGCGTTCCCTGACCAGGGCCGCATCCCGCGCGCCGCAGTGGTAGCCGGTGCGCCGCATGATGCCGCGGGCACGCGCCAGGCCCATGCTTTCGATCAGCTCGCGGCGCAATGCTCCGAGGCCGCTGCTGTGCATCAGCAGCATGCGCGCACCGTTCAGCCAGATGCGTCCGTCGCCGGGGCTGAACATCAGGGCTTCGGTCAGGTCCTGCAGGGTCGGCGCGGCGCCGGGCGGTAACTGCTCGCTGGCACCGCGGGCGGGAGATTTCTGCGTGCCGCGGGTGAGTTCGGCCAGGGAGATCAACTTATCTGCCATTGGAAAATCCTTAATCGGATTAATCATATTCCGCATAGTGCAGGATGATTTTGCTGAAATCATCACTTTTTTAAGTCGACTTTAGTCGTGCTCCGCAGGCTGGTTTTCCGGTGATATTCCGCAAATACGCGAGCTAGAGGGGTTTCTCTCCGGCGCTCGGCACATGGCATATCGATTGCTAGAACTAGTTACCGACTTTAACTAATTCGGCAATAACAACATGGCTTGGCTGCCGTCGCCCTTGCGCCAGCAGCACAAGCACGACTGAATCGGGAAACCCGCATGAAGCTGACCAATAAGACGATAGTCGTGACCGGGGTCTCCTCGGGCATCGGCGCCGAAACTGCCAGAACCCTGCGTGCCCATGGTGCCACCGTCATAGGTGTGGACCGCAACGAACCCAGCCTGAGTCTGGATGCTTTCGTCCAGGCCGACCTGAGTCATCCCGATGCCATCGATGCCGCCGTGCAACAGCTGCCGGCGCAGATCGACGGTCTGTGCAATATAGCCGGTGTGCCCGGCACCGCCGACCCGCAGTTGTTGGCGCGGGTCAACTACCTGGGCCTGCGCCATTTGAGCGAGGCCGCGCTGCCGCGCATCCGCGCGGGCGGGGCGATCGTCAACGTCGCTTCGGTGCTCGGCGCCGAATGGCCGCAGCGCCTGGAACTGCACCGCACCCTCGGCCTGGTCAGCGGTTTCGCCGCAGGCGAAGCCTGGCTCCGCGAGCACCCGGTGGCGGATCAGACCTGTTACCAGTACTTCAAGGAAGCGCTGATCGTCTGGAGCCAGATCCAGGCGCAGCCCTGGTTCCTGCGCACCTCGGTGCGGATGAACTGCGTGGCGCCCGGCCCGGTGTTCACCCCCATCCTCAACGATTTCGTGACCATGGTCGGCGCCGATCGCGTGCAGGCCGACGCCCACCGCATGAAGCGCCCGGCCTATGCCGACGAAATCGCCCCGGTGATCGCCTTTCTCTGCGCCGACGAGTCGCGCTGGATCAACGGCGTGAACATCGCGGTCGATGGCGGCTTGGCCTCGACCTATCTCTGATCGATTTATCGGGCGGGTCCGATAGCGGCGCCCTTCGCCCTCGGGTGGGGGTGGCGCGAATAGCCGGATGGGAGGCCGGTTGCGGGCCTTGAAGACAACGGCAACTGAACCTGGGGAGCGAACAGCCGTAGCCAGTCCACCACAGCAAACAAACCATAGCCTCGGCGGCCATGTGGCCGAGGGGCAGTTTCGATAATAAGAACAATGAGGAAAGCCATGAACAACCAAAGAGGTCTTGCCACCTTCACGCGTGCCGCACTGGCCACCGCCATCTGCGCCGCACTGCCGTTGTCGAGCGCCAGCGCGATGCAATTCGACCTCGGCGACTCGCAGTGGCGTGCACGCTGGGACAACACCATCAAATACAGCCTGGCCTACCGTCTGCACGGGCAGGACAGCGCCATCACCGACTCGCCGACCGCCGGCGGGCTCTACCCGAATATCCAGAGCCAGGGCGACAACAACTTCGACCGCGGCCTGGTATCCAACCGCCTGGACGTATTCTCCGAGTTCGACCTGAGTACCGCGAACTATGGCCTACGGGTCAGCGGCGCGGCCTGGTACGACGACGTCTACAACAAGAACACCGACAGCGGCTTGCAGGAAGACTTCCTCGACGACACCCGCGAACTGCACGGGCGCGACGCCGAGATCCTCGATGCCTTCGTGTTCGTGCGCGGCGCTGTCGGCGAGTCGAGCCAGGGCACCCTGCGTCTCGGCCGGCATAGCCTGATTTACGGCGAAAGCCTGTTCTACGGCGGCAACGGTATCGCCAACGCCCAGGGGCCGAGCGACATCGTCAAGCTGCTCAGCGTGCCGGGCACTCAGTTCAAAGAAATCCTGCGGCCGGTCAATCAAATATCCGGGCAATTGCAGATCAACCCGCAGTTGTCGGTCGGCGCCTACTACCAGTTCGAGTGGGAGCGCTCCAACCTGCCCGGCGCCGGCAGCTACCTGAGCGATGTCGATGCAGTGGGCGAGGGCTCCGGTTCCTTGTTCACGGTGTTCGGCAGCGAAACCCGGCATGGCAAGGATATCGAGGCCAAGGACTCGGGGCAGGGCGGCCTGCAGGTGCGCTACAAGCCTGAAGATACCGAGTTGGAACTGGGTTTCTATGCCGCGCAGTACCACGACAAGGCGCCCAGCGGCCTGTACCTCGACGTGCCGTCCCTGGCCACCTACCGCCAGGTCTTCGCCGAGGACATCAAGACCGTCGGCGCCAGCTTCTCCACTGCCTCCGGGCCGTTCAACTTCGCCGGCGAAGCCTCGCTGCGCTGGAACGCGCCGCTGGTCAGCAACCTGCAGGTGGTGGCGCCCGGCATGGCCGCGGACAACAGCGACGACGCGCTCTATGCCAAGGGCAAGACCGCGCACATCAACCTCTCGACCATCTACCTGCTGCCGCCCAACCAGTTGTGGGACGGCGGTTCGGTGATCGCCGAGTTGGCTTGGAACCGCACCCTCAGCGTGACCGACAACCGCGCGGCGCTGGACTCCAACACCACCCGCGACGCCACGGCGTTGCGCGTGCTGGCCGAGCCGGCCTACTTCCAGGTGGCCGACGGTCTCGACCTGAGCGTGCCGATGGGTTTCGGCGTGGTGCTCGACGGGCGTTCCTCGGCGGTGAGCAAGGCCGGTTTCGGCAACAGCCACGCCGGCGACTGGAGCATCGGCCTCAAGGCCACCTACCTGCAGCGTTGGGACTTCGGCATCAACTACGTGAACTTCTTCGGCAAGAAGGGCGCCGGCCTGCGTGAGGACGGGGACTTCAGCTACGAGCAGTCGTTGGCCGACCGCGACTTCGTCTCCGTTTACGTGAAAACCACATTCTAATAAGAGGTTTTATCCGCCATGCATAGCAAATCTTCCTTGCGTATCTCGGCCCTGGCCATTGCCTTATTGACCACCGGCCTGGTGCAGGCTGCGGTCTCCCCAGAACAAGCCGCACGGCTCAATACCGACCTCACGCCCCTGGGCGGCGAGCGCGCCGGCAATGCCGACGGCACCATCCCGGCCTGGACCGGCGGCTACACCGAGGCCCCGGCCGGTTACCAGAGCGGCGATAAGCGCGCCGACCCCTTCGCCGCCGACAAACCGCTGTTCTCGGTCAGTGCTAACAATATGGCGCAGTACGCCGAACAGTTGGCCGAAGGCACCCAGGCGCTGCTGAAGAAGTACCCGGACTACCGCCTGGACGTCTATCCGACCCGGCGTAGCGCCGCGGCGCCGCAGTGGGTGTATGACAACACCCTGCAGAACGCCACCCGCGCCACCCTCGAAGTGGAGAGCGAGAAAGTCAGCGGCGCCTACGGCGGCATTCCCTTCCCGCTGCCGCAAAACGGTGCCGAGGTGCTGTGGAACCAACGCCTGTCCTGGCAGGGCGCCGACACCTTCTACTCGCCGTTCGACACCTGGCTGATGACCGCCGGCGGCAAGAAGATCCAGGCCACCCGCGCGCGCTTCTGGTATCAGAGCCCCTACTACTTCAAGGAAGGCAACCTGGAGACCTATGGCGGCAAGTTCCTGATCGGCAAGCTGGCCACCGAACAGCCGTCGTCCAAGGCTGGCGAAGGCCTGATGACCCACTGGGACATGGACCCGGGCAAGCGTGCCGCGTGGCAGTATCTGGTCGGCCAGCGCCGCGTGCGCCGCGCGCCGAATATCGCCTACGACACCCCGGACTTCGTCACCTCCGGCGTCGGTTTTTTCGACGAGGCGTTCATGATCTTCGGCCCGACCGACCGTCACGACCTCAAATTGGTCGGCAAGAAGGAACTGTTGGTGCCCTACAACAACAACCGCGCGGCGGCGGTAAGCAGCGACGAGCTGGTCAAGCCGGGCTTCCTCAATCCCGATCTGGTGCGCTGGGAGAAGCACCGCGTCTGGGTGGTCGAGGCCACGCTTAAGGCCGGCAAGCGCCATGTGGTGCCCAAGCGCACCTACTACGTGGACGAGGACTCCTGGCAGGTACTGCTGGTCGACGGTTACGACGCCCAGGGCAAACTGGGTCGCCACAACTACTCGCTGACCCTGTTGGCGCCGGAAATGCCGGTGCTTACCAACCAGGTCATGTGGGGCAGCTACAACCTGGAAACCGGCGCCTACTTCCTCAACTCCTCGTCCAACGACCTGAAGGTGCAGTACCAGGCCTATCCGCGCCCGTCGCCCTCGTTCTTCACCCCTGACGCCATGGCCAGCGACAGCATGCGCTAAGGGGTTGTCCGAGGCGCCGCTACCCAGGTCGCGGCGCCTCGGACGATCACTGTTTGGATAAACCTTTTACAGTGGTTGGAGCGCATATGATCGGTAACTTTTCCTTCACCCGGGCTTTGCCCCTGTTGCTGACCGCGCTGTTGCTGCCCGCCTGGTCGGCGGCGCAGTCGGCCGCCGCCGCGCGGCTCCCCTTGCTCGACCAGCCGGCGCTGCAAAGCGCCAAGGCGCCGCGTTCGGTACTGCTGGCGGTGACCCGCGCCGGCGAGCGCCTGGTGGCGGTCGGCGAGCGCGGCATCGTGCTGCTCTCGGACGATTCCGGCGCGAGCTGGCGCCAGGCCAAGGTGCCGGCCAGCGTCAGTCTGACCTCGGTGCAGTTCGTCGATGCCGAATACGGCTGGGCGGTCGGGCACCTCGGCGTGGTCCTGCACAGCGCGGACGGCGGCGAAACCTGGAGCAAACAACTGGACGGCATCCAGGCCGCGCAGCTGGCGCTGGCGGCGGCCCAGCAGAGTGGCGACGAGCGCTTGCTCAAAGGTGCCGAATGGCTGGTTGCCGATGGCCCGGACAAACCCTTTCTCGATCTGTATTTCAGCGACCGTCGCCACGGCTACATCGTCGGTGCCTACGGCTTGATCCTGCGCACCACCGATGGCGGCGCCAGTTGGCAGTCGTGGATGGGCCAGGTGGAGAACCCCGAGGGCCTCAATCTGTACGCCATCGATGCCCAGGGCGGCGAGCTGTTTATCGCCGGCGAGCGCGGCTTGCTGCTGCGTTCCAGCGACGCCGGGCAGTCGTTCCAGGCGCTCGCATCGCCCTACGAGGGCAGTTTCTTCGGCCTGCTGAGCAGCCGTAGCGGCGGCTTGCTGGCTTACGGTCTGCGCGGCAACGCCTGGTGGTCGAGCGATCGCGGCGACAGCTGGCAGCAATTGGACACCGGCCTGGAGTCGGCCCTGGCCGCGGGCATCGAGCTGGCCGACGGCAGTCTGCTACTGGCCAGCCAAAGCGGCGAATTGCTGCTCAGCGACGATAGCGGCAGGCATTTCGAACACCGCCGCACCCATGAGGGCGCGACTGTCGCCGCCGTCGAACAAGCGGCCGACGGCAGCCTGACCAGCGTCGGTCTGGGCGGTTTGTCCGCCCGCCAGGAAATCCAGGCCGCGGCCCGCCCTTGATCGGCCACGCCAGCGCCCCCGCGTAGGTAGTTAGGAGTCAAATGTGAAATACGAAAAACCGTCGAGCGCAATGCACACCGTGATCGGCCGCCTGGAAGACTTCGACCGCGCATCGGGCAATCGGGTGGAGCGACTGATCTTCAACCATCGGCCCTGGGTGATCCTGCTGTGCCTGTTGGCCACCCTGGCGCTCGGTTGGCAGGCCGCGCGGATCGGCATCAACGCCAGCTACGAGAAAACCATCCCCACCAAGCACCCCTTCGTGGTCAATTTCCTCGCCGAACGCAGCGAGCTGAGCGGCCTGGGCAATGCCCTGCGGATCGCCGTGGCGGTGGAGCAGGGCGATATCTTCAGCGCCGACTACCTCGACACCCTGGCCAAGCTCAACGACGAGATCTACCTGCTGCCGGGCGTCGACAAACCCTATATGAAGTCGCTGTGGACGCCGACCACGCGCTGGACCGCGGTGACCGAGGACGGCCTGGACGGCGGCACCGTGATCCCCGGCAGCTACGACGGCTCGCCCGCCAGCCTCGACGAGGTGCGCACCAACGTCGCCCGCTCCGGTGAAATCGGCCAACTGGTGGCCGCCAACTTCAAGTCCAGCGTGATCTACGTGCCGCTGCTGGAGATCAACCCGGAGACCGGCAAGGCGCTGGACGCCGGCGAGTTCTCGCGGCGCCTGGAGGCCCTGCGCGACAAGTACCAGAACGATCAGGTGCGCATCCATATCACCGGTTTCACCAAGCTGATCGGCGACCTGATCGAGGGGCTGTTGCAGGTCGCGTTGTTCTTCGTCGCCGCGGTGGCGGTGACCGTCGCCGTGTTGTTCTGGTACACCCGCTGCGTGCGCAGCACCTTCGCCGTGGTGCTCTGCTCGCTGATCGGCGTGCTCTGGCAGATCGGCCTGCTCGCCGCCCTGGGTTACGAGCTCGACCCTTACTCGATTCTGGTGCCGTTCCTGGTGTTCGCCATCGGCATGAGCCATGGCTCGCAGAAGATGAACGGCATCATGCAGGACATCGGCCGCGGCATGTTGCCCTGGGTCGCCGCGCGGTTGACCTTCCGCCGCCTGTTCCTCGCCGGCCTGACCGCATTGATCAGCGATGCGGTGGGTTTCGCCGTGCTGATGGTGATCGAGATCCAGGTGATCCAGGACCTGGCGATCACCGCCAGCATCGGCGTGGCCGTGCTGATCTTCACCAACCTGGTGCTGCTGCCGGTGCTCTTGAGCTACACCGGCATCAGCCCGCAGGCCGCGCAGCGCAGTCTGAAGGCCGAGCAGGACGACAGCGCCGGCATGGCCCGTCACCCGTTATGGCGGCTGCTCGACCGTTTCACCAGCCGTCGCTGGGCGATCGGCGCGGTACTCGGCGGCCTGCTGCTGGCGGTGTTCGGCAATCAGGTATCCAACCGGTTGCAGATCGG
>CBIHLQ010000077.1:0-11358 GCA_966210885.1 uncultured Pseudomonas sp.
TACGCCTAGCCTGGCGAGATTTTTCGCGGCAACGCGGCTTGCGCTGAAACGGCAATAGACCCTAGCCTTCATGAGTCCCGCATCCGTCCCTAGCGAGCACCTCTTGTCAGTGAATAACCGCCTGCTATGCTCCAGCCTCCCCTGCTCGGCGCCCGAAGAAACGCCAGCGGCCCCTGGATTTGCACGCGCAGCTACAGAGCGCCTGATGTGCTGACGCGCCCCATAACGCCTCGCTACCGGCAAATCCGCTGCTGCGCGCTGTTTTTGTATGCGCTGCTGGCGGGCCAGGCCTGGGCAGCCGAAAGCCCGCCGAGCTATCGCGTCGGCGTGGAGGATGTCGATTACTACCCGATCTTTTCCGCCGCACCGCCGGACTATCTTTATCGCGGCTATGCGCGCGACCTGCTCGACCTATTCGCCAGCCACGAACGCATCCACCTCACTTACGTGCCGCTGCCGGTGCGCCGCCTCAGCCATGAATTCCGCGCTGGCCGGCTCGACCTGATCTTCCCCGACAACCCGCGCTGGGAGGTGGCGGAAAAACGTCAATTGACCATTGCCTATTCCAAGCCGCTGCTGGTGTTTCAGGATGCCATGCTGGTGCGACCGGAACGGCTCGGCGAGCCGCTGGAGAACTACCGCACCCTCGGTTTCATCCGCGGCTTCACGCCCTGGAAGTTCCAGGAGCAGATCGCGGCCGGGCAAGTACAGATCAAGCATTCGCCGAACCCGCAGGGGCTGATCCACATGACCCTGTCCGGCTATATCGACGCCGCCAACATGGCGCAGCAGGTGGCGCACTACCACCTGAAAGCGCAGCCCAACAGCCTGGTGATCGAACCGCGCCTGCTGCCCCTACAGGACAGCCACTACTACCTGTCGAGCATTCAGCACCCGCAGCTGATCCGCCGCTTCGATGCCTTCCTGGCCCGCGAACGCAAGGCGGTTCGCGCGCTTAAGGTCAAGTATGGGCTGGAGTGATGGGCCGGCTTTGTGAGCGGCAGCCTAGGAGCCTGATTTCGTAGGGTGCGCCGCACGCACCAGCGCCAGCGCAGATTCCTGATGCGCAGGGTGCACCCCAGCCATTGCGGCTTCTGCAATCAGTGCCACTCTTCCCCAGATGCCCCATGCAACAGTTAACGGGTACAGAGCCAAGATCAATGGCCCTGGCCCCATTGATCCAGGCTCCATTGATTCCACCAGCTACTCCAGAGCCCGTCGGGACGAGCCGAACATCCGGGGCTTCTCGGGTCGGGAACTTTCATCCAGCGGGCCTGTTCGGCGGCGCGGCTTTCGAGCAAGCCCAGGGTCAGCGTCAGGGCGTCGCCTGCCACCTCTACCCGAGTGACCGGACGGGCCTGACCGTAGGCGCTAGGTTGCTCACGCACGATTTGAGGCAGGGCGGCGCCGAGGGGCGTCTCGACTAAACGGTCAAGGGTCTGCAGCAGCAAATGCTTCACCGATACGGCGTCTGTGCCGGTGGTGGTCATACTGTGGGTCGCGCTTCTCAGGCAGGGCCGACGCAGCAGCAGATGGCGTTGGCGGATGGCAGCATCCATATCCAGAAAAACGGTTGCGGTCCCGGCCTGCCCGACCAGCCGCACCTCAAATTGCAGCCCCAACAGTTGCGAGTCTTGGCCCGGAACGATACGCAGGCTGAGCACGCGCTGGCGCAGAAGCTCATCTTGTGCGACCAGCCCCTCGAACAGTGCCTGCTCGATCTCTGGACGCGCCAAGTCATAGCGATGGCTGATGCTCTGCACGTAGCGGTAATTGCCCAAGGCAATCAGGGCGAACAAGACGGCGCAGGCCGCCAGAATGAATCTCATCGGCGCTCTACCTACCCGAAGCGAAGGCCCTGAAGCAACAGGGTCAGGGTGATCAGGGAAAAACCCAGCAGCACGATCAGCGTGGCCAGTACGCCGCCGACAATCTGGCCCGTGGCCGTACGACCCATTACGCAACCATAAAGCGCCGCTATATAAGGCAACCAGAAAACGAACACCACGCCATTGAGGATCAGCAGCTCGTTCCAGTAACGCGATTCGTAGGTCGACATAAAGGGGCAGGTGCTCAGCGTCAGGTAGCAGAGCGTCAGGTCTAGAACATTACCGCTGGCCTCCCATCTGGGCCAGAGCCAATGCCCGAGGCTGGCAAAAGCCAACAACAGCCCGACCAGAATGCAGAGCATTATCAGTGCCCGTTGGCGCATGCAGCTAATCCTTTATCAGCAAGTCTGCCGAAAATGCCAGACGATGATGCATTTTAGGTGGCACTTTCAAGGACGGGCAAGTCAGGGGGAAGTAATGTGAGCACCAATTCCAATTGCTTGAGCTCGCGCAGATTCGCAATACGCCTGGGCACGCCGGAAAGCCCACTGTTCCTTGCCATCACCCCGCTAGGCCGTGACACCGGTCACAAGCCTAGTCATCCACCCGGAATTCCAGCCGAGCGGTCTGCCCGCTCTCGTCGAGCACGCTGAGCTGGTAACGGCCATTGCGGCCGAAGGGCTGATTGATTTCGCCGCCGGCACCGCTTTCGCCGACTGGTTGGCCGTCGACGAACCACCAGCGTTGACCGCTGCCGCCCAGGGTCGTGAGGCGCAGGCGTAGGGGTTCGGTGCTGCCCGCTGGGCGGCGCAGGCGGTCGCCGTCGCGCACGCCGACAATTGAAAGTGGCGCGGCGGGCGGCGGGTTTTGCGGTGGGCACGCAGGGTCCGCTGCTGGCAGACGGGCGCTGCGCCGCTCCCGCCGCGGCAGCCAGGGTTCCAAAGGCGCGGGCCACAGGGCCAGGCTATGCGCGGTGGCGCCGGGGCAACTGGCGTCGACGCGCAAACCTTCGGGGTTAAGCCAGATTTTTTCCTCCAGACCCAGTCCCAGCGGTTGATCGCGGGCTTGCAGGGTCGGCGGCGCGGTGCCGGCCAGGGTCCAGGCGAAACGTTGGCGCCGGCAATTGGGATCGCGATTGTCCAATGGCTGGCCCAGCGGCCAGCAGATCGCCGCGACACCGACCTCGGCAGGCTGCGGGTCGGCCGGCAGAGCGATGCCGCGCTGGCTGTCGCGGTTGACCAGCAGATCGTGCACCTGCAACAGCAAGGGCGCGGCCGAGGCCAGGCCGAACTGGCCGGGCACCGGGGTGCCGTCCGGGCGGCCGATCCAGATGCCGACCAGGTAACGCGGCGCCACACCGATCGCCCAGGCATCTCGAAAGCCGTAACTGGTACCGGTCTTCCAGGCCAGGCTCGGCCGTTGCAGCAGCTGCGCGCGCGGGTCGCGGTCCGGGCGGGCCTGGCCGCTGAGGATGCGCCGTACGATCCAGGCCGCGCCCGGCGACAGCAGGCGCCGTTCATGTAACCCATCCTGCGCTTGAAAACGCAGACGCGCCGCCTTGCCGCCGCGGGCGAAGGCGCTGTAGCCGCTGACCAGTTCTTCCAGGCGGCTGCCGGCGCCGCCGAGGATCAGTGCCAGATTCGGCTCAGCCATCGGCGGCAACGCCAGGGGCACGCCGGCGCTGCGCAGTTCGCCGGCGAAACGTTTCGGCCCGTAGGCTTCGAGCAGCTGCACCGCCGGCAGATTGAGCGAAGTGGCCAAGGCCTCGCTGGCCGAGACCGCGCCGCTGAAACCGGCGGCGAAGTTGCCGGGGCGATAATCGCCGTAGCGCCGCGGCACGTCCTGCAATAGGGATTCGGAATGGATCAGCCCCTCGTCCAGGGCCATGCCATAGAGAAAGGGTTTCAAGGTCGAGCCGGGCGAGCGCTGCGCGGTGATCATATCGACATGGCCGAAGCGTTTGGCATCGCCGATATCCACCGAGCCCAGGTAGGCGCGCACCGCCATGCTCGCGTGTTCGACCACCAGGATCGCCGCCGAGGTGCGCTCCGGCAGACGCGCGCGCCAGCCCAGCAGCAGGTCTTCCAGACGGCGTTGCAGGGCTGCGTCCAGGGTGGTGCGAATCAGCGGCGGGCTGCCGGCGACGTTCAAGCGCCGCGCCAGCAAGGGCGCCAGGCGTGGCTCCTGACGCGGCGCCAGCAGCACCGGCTCTTCCAGCGCATCCTCGATCGTCGATGGCGGCCACACTTCGAAGTCGGCCAGGCGCCTGAGCACTTTGTCCCGCGCGGCTTGGGCCCGCTCGGGGTGGCGATCGGGGCGCAAACGGCTCGGCGCCTGCGGCAAGACCGCGAGCAGCGCGGCTTCGGCGCGGGTCAGTTGGCTCGGCGGCTTGCCCAGGTAAGCCCAGCTCGCGGCCGCCACGCCCTGCAAGGTGCCACCGAAGGGCGCGCGATTGAGGTATAGGGTGAGGATTTCATCCTTAGACAGATGCCACTCCAACTGTGCGGTGCGCCAGAGTTGCTTGAGCTTGCCGGGGTAGCTGCGCGCATGCGGATCGAGCAGCCGCGCCACCTGCATCGACAGGGTGCTACCGCCGGACAGCACGCGCCCGCCGCGCAGGTTCTGCCAGGCCGCGCGCCCCAGGGCCAGTGGGTTGACCCCAGGATGGCGATAGAACCAGCGGTCCTCGTAGGTCAGCAGCGCTTGCAGGTAAAAGGGCGAAACCTCGGCCGGGCTGACCGGGTAGCGCCATACGCCGTCGCGGTCGGCGAAGCGCCATAGCGGCGTGCCGTCTTCGGCCAACACCACCCGGGCCAGATCGTCCTCGGGCAACGGCAGCGGGAATAGGCGGTCGGCGGCGAACAGCAGCAGCGCCAGGCACAGCGGCGCGGCCAACCATGGACGGCGTAGCACGGGCCATAGCCGGGTTGGCCAGGTGGACGGCTTCAGCACTCGGTATTCCTGGATTGCATCCTGGGTTCGCTCTTGAAGATTCTAGCCAAATTGCCCAAGCAACCGTTACGGTCGCCTCGGAGCAGCCATTTTGCCAAATGCCTGGCACACTGGCGCCCAGCAGCAATAGTGCTTGTCGAACTGGAACCAGAGAAATATGAGTGTTGAAGGTTTTTTCGAATCGCTTGGCCAGCTATTCGGCTCGATTATCCGCTTTATCGTCGAAGGGCTGAGCGGCTTTTTCGGGCTCATCACCGGTGCGGTCGGCAGCTTTATCGACGGCATGTCCAAGGCCCTGGGCGTGACCCCGTCGCTGCTCAGCATCGCCGTGCTGATCATTGGCCTGTGGCTGCTGTATCTGGCGGTACGGGCGTTTCTCAAGCGCTCGATCATCGCCGGGCTGATCTGGGCAGTGCTGGGCTTGTGGTTGCTCAGCGGTTTGATCGGGTAGTTACCTCTTACAGCGCTCGTTGTCCGCGGGATTTCCCCGGATTGCATCCGGGCTACCGGAGCACCGGCTTTTGTAGCCTGGATGAAATCCGGGGGCGATCACGAATCCCCCAAAGAGCCATCTGCCTGCTAGACCGTATTGCCTGAACCATTTCCCCGGATTGCATCCGGGCTACGGGGCACGCTGTTGTAGCCCGGATGAAATCCGGGGAAGGGGCTCTCACTCACCCGCAAGGGCTATTGTTTGCTCGGCTCCTCCTGCCCAATCCGCCGGTAACAGGCCACGCCGCACATAGCGATGAAAACTGGAAAACGGCCAGTCGCTTACCCGCTCGACCAAACCATGCTTCAAGGGGTTGATATGGATGTAATCGACATGTGCGGCGAAATCTCGCTGATCGCGGATCAGGTGCTCCCAGAATCTTCGTTGCCAGATATTGGCCTCGCCTTTGGCGTTAAGCCTGACGCCTTGAGCGCCTTGGGCACGCAATGCGTTTACGAAGTTGGATTTGAGTAAACGGACCCGCGCAGAAAAGTCGGCGTCTCCATCGGGTAGCTGCATCAGCATATGCAGGTGATCCGGCAACAAGACTATCGCGGGCAGGCTATACGGCTTTTGCTGGCGCACTAGGCGCAGGGCGTCACCTAGTTGCGCGTGATGGTGCTTCAGCAAGTCCGAGGATCGGTCCCGCAAGGTAAGCGTCAGGAAATAGCAGGCTCCGGGCGTTTTCGCTCGGCGGTAATGCACCATTTTTCAGACCTCCTTGTCCGAAAGATTTCCCCCGGATTGCATCCGGGCCACCAGAGCACGCGCCTTTGTAGCCTGGATGAAATCCGGGACGGTCTTGCAGCCCTGTAGGGCTAGTTGTTGCAACCTGCGGGATCGGTTTGCCCGAACCATTTCCCCCGGATGCATCCGGGCTACAAGAGCCTGGATGCAGTCCGGGAAGGCTTAGCGCTCCTCGACCACCATCCGCGCCGGGGTTTCGCCCAGGGCCTGCCAGTTCGGGCGGTACATGGATTCGACCAGGGGCGGCGGCACGCGGTAGCTGCCGGGGGTGACGGCGCGGGCCAGGTACAGCAGGTGCGTGGTGTCGTAGCCATTTACATCGATGGCCGCGACGTAACGGTCGCCGCGGAATTCCTGATGTTTGATCGCCGCGTTCTGCATCGACTGGAGCCATTCCTTCACGGCGCTGCCGGCGTCCTCCAGGCTCGCCGAGCTTTGCCCCAGATTCTGGTTCTCCAGCTCCAGGCCGGCGGGCAGCAGATCGACCACCAGGGCATCCGGCACCCGCTGTTTGGCCGACACGCCCAGGTGCACCAGCACCAGCTCGCCGCTTTGCAACGCCGTAAGATCCAGCGGCCGGCCGTCCATGCCCAGGTATTCGCGGTAGATGCTGAGATTCTCGCCGCCCGCGGCCGGCGCCTTGGCCGGATAGCCGGAGAGGGTCAGTTGCTGGTACAGCGGCGCGTCGCCCGGATTGGCGATGGTCAGCGGCGCGGCCAGCTCGTCGCCTTCCAACTTGAGCCCCGATTGGGCATCGCTCAGGGCGAACTCGAAGCCGCCGCTGCGCAAATCGGCGCGCCAGCTCGGCTCGGGTTTGCCCAACAGATTACGACCGGCCAGGTACAGCGAATTGCGCTCCTGGGTCGACAGCCAACGGTTGCCGGCCATTTCGTCCGCCAGGTTGAACAGGCGCTCTTCGCGGCGGTTGGCGGCCAAGTCGTGTTCCTCCAGCAGCGCCATGATCAGCGCCTGATCGCGTAGCGGGCTGCCGTAGTCGCCGAGCCAGTTGTCGCCGTCGCGACCGCGCGCCAGGCCGGCGGCCAGCAGTTCCTCGCTGCGCGGCTGGTCGCCCATCTTCCGTAGCGCCACCGCCAACTGCACCAGCGGCAAGCCGGATGCGGCATCGGCGCGGCGCTCGTACAGGCTGCGCAAGGCGCCAAGCGGCGCCTGTTGGCTGCGCGCCAGCACATAACCGGCATAGGCTTGCACGGCAAAGCGGCTGTGGTTGGCGTCGTCGCTGTAGCTGACTTCGATCAGGTTGCGTTCCTGCACGTAGCGCAGCAGGCGCTCGCTGGCCTTTTTCAGCGCCTCGTCCGGCACGCCGAAGCCCTGCTCGCGGGCGCGCAGGAGGAAGTCGGTGACATAGGCGCTGAGCCAATATTCCTCCTCGCTGTCCGCGCCCCACAGGCCGAAGCTGCCGTTGTAGCGCTGCATGCTGAGCAGGCGCTCGATACCCAACTCGATCGAACGTTTGCGCTGTGCATCCGACTCGCCAGTGATACCCAGACGCTTGAGACTGGCCGCATCGGCGTACAAAGACGGATACAGACCGCTGGTGGTTTGCTCCAGGCAGCCGTAGGGATACGCCTTGAGTGCGCGGATATGCTCACCGAGGTTGAGCGGCGGACGACTGGAAATCGCCAGGCGCGCCTCCAGCCCCGCTGGTTCGAACATCTCCAGCACACCGGCCGGCAGACTCCAGGCTTGCTCCTTGAGCACCGCGCGGAAGTGCTGCAGTTGTGCCGGATAGGCCGGGCGCACGCCCAGGGTCCATTCGCGGCTGAACGGCGGCAGCTCCTCGCCCGGCAGGGCCAGCCCTTGCACGCTGACCTTGACCCGGCCCTGACCATAACCGCCGAGGGCGCGCACCGGAATGCGCAGAATGCTCCGCGCGCCGTCGGCCAGATCGAGCGCTGCCGAGGCGGCGGCCGGTTGAGTCAGGCTCAGTTGCCCTTCCGCACTCAGTTGCACCTTGAGTTGCTGGGCCTGACCCGAGAGGTTGCTGAGGTCCAGGGCCAGGGTGGTTTCGTCGCCACCGGCGAGGAAGCGCGGCGCCGAGAGTTCGGCGATCAGCGGCGCGGCCACCACCGTCTTGCCTTCGGCCATGCCGTAGCGCTCATCCGTCCAGGCTTGCGCCATCAGCCGCAACTCGCCGTTGAAGTCGGGAATATTCAGGCTGACTTCGCCCTCGCCCTGCTCGTTCAGGCGCAGCGGCTGGCTTTGCAGCGCGACTATCAGCACGCTGGTATCCGGGCGTTTGCCGCCGGCGGCCAGGGCCGCGTCGCCGCCGAACGCCAGCTTGGCCACCCGGCCCTGTCCGGCTTCGATCAGTTGACCGTAGATATCCAACTGGTCGGCGCCATAGGCCTTACGGCCGAACAGGCTGGCGAACGGATCGGGAGTGGCGTACTCGGTGATATTGAGAATGCCGACATCCACCGCGGCGACCAGTACCTGCACCTGCTTCGGCACACCGCCATCGGCATCGCGCGCCCGTACCTTGACCTTCAGCGCTTGGTTGGGGCGCATCTTCTCGGGCGCTTCCAGGCTCAACGCCAGCTTGCGCGGCGCGCGCTCCAGCGGCAGATGCAGCAGACCGACCGCGCGCTTGGGCGTGGCGTTGCTTTTGCGCTCGCCGGGGCGGATCACCAGGGCGCTGATATACAGGTCGTGCCGCGCCCAGTCCTTGGCGATCGGCACCTCGAAGGCTTTGCCTTCGGCCGGCACCTCGATCTCCTGCCACCACAGCGGCCCTTCGCTGGACTCGACCAGCAGATAACCGTTACCCGCGGCAGGTGGTGTGACCGTGACCATAGCGGTTTCGCCGTCGGCATAGGCCGGTTTGTCCAACGCCAGCTTGACCTGATCGGGACGCACAGCGCCGCCGTCGGCGTTGTCCTGCCAGCGGTAACCGGCCCAGAAACGCAGACTACTGAGCATGCCGGTCTGGGCGTCGATGACTTCGACGCGGTACGGACCCCACTCCACCGGGAAGCTGACTTTCGCCGTGCCGTCGGCCTCGGTGCTGAGGGTCTGCTCGTCGAGGGTGAGGAATTTCTCGTTGTAGTTATGACTCCAGCCATCGCTCTCGGAGAAGTTCCAGAAGTAGTCGCGACGCTCACGGATAAAGCGCACGGTCAGTTGCTCGGCGGCCAGTTTGTTGCCATCGACATCGGCCACCAGCACTTCGAATTCGGCCAGGCCGTCGGCGTCCACTTCCTCGCCGTCGAACAAGCCGCGCAGGCCCGGCAAACGCTCGGCGGGCCATACCGGCTGGATCAGCCGACGGGTGATGGCGCGGCCGCCGGATTCCTGCAGGCTGGCCTGGAGGATCAGGCGCAGCGGCGACTTGGCCTCCGACCAGCGACTGTCGATGCTCAGGCGGGTTTCGCCCTGCTCGTCGAGGCTGACCTCGTCCAGCTCGATATCCTGGTTCAGCTCTTCCTCGGTGATCGAGCCGAACTGGTAGCCCGGCAAACTGGCGACCGCTTCACGCAGCGGCCGCACGTAGAGCTGGCCGCTCAAACGGTTGCCGGCGGCCGGCGCACCGTACAGGTAACGCCCACTGACCTCGAAGTCGGCGTTCTGCGCCGGGGTGTAGGGCTGCTCGCTGCCCTTGAGTTCCAGAGCCAGACGCTCGGGGAGGAAGTCCTCGAGCGAAAATTCATATAGCTGCGGTTTGCCGTCGCCAAGGTCGAGCAACAACTGCCAGCGCCCGGTCGGCGCCTCTTCGGCGAGTTGCAGCTGGTATTGATAGAGACCGGAGTCGTCGGCCTGCCAGACGAACTTGCGGCTGACCTGCTCGTCCGGTCGACGCACCTCGACATTCACCGGCTGGGCCTTGACCGCGCGGCCATCGGCATCGCGCAGCAGGGCGTTGAGCAGTACGGTTTCGCCGGGGCGGTACAAATCCCGCGGGCCGAATACGAAGAATTGCAGCGGGTGGGCCTTGGGCCCGGCGATATCGAATTCGGCCAGGTCCAGCGCCGAGCCGTTGAGGCGCAGCAGGCTGGTCTGTTCGCCCAGATGCGCGAGCAACACTTCGGCCTTCGGCGGCAGCGGCAGCTCGGCATGGCCGGCGCCGTCGGTGCTGGCTTCGGCCAGCAGCTGGCCTTCGCCGTCGAGTAATTCCAGTGCCACATCGGCCATCGCCTCGCCGCCGGCCAGAGCCTGGGTGAACACATCCAAACGGTTGCGGTAGCGGTGCGCGGACAGACCGATATCGCTCAGGGTGAACAGCGTGGCCGGTTGCGAATAGCTGTAATTACCGGCCTCGCGCATTACCGCCAGGTACACCCCGGGCTGCTTGAACGGCTCCAGGCCGGCGATCGGCAGCAACAGGGTTTCGCGGGTATTGCGCGCGGGATTCAGATCGAAACGGCCGCCATAGACCAACTCGGCCATGGGCAACAACGAGCGCGATTCCCAGGTATCCAGGCTGCTGCTGGTGCCCCAGCGGCTGAGAAAGGCCGGCAGGGATTCGGGCTTGATGCGGAAGAACTCGACATTGACCTTGTCGACGTTCAGCGCGATCACCGGCAAGCCCTCGGCCAGGCGCGTGGGCAACAACGAACCGCGGCTGGCGAAGCCGACGCTGGCTTGCAGATCGCGGGTCTCCAGACGGCTGACGTGCTCGGCGGCGAGCTTCTCGCCGGTCACCGCGCGCAGGCCGGCATCCACCGTCAGCACCAATTTGCGCTGCGGTTCGAGATGGCGCAGACGCAATTCCATCAGGTTGTCGCTGAGCACCCAGGCGCCGTCGACCTTGCCATCCTTGCTATCGACCAGATGCAGGCGCTCGGCGAATTTCTGCTCGGGGTCGAGCGGTACCGAGAAGCTCACCGATAGGCTGCTGGCGCCGTCGATCTGCACCTCGGAAACGTCCACCACGCTCAATGCGCGCCCGGCGTAACGCTCGCTCAGGGCCTGCACGTCGACCGCTGGTTTGGCCGCCTCATCGCTGGCGGCAGGAGCGCTCGCAGGTGGGGCGGTCTGGGTCACCTTGGCGGGTTCGGAGGTGGAGGAATCACAGGCACTGAGCAGGCTCAGGACAAGCGCCAGAAGCAATCCATTCTTCGGCATCGCGGGGCTCCAACAAAAGGATGTGGCAGAGGGCTGACACTATAGTCGAGCGCCCGAAAAGCCACGAGAGGGAAACGAGAGAAGCGCCAAGCCATGCACAGCATTTTACTCCCGGAAAAATAGGGTTCATCGTGGGCATGGTGGGTTTAACACTGGACTGGCAAGTTTGTGTTTTCTGGTCACGGCGTTCCCTACTTCTGGAACAGGCTAATTTACGCGGCGAACCAGAGTTCTGGTTTCGCCCCTCACGGGCGA
>CBIHLQ010000078.1:0-10847 GCA_966210885.1 uncultured Pseudomonas sp.
GGCGGTGTGGTCACCGAGGAGCCGAGCCGGATCAGCGGCATCGACCTGACCGGCAATACGCTCTCGGTCGATAACTGGTTCGCCGAAGTCACCATTCCCAGCCTGTCCGGTACGGTGTGGTTCGACATCAACCATGACCGCGTGCTCGATCCGGGCGAGGCGCACCTGCCCGGCTGGACCGTGGAGCTGCTGCGCAACGGCGCGGAGGTCGCCACTACCACCTCCGATGCCGATGGCGCCTATTCTTTCGCCAACCTGACCCCGGGCAGCGGTTACGAAGTGCGCTTCCGTCACCCGGAAACCAACACGCTGTTCGGTCGTCCGGTGCCCAACGAGCAGGGTATCGCCTACACCCCGGGCAGTGCCGGTTCGGGCAACCCGGCGGGTGCCGACAACCGCGACGGCACCTTGGCCGGCATCACCATTACCGCGGGCCGCAACGTCGTCGAGCAGAGTTTGCCGATCGACCCGGCCGGTGTGGTGTATGACGCCATCAGCCGGCAACCGGTGCGTGGCGCCGTGGTCAGCATCAGCGGCCCCGTCGGCTTCGACGCGTCGCAGGTGCTGGGCGGTTCGTTGCAGCAGACCACCGGTGCCGATGGCCTGTATCAGTTCCTGCTGCTGGCGACTGCGCCGGCCGGCACCTACACCCTTAGCGTGACCGTGCCCGCGGGCTACGTGCAGGGGCCATCGACGCTGATCCCGGCGTGCAGCAACACCCTGAGCGTTACTGCGCTTCCCGATCCGGCACTGGTGCAGAACAGCAACCAGGCGCCGGCGGAAGCCGTGACCCTGCACGATGCCGCCACCTGTCCGGTCACTACGGCCGGGCTCGGCGCGAGCAATAACACCACCCAGTACTACTTCAGCTTCGTGCTGGGCGCGACTTCGGCCGATGTGGTCAACAACCACATCCCGATCGACCCGATCCTCGGCGGCGCCATCGTCATGACCAAGAACACGCCGAAGGTCAACGTGACCCGCGGCGAGCTGGTGCCGTACGTGCTGACCGCGCGCAACACCCTGTCCAACTCGCTGGCCGATATCGCCATCGAGGATCAGATGCCGCCGGGCTTCAAGTACATCAAGAACTCCGCGCAGATCGACGGCGTACCGGTGGAACCAGAGGTCGAAGGGCGGCGCCTGCGCTGGCCGAACCGCACCCTGACCGGTGGCCAGGTGTTGACCATCAAGCTGTTGCTGGTGGTGGGTTCGGGCGTCGGTTTCAACGAATACGTCAACCAGACCTGGGCGCTGAACATGATCGCCAATGCGCGTGTGTCCAACGTCGCCACCGCCAGTGTGCGGGTGGTCGCCGACCCGACCTTCGACTGCTCGGACCTGATCGGCAAGGTCTTCGATGATCAGAACCGCAACGGTTATCAGGACGAAGGCGAGCCCGGCATCCCCGGCGTGCGCCTGGCCACGCCGCGGGGCTGGCTGGTGACCACCGACGAACACGGCCGCTATCACATCGCCTGTGCCGACGTGCCCAGCGAGCTGCGTGGCAGCAACTTCATCCTCAAGGTCGACGAGCGCAGCCTGCCGAGTGGCTACCGCATCGTCACCGAGAACCCGCGCGTGGTGCGCATGACCCAGGGTCGCCTGGTCAAGGCCAACTTCGGCGCCAGCATCCACCGCGTGGTGCGTCTGGACCTGAGCAGCGAGGCCTTCGACGCCAACAATCTGCTGACCGCGCAATACCAGGCGCGCCTCGACGAGGTGCTCAAGCTGCTGTATGCCGAGCCGTCGATCCTGCGCATCGCCTACCGCATGCCGGTGGACGGTGAGGTGAGCGACGCGCGTGAACGTGTCGGCCATGTGAAGGATTGGATCAAGGAGCACTGGGAGCCCCACGACTGCTGTTACGACCTGCAACTGGAGGAAGAAATCGTACCGGCGACTGATAGCGTGGAGGTGATCCGATGAGCATGCGTAATTTGTTGGTGTGCGGCATCGCCGCACTGACGTTGAACCCGTTGGCCGTCGCCGTGTCGATCGCCGCCGAACAATGTGAAGTAGGAAAAGGCTGTGGCCTGCAAGGGCCGCGTGGGGCGATGGAAGACGAGTCGCTGTTGCAGCGGCGGCCCTTCACCCCGGGCGGTTTGCCGGCATTGCCGGCCAACGCCGAGCGTGAGCTGCCGCGCGAAAAGCTGATTCTCTGGCAGCTCGACGGTGCCCTGGGCGAGCGTGAGCAACTGCTCGAGGTGGGCGAGGAGCGGGTCAGTTCGGTGGTGTTGCGCGACGGCCTGCCGGTGGTGCGCTTCGCTTCCGGCCGTTCGGCGGTGCCCGAGCGCGACAGCGATGTCCTGGAAAAACTCATGAAGCGTCTGGCCGGCAAGCGCAATCTGCGCCTGCGCCTGATCGGCCATACCGACCCGCAGCATCTGTCGCAGCGTACTCAGGCCATCTACACCGACAACCAGGGTCTGGGTTTGCAGCGCGCCAAGGAAGTCGGCGAGGTGTTCCGCCAGCGCCTGAACCTTAAACCCGAGCAGATCCAGCTCGACAGCCGCGGGCCCAGCGAGCCGCTGATGCAGGGCGACAGCCCGCAGGCCTGGGCGCTGAACCGTCGGGTGGAAGTGGAAATCTGGTACGACGAGTCCGTCGTCAGCACCCCGGCCAAGCCGCAGGCCTGTGCGCCGGGCAGCGTGGCCGAGGAAGGCATGGCGCCGTTCCGCATCAGCATCGACGGCCAGCCGCAAGGTGCTGGCGGCACCGCCGGCAGCGCCGATACCCAGCGTTGCGTCGACGTGGCCCTGGCCCACGACCTGCTGCAGGTGCGCTTCGACAACCTGTCGGCGCAGCCGCGTCTGAATCTGGTGTCCGGCGCGCGCGTGGCGCGCATCGGCGAGCCGCAGACCTTCAGCGGTTATAGCAATTACCTGCACTGGATCAAGCGCGCCGAGGTGCGGATCATCGGCAAGCGGCGCCTGTTCGGCGAGCCGCAGGTGCTGGAAACCATCGCCCTCGACTCGCAGCTCAACGGCAGCTGGACGCCCGCGGCCGGCACCCCCGAGCGCGTCTATTACCAACTGCGCGTCTACGACGAGCAGGGCCGCTACGACGAAACCAGCGTACAGCTGCTCAATGTCGCCCATGGCGAGCTGGCCAAGGAGACGGATGAAGAAATCGCCGCCGATCTGCTCGCCGGCTATGGCGGCAACCGCCTGCAACGCCACACCATCCCGGTGGCCGGCGGCACGGTGACGATCAACGGCAAGCAGGTGAAGGACGGTCAGCACGTGTTCGTCATGGGCCGGCCGGTGCCGGTGGACGGCAGTGGCACCTTCGCCAGCGCGCAGATCATTCCGCGCGGTCTGCACACCGTGGAAGTGGCGGTACTCGACGACCAGGGCAAAGGGCGCATCTACCGCCGCGACCTGCGCCTGCCGCAGAACGACTGGTTCACCGTGGCCATCGCCGACTTCACCGTCGGCCAGCAGGACACCAGCGGCCCGGCGCGCCTGGTCACCCAGGAGGACCGCTACTACGACGACAAGCTGTACGCCGATGGGCGTCTGGCCTTCTATACCAAGGGCAAGGTCGACGACAAATACACCATCACCGGTAGCGTCGATACCGGCGAGGGGCCGGCCGACAGCCTGTTCAGTAACTTCAACGACAAGGACCCGCGCGAGTTCCTGCGGCGCATGAGCTCCGACTCGGACAAGGGCTGGGCGACCTTCGGCGACGACTCGACCCTGGTCGAGGACGCGCCGACCCGTGGCAAGTTCTACGTCAAGGTCGAGGACGAGAAGTCCCATGCCATGTGGGGCAACTTCCGCGAGCAGATCCGCGAGACCGAGCTGACCCAGATCGACCGCAGCCTCTACGGTGCCCAGGTGCGTTACCGCGACGATGCCTTCACCGCGTTCGGCGAACGCCGCCTGCAGGTCGAAGGCTTCGCCGCCGAGCCGGGTACCGCCTCGGCCCGCGAGGATTTCCGCGGCACCGGTGGTTCGCTGTACTACCTGCGCCACCAGGACATCACCGAAGGCAGCGAGCGGGTGCGCATCGAGGTGCGCGACAAGGATTCCGGCCTGGTGCTACACAGTCAGGACCTGGTCGCCGGCATCGACTACGAGGTCAACTCGATGCAAGGCCGGGTGATCCTCACCCAGCCGCTGTCGGCCACCGCCGACGGCAGCACCTTGATCCGCTCCGGCGGCAGCCTCTCCGGCAACCCGGCGTTCCTCGTCGTCGGCTACGAATACTCGCCGGGCCTGCAACAGCTCGACGACCTGGCCTACGGCGGCCGCGCCGCCTACTGGGTCAACGACAAGGTGCGTGTCGGCGTCACCGGCAGCATGCAGGAGCAGACCGGCCGCGAAGACCAGACCCTGGGCGGCGGCGACCTGTTGCTGCGCCACAGCGAAGGCACCTGGATGAAGCTGGAGTCGGCGCAGAGCGAAGGCGACAGTCTCGACCAGCGCTTCTCCTACGACGGCGGTTTCGGCTTCGGCCAGGAAGTCGCGGGTACCGATTCGCGCGCCCGCGCCAACCGCATCGAGACCGCTTTCGACCTCAAGGACGTGGTCGACGACGCCGAGGGTCGCGGCACCTTCTATTACGAAAGCCGCGACGCCGGCTTCTCCGCGCCGGGGCGGTTGTCCGAACTGGCCAGCGATCAGGTCGGCGGCAGCTACACCGCGCCGCTCGGCGAGAAGACCGAGGTGACGCTGAAGGCCGACCAGACCGAGGAAGACGGTGGCCGTTCGCGCCGCGCCGCCGAGGGTATCGTGGCCTATGACCTGAGCGAGGCCTGGCGCCTGTCCGCCGGCCTGCGCAACGACCGCCAGACTTACGGCGGCGCCTACCGCAACCTCTACACCGGCACCTATGCCGGTGCCGACGACGGCGACTACGACGAAGGCGAGCGCAACGATGTGCTGCTCCAGGCGCTCTACCACGCCGAAGAGGACTGGTCGGTGTACGGTTTCGGCCAGGGCACCGTCAGCCGCGACGGCGGGCGCCAGGCCAACAACCGCCTGGGCGTCGGTGGCGATTACCGCCTCAACGAACGCACCTCGCTGAACGGCGAGCTGTCCGGCGGCAACCTCGGCGTGGGCGCCAAGGCCGGTATCGGCTACGACGCCTCCGACCGCACCAATGTCTACCTCAACTACCAGCTGGACAGCGACCGCAGCGACGACGGCTTCGCCAGCCGCAGCGGTCTGGGCGGCAGTGGCCGCACCGGGCAGTTCGTCTCCGGCGCCCGTTCGCGCTGGACCGACAGCACCAGCGTCTACGCCGAGCAGCGCTTGCAGCACGGCGATCAGGCCGGCCTGATCCAGGGCTACGGCCTGGACTTCGCCCCGGATGACTACTGGAGCTACGGCGTCACCACCGAATTCGGCACCTTCAACGAAGAGACCGATTACGCGCTGAAACGCCGCGCCATCGGCGGCAAGGTCGGCTACAGCAACGGCGATCTGCGCTACGCCAGCCGTCTGGAATACCGCGAGGACAGCAGTGCCGTGCAGGACCTGAGCGTGTGGCTGATGCGCAACAACATCAGCTACAAGGTCAACCCGGACTGGCGCTTCATCGGCAAGCTGGATTTCTCGGTGGGCGACTCCGACCGTGGCGATTACTTCAACGGCGATTTCATCGAGGCCTCGTTGGGCTATGCCTACCGCCCGGTGTTCAACGACAAGCTCAACCTGCTGACCAAGTACACCTACCTGGAGGACCTGCCGCCGCCGGACCAGGTGTCCACGGCCACCGGCAGCACGGTCGACTACGCCCAGCGCAGCCACGTCTTCGCCATCGACGGCATCTACGACCTCAACGAGCGCTGGAGCGTCGGCGGCAAGTACGCCTATCGCCTCAGCGAGCTGCGCATGAGCCGCGACAGCTCGGCCGACTGGTTCGACAGCCGCGGTCAGCTGATTGCCGCTCGCGTGGATTGGCATGTGGTGAAGAAGTGGGATTTGATGGCCGAGATCCGCCGGCGCGACGAGTTCGCCGCCAAGGACAGCCGTACCGGCGTGCTGGTCGGCGTCTATCGTCACTTCGGCAATCACTTCAAGGCCGGCGTCGGCTACAACTTCAGCGACTTCAGCGATGACCTGACCGACCTGTCGTACCGCAGCCAGGGCTGGTTCTTCAACGCCGTCGGCAAGTACTGAGGTCGACGGGCTTCCGGTGTCGCGACGCGAGTCATCCGTCGCGCTCCGTGGAAGGGGCTTGGGCCGCGATACCTTCAGCATCTGCAAGGTCATCGCGGCCCAAGCGCAACGTCAGCGGATCAACTGAGGCGCCGCAGCGAGTCGCTGGAAAACCCCTACGGTCTGTGGGAGGCGCGAGCCGCGGCGCATGCAACGACTAACGGCTATATAGCTTTTTCAACAGCCTGTTAAACACGAAAGCGCCCAACCAGCTGAGCCAGCTTATGGGTCAGCTCGGACAAGCGTGCGCTGGCTTGAGCGCTCTGCTCGGAAGTCAGCGCCGCTTCATCGGACAGGTCGCGGATATCGCTGATATTGCGCGCAATCTCCTCGGTCACGCAGCTCTGCTCCTCGCAAGCCGTGGCGATCTGTGCGGCCATGTCGTTGATGCGCGCCACCGAGTCGCTGGTGGCGGACAGCACGCCATCCACGCCGCTCGCACGTTCGACGCTGTCGCGGGCCTTCTCGCTGCCCGCATGCATGGCCTGGACCGCGTTCTGCACACCGCTCTGCAGGCGCTCGATCATTTGCTGGATATCCTTGGTCGAGTCCTGGGTGCGCGCAGCCAGGGCCCTTACCTCGTCGGCGACCACGGCGAAACCACGCCCCTGTTCGCCGGCGCGGGCCGCTTCGATGGCGGCATTCAGCGCGAGCAGGTTGGTCTGTTCGGCGATGCCCTTGATCACGGCCAGCACCGCACCGATGTTGGCGGTTTCCTGCTCCAGCGTCTGGATGGTGTCGGAGGCGCCTTCTACTTCGCGAGCCAGTTGGCGAATGGCCTGGATGGTCGCGCTTACCACCTGCGTACCCTCGCGGGACTGGCTCTCGGCGCTGCGTGCGGCGTCGGCCGCGTTCTGTGCGTTACGCGCCACCTCGTGCACGGCGGCACTCATTTCGGTCGCTGCCGTGCTGACCTGATCCACCGCGGCGTGTTCGCTGCTGATCAGACGGTCATTGGCCTTGGCCATGCTTGCCAGTTGCTGCGCCGAGTCGGCCACTTCGCCGGTGAGTCGGCGAACTTCCTGGATCAGCGGTTGCAGCTTGTCGAGGAAGCGGTTGAAGACGGTGCTGAGCTCGCCCAGTTCGTCGCGCGAGAGCACCTCCAGGCGTACCCGCAGGTCTCCGTCACCATCGGCGATTTGCTCGATGCGCTGCCGCAGGTTGTGCAGCGGGCGCACCACCAGAGTCGGGAAACCCAGGATCAGCACCGCGCAGATCAGCAGGCTGACGATAACGATCAGGCCCTGTTGCCAGCTGCGCTGATCGCCCCTGGCGATGGCCGCCGAGCCTTCGAGATTGGCGGCCAGGTCTTCCAGCTCGCCCAGTTTGTCGATTGGGTCGCGCATGGCCTCGAACTGCGCTTCGCTATCGCCGTAGCTGAGTTGCGCAGCCGCATTGCGGTCGCCGTTCGCCAGCTCGATCACGCGATTGGACGTCGCCTGCCATTGGCTGAAGCCGCGGTCGAAATCGACCACCAATTTGAGGGCGTCGGCGCTGGGCTGCATGTCGGCATATTTGTGCACGCGGTCGTAAGCCTGTTGGACGTTCTCGGCGTGGGCGACTGTGAGTTCGACGATATGCTCGCTGCCGCCCTCGCCGAGCAGACTGCGCTCGGCAACGAAGGCCTGGTAAAGATCCCGGTCGGCGTTCAGCAATAGGCTGATGGCGGGCAGGTAGCGGTTGGTCAGGCGAGCGTTGGAGTCGTTGACCTGATTGATGCCTTGCATGCCCAGAATGCCCATGAGCATCAGCAACATGGCGAGCAGCAGTATCGGCAGGGCAATTTTCCAGCGAAATCCGAGGTCCGCGAACAATTGCAGCATGGGGGGATTCTCCCGTGATCAACGTGATATCGAGTTAAGGCAGCTTCCTGCCGATTGGATCCGCCTGGGAATTGCCATTGCTTGGGAATGGCTTATTCCATGTGCTGGCCAACCGAGGTCGGGTTACCAGTCGGCCTGACTAAGCGGTCTCTCTTGTGGAGAGTTGTGAGATGAACGAGGTGTTGACGTCTCGCCGCGCCAAGCAGGTGCTGATTGATGCCTGCTGGCCTGGTTGCGACGACTCGGATGCCGACTCGCTGCGATGGTTGCAAGCGAGTGGTTTGGATCGAGTGTTTAGTGGCCTTTGGCCATAATTCAGTAGCGATGAGACGCTACACAAATACTCAGGCTGGCAAAATCAGGCATGGCTTATTCTGAGGTAAGGAGTTGGGCGCTACGGGTAAGTGGATGAATCTGGCGGGGTCGTCGAAGGACTACTTTCGGCGTCGGTGCGGTGTCAGAACAGGCTCGTTTATTACGCTATCGGTCAGGCTGGTTTCAAATGGGCTCAGTCCGCCTCGAGTCGGCGGGCCGGGTGAAAACCCGTCCGATATGGCTATTGCCCTATCGACTTATCCGCGTCCTGACCATCGACCCTCTCTATCCCGTGATGATGCGGGGCAGCCGAAAAATGACCTGTCCGAGGACGGCTCATGGCCAGTTCCGTCGCGGCGGACACGTCGAGCGGTCTGGCGTAGAGATAGCCCTGCGCCACGGGGCAGCCGGCGCCGCGCAGAAAGGCCGCGTGGGCCTCGGACTCGATGCCCTCCGCCACCACGCCGAGGGAGAGCCCGTCGGCGATCGCCATGATTGCCCGGGTTATCGCCACGCTACTGGCGTCGTCGGGCAGGTTGGCGACGAAGCTGCGGTCGATCTTCAGGGTATCGACGGGATAGAGTCGCAGGTAGTCGAGCGACGAGTAGCCGGTGCCGAAGTCGTCCAGCGAGATGCGCACGCCCGCCGCACGTAGCGCCTGCAGTTTGGCCACGGTGGATGTGCGATCGTCCATCAGGATGCTTTCGGTCAGCTCGATGTCGATCAGGTGCGCGGGCAGGCCGCTCGCCTCGATCGCGGCGAAGATGCCCTGGAGCGCGTCGGCGCGCTTGAGCTGGCGCCCGGACAGGTTGACGCCGATGCGCACGCCGGGACAGATGGCTTGCCATTCCTGGGCCTGACGGAACGCGCTGCGCATCACCCAGTCGCCGATCGGGTGGATCAACCCGGTTTCCTCGGCGAGTGGGATGAACTCCTGCGGGCCGATCACACCGAGCTCCGGGTGGTTCCAGCGCAGCAGGGCCTCGAAGCCGATCAGGCGGGTGCTGTCGGACAGATCCACCAGCGGTTGATAGAGCAGCTGCAATTGCCCTTGCTCGAGGGCGAGGCGCAGCGACTGTTCGAGGCTGAAGCGGCGGATCGAACCGTTCTCCATATCCGCTTCGTACAGGCGGTAGTTGTTCTTGCCGTTGCCCTTGGCGTGGTACATCGCCGTGTCCGCGTTGCGCAGCAGGCTGACGGTGTCCGTCGCGTGGTCGGGGCACAGGCTGATACCGAGGCTTGCGCCGACGCCTATCTGCTGACCGTCGATGACGAAGGGGTTGGACAGCGCGGTGACGATATTCGCCGCGACCCGTTCGGCCTGGGAGGTGGCGACGCCGTTTTCCATGATCACCGCGAACTCGTCGCCGCCGATCCGGCACACCACATCGTTGCTGCGCAAGGTGGCGCGCAGGCGCTCGGCGACCAGGCTCAGCAGTTTGTCCCCGGTCTCGTGGCCGAGGGTGTCGTTGACGATCTTGAAGTCGTCCAGGTCGATGAACAGCACCGCGCACGAGGTCGCGTAACGCAGCGCTTCGGCCACTGCGGTCTCCAGTTTCTCCTTGAAGTAGTGGCGGTTGTGCAGGCCGGTGACGGGGTCGTGGTACGCCAGCCGGTTGAGTTGCTGCTCGGTCAGCAGGCGCTGCTGCAGCTCGGCGTTGATCCGCGTGTCGTGCCACTCGAGCTGTTCCATCATGTCGTTGAAACTGCGGGCGAGATGGCCGGCCTCGTCGTTGCCGTACACGCTGGCCCGCAGGCTGAAGTCCTGCTCGGCGCGTACCTGCTCGGTCAGCTGCACCAGGCTCAGCAGCGGCCGCACGATGCCGGAGGCGATCCGCCGCGTGAGCAGCAAGGACAGCGCCAGCGTCACCACGGCCGCCAGCCCGCCGAATAACGCTTGCAGCGCCAACCCGCGATACAGCGAGGCGAGGCTCGCCTGGACCACCACGCTGCCGATCAGTTGACCGTGCAGCACGATCGGCTGGCGGACCAGCAGGGCATACCAGCCGGGCTCTTCGGGCGCGGCGATATCCGCGTTCGAGGCCCCGCTGTCCCGTCGATAGGCGGCCAATTGCTGACCGTCGGGCAGCAGAAACGCCGCCCGGGTGATGTCCGAGACGGCGCTCAGGGACGCGAGCGTCTCATGCGCTTCCCGGGCGTTGCCGAATACGATCGCCGCGCTGCCGTTGCTGCCGACCACCATGGCGTGGGCTCTGACGTTCTCCGTCAGTTCCGCTTTCTGCACGACCAGTTGGTAAGCCAGCAGCGTCACCAGCAGCACCGTCAGGGTGGCGGAGGTGAGCAGCAGTCCGCTGTAGGCGAGCTTGTCGCGCAATGGTCGATCGTTGAAGGGTACGGAAGGCATAGGCCTAGGACCTGTGGGCGACGAAGCTGGCGAGCTTGAGCAGGCGGGCGCTGAAGTCGAGACGCGCGCGCCGTGCCGCCGCCAAATTGACATCGAAGACGATGCGTTGGCCCTGCTTGCGCATCTCGATCATGATGCCGCGGTCGGCAAAGCCGGTCGCATCGGTGATGG
>CBIHLQ010000079.1:0-8587 GCA_966210885.1 uncultured Pseudomonas sp.
ATGGCGAGATTTTTCGCGGCAACGCGGCTTGCGCTGAAACGGCAACAGACCCTAAGGTGCGTGCAGGTCGATAAAGGAGTGACTGCGATGCTCAACCAAATGGAACGTGGCGAGGCGTTTCGCGCCTTGCACCAGCGCGACGGACTGTTCGTGCTACCTAATCCCTGGGATGCCGGCTCGGCGAAGATGCTCGCCGCGCTCGGCTTCGAGGCCCTGGCGACGACCAGCGCCGGGTTGGCGTTTTCCCTTGGTCGGCGCGATGCGGAAGGGGCGGTCAGTCGTGAAGAGACCTTGGCCAATGCCCGCTCGATCATCGAGGGGACGCCGTTGCCGGTGGCTGCCGATTTGGAGAACGGTTACGGCGACGAGCCGCAGCACTGCGCAGAAACCATTGCGCTGGCGGCGCAGATCGGCTTGGTCGGTGGCTCCATCGAAGATGCCAGCGGTAACGCGCAATCCCCCATCTATCCGTTCGAGTTGGCGGTCGAGCGCATCCGAGCAGCCGTTGCGACTGCGCGCAGCCTGCCATTCGCCTTCACCCTGGTCGCCCGTGCGGAAAACTACCTGCACGGCCGGCCTGATCTGGACGACACCATCAAGCGCCTGGAGGCCTACGCGCAAGCCGGTGCCGATGTGCTCTATGCGCCAGGCCTGACCACCCGCGAGGAAATCCAGGCGGTGGTCACGGCCGTGGCGCCGCATCCGGTCAACGTGCTGGTGGGCTCGCCGAGCCTGCGTCTGTCGCTGGATGAGTTGGCCGAGCTGGGGGTGAAGCGTGTCAGCCTCGGCTCCAACCTGGCGCGGGTCGCCTATGGTGCTTTCTACCAGGCCGCCGAGGAGCTGGCCGGCCGAGACAGCCTGGTTGCGACCGGACGAGCCATGCCGTTCGACAGCATCAACGATCTGTTCAAGACTTGAGCTGGGGTGGGTTTGCGTCAGTTTTTCCTAGCGTTATTGCTGTTTATCTTTTTTCTGCTGCCGCTGGCCGTCCACCAGCGCTGGCTCGATGTGCCGCCGCGTTGGGACCCTTGGGCACCGCTGGATATCGGCGCGCAACCGAACCTGCTGACCCCGTTCAAGCTCTGGCGCCTGAAGCAGGATCCGCTGCTCTGCCGGCAGGCCCTCGATAGCTCGCCGTTGAGCTACATGCCGCTGGCCGACAGCGAGCCGCAAGCCAACTGTCCGCTGGAAAATACCGTACGGGTGCAGGGTTCCGAGGTGCGCCTGAGCAACAGTTTTATCGCCACCTGCCCGTTGGCGGCGGCCTTTGCGATGTTCGAGCGACATGGTTTGCAGACGGCCGCGCAAGCGGTATTCGGCCAGCAGGTGGCGCGGGTCGAGCATGTCGGCAGTTACGCCTGTCGCTCCATCGCCGGTAGCCAGCGGCAAAGCCAACATGCCTCGGCCAATGCGCTGGATATCGTCGGTTTCCGCCTGCGTGACGGTCGGCATATCAGCGTACGGCGCGATTGGTCGAAACCGGGAGAGGAGGGCGAGTTCCTGCGCCAGGTGCATCGGGCCGCCTGCGACAGCTTCAACACCACCCTGGGGCCGGAGTACAACGCCGCCCACCGCGATCATTTTCATGTCGATATGGGGCTGTTCCGGATGTGCCGTTAATCCACGCAATCGCGCGCCTCAGCGTTGCGCCAGCAGCAGGTCGGCGGCCTGGCCGCTGCGGCCGTCGGCGAACTCGAAGCGGCCGAGCTGGGCGATTTCGTCATAGGCGCCCAAGGCCAGCTTCACATCCTGGGCTTGCAGCTCGATCGCGCTGACCCCGGCCTGGCTCAACGAGTGGCTCGATTGCCGGCCTTGGGCATCGAAGCGCAACAGGCTCAAACGCTGGAAAATCGCATCCTGCACGTCAATCCGGCCGTCGCCGTTGTCGTCGTGCTTGGCCAGTTCGGCGAAACCATTGGCGGCGCCGTGCTGATCACCGAATAATTCGCGACCATCGTCGATTTGCCCGTTGCCATTGCGGTCCAGCGCCAGCAGAGCGTCGTCGCCGGTGGGGACGCTGATCTGTTCGCGCCTGCCGTCAGCATCCAGGTCGAAGCGCACGCTGCGCTCCAGGCCGCTGGTGCGGAAGCCGTTGCTGGCAAGGTCGAGTACCAAAGGATCGGTTTTCTGCGGCTCGGCGTTGACGTTGACCTCCAGCACCAACTGGCGCTGCTCGACTATCTGCTCGAAGTCGCTGGCTTGGACGGCGACGGCGGGCTGCTCGGCGCTGACCTCGGCCGCTTCGCTTGGGGTGGCTGGGCTATTCGCTTGGGGCTCGTCGGGCGTCAGGGTGCGGCGCAGTATCTGGTACTCCAGCGAGGCCTGAATGCCGGCTTCCAACTGCTCCTTCAGCCCCTTAGCGGGCTGAGACGAATGGGGATGGGGTGCGCTTGTGACGTCGAACATGGCGAACTCGATGCGGCTTAGCGGTGCCGGGTCTGGCAAAATGCCGCCTACTTGAGTTGTCGGCTCATTCCCGGCTGAATTGAATATTTTTTGAGCACTTTTGCTAATGAACGACCAGCCCACTATCGCGAAAATTCGTATGCAGGCCCTGCAGCCCCATCTGGCCGAGGCGGCGGCGAGCTGGGCGGCGCGCCTGCAGTTGCCGCTGGATGGCGATAGCGAGTTCGCCCTGCAACTGGGCGAGGGCGGTTTGCAGTTGGTCGAACTCGGGCCCCAGGCGCCGGGGCCGGTGCGGGTGGACTTCGTCGAAGGGGCGGCAGCGCACCGGCGCTTGTTCGGCGGCGGCGCCGGACAGATGATCGCCAAGGCGGTCGGCGTGCAGCCGGGCATTCGCCCGCGGGTGCTGGATGCTACCGCCGGGCTGGGGCGCGATGCTTTCGTCCTCGCCAGCCTGGGCTGCGCGATGACCCTGATCGAACGCCAGCCGCTGGTGGCGGCCCTGCTCGAAGACGGTTTGGCTCGGGCCCGGGGCGATGCTCAGGTCGGGCAGATAGTTGCGCACATGCATTTATTGACCGGCAACGCCATCGAGTTGATGCGCGATTGGCAGGGCGAGCCGCCGCAGGTGATCTACCTCGATCCGATGTTTCCCCATCGCGATAAAAGCGCGCTGGTGAAAAAAGAGATGCGCCTGTTCCGGCCCTTCGTTGGCGACGATCAGGATGCCCCGGCGCTACTCGCCGCGGCCCTGGCGTTGGCCAGCCACCGGGTGGTGGTCAAGCGCCCGCGCAAGGCGCCGTGCATCGAGGGCGCCAAGCCGGGCTATGCGTTGGAAGGTAAATCCAGCCGTTACGATATTTACCCGAAGAAAAAGCTGTAAGCCGCAAGCCGCAAGCCGCGACCGCGTAGGGTATGCCGAAGGCTTGTCCGCCATCTCGACGCCATCGGTGGACAAGGCTTCGCCATGCCACCCTACCCAAGCGCGTTTTCCAACCCGCGAAGTCTTTGTCGCCCGGATGCAGTCCGGGATGCTCTCAGTCAGGTCGCGGCCAGCTTGATACTCAGTCCGGCCGATAAGCCCGCATAAACATCCCCACCGCATCGCGCACATGGCGTTCGGCGGCCTCGCCCTCCAGGGCGTCGGCGCAGCCGATCAGCAGGCGGAAATTGGCGATGCCCTTGATCAGGCAAAGAAATTGATCGGCGGCGTCGAGCGGGCTGGCGATGCGCAGTTTGCCCGCGCGGTCGGCTTGCTCGAGCAGGTGCGCCATTTCGCTGAGCACCTGTTGCGGCCCAGCTTCGTAGAACATTTTCGAGAGCTTCGAATCCTGTGCGGCCAGGCTGATCATGATCCGATGCAGCTCGACCGATTCGCGGCTGTTGACCAGCGCATGGAAGCCGCGGGCGATATTCAGCAACTGGCTTTCGATAGACGCGCCTTCCACCAGTTCGAACAGCAGTTCGGGCAATTGGTCCTGACATTTCGCCTGCACCGCCGCGGAAAACAACGTTTCCTTATCGGTGAAGTGGCTGTACACCGTGAGCTTGGAAACCCCCGCTTCAGCGGCGATGGCGTCCATGCTGCTGCCGTCGTAGCCATGGCGCAGGAACAGGGTTTTCGCCGCCTCGAGAATCGCTTGGCGTTTGGTCGGGTCTTTAGGACGGCCCGGGCCGCTGGGTGGCAACATTTTGTTAGTCATCGGTTGTTTTAAATACTGGACTGATTGGTTTGCTATTTTTACTATACTCCGCAGTTCAAATATTCCAAACCTTCGCGAAGGTCTTCCATTATGTTGCGTCGAGTCCTATCTGTCGCTTTGCCAGTCAGCCTTATCGCGGTGCTCGCCGCTTGTGGCAACGGCGAGCACGTCGAGTCCCCGGTGCGTCCCGCCATGGTGGTGCAACCCCAATTGGCCGGCGCGATGATGGATACCTACCCGGGCGAAGTGCGCGCGCACCTGGAGCCCGAGCTGGCTTTTCGTATCGCGGGCAAGGTAAGCAAGCGCCTGGTCGAGGTGGGGCAGCGGGTGAAGAAGGACCAGCCATTGGCCGAGCTGGACCCGCAAGACGTGCGCCTGCAACTCGAAGCGACTCGCGCCCAGGTCGCCGCCGCCGAAGCCAACCTGCAGCTGGTGCGCGCCGAGCGTGACCGCTACAAAGCGCTGCTGGCGCGCAACCTGGTCAGCCGCTCGCAATACGACAATGCCGAAAATACCTTCCGCGCGGGCGAGGCGCGGCTCAAGCAGATCAAAGCCGAATTCAACGTGGCCGATAACCAGGCCGGCTACGCCGTGCTGCGCGCCTCCCAGGACGGCGTGATCGCGCGGCGCATGGTCGAAGTCGGGCAGGTGGTCGCCGCCGGGCAAAGCGTGTTCGTGCTGGCCGCCGATGGCGAGCGCGAAGTGCTGATCAATTTGCCGGAGCAAGCCTTCGAGCGCTTCAGCGTCGGCCAGGAAGTGGCGGTCGAGTTGTGGTCGCAGCCGGATCAACGTTTCCCCGGGCGCATCCGCGAAATATCGCCGTCGGCCGATCCGCAATCGCGCACGTTCGCCGCCCGCGTGGCCTTTACCGAAGGCAAGGTGCCCGCCGAACTGGGCCAGAGCGCACGGGTGTATATCCCCCACAATGGCCCGGTACCCTTGGCTATTCCGCTGTCGGCGCTGACCGCCGAGAAGGGCGAGCCCTTCGTCTGGGTGGTCGACCCGAAAGATTCCACGCTCAAGCGCGTCAAGGTGCGGGTCGGGGCTTACGGCGAGAAGCTGGTGCCGGTGCTGGAAGGCTTGCAGGCCAGCGATTGGGTAGTCGCCGCTGGCGTGCAGGTGCTACGCGAAGGGCAGAAGGTGCGCCCGGTGGACCGCGACAACCGCATGGTCGAATTGGCGAGCAAGGAGTAACCCGATGGACTTCAATGTGTCCGCCTGGGCGTTGCGCAATCGCCAGATCGTGCTGTACCTCATGTTGTTGCTGGCCATGGTCGGGGCGCTGTCCTACACCAAACTGGGCCAGAGCGAAGACCCGCCGTTCACCTTCAAGGCCATGGTGATCCGCACCAACTGGCCGGGGGCGAGCGCCGAAGAAGTCTCCCGCCAGGTCACCGAACGCATCGAAAAGAAGCTGATGGAGACCGGTGAGTACGACAAGATCATCTCCTTCTCCCGTCCGGGCGAATCCATGGTGACCTTCCTCGCCCGCGATGCCATGGATTCGGCGGATATCCCCGACCTCTGGTACCAAGTGCGCAAGAAGGTCGGCGACATTCGCCACACCTTGCCCCAGGGTATCCAGGGGCCGTTCTATAACGACGAATTCGGCACCACCTTCGGCAATATCTACGCGCTGACCGGCGAGGGTTTCGACTACGCCGTGCTCAAGGACTACGCCGACCGCATCCAACTGCAACTGCAGCGGGTCAAGGATGTCGGCAAGGTCGACCTGGTCGGCCTGCAAGACGAGAAAATCTGGATCGAGCTGTCCAACACCAAGCTGGCCACCTTAGGCTTGCCGCTGGCGGCGGTGCAGCAGGCGCTCGAAGAGCAGAACGCCGTCGCCGCGGCCGGCTACTTCGAAACCACCACGGACCGCGTGCAATTGCGCGTGACTGGGCGTTTCCAAACGGTTGAGGAAATCCGCGATTTCCCTATCCGCGTCGCCGATCGCAGCTTCCGCATCGGCGATGTGGCCGAGGTCAAACGCGGCTTCAACGATCCACCCGCACCGCGCATGCGCTTTATGGGCGAGGACGCCATTGGCCTCGCGGTGTCGATGAAAACCGGCGGCGATATTCTGGTGCTGGGCAAAGCCCTGGAAGTCGACTTCGCCCGCTTGCAGGAAACCCTGCCGGCCGGCATGCAACTGCGCAAGGTCTCGGACCAACCGGCGGCGGTGAAAACCGGCGTGGGCGAATTCGTCCGCGTGCTCACCGAGGCGGTGATCATCGTCCTGCTGGTCAGCTTCTTCTCCCTCGGCCTGCGCACCGGTCTGGTGGTGGCGCTGTCGATCCCGTTGGTATTGGCGATGACCTTCGCCGCCATGTACTACTTCGGCATCGGCTTGCACAAGATTTCCCTGGGCGCACTGGTGCTCGCCTTGGGCTTGTTGGTCGACGACGCAATCATCGCCGTGGAGATGATGGCGATCAAAATGGAGCAGGGCTTCGACCGCCTCAAGGCGGCCAGTTACGCCTGGACCAGCACCGCTTTCCCCATGCTCACCGGCACCCTGATCACCGCGGCGGGCTTCCTGCCGATCGCCACCGCCAACTCCAGCACCGGCGAGTACACCCGCTCGATCTTCCAGGTAGTGACCATTGCCCTGTTGGTGTCCTGGATCGCCGCCGTGGTTTTCGTACCTTACCTGGGCGCCAAACTGTTGCCGGATCTGGCCAAATTGCACGCCGCCAAACACGGCGGCAGCGCGGCCGGCCACGACCCCTACGCGACGCCGTTCTACCAGCGTGTGCGCGGCATGGTGGCGTGGTGCGTGCGGCGGCGCAAAACCGTGATCGTCCTGACCCTGGTCGCGTTCGTCGGTGCCATCGCGCTGTTCCGCTTCGTCCCGCAGCAATTCTTCCCGGCGTCCGGGCGACTGGAGCTGATGGTTGATATGAAGCTCGCCGAAGGCGCGTCGCTGGTCGCCACCGAGGAGCAGGTCAAGCGCATGGAGCAACTGCTCAGCGAGCGCGAAGGCATCGATAACTACGTGGCCTATGTCGGCACCGGCTCGCCGCGTTTCTACCTGCCGCTGGATCAGCAACTGCCGGCGGCCAGCTTCGCCCAATTCGTGGTACTCGCGAAAACCATCGAAGACCGCGAAGCGATCCGCAGCTGGCTGATCGAGACGGTCAACGAAGAATTCCCGGCCCTGCGCACTCGCGTGTCGCGCCTGGAGAACGGCCCGCCAGTGGGTTACCCGGTGCAGTTCCGGGTTTCCGGCGAGCATATCGACGAAGTGCGCGCCCTGGCCCGTCAGGTGGCGGACAAGGTGCGGGAAAACCCCGATGTGGTGAACGTGCACCTGGATTGGCAGGAACCGAGCAAAGTGGTGCGCCTGAATATCGATCAGGAGCGCGCCCGCGCCCTGGGCGTGAGCACCGCCGACCTGTCGCGCTTCCTGCAAAGCTCGCTGACCGGCTCGCCGGTCAGCCAGTACCGCGAGGGTAACGAACTGATCGAAATCCTCCTGCGCGGCGGCGTCGTCGAACGTCAGGAACTCGGCCTGCTGCCGAGCCTGGCGGTGCCGACCGACAACGGCCGCAGCGTGCCGCTGGCGCAGATCGCCACCCTCGAATACGGTTTCGAAGAAGGCGTGATCTGGCACCGCAACCGCTTGCCGACCGTCACCGTGCGCGCCGATATCTACGGCGGCGCGCAGCCGGTCAGCCTGACCCAACAGATACTGCCGACCCTGGAATCGATCCGCGCTTCCATGCCCGATGGCTACCTGCTGGAAGTGGGCGGCACCGTCGAGGACTCCAGCCGCGGGCAGAAATCGGTCAACGCCGGCATACCGCTGTTTATCGTGGTGGTGCTGAGCTTGCTGATGTTGCAGCTGAAAAGCTTCTCGCGCTCGATCATGGTGTTCCTCACCGCGCCCCTGGGGCTGATCGGCGTGACCCTGTTCCTGCTGGTGTTCCGCCAACCCTTCGGCTTCGTCGCGATGCTCGGCACCATCGCCCTGTCCGGGATGATCATGCGTAACTCGGTGATCCTCATCGACCAGATCGAGCAGGACATCGCCGCCGGGCTGGACAGCTGGCACGCCACCATCGAAGCCACGGTACGGCGCTTCCGCCCCATCGTCCTGACCGCCCTGGCCGCGGTACTGGCGATGATCCCACTGTCGCGCAGCGTGTTCTTCGGCCCCATGGCCGTGGCCATCATGGGCGGCCTGATCGTCGCCACCGCGCTGACCCTGCTGTTCCTGCCGGCGCTGTATTCCGCCTGGTTCAGAATCAAGGAACCGCGCGAAGCCGTGTAACACGGCGGTTTGCGAAACTGAAAAAGCCCGGGTCGATTGATCCGGGCTTTTTCGTTGGGGCTGCCAACCACGTAACTAATCCCTTCTCCTCGGAGGGTAGAGGGAGCTATCCGCATCTGCCGACGTAGTGTGACTGTCCACCAATCAGTCCCCTCTACCCTCTGGGGAGAGGGCTAGGGTGAGGGGGCACCATTCCGGCCGACGC
>CBIHLQ010000080.1:0-7611 GCA_966210885.1 uncultured Pseudomonas sp.
GGGTGGGAGGGGCTCTAGCCGCGATTGACCGTAAGGGCGCTGAAAGAATCGCTGCTGAAGCGGAGTGCCGCCCAGCGGAGCGCCGCCCGGCCCCTCCCACGGACTGCGACAAATGATTCGTGTCGCGACACTAGCGCGCCGCTCGCTTCACCTGACTCCGGTCGTCGAGCCTGCAGCTCGGGGGCCGCCTGTTCGACAGCCTGCCGCCATTCCCGCTGTGAACCGCGCCCATTCCCAGGGCTCGACGATCGACCCGTTCGCTTGCCCCTGTTGGAGGCCGGCGCTGCCTGCTAAAGCCTCGTTTGCGATTGTGTTTTGCCGTCGCGACCCGCACCATGGCGGCCGTCCTGTGGTGGAAGTCTCAGTGTGCGGATTGGCCGTATCGAAATGCTGCGTGCATGCCTTGGCAAGGTCTGGCTGGCCGTCGGTCTGCTGGCCGTGGCATTGGGCATCGGTAGCCTTAGGGCCGATTGGGATTTCAATCGCATCGGCAGCCGCGCCGAGCAACTCTATGGTCCGCTGGGCGACGGCCGCGGACGCCTCGACGATTGGCAACGCTTGTTGCGCGAGCAAGTCGGGGTCGAGGAGTTGGCACAGCTGCAGGCGGTCAATCGCTTCTTCAATCTACGCCTGCGCTTTCGCGACGATATACAAACCTGGAACGTTAAAGACTATTGGGCAACCCCGGTCGAGGCGCTGTTCCGCGGTGCCGCCGATTGCGAGGATTACGCCATCGCCAAGTATTTCAGCCTGCGTCAGCTCGGGGTGCCGAGCGAGAAATTACGCATTACCTACGTCAAGGCCCTGCGCTTGAATCAGGCGCATATGGTGTTGACCTATTACGCCCATCCGGAAGCCATGCCGCTGGTGTTGGATAACCTGATCGACGCCATCGAGCCGGCCAGCCAGCGCAGCGATCTATTGCCGGTTTACGCCTTCAATGCCGAGGGCCTGTGGCTGCCCGGCGCGCGTGGCGGCAAGCAGGTCGGCGACAGTAAACGTTTGTCGCGTTGGCAGGATTTGCTGGGGAAAATGCGCGCCGAGGGTTTCCCTTGAACGCGCCGCGAAGGAGCCATTGATGTCATTGTTCAAGCAGTTGTTTATCGCCATCTGCGTGCTGATGCTGGTGAATTTCACCGGCAGCTTTCTGGTCAGCGTGGAGAGCTCCCGCGAGCAGCAGGTCAACCAGTTGCGCGCCCATGCCCAGGATGCCGCAACCGCGCTGGGCCTGTCGTTGAGCCCGCATATAGAGGATGTGGCGATGGTCGAGCTGATGGTCAGTTCGATTTTCGACAGCGGTTATTTCGAAAGCATCCGGGTGGTCGATCCGGCCAGCGGCGAGTTGCTGGTCGAGCGTAGTGGCGTGCCGGTCAAGAGCGATGCGCCGCAATGGTTCGCCCAGCTGGTCGACCTGGCGCCGGCGCGCGGTGATGCCATCGTCAGTGACGGCTGGCGCCAGGCGGCGCAGGTGCAGGTGGTCAGTCATCCGCTGTTCGCGGTCGGCAAGCTCTGGCAGAGCGCGCTGGGTAATTTGCTCTGGTTGGCCTTGAGCGGTGTGTTCTGTGTCGCCCTCGGAGTGCTGCTACTCAAGCGCCAGTTGCGCCCGCTGGATTATATGGTCGAGCAATCCAATGCCATCGCCCGACGCGAATTCCTCAGCCTCGCGGATTTGCCGAAGACCCCGGAATTCCGTCGGGTGGTCAATGCCATGAACCAGATGGTCGGCAAGCTTAAGGCGCTATTCGCCGAAGAAGCCGCGCGCAGTGAACTGCTGCGCGCCGAAGCCTATCAGGACAGCTTGACCGGCCTGGCCAACCGCCGCTATTTCGATTTGCAGCTGCATGCCCGCCTGAGCGTCGACGAGCATGCCTGCCACGGTTTTCTGCTGTTGCTGCGGGTCAACGACCTGGCGGGACTCAACCAGCGGCTCGGCGGACAAGCCACCGACCAATTGCTCAAGGCGATTGCCGAGCAGTTGCAGCAGCTCGGCAACGGGCGTTATCTGCTGGCGCGCAATCGTGGCGGCGAGTTCGCCATTCTTGCCGCCGGTCTCGAGCGCGGCGAGGCCGAAGCCTTGGCCGAACAACTCGACCGTGCGTTGCTCAGCCTGCAACGAACCGGCGCCAGCGACTGCCTGCCAGTGGCGCATATCGGCCTGACGGCTTTCGCTCCGGGCGACGATGCCCAGGATCTGTATCGCGCATTGGACGCCGCCCTTGCGCTGGCGGCGAGTCAGGCGCAAGCCAACTGGGCCTTCAGTGGGCAGACCGAACAGCGGCAGGCCGTCGATGAGCGGCAGAACTGGTATCGCCTATTGGATCAGGCGCTCGACCAGGGACGCTTGCAGTTGTTCTTCCAGGCGGTGGTGGCGGCAAACGAGCCGGGACGGGTGTTGCACCACAAGGTGCTGGCGCGGTTGCGCGACGAACAGGGCGGTTTGATCGCCGCCGGGCGCTTTCTGCCTTGGCTGGAGCGTTTCGGCTGGTCGGCACGCCTCGATCTGGCGATGCTCGGTCAGGTGTTGCAACAGATGCGCGGCCACGACCAGGCGGTGGCTTTGAGCCTATCCGGCGCGACAGTCAGCGACCCGCAGGCATTGGCGCGGCTGTATGGGTTATTGCAGCAGCACGCCGATCTGGCGCCACGCCTGACCTTGGAATTGGATGAGGATCAGCTCCCCGGGCAGCAGGCCCTGGAAACCTTGACCCAAGGCTTGCGGGCCCTCGGTTTCGGGCTTGGTCTGCAGCATTTCGGCGGGCGTTTCAGCATGATCGGCAACCTGGCCAAACTCGGCCTGGCGTACCTCAAAGTGGATGGCGGTTATATCCGCGCCATCGACCAGGAAAACGACAAACGTCTGTTTATCGAAGCCCTGCAGCGCGCGGCCAACAGCATCGACCTGCCGTTGATCGCCGAGCGGGTGGAGACCGAAGGGGAGTGGCAGGTGTTGCGTGCCATGGATATCGAGGGCGTGCAGGGCAGGTTGTTCGGCGAGCCGGCGCCTTGGGCATAGGTGCTCGCGAGTAGGAGCCAGCTTGCTGGCGATCCTGGCATGGCGCGCATGCCAAAGCGACGCAAGGACTGGGCGTTTCCTGGCTTCGACAAGGCGATTCTATGTGTCGAGGTTAGATCAGCTCCGACTCGTCGTCGTTGATCAACCGGTGCAAACCGCCAAGGGCATCGCGCGCCTTGCTGCGGCCAACCAGCTTACTCTGCGCCGCCTCCGGTAAATCGGTGATGCGCACCACGCCCTTGCGGATCAGCACAGTGATCAAGTCTTCCAGTACCCGGATCATGTCCAGGTCGCTCTGCTTGAGTTGCAGCAGGCTGCTTTCCACCGTCTGGTTGGCGTACCAGGCCTGAGCCTCCTGGCTATCGGCCGGTAACTCGCCATCCATGCCTTCGAAGGGGGCGGCCTCGACCCGTTGCAGATTGCCCCAGGTATCACGCTTCACATACAACATCGACCGCTCCTTGACTGTTCGCTGCCCGGTATGAAAACCCCGCCACCTTCATGGTAGCGGGGTTCCACGCATCAGGTGTGATCGACCTTGACCAGCGGATCGGCACCGGCGATCAGCGAGTTGACGATGTCCGAGGATGTCGCGCCGTAGCTCGACAAGTCGACAGCTACGCCTCCGTTTTCCAGCTTGATGGTGACGTCGGCGCTGCCGCCGGCATTGAACTGGCCAGTGGTGCTGATTTCGAGCGTCGAGGTCAGGGTATCCACACGCAGGTAGTTGAGGATATTGCCGTCGTTCTCGCCTTGCAGCAGATCACGCAGATCGATGCGGTCGCCCTCGCCGGTGCTGAAGTCTTTGATCGCATCGTTGCCGCTGTGGCCCGCTTGCCACACGAAGCTATCCGCGCCCGCTCCGCCGAAGAGGATATCGTCGCCTTCGCCACCGATCAGGATGTCGTTGCCGACGCCGCCATCGAGGGTGTCGTTGCCCGCGCCACCGTTGATGTTGTCGATTCCCGCACCGCCGCTGATGTAGTCGTTGCCGTTGCCGCCGACGAAGGTCGAATTGGCCGATCCGCCGATGATCGTCTTGGCGATGTTACCGCCGTCGTTGATCTCGAGGGTCAGCGTCGGGGCGAAGCCGCTGGGCAGCGCCGAGCTGGTGACCAGATAGATCTTGTCGGTGCCCGAGGTTGCCGTAGGCGTGGTCAACAGGGACGTATGGGCGCTCAGGTCGAACACGCCTTGTGCGTTTGCGTTGATTTCCTGATAGCTGCCATCGGCCAGCACCACGTTGATCGACGAACCGGCCGGCAAGTCGCTGAGCGTCAAGCTGGTAATGGCCTCCGGCGTTCCCACCGTGTCCTGGACTGCAGCAAACACATCGACTGGGTAGCTGAAGCTGGTGAGTCCGGTCGAGTTGGGGTCGGTCGCGATGTATTCGATCTGGAAGCCGTTGTTCTTGGCGTTGGTGCCGAACGCATTTGCAGCGCCCAGCCCGATGGACAGGCTGCTCATATCGGCACTGAGCGAGTAGGTCACGTTGGCCGACTCATTGCCACCCTGATTGAACAGACCGCCGTCGAGCGTGGCATTGAGCGTGGCTTTGGTGATGGTGCCGGTGAGGCCGGTAAGGCTCACGGACCAACTGCCGCCGGAGTTGACAGTGGCAACACGGGTCACGGTGCTGGTGACGCCAGCGTTGGTCACTTCCAGTTGCAGTTCCACCTTGAGGTTGGAAGAGGAAACGACGGACGTCGAAGAGGTGCTGATCGAGCCGCTCAGTGTGCTCTGTCCTGCCAGATCGGCAGTTTCCAGGTTGCTACTGACCTTGACGATATCGTCGGCGGAGTTTTTCAGCTTCAGCGCCATGTACTGCATACCGGTCGGGAAGCTGAAGTTAATCGTCTCGTTGCCCTCGATACGCTGGGCTTCTGTACCGTTGTCGCCAGCACCGTTCACTCCCAGGTTGTTGCCGCCCGACCAGTTGAAGGTGCCGTTGCCACCCGTGGAAATGGTGACGCCATTGCCGAAGGTGTATTCGCTTTTGCCCGTCAGGCCGCCATCGCTGGTGAAGCTGATTTCGTTGGTAACCGGCGTGCCGATGACCACCGAAACATCGCTGCCCGGTACCGCGTCGGCGATCGGGTTGATGGTGATCACGCGGGTGTCGACATCGGTCAACGCACCGCCTGCACCGGTATTGCCACCATCGTTGCTGGTCATGGTCAGAGTTACGTTGCCACTGGCGTCAGCCACCGGCTGATAGCTCGGCTGGGTCACGGGCGCCGCCAGGTAGGCATTGATATCGGCGAGCGTGCCACTGAGCGTGAGAGTGCCGGTACCGGCGCCGCTCACGGTCACACCATTGGCTGTTGCCGCACTCAGCGTACCGCTGGCTACTGCCAGGGTGACCGAGACAAGGCCGGAAGCGATGTCCGCATCGCTAACCGACAGACCGCTCAGCTTGAGGGCGGTATCTTCGTTGGTGGTATAGCTGGCCGGCAACTGATTGACCGGTGCATCGTTGACCGCGTTGATCAGGATGGAAACGGTGGCCGACGTTTGATCCACGTTGCCGGCGACATCGCTCGACAGATACTGGAAGTCGGTGCTGCCGTTCCAATTAGCGTTCGGTAAGAAGCTCAGGTTGGCCTGATTGCCGATTGCCGGAATTGCCTGGCCAATCAGTACTTCCTGACCGTTATAGATCAGTGTGCCGTTCGTGGGCAGGCTGGTGATGGTGAAGTTGGCAATGCTGCTGGCGTCATCCGTTGCGCTTAGGGTGATGCTGACGGGGCCGGAATCCTCATTGGCGACAACGGACACGTTGGCGGTTTCCGGGGCGCCGATATCGCCAATGGTGATGCTGGAGCTGGATGAGTTCGTGTCCGTGCCATCCTGGGCCGTCGCCGTAGCGGTTACGCTCAGATTGCCAACCGGGTTGCCCGGGATGGTCATACTCAAACCGGTGATGGTCAGCCCTTGAGTGGTTGGGTCTACCACCACGGAATAGCTGCCCGAACCGCTCAAGGGCAGTGTCCAGGTGCCGTTTCCGTTGTCTGTACCGGCCGATAGGGTGGCGCCGGTGGGGACGGCGACCGTGATACTGGCAATGGACTCGGAGTGGTCGATGTCCGACGGCGTGGCCGTGATGGCCAGCGGGTAGCTGGTGCTGGCGGCGAACTCTATCGAGTTGATCAGGTAGTCGTCACCGGCGCTGGCATTGTTGGTCGGCACGCTGAATTCGACGCGGCTGATTGCGGCACCGCTGCTGCTGGTCAGCGTGATCGCCGGATCGACGTTGTCGGTGAAGCCCGCAATGGTGCCGCTGCCGATTGTGTTGCCATCGCTGTCGAACAGGGTGTAGGTCGCCCGTTCACCGCTATGCAGCCAGGCGAAACGTACATCCATGCTGGCAACCGGGGCATCGAAGTCGACCACGATACGTTCAGCTTGCCCGTTAAGCTCGCCAATCTCACTGTCAGCGCCGGAGGCTGCCCCGGTGACCCCGAAGCCAGCCGGGGAGCCGTTGATGGAGATCCCGCCGGGGTTACCGTTCAAATCGATGGTGCTGACGGTAAAGCCTTGGCCGCTAGTCGTGACGTTAGCGGTGTTAATGGTTGTGGTGCTTATGCTCGCCGCGCCCAAGCTGACGGTGACGATGGGGGCATCGGCAACCGGGGTCACATCGAAGGTGACCGTGTTGGGAGTGGCGGCGAACTGACCGGCCTGATCGCTCACCGAGAAGGTCAGGTTGGTGTAATTGGTGCCGCTGGCGTCGGGTGCAGGTTGGAACGTCAAATTGCCAAGGTCGGCCAGGGCAATGACTTGGCCAGCGTTCACCGTGGCGCCGTTCAACTGAAGTGAGCCGGCACCGGGCAAGCCGTCGATTCGTACTGCCTGCAGGCTGTCGCCACTATCGATATCGGCAAAGCCGAAGTCATCAGCGCTGAAGCTGTAGCTGTTGTCCTCATTGAGACTGATGACGCCATCGCTGCCGGTGGGCGCATCGTTGACCGGGGTAACGTCGGCGAAGCTCAGCTCGGCGGTATCGGTGAGGCTGCCGTCGGTGACGGTATAGGTCGCGGTCGGCACTGGGCCGATGTAGTTGGCGGCCGGAGTGAAGGTGAAGCTGCCATTGGCATTGATCAACAGGCTGCCGACACCGGCGATGATCGCGGTGCTGCCGGCGCTGTAGACGGTGGCATCGCCCGCGACGGTGAATTGGGTGACGCTCAGGGCATCGTTTTCCTGGTCGCTGTCGTTGTCCAGGACATTGCCGGTGGCGGCGGTGTCCTCGGCGACGGCCACCGGGCCGTCATTCACGGCCAGCGGCGCATCGTTCTGCGCGGTGACGCTCGGGGTATCACTGTCGCTGGCGGTCAGACTGCCGCTGTCGGTTGCGGTCAGGTCGACGGCCGGCAGGGTACCGCCGGCTTGCACGAAGGCGGCACCATCGCTGGTGAGCACCACGTTGTTGCCATCGAGGGCGTAGTAGCCGTCGGCGTTGCTGCCCGGAGTGAAGTCGACCGCCGGGGTGCCGTCTTCTTCGTCGGAGGCGGTAAAGGTGGCAACCACACTGCCTGTGGTCGCGCTGTTTTCCAGCAGGGCCGGCGCGGCCGTGACGGTGATCACTGGCGCATCGT
>CBIHLQ010000081.1:0-7066 GCA_966210885.1 uncultured Pseudomonas sp.
TGCAGAAGAACATCACTCAATGTAGCCCGGGTCGAGCGCAGCGACACCCGGGAAAAGGTGCCCTGGGTATCGCTTCGCTCGACCCAGGCTACGTGCTGGCCGCCTCAGGGATATTTGATCATGTAGGCGACCGGAAAATGGTCGCTGCGCAGCACCTTACCCAGGTATACCCGTTCGACGACGTTGTACACCTCGTTCGGTTTGAACTGGTGGACGGAGTTGAGCGTGCCCGTCTCACCCATCAGGGTTTTCACCGCGACCGCGGCGTGGCAAATGGATTTTGTTGCGCAGTGTTCATTGATATAGGCGTAGTCCAATAGCGACGGCACGGCGAGGTCGCCGAACGCGACGTCGGTGCCCATGCAGGCGTTTATATATTCGCTCTCGCTTATTTGCACCCCGCCATAGGCGTTCTTTTTCTCCTCGGCATAGAGTTTTTTCGCCAGGGACAGCGAGGTGCGCACGGAAATATGGGTGAAGCCGGCGTCCCCTGGTGTGCAGCGCAGCATTTTTTCATTGCTGGGTTTAAGGGTGATGGCGTCCGCGGCCGTGTTGGCATCGGTATTCAGATCGCCACCGAAGAAGACCAGCCTTTTGATTTTGCCGTCCTGGTCCTGGAGCTTGCCGAGCAGGAGAATGTCATCCCGCACCTGGGCTGCCGCTTTGTATGAGGCATTCGCGTGGCAGAAGGCGAAGAGGTTGTCCTCGTTGTCGCTCAACAGCAGGGTGGCGCGTATGGCCTCGTCGCCGAGTGGCAACTCGAATTTTTCCGAGAATTGATCCGCCACTTCGTTTTTGACAAACACCATGGAACCCAGGGTCGTGCTTTTGCGCAAGCCGCCCTCCTGGCTCAGGGACGCCTTCAGTGTGTAAGCCCCTTTCAAGTCGTTCACCAGCCGCAAGTTCGGGTTGCCGGTGGTGCCGACCTCGAACAGCGCGAGAATCTCGGGTTTCAAGGCGGTCAGGGTGCTGGCCAAGGCATCCAGTTTTTCCTCGTAAGCCTCGCTCATGGGCTTGCGTACATTCTGATTGTTGAGGTGCTGGGTGTTCCACATCAGTATCTTGACGACTGGCATGCTCGATCCTTCCCCCTAATGATTCACGCTCCGTAACGCCCCTCACCCCACGCCTCGTTCGTGCCGCCGGGTAAGCGTTCAAGCGTAGCAACTTTGCTCAGGGTGAATAGTCGGAACTGTCATTCGCCATGTCGTGTTCGGCGCCGCTGATTCATCTATCAGTCAGGCTGTTCTGTTGAGCGATGCGCATGTGAGCAAGGAGCAACAACGATGAGCGAGCCCTTTACTCTGGATCTGCAAACCTACCTCAAGCGCCTGGGCTACTCGTCGGCACCGCCACCGACCCTGGAAACCCTGCGCGAACTGCAGTTGCGGCACACCGCCGAGTTCCCCTTCGAAACCCTGTCGACGATGCTCCGCACTCCAGTGCACGTCGACCCGCCGAGGGTGCAGGACAAGCTGCTGCGTCAGGGGCGCGGCGGCTATTGTTTCGAGCTCAACCGGCTGTTTCTACTGTTATTGCAGGCGCTGGGCTTCGAGGCGCGCGGGCTGACCGGGCGCGTGGTGATAGGCGGGCCGGAGGATGCGCAGACCGCCCGCACGCACATGCTGGTGCTGGTGACCCTCGACGGCGTGCGCTACATCGCCGATGTCGGCGTCGGCAGCATGGTGCCGACCGGCCCGCTGTTGCTGGACAGCGAAGCGCAACAAGCCACCCCGCACGAGCCTTACCGACTCAGCCTGGCCGACGGCACTTACACCTTGCGCGCCCTGGTGGACGGGAGCTGGCGGGCGATGTACCTGTTCGACCTGCAAACAGTCGCGGACATCGATTACAGGGTCGCCAACTGGTACGTGTCCACCCACCCGGACTCGCCATTCCTCGGCCAACTGTTCGTAGCCCGTACCGGGCCACGCCTGCGCAAGACCCTGAACAACGTCAGCTTCGCCATCCATCGCCTGGGCGAAACCAGCGAGCGCGTGCAACTGCGGGATGTCGATGCGGTGCTGGAGGTGCTGCGCGATGAGTTCGCCATTCAGGTGCCGGAGCATCCCGAACTGCGTGCGACCATCGAGCGCTTGATTGCTGGGGAGTGAGGCATGCGCCGCGAAGCGCGTAGGGCAGGGCGGCCTGCCGTGCCTTTGATTTGTGGCGAATTGCACCTGCCCTACAACTGCAGTCCCTTGCAAATAAGGGCCTTCCCAACGGTGGCCTGGGTTGAGCGCAGCGATACCTGGGAATCGGTGCCCTGGGTATCGCTGCGCTCAACCCAGGCTACGTGCTGCGTGATGAATTCGCCATTCAGGTGCCGGAGCATCCTGCGTTGCGTGCGACCATCGAGCGGTTGATTGCTGGGGAGTGAGGCTTGGGCCGCGAAGCGCGGGCGGGTGAAACCCGCGGTGCCTTTGATTTGTGGCGAGTTGCACCTGCCCTACAACTGCAGTCCCTTGCAGATAAGGGGCTTCCCAACGGTAGCCCGGGTTGAGCGCAGCGATACCCGGGAATCGGTGCCCTGGGTATCGTTGCGCTCAACCCGGGCTACGTGCTGATCAGTTTGGCGTTGTCTGATAGATCTCATTCAGTTACCAGGCAAATCAAAAGCAGCGTTCACGCGGAGTTTGAATCTTGGCTGTTCCCCGCACGTTTCCACCGTTTTCCCCGAACCTTCATCGAAAAGGGCCTGGAACTTGCTAATGCCTGTGTGCAGCCCGGCAGACACGGGCACCCACAAGCCAACCGTAAGACGGAGCACATTTGATGATCACTGCCTCTATCGCCGATTGCATGAGTAAGGATTTCGCCCGTATCCACCCCGATATGCCGGTGGTGCAGGCGGCCAATTTATTGATCCGTCACGCCATGCTGGGCGGGCCGGTGGTCGATGCCGATGGCTTGTTGTTGGGTTGGATTTCCGAGCAGGAGTGTCTACGCGTGGCGATTCAGGTGGCCTACTACAACCAGCGCGTCGCTACAGTGCGCGACATCATGCGCAGCGATGTGCTCAGCGTACGCGGCGATATGGACCCGTTGGCGTTGGCGCAGCAGATGCTCGGCGATAAGCCGAAGAACTACCCGGTGGTCGACAACAAAGGCAAGGTGCTCGGGGTGGTGGGGCGCCGGCATCTGTTGCAGCAGTTCGATGCGGTAATGGGCAAGCTTTCCAGCGCCGCCGCCTGATCATCAGTGGTGCACTGTTGCGGTGCTTGCGTGCCGCCAATGTGGAACCTGTGCACCAAAGATGCTCCGAGATAACGGGCAACTCGCCGGAAGCCTTATAGCTGCCGGATTGAGCGGTGATGGTTCTGGGGAGTGATCGATAAAAGGCCAGTCGCGAGACTGGCCTTTTTACGTTCAAGGGTGCCGCCGGCCCAGGTTCGTCTACCGCTTTGCAATAAAAAATTCATTAAAGCTCAATCACTTAGTCAAATTCTTACGCACAGTTACTGTGCAACCTTCTGTGGATAACCTGTGCGGTTATGGCGGCAGCCGGCGAGGGCTGGGAGGTTTAAGGGTTTGGTTGTTTTTTATACAGTCGCCCGGTGTTGCCTCGGCAGCGCCGGGTTGACCATCAGGCCGCCTCGGCCTGTTCGGCTCTGTCGGTTTTGTGGGTCGGTTTCCAGTTTTTCAGCAGTTGGCCGATTCGGTAACCGCGCCAGCCGAGCATGCGGGTGGCGGTCAGTACGCCGGCCATCAGGGCGCCGCCGACCCCGGCGGTGACGGTGTCGGCACCGGTCAGGTAGAGGCCTTTGATCGGCGTCTGGCTGTGAATCCAGTGCTGTTCGAAACGCTGCAGGGTGTGGTCGATACCGTAGATCTCGCCTTGTTCGTTCCACTGGAACCATTCGGTCGACAGCGGTGTGGCCAGCTCGCAGAAGTCCAGCGCGCCGCGCAGTTGCGGTTGGTGGCGGTAGAGGGTTTCCAGCAGGTGGTCGGTGAGCTTGGCCTTGAGCGCCTCGTACTCGGGGCCGCGCTTGCCCCAGGTGCTGCCCTTCCATTGGGCGAACCAGTGCGGCAGCGTCGGCGCGACTATTTCCACCGTGGCCTTGTTCGGGTAGTGGGCATCCCAGGCCGGGTCTTTGGCCGAGGGGAAGCTGATATAGATCAGCGGCATGGCCGGGTTGTCGCCGCTGGTGAAGCTGTCGACGTTGTAGTCGTGATCGGCGCCGGGGTAGACCCAGTAGTTGGTCTTCGGCAAGCCCAGTTCGGCGGCGCTGCCTTTGAAACCGGCGTACAGGCACAGGGTCGCGGCGGAGGGTTCGACCTGTTTCAGTGGTGCTAGCAGATCATGTTCGGCGGCCACTTGCGGGTCGAGCAGGCGGGTGTAGGTGGGGATCAAGCCGGCGCAACTGACGATCTGCGGGGCGCGGATTTCGACGCCATCCTTGTGCAGGCGCACGCCAACCGCGCGGCCGTTTTCGATCAGGATGCGTTCGACCCCGGCGTAGGTGAACACCTGGCCGCCGGCCGCTTCGATCAGCGGAATGATGTGCTCCGAAATCTTGGTCGCGCCGCCCACCGGGTAGTTGCCGCCGGTGATGTAGTGCTTGGCGACCATCGCGTGCATGACGAACGCGGCCTTGGCCGGCGGCAGGCCGTAGTCGCCCCACTGCGCGGTGAGCACGCCGATCAGTTGCTGGTTCTGGGTCAGGCCTTCGAGCACTTCGCGGGTGCTTTTGAAGAAGTAGTCCGGCAGCCACCAGCGGCGCAGTTTGTTGTAGAGCATGCCGAGCGAGCGCGGCAGCGCCTGGCCGGCGAAGAAGCGCGGCACCCTGGCGCTGACCTCGCTGAGCAGCTCGACATAGCGGTCGATGGCGGCGGCTTCGTCGGGGAAGTGGCGCTTGATCTCTGCTTTGAATTCCTCGCGCCCGGCGACGTAATCGTAGGTCTTTTCGCCGAGGATGATGCGGTCGTAGCGCGCGTCCATCGGCGCCCATTCGATATTGCCGTCGCTGACCACATCGAATACCCGACGGATCATCGACCAGGGTTTGTGCACCTCACCGATGTAATGCACGCCCACGTCCCATTCGTAACCTTCGCGCTCGTAGCTGTGGGTGTAGCCCCCGGCGGTGTAGTGCTGCTCCAGCACGCACACCCGTTTGCCGAGTTTGGCCAGCAGGGCGGCGGCGGTTAGGCCGCCGATGCCGGAGCCGATGATGATGGCGTCGTAATCGGTTTGCGCCAGGCGCGGACGGAAGCGGGTGCCGGTGCGTTTCATGGGTGTGCTCCAGGGTTTTGTTATGCAACTTTTTGCATACTAGGCGTGGTTGCGTTGCTAATGCAACAAGTTGCATATGCCGTATACTGCGGCGCTCTTTCGATCAGCGTGGTGAAGTTCCCCTCTATGTCGCTCAAGCACGCCATTCTCATCCTTCTGGAAAGCCAGCCCGGCAGCGGTTACGACCTGGTCAAACGTTTCAAGGATGGCCTCGGCTATTTCTGGAACGCCAAGCACCAACAGGTGTATCTGGAGCTGAAAAAACTCCACGAGGCGGGCTGGCTAGCGTTCGAGGCGGAGCAGCAGGACAGCCGGCCGGACAAGAAAATCTATCGCCTGACCGCGGCCGGCCATGCCGAGCTGCTGCGCTGGCTGGCCGAGCCGGTGCAGCCGAACAAGATCAACGACGCGTTGCTGGTGAAACTGTTCGGCGGCGCCCATACCAGCATCGACAACCTGCGCGAGGAAATGCACCGGCATGTCGCCGTGCACCGCAAGACCCTGGACAGCCTGCTGAGTATCGAACGCGATTTTCTCGCCCTGCCCGACGAGCAGCGCGCGGAGTTGCGCTTGCCTTATCTGACGCTGCGCCGCGGGATCCTCGGCGAGCAGTCCTGGTTGGCCTGGGCGGATGAGGTGGAGCGGGAACTCAACCGCTGATATTTCATCCTTCGAGGCCGTTATCGGCGCGAGCAGGTTCGCTACAATCGCCGTCCCCCGCACCACCCGAGGTTTCCGATGTCGCCCCTTGAACTCTTCGCCGCCACGCTCGGCGTGATCGCCGTCTGGCTGACGGTCAAACAGAACGTCTGGTGCTGGCCGATCGGCTTGGCGATGGTGTTGATCTACAGCTGGATCTTCTTCGAGGTGAAGCTGTATTCGGACATGCTCCTGCAGGGTGTGTTCGCCGTGTTGCAGCTCTACGGTTGGTGGCAGTGGACGCGCGGCGGCGACCAGCATCACGGCCGCGAAGTCAGTCGCCTGAGCGCGCCGGGCCTGGCGCTGAGTCTGGCCATCGGAATCGCCGGCAGCCTGGCGCTCGGCTACTTGATGGCGACTTACACCGATGCGGCGGTGCCCTGGCTGGATGCCGCGCTGACCGCCTTCAGCCTGGTCGCCCAGGTGTGGATGGCGCAGAAACGTCTGGAATGTTGGCCGCTTTGGCTGGCGCTGGATCTGATCTACGTCGGTCTGTTCGTGCACAAGGGCTTGTACCCCACCGCCGTTCTCTACGGCCTGTTCTGTCTGCTCGCATTGCATGGTTGGCTGACCTGGCGCCGCGGGCCGGAGTTGGTCCGGGCATGAAGGTGCTGGTGCTGACCGGCCCGGAATCCAGCGGCAAAAGCTGGCTGGCCGAAGCCGTGCGGGCGCGCTTCGGCGGGCTGCTGGTCGGCGAGTACGTGCGTCACTTTATCGAGCAACAGGGCCGCGACACCTGTTACGCGGATATCCCGGCCATCGCTCGCGGCCAGCTTGAATGGGAAGATCAGGCCCGCGCCGCGCGGCCGCCGCTGTTGATCCTCGATACCCACCTGCTGAGCAATTTGTTGTGGAGTCGCAGCCTGTTCGGCGACTGCCCGGCCTGGATCGAACAGGCCTTGCTCGAACGGCGCTACGACCTGCATCTTCTGCTCGACCCGCAAGGCGTGCCCTGGGTCGCCGACGGTCAGCGTTGCCAACCGGAGTTAGCCGAGCGCGTGGCGTTTCACCGTGCCTGCCGGGATTGGCTGCACGGCAACCGCCAAATCTTCCGCGATCTGAGCGGCGACTGGGCGCAGCGCCGCCAGCAGGCACTCGAAGCAGTCGCCGAGCTAGTGGCCGAGCCCCGCG
>CBIHLQ010000082.1:0-6367 GCA_966210885.1 uncultured Pseudomonas sp.
CGGGCCGCGGCATCGTAGGTTGGCGTTAGCGGCGACTATCGCGGTTCAAGCAGCAGCATCGCCATCGACCGCCGCGTAACCCAACAATGGCACCGCGTGGACATCCTGCCGGGTTACGCGGCGTTCATTTACGGTGTTGCGATCATTAATGTGGATCGCCGCTAACCCGACCTACAGGAGCTGCTACATCAAGCCTGCTTACGCGGCCAGATCAGGGTAAAGCAGGCGCCACCGAGGCTGGTGCTGCTGCCGATCTGCGCGCGGCCGGCGTGCCAATAGATGATCCGCCGTACGATCGATAGGCCCAGGCCGTGGCCGCCGGAGGCGCGGGTGCGGCTGTCGTCGAGGCGCAGGAAGGGGGTGAAGATATGCTCCCAGGAAGCTTCCGGTACGCCCGGCCCGTCGTCTTCGACATCGATACGGCAACGCTGCCAGCCGATCCGGTAGCTGACCACAACCCGCCCTTCGGCATGGCGCATGGCATTGCTCACCAGGTTCTGCACGGCGCGATGCAGGTAACGCGGCTCGGCCTCGACACAGGCGCCGCCGCCATCGGGGGCATCCTGCGAAGGACCGCGCTCGACCCGCACTTCGGCGCGTAGCGGCGCCAGCTCGCCGATCACCTGATCGATCAAGGCGGCCAGATCGACCTGCTGGAAACTCAAGGCCGGCGCGCCCTGCTCCAGCCGCGCGTAGGTCAGCATCTCGTCGACCAGCTTGTCGAGGTCCTGGATATCGCTGTCCATACCCTCCATGTATTTGCGCCGCGCCGTCTCGTTCTCGGCATCGCCGATCATTTCCAGACCGAAACGCAGACGCGCCACCGGGGTGCGCAGCTCATGGGACACCGCGCGGACCATCTCGCGCTGGATATTCAACGAACGCTGCAAGTGCTCGGCCATGGCGTTGAAGGTCGCGGCCAGGCGCCCCACCGAGTCGCTGCCGCGGCTCGGCACGCGGGCATCCAGACGCCCGCTGGCGATCAACGACGCCGCCGCCTCCAGGCCGCGCAAACGCTGCTCCAGCGGACGCACCAGCAGGTAGACCATCAGCCCGACCAGGCTCAGACCGAGGGCGCCGATCAGCACCAGCATCTGCGGCGGATAGGGGTTCATCTGGTACAGCGGGCCGATTTCCAGCACCCAGGGCGTGCCGACGACGCCGGCGAACACATGGATGCTGTCGCCGCCCTTGCCCAGCGCCATCACCGTATCGCCCTCATCCACGCGGCGCCGTTGGTCATCGTCGAGAGCGGCCTGTTCGAGACGGACCAGGCGCAGGTCAAAGCCGAAGTGCTTGGCCTGCTTGAGCTCGGCCAAGCGCTGCGGCTGGTCGGACACGGGGTGGCGAATCAGCTCGTCGATCAGCAAGTAAACCGTGGCGCGCGCCAATTGCTCGCTGATCTGCTGCACTTCGCCGGTGAGCAATAACTGTTGTTGCTTGCCGATCAGGCTATAAATGGTCGCCGCATGCGGGCCGGTCTGCTTCACCAGCACCTGGCCGCGCTGCACGCGGTTACGCGCCACACTGTCGAGATCGACGTTGGCCAACGCCTGGATGCTCAGGGGAATGCCCAACAAGCGCGACCACAGCACCAGCGAACGGCGCCGCTCCAGCTCGCTCATCGGCTTCAGGTTATCGGCCATCAAGCGGAACGTGCCGCGCGCCAGATCCTCGCGGTATTGCTCCGAACGCACCTCGTTGGCCAAGTGCAGCGTCGCCACGCCAAGCAGCGCCACCAGCACCAGCACGCTGAGCATGCCGCCATAGATACGCAGGAAAATCGAATTCATGAGAGGGCTTCAGCCGCCTCGGCAACGAATAGATAGCCTTTGCTGCGTACGGTTTTGATCAGCCGCGGGTGCACCGGGTCGTCGCCGATCTTCGGGCGGATGCGTGAAATGCGCACATCGATGGACCTGTCCTGGCCGTCGTATTCGATACCGCGCAGGGCGTTGAAGATTTCCTCGCGCGAGAGGATTCGCCCGGCGTTGGCGGCCAGCAGCCAGAGCAGGTCGAATTCGGCGCTGGTCAGCTCGATCGCCTGCTCGCCCAGCCAGGCCTCGCGCATGGCGCTGTCGATGATCAGTCGGCCGAACTGCAAACGCCGGCGCTCGCTCGCCGCCTCGTCCGCATTGCCCTCGTGCCGGCGCAGCAAGGCGCGGATACGCGCCAGCAGCACCCGTGGGCGCACCGGCTTGCACACATAATCGTCGGCGCCCATTTCCAGGCCGAGCACCTGGTCCATGTCATCGGTGCGCGCGGTGAGCATCAGCACCGGGCCGTCGTACTGGCCGCGAATCTTCCGGCAGATCGACAAACCGTCCTCGCCCGGCAGCATCAGATCGAGGATCACCAGGTCCGGCTGCTCCTGCAGAATGCGCGTGGCCGCCCGTGCGCCATCGGCTTCGATGCTGACGACCAAGCCGTTGCCCTGCAGATAATCGCGGGTCAACTCGGCCAGACGCTGGTCGTCTTCGACGATCAGGATGTGCCAGGACTCTTGTTCCACTGCTGCCTCCATAGACAGATCAACCACGGCTAAAGCGGCTCGCATTGTAGCAATGCGCCGAGCGCTCGCGGCGGCGGAATGCACCCGATAACCGCGCGGCTGCGCACCCGCACAGAGCGGGCCAATAATCAAGAAAAAATCCTACATCTTGTGTTTATGCGATGGCCGTCGAATTCGCCGCCGCGCGATGAAAAAAACCTCGCTCAGCACGACGAACGGTAGCCAGGGGAAAACCCCAGCTATCACGGGGGCTGGCGAAAGTTACCCCAAAGTAACCCACAGATTTATCCACAGGATAAATTTTTCTCTCGGCTTGCCATCACCCAAGCACCGCACTATCTTGTATCCCCATTGCGCAAAACCCCTACATGTTGGGTTTTTGACCAACAAACGACACAAGCACATTTGCCCCTGAAAGGTCCAGACCGAGAACAAAACCAGAAGAAAAATGGTGCAGGCGAATGTTTCGGTGGCCGCAGCCGCGGCAACCACAGCGACCGCCCTCGCGCATAACACGGCGAGCTTGGCGGGTACGGATAAAAGTGCAGAACCCTGCACACGAACCACAACATAGACACAACATATAGTGGTGCCGGAAATCCCGGCACTGAACGTTTCAAGCCAGGAAGGCGCTCTAAAACGTACCTCCCTGCCCAGTATGCAAGTCCCATGCGCCCGGCCTCGCCGAGCGTTTGGCGTTGTAGAAGGGAATGAACGGCAGGTACGCCGCAGCATCAAAAACTGCATAGCGTCTAAAACAAATGAAGAATACGGAGACTTTCATGCATACCGACACGACTCGCGAGAACCCGCAGGCCCAAGCGCCGCAGGCCGCCGATGCCAGCCAGGACCTGAGCGCCACCGCGCCGGGCCAGCTGCGTGTGATCAAGCGCAACGGCACCGTGGTGCCGTACACCGACGACAAGATCACCGTCGCCATCACCAAGGCTTTTCTCGCAGTAGAAGGCGGCACCGCTGCCGCTTCGTCGCGCATCCATGAAACCGTCGAGCGCCTGACCGAACAGGTCACCGCCACCTTCAAGCGCCGCATGCCCTCCGGCGGCACCATCCATATCGAAGAAATCCAGGACCAGGTCGAACTGGCCCTGATGCGCGCCGGCGAACAGAAAGTCGCCCGCGACTACGTGATCTACCGCGAAGCCCAGGCCACCAAGCGCAAGAGCGCCAACGCCGGCGGCATCGCCGAACCGCACCCGAGCATCCGCGTCACCCACACCGACGGCAGCGTCGCTCCGCTGGACATGGGCCGCCTGAACACCATCATCAGCGAAGCCTGCGAAGGCCTGGCCGAAGTCGATGGCGAGCTGATCCAGAAAGACACCCTGAAGAACCTCTACGACGGCGTCGCCCAGAAGGACGTCAACACCGCCCTGGTGATGACCGCGCGTACCCTGGTCGAGCGCGAGCCGAACTACAGCTACGTCACCGCGCGCCTGCTGATGGACAACATCCGCGCCGAAGGCCTGGGCTTCCTCGGTGTCGCCAGCAGCGCCACTCACCACGAAATGGCCGAGCTGTACGCCAAGGCGCTGCCGGCCTACATCGAAAAAGGCATCGAGTTCGAACTGCTCAACCCGGTACTGAAAAGCTTCGACCTGGAAAAACTCGGCCAGGCGATCAACCACGAGCGCGACCAGCAGTTCACCTACCTCGGCCTGCAGACCCTGTACGACCGTTACTTCATCCACAAGGACGGTATCCGCTTCGAACTGCCGCAGATCTTCTTTATGCGCGTGGCCATGGGCCTGGCGATCGAAGAGCCGCAGAAAGAAGAGCGCGCCATCGAGTTCTACAACCTGTTGTCCTCGTTCGACTACATGGCCTCGACCCCGACCCTGTTCAACGCCGGCACCCTCCGTCCGCAGCTGTCGTCCTGCTACCTGACCACAGTGCCGGACGACCTCTCGGGCATCTACAACGCCATCCACGACAACGCCATGCTGAGCAAATTCGCCGGCGGCCTGGGCAACGACTGGACCCCGGTGCGCGCGCTGGGCTCCTACATCAAGGGCACCAACGGCAAGAGCCAGGGCGTCGTGCCCTTCCTCAAAGTGGTCAACGACACCGCCGTGGCGGTCAACCAGGGCGGCAAGCGCAAAGGCGCCGTGTGTGCCTACCTGGAAACCTGGCACATGGACATCGAAGAGTTCATCGAGCTGCGCAAGAACACCGGCGACGACCGCCGCCGCACCCATGACATGAACACCGCGAACTGGATTCCCGACCTGTTCATGAAGCGCGTGTTCGACGACGGCAAGTGGACCCTGTTCTCGCCATCCGAAGTGCCGGACCTGCACGACCTCACCGGCAAGGCCTTCGAAGAGCGCTACGAGTACTACGAAGCCCTGTGCGAATACGGCAAGATCAAGCTGTTCAAGACCATCCAAGCCAAAGACCTGTGGCGCAAGATGCTCTCCATGCTGTTCGAAACCGGCCACCCATGGCTGACCTTCAAGGACCCGTGCAACCTGCGCAGCCCGCAGCAGCACGTGGGCGTCGTACACAGCTCGAACCTGTGCACCGAGATCACCCTGAACACCAACGCCGACGAGATCGCCGTGTGTAACCTGGGCTCGGTCAACCTGCCGAACCACATCGTCGACGGCAAGCTGGACACCGCCAAGCTGCAGAAGACCATCAACACCGCAGTGCGCATGCTCGATAACGTCATCGACATCAACTACTACAGCGTGCCGCAGGCGAAGAACTCCAACTTCAAGCACCGCCCGGTCGGCCTCGGCATCATGGGCTTCCAGGACGCGCTGTACCTGCAGCACATCCCTTACGGCTCCGACGCCGCCGTCGAATTCGCCGACAAGTCGATGGAAGCGGTCAGCTACTACGCGATCCAGGCCTCCTGTGACCTGGCCGACGAGCGTGGCGCCTACTCCACCTTCGACGGCTCGCTGTGGAGCAAGGGCATCCTGCCGCTCGACTCCCAGCAGATCCTCATCGAAGCGCGTGGCCAGAAGTACATCGACGTCGACCTGACCGAGTCCCTGGACTGGGCCCCGCTGCGCGCTCGCGTGCAGAAAGGCATCCGCAACTCGAACATCATGGCCATCGCACCGACCGCCACCATCGCCAACATCACCGGCGTGTCGCAGTCGATCGAACCGACCTACCAGAACCTCTACGTGAAATCGAACCTCTCCGGCGAATTCACCGTGATCAACCCCTACCTGGTACGCGACCTCAAAGCCCGCGGCCTGTGGGACTCGGTGATGATCAACGACCTCAAGTACTACGACGGTTCGGTACAGCAGATCGAGCGCATCCCGCAGGAGCTCAAAGATCTCTACGCGACCGCGTTCGAAGTGGAAACCAAGTGGATCGTCGACGCCGCCAGCCGCCGCCAGAAGTGGATCGACCAGGCGCAGTCGCTGAACCTCTACATCGCCGGCGCTTCGGGCAAGAAGCTCGACGTGACCTACCGCATGGCGTGGTTCCGTGGCCTGAAAACCACCTACTACCTCCGTGCCCTGGCCGCGACCAGCACCGAGAAATCCACCGTCAACACCGGCAAGCTCAATGCCGTGTCCAGCGGTGGCGGCGACAGCCTCAGCGCCGCACCGGCCGGCCCGGCACCCGTGCCGAAGGCCTGTGCCATCGACGAGCCAGACTGCGAGGCCTGCCAGTAAGCGCGCGTATCTGAGCGGCGCGCGCGTTGTTGCCTGCCAGGCCGGCCCCCACCACGTACATGCGTACGCTCAGGGGCTCCGACCTGACAGGCGCCTAGCCCTCACTCGCTCAGCTACACGCTCGAAAGGTGGACACAAAAGCTCAAGCACAACACGTTAGTTCCCTCGCCCCTCTGGGGAGAGGGCTAGGGTG
>CBIHLQ010000083.1:0-5773 GCA_966210885.1 uncultured Pseudomonas sp.
GTTGAAAAACTACCTACGTTGGCAATACTGCGTTAAAAACGGCCTCAAAATGCTCGTTTACAACAGTAAACTCCGCTTTTTCGGCCGTTTTTGCCTTGTCTTGCCTGCCTCGCCTACGTTTTTCAACGGCCTGCTAACCCAACCTGACTGATCGCCTATCACTCATCGATCAATCGGGCGTTCGGCGGACCGTCAGGGTCTTCTGCTTGAGGATGTACAGGCTGACCAGCACCGCGCTGCTGAGCATGAAGAGGCGCGCCCAGAGCAGCGGTACCAGGTAGCAGGACAGGCCGATGCTGGTCCACATCAGGGCGATGCTATAGACCTTGGCCTTGAGCGGCAGGCCCTTGCCGTCGAGGTAGTCGAGAATCCAGGGACCGAGCTTGGGGTGGCCGATCAGCCAAAGGTAAAAACGCTTGGAGCTGCGTACGAAGCAGGCGGCCGCCAGCAGGAGGAAGGGAGTGGTCGGCAGCACCGGCAGAAAAATGCCGATCACGCCCAACGCCACGCTCAGCCAACCGATGGTCAGCAGGGTGTAGCGAATGGCGGGATTGGGGTTCTCTTCGGCTTGCCGCACCATTGGCGCTGGCGTGGACTTAGTGATGGCGTGGCTTGAGCAAGGCGGGTTTTTCTTCCGGCGCGTTGCACAGCAGAAACAGCGCGGTCAGCAGTTCGGGAATCTGTTCGATCATACTGTCGACCAGGTCGCGGTCGCGGGCGATCTCGGCGAACTCCGGTTGCTCGTCGAACAGCCCTGAGCCGACCATGATCGGCAGCAGCAATTCGCTGACTTCGTCCTCGGCATCGTCGAACCAGGCCGCCTCGCGCAGGAACACCCCCTCCATGAAGCCGATGCACCAGCCGCGCAGTTCGGAGTCGTCCGGGTCTTCGCCAAGGTCGAGTTCGCAGGGCACTTCCGGGTCGTCGTCGCTGGCCAGTTGGCGGGCGATATGCGCCTGCAATTGCACCAGGGTGGCTTCGATCTCTTCGCGCTCGGCGTCGCTGCGGTAATGCGGCGGTTCGGCGAACAAGGCGTCGATCCACTCGCGCTGAGGGACTTGGTCCGGGCAGATCGACAGGGCGGTGAGATAACCGTGGGCGGCCACGTAGTCCAGGGCCTCGTCGTGCAATTCATCGGCATCGAGGAAGGCTTGCAGGCGGGACAATTGCTCGGCGAAGGACATCGGAGGCTACCTTGAAGAAGTAAACGAGGCTGGATTCTAGTCCAGACCCGTTACAGCGGCCATAGTTCTGGGCAAATCGGGACAAATACACGGCAAAAAAGCCATCTCTGCTCGCGGTTGCGCCAGCGGGTCGCGGCCATACGGGGCGGTGTGCCTATTCGCCCAGGGGCGCGCGTTCGAGGATTTCCTCCGGCCTGACCGGGTTGCGATAGCCGCCCCGAGTCGCATCGTAGGCCTCGTAGGGCATGTCGTAATACTGTCCGGTCGACGGGTCGACGGTGCGTTCATAGCCCAGCGTGGCTTCGCTGCGGTCGCGCGAAAGGCTGTCGCTCGAGCGGCTGCGGGCTTCCCAGGCGCGGTTGTAGTCGCCATAGATGTAATCGTGGGAAATCGGCCCGGGCAGCACCACCTGGTCGACCCCGGCCACCTGTCGGGGATTGGTGATGACCACGGTTTCCGCCACCGCGGGCAGCCAATAGCGGGCCTCTTGCCAATTCGCCGTGGCGGCTTGGTAAGAACGGATGAACGCCGAATACTGCCCCCAGCCTTGCAGAATGCCCACCGTGGCATGGGCCCGAGCCGGTGTGCCGCGGTAGACGAAACTCAGCTGCGCCTCGATGACTTGCCACTGCAAGCCCATCACCCCGGGAAAGGGCGGCAGGGGATTGGTTGCGTGGATCTGCGGGTTCTGCAACTCGGGAGTGGAGTTGAGCACGAACTGCAGAAACTGCTCCGGGAGTACCTGACCGAACCCGCCGACCAGCAGCGCGAACGAGGCGCCGGTCACCTGGTCCGGCGCCAGCATGTCCACCCCATTGCTGGTCTCGTTGGCCGTCCAGCCCCTGGGCATCGAATATTTGAAGTAATGGCCCTGATGCACCTGCAATGACGGGCGCTGGCCCTGTGGCGCGGCGATGGCGGCACCCGCGAACAGGAGGAGGGCGGACAGGAGAAGGAACTGCTTGCAGCCCGTGTTCATCGACTACCACCCTGCATTGAGAACTTGATTGGATAGTTATAGATCAGCGCGCCCGGTGCCTCTATATCCCAGCTATGTCGCAGCAGTGAAACGGACCTGCGGCGCGCCGCGACGAAACCTCGACAGACCCTGAGCGGACAGGTGCGTATAATGCCGGGCTCGTTTCGGAGACCTTACATGCTCGACCAGGCACTGCGCATCCTCAAAGACATATTCGGCTATGACAGCTTCCGTGGCCGTCAGGGGGCGATTATCGAGCGCGTGGCCGCGGGCGGCGATGCCTTGGTGTTGATGCCCACCGGCGGCGGTAAGTCGTTGTGCTTCCAGGTGCCGGCACTATTGCGTGATGGCTTGGCGGTGGTGGTGTCGCCGTTGATCGCCTTGATGGACGATCAGGTCGCGACCCTGAATGAACTCGGTGTGGCCGCGGTGGCGCTCAACTCCACCTTGAGCCCCGAGCAGCAGCGTGAGATCGCCGCGCAGATCGAACGCGGCGAGATCAAAATGCTCTACCTGGCCCCGGAACGCCTGGTGCAGCCGCGCATGCTGGCGTTCCTGCAACGTCTGGACATCGCCCTGTTCGCCATCGACGAAGCCCATTGCGTGTCGCAGTGGGGGCATGATTTCCGCCCGGAATATTTGCAGTTGGGCCAGCTCGCCGAACTGTTCCCAGGCGTGCCGCGCATCGCTTTGACCGCCACCGCGGACATGCGCACCCGCGAAGAAATCGTCCAGCGTCTGCACCTGCACGAGGCTGAGCGCTTTCTCTCGAGCTTCGACCGCCCCAATATCTTCTACCGCATCGTCCCCAAGGACCAACCGCGCAAACAATTGCTGGCGTTTCTCGCCGAGCGCAAAGGCGACGCCGGTATCGTCTATTGCCTGTCGCGCAAGAAGGTCGACGAAGTCGCCGCCTTTCTCTCCGAGCAAGGCTTCCCGGCCTTGCCGTATCACGCCGGTTTGCCCAATGACCTGCGCGCTTACCATCAGAAGCGCTTCCTCAACGAGGAAGGCTTGATCATGGTCGCGACCATTGCGTTCGGCATGGGCATCGACAAACCCAACGTGCGCTTCGTCGCCCACCTGGACCTGCCCAAATCCCTCGAAGCCTATTACCAGGAAACCGGTCGGGCCGGTCGCGACGGTTTGCCGGCCGACGCCTGGATGGCCTACGGTCTGCAGGATGTGCTGCTGCTCAAGCAGATGCTCAACAATTCCGAAGGCGACGAACGGCACAAACGCATCGAACAGCACAAACTCGATGCCATGCTCGCGCTTTGCGAGGAAATCCGCTGCCGGCGACAGGCCTTGCTGGCCTATTTCGACGAGGAGCTGCCGCAGCCGTGCGGGCATTGCGACAATTGCCAGGACGGCGTGCAGACCTGGGACGCCACCGAGCCGGCGCGCCAAGCGCTTTCGGCGATCTACCGCAGCGGCCAGCGCTACGGCGTCGGCCACCTGGTGGACATATTGCTCGGCCGCGACAACGACAAGGTGCGTGGCCCGGGCCATCAGCACCTGTCGGTATTCGGCGTCGGCAAGGCGCTCAGCGAAGGCGAATGGCGCTCGCTGTCCCGCCAACTGGTGGCTCGCGGCCTGGCCGATGTCGATCTCGAGGGTTACGGCGGTTTGCGTCTGTCCGATAGCTGCCGGCCGCTGTTGCGTGGCGAAGTGACGCTGCAACTGCGCCGCGATCTGAAGCCGCAGCACACCGCGAAGAGCTCCAGCAGCGCCGCGAGCCAGCTGGTGCGTGGCGACGAGCGCGGGCAATGGGAAGCGTTGCGCGCCTTGCGCCGTAAGCTGGCCGAAGAGCACGCGGTGCCGCCTTACGTGATTTTCCCCGATGCCACCTTGCTGGAAATGCTCCGTAGCAAGCCCAGTACCCTGGCCGAAATGGCGCGGGTCAGCGGCGTCGGTGCGCGCAAGCTGGAGCGTTACGGCGAGGCCTTTCTCGAAGTGTTGGCCGGCAACACCGAGGCGCCGCGCGCGGTGGCCGATTTGCGTCATGAACTGATCAGCCTGGCCCGCGCCGGCATGACCCCGGCGCAGATCGCCGCGCAGCTCAGCTGCAGCGAAAAGAACGTCTACAGCCTGTTGGCGGAGGCCATTGGCCGGCAGGAGCTGTCCCTCGAACAGGCGTTGGATTTGCCGCAGGAGCTCCTGGGCGAGATTCAGGATGCGTTCCTCGAGGGCGATGGCGAACTGCCGGCCGCCGCGAGTATCAGTGAGTCGTTCGTCGGGCGGGTCGAGTTGGGCGTATTGCATTGCGTGCGCGCCGCCTTGCAGGCCGAGTTCGAAGCCTGAGCGATGGCATCACCTGTTCCTTTGGCGAGTATTAACCGTGCTCAAGCTATGCTGCACTTGTCTGAATACCTTGGCAGCGTACCCTTGAGGAGGTTCCGATGCCGTCCTCGCATGCTTGGCTAGACGACGTCCGCGCCAGCCCCTGCGCCGAACAGCTCGAAGCAGGGTTTCGCTCATTGCGTTTCAACCCGCTGCTCGAGCGCGAATACCGCGAGCACATGCTGGGCAACACCTATAGCTTCAAGCGCATCGCCCTCTACGCCGGCATCGCGCTGTGGCTGGTGTTCGCCGCATTCGATTTCATCCTGGTGCAGAGCCACGTCATCTGGTGGGTATTCGCCGTGCGCATGGCGGTGTTGCTGGTGTTGCTGGTCTTCGTCGGCTTGTTCATCCAACGGCGGCATTTGCATTTATTGCAGCCGCTGACGTTGGTGAGCATCCTCGCGCTCGGGGGCGGCGCCTCGGTGGTGGTCGGCATCGCGCACATCACCGACCCGGGCTATCCCTATGAAGGGTTGCTGCTGGTCTGCATGGCGGCCTACTTTCTGGTCGGTTTGCGCTTGAACGAGGCCTTGGCCTGTTCGCTGGCGATTCTGCTGGTGTACGTCTGCATGGAGCTGTTGGTCGGCGTGCCGCTGGCGCGTTTGGCCAGCAACACGTTGTTCCTGTTGATCGGTAACCTGATGGGCGCGATCGGTTGTTACCTGTTGGAGTACAAATCCCGCGAGCATTTTCTGATTAGCCGCTTAATGCGCGTATTGGCCGATCACGACAGCCTGACCGGGTTGCATAACAGGCGCAGCTTCAACCGCCAGTTCGAGCGGTTATGGCGACAGGCGCAACGCGAAGGCCATACCTTGGCGCTGTTGTTGTGCGACATCGACCACTTCAAGGCCTACAACGACCGTTACGGCCATCAGGCAGGCGACAAGGTGCTCGAACGCATCGGCGGCTTGCTCCTCGATGCGGCGCGGCGCCCGCTGGATATGGCGGTGCGCCTCGGCGGAGAAGAGTTCGCCTTACTGCTGTACGACGTCGATCAAACGCAGGCGCAACAACGTGCCGAGGCACTGCGCGAGAGCCTCGAAGGTTTGGCAATCGAACACCAGGGCTCGACTAGCGCCGACCGGGTGACCATGTCGATTGGCGTTGCCTGCCTGCAACCCGATGAGTCCGGCACCTTGGCCCAACTCTATGAAGGCGCGGACCGCGCGCTCTATAAAGCCAAGGCGGGCGGCCGTAATCGGGTGGTGGGCTAGGGTCTGTTGCCGTTTCATCGCGACCGCGCCGGAGCCTGTTTTAGCGC
>CBIHLQ010000084.1:0-5756 GCA_966210885.1 uncultured Pseudomonas sp.
CTGCATCCAGGAGGCGATTGGACGCACCATGCAACACGCTATTGGGACATAGCCTATCTGTAACCCTTCAGGACGAGTTCCGGGCACACGGGAAATTGTCGTTCACCCCAATTACGTCGTGGTCTACCGCATCGCCGCCGAGTGCATTGAGGTTGTGAACGTTCTGCATGCCCACCAGGAATACCCGTAGCCTAACGATAGGCCTAGCACTGGAGCGATGCCGCCCAACCCCGCCTGTTTAAACCGCCAGCACTGCCTTATAGTCCGCCGTCAGCGCCCCAGCCATTACCAGGGACAGGCCCGCATGCTGACCATCGAACGCATTTACCCCGAGCAGCTCGACCTCGATAACCAAGACGATCAGGACACCCTGCGGATTCACCTGCAGCGCTACCGCTTCGCCGCCGCCTGTCTGAGCGGCGAACGGGTGCTCGATATGGCCTGCGGTTGCGGCTACGGCAGCGCCTTGCTGGCCGAACTGCACCCGGACAAAACCGTGGTGGGGGTGGATATCGACCCCGCGGCCATCGCCTATGCCCAGACGCATTACCGCCTGCCCAACCTCAGCTACGTATGCGCCGATGCGCAAAGCTTCACCGGCGCAGAACCGTTCGACAGCATCGTCAGCCTGGAAACCATCGAGCACCTGCCGGACCCGCAGCGCCTGGTCGCCAACTACGCGACGCTATTGACCGAACAGGGCCAAGTGATCGCCTCGGTGCCAATCACCCCGACCCTGGACGGCAACCCGCACCATCTGCACGACTTCAGCCAGGCCTCGTTCTTCAAACTGTTCGCCGCCCATGGCCTGCGCCCGGATCAGCAGTTCGAGCAGATCCAGTGGTGGCAGTTCAAGGGGCTGTTTTCCAAACGCGAAGCCAAGCAACACCGCTCCGAAGGGGTCGGCAACGCGGTGCTGCAGTACTACCGCCAGCACCCGCTCTACCTGCTGCGCCGCCTGGGCTCGATGCTGCGCTATGGCTTCAGCAATCGCTATTTGACCTGCAACTTCAAGGCGGCCAAGCAGGGTTAATGCGCTTGATTTAACGAATGCAGCCCTGCGGACTGCATTCGCCACGGGGCACGCCTCCTAGAGGCCTGGAGTGCGCCCTGGCATTTATGCTGAATCCCGTTACAGGGCGAACGGCAACGCCAGTTCGACCTGCTGGCGTTGCGCCAGGCGGCGTCCGAACTCGCCAGGATCGTGAATCAACACCTCCTGGCCGGCGAACGACTGCGCGGCGATCAGCCGCGACAGCCAGAAGCGCACGCAGGCCACGCGCAACAGCGTCGGCCACAGCTCGGCCTCGGCCGGCGTGAAGTGGCGCAATGCGGAGTAGGCGCCGAGCAGGGCCTGAGCACGGTGCGCATCGAGGCTGCCGTCGGCGTCCGAACACCAGTCGTTGAGGGCGATCGCCAGGTCATAGAGCATCGGCCCCGAACAGGCGTTGTAGAAGTCGATCACCCCGCTCAGGTGATTGCCATCGAATAGCACGTTATCGCGGAACAGGTCGGCATGCAGATTGGCCCGCGGCAACGCCAGAATGCGCGCCTTGAGGTGGTGGATCTCGGCCAAGGCATCGCGTAACAGCGGCAACTGCTCATCGGGCAACTGCAGCGCCAGGCTCGGGCCTTCGCTGAGCATCCAGTCCAGGCCGCGGTCGCTTTGGCGCTCCAGCACCCGCTCGCGGGTGGCCAGGTGAATATGCGCCAGCAGCGTGCCGACTTCCTGGCAATGGTGCGCATTGGGATGCTGCACATGCTGGCCGGGCAGGCGCGGTTGCAGCAGCGCCGGCTTCTCCGCGAGGCTGCGCAGCGCTTCGCCGCTGCCGGTGCGCAGGGCATAGGGCACCGGCAGGTCGGCGGCGTGCAGCACGTCGAGCAGTTCGATAAAGAACGGCAGGTCGGCGCTCGGCCCGCGCTCGATCAGGGTCAGGACGAATTCGCCGCGCTCCATGCTGACGAAGAAATTACTGTTTTCGCTACCCGCGGCGATGCCTTGGAAGTCGCGCAGACGACCCAGGCCATAGGGGGCGAGAAAATCCTCGAGCTCATGGCGCTCAAGGGGGGTGAACACCGACATATCAGGACCTGCCAATACTGTTTTGCGAAACGCGTTGCCACGCCGAATGGTGCCAGATAAGGTACGGGGCGCAGATACTAATCGCGCCCTTACCAGACCCCGCAACGACACATGGCGCCATTGCTCGTCGTTCAATTGCACAGACCAACGCGCTTACCTCGCCCACGCTCGAACAGGCGTCACCGCAGTGAAGTCCTGTCGGCAGGCCGCTGGCCTTACCATTTGAAAATTTCCCAGGATGGAATCAGCATGTCCGGCGAGTCCGAACGGACGAAGTTGCCGTCGCTGCCATCGGCGCGCACCAGAAAATAAGGTTTGCCGCCCTTGGGGGTGACTTTGACCGCATAAAGGAAACCGTTGACCCGGTACTCTTCGATGGTGCGGTCGCCGTCCTGGCGGATGGTCACGTCCGGCTCGGCGGACGGGGCATCGTCGGCGTATGCCGCGAGCGATGCGCATGCCAACAGGCTGGCCAGCAACAGGCGATTGAGTGTGCGCATGGTAACCTTGCCTCTTTTGATTTCTATGGTGCGGTCATTCTAGCGCCGCCTCCGCCGAAAAGGTTGATCCTCATGAGCCACGCCCCTCTCGTCCTGGTCGACGGTTCCTCGTACCTGTACCGCGCCTTTCACGCCCTGCCGCCGCTGACCACCTCCAAGGGCCTGCCCACCGGGGCGGTCAAGGGCGTGCTGAATATGCTCAAGAGTCTGCGCAAGCAGTACCCGGACAGCCCGTTCGCGGTGGTGTTCGATGCCAAAGGCGGGACCTTCCGTGACGAGCTGTTCGCCGAGTACAAGGCCAATCGCCCGTCGATGCCGGACGAGTTACGCGTGCAGGTCGAGCCGCTGCACGCCAGCGTCAGGGCCCTGGGCTTTCCGCTGCTGTGCGTGGACAACGTCGAAGCCGACGACGTGATCGGCACCCTGGCCCGACAATGCGCGGCCGAACACCGCGACGTGGTGATTTCCACCGGCGACAAGGACATGGCCCAGCTGGTGTGCAAGCACGTCACCCTGGTCAACACCATGACCGGCAGCGTTTACGACATCGAAGGCGTGCGCAACAAGTTCGGCGTCGGCCCGGAGTTGATCATCGACTACCTGGCACTGATGGGCGACAAGGTCGACAACATCCCCGGCGTGCCCGGCGTCGGCGAGAAAACCGCGCTGAGCCTGCTGGTCGGTGTCGGCGGCGGGCTCGACGTGCTCTACGCCAATCTCGACAAGGTGCCGGGGTTGCCGATCCGCGGCGCCAAGACGCTGCCGGCCAAGCTCGAAGAACACCGCGACATGGCCTATCTGTCCTACCAGTTGGCGACCATCAAGCTCGATGTGCCGCTGAATATCGAAATCGAATCGCTGCATCCCAAAGCAGCCGACGTACCGGCGTTGATCGAGCTGTATGGCGAGCTGGAATTCCGCAGCTGGAAGGATGAGCTGCTGCGCCAGAACCCGGCAGCGGCGACCAAAGCCGCAGCGCCGAGCGCCGACCTGTTTGCCCTGACGCCGAGCGCCGGTGCCGAAGTGGTGGACGAGCTGCCGACAGAAGCCCCGCCGAGCCTGGGCGACTATCAACTGGTGCTGGAGCAGGCGCAGTTCGACGTCTGGCTGGAAAAGCTCAAGGGTGCGGAGCTGATCGCCTTCGACACAGAAACCACTGGCCTGGACGCGCAGCAGGCGCAGCTCGTCGGCCTGTCGTTCGCGGTCAAGGCCGGCGAAGCGGCCTATATCCCGGTCGCCCACTCTTATATGGGCGTGCCGGCGCAGTTGGATCGGGACAAAGTACTGAACGCGCTCAAGCCGATCCTCGAAGACCCGCGCAAGGCCAAAGTCGGCCAGCACGCCAAGTACGACATCAATATCCTCGCCAATGCCTCGACGCCGATCCGCGTGCAGGGCGTGGCCTTCGATACCATGCTCGAATCCTACGTGCTGGACGCCACCGCCACCCGCCACGACATGGACAGCCTGTCGCTCAAGTACCTGAGCCACAGCACCATCCGTTTCGAGGACATCGCCGGCAAAGGCGCCAAGCAACTGACCTTCGACCAGATCGATCTGGCCCAGGCCGCGCCCTACGCCGCCGAGGATGCCGACGTGACCCTGCGCCTGCACCAGACGCTGTGGGCCAAGCTGGAGGCCGAGCCGAGCCTGGCTAAAGTCCTGCGCGAAATCGAAATGCCGCTGGTGCCAGTGCTGGCGCGCATCGAGCGCCAGGGCGCGCTGGTCGATGCCAAGCTGCTCGGCGAGCACAGCGTCGAGCTCGGCGAAAAACTGGTGGAGCTGGAGCGCCAGGCATTCGCTATCGCCGGCGAGGAATTCAACCTGGGCTCGCCCAAGCAGCTCGGCGTGATCCTCTATGAAAAGCTCGGCCTGCCGATCATCAGCAAGACCGCCAAGGGCCAGGCCAGTACCGCCGAAGCGGTATTGGCCGAACTCGCCGAACAGGACTTCGAGCTGCCCAAGGTGCTGATGCAGTACCGCAGCTTGAGCAAGCTGAAAAGCACCTACACCGACCGCCTGCCGGAACAGATCAACCCGCGCACCGGGCGCATCCACACCAGCTACCACCAGGCGGTTGCGGCCACCGGGCGCCTGTCTTCCAGCGACCCGAACCTGCAGAACATCCCAATCCGCACCGCCGAAGGGCGACGTATCCGCCAGGCCTTCGTCGCGCCCAGGGGTTACAAGCTGCTGGCGGCGGACTACTCGCAGATCGAACTGCGCATCATGGCCCACCTGGCCCGGGACGAGGGTTTGCTCGACGCCTTCCGTCACGACCGCGACGTGCACCGCGCCACCGCTGCCGAGGTATTCGGCGTGGCCCTGGAGGCGGTGACCTCCGAGCAGCGGCGCAGCGCCAAGGCGATCAACTTCGGTCTGATCTACGGCATGAGCGCGTTCGGCCTGGCCAAGCAGATCGGCGTCGACCGCAAGCAATCCCAGGCGTACATCGACCGCTACTTCGAACGTTATCCGGGCGTGCTGGCCTATATGGAGCGCACCCGCGAACAGGCCGCGCAGCAAGGCTACGTCGAGACCCTGTTCGGCCGCCGCCTGTACCTGCCGGACATCAACGCGAAGAACCAGGCCCTGCGCAAAGGCGCCGAGCGCACGGCGATCAACGCCCCCATGCAGGGCACTGCGGCGGACATCATCAAGCGCGCGATGATCGCCGTGGACGGTTGGCTGAGCGAGTCGGCGCTGGATGCCAAGGTGATCCTGCAGGTCCACGACGAGCTTGTCCTGGAAGTGCGCGAAGACCTGGTCGAGCAGGTGCGCGAGCAGGTCAAACTGCTGATGGGCCGCGCCGCCGAGCTGGAGGTGCCGTTGCTGGTCGAAGTGGGGGTCGGCGACAACTGGGACGAGGCACATTGAACCGTGCGTAGCGAGCGCCCGCACAACAAGCGATTAAAGCCAATGCACGTATAGCCAAACTTTTCTAAAGGTGCGCTGAACTTTGCTTTCTCAACACGGGTCAGAAGCTGTGAACGGCCCATAAAGCCTTCAATGCTCCTTTGTTGTGTTAAGTGTTGGCAGATCATCTGAACCCCGCCCTAGCGGTTCAGACCTTAAACCCCGAACTTCTCCCTCCCCATATGAAGTTCGGGGTTTTTTTTGGCTATGTCCCAATAGCGTGTTGCATGGTGCGTCCAATCGCCTCCTGGATGCAG
>CBIHLQ010000085.1:0-5694 GCA_966210885.1 uncultured Pseudomonas sp.
GTTGGATGACTCGCTTTCACGGTGTCGCCACCCGCTACCTTCCGAACTATCTGGGTTGGCGCCGCATGCTTGAGCGTTATCAGCAGCGAATTCAGCCGGCTCACTGCATCCAGGAGGCGATTGGACGCACTATGCAACACGCTATTGGGACATAGCCAATAAAAAACCCAGCTGGATGGCTGGGTTTCTCGAATTTGGCTCCGCGACCTGGACTCGAACCAGGGACCCAATGATTAACAGTCATTTGCTCTACCGACTGAGCTATCGCGGAACAACGAGGCGTATCCTACTGATTGAAAAGGGGAAGTCAAGTATCGAGACTTCCCCTGGCGCTATCAGAGGACTTGCGCGATCGCCTGGGTCACAACCGGCAGGTTGCGCTGGTTCAGCGCTGCGACGCAGATGCGTCCGGTGCCGACCGCGTAGATGCCGAACTCGCTCTTCAGGCGATCCACCTGCTCGGTGGTCAGGCCGGAGTAGGAGAACATGCCGCGCTGTTGGGCGACGAAGCCGAAGTCGCGCTTGGCACCGAGTTTTGCAAGCTGTTCGACCATGGCCATGCGCATGCCACGAATACGCTCGCGCATTTCGCCCAGCTCGGTTTCCCACATGGCGCGCAGTTCGGGGCTGTTGAGGATGTTCGCGACCACGCTGGCGCCATGGGTCGGCGGGTTGGAGTAGTTGGTGCGGATCACCCGCTTGACCTGCGACAGCACCCGGCTGGTCTCGTCCTTCGAGCCGGTGACGATCGACAGCGCGCCGACCCGCTCGCCGTACAGCGAGAAGGATTTGGAGAAGGAGCTGGAGACGAAGAAAGTCAGGTCGGACTCGGCGAACAAGCGTACCGCGGCGGCGTCTTCTTCGATGCCGTCGCCAAAGCCCTGGTAGGCGATGTCGAGGAAGGGTACATGCTCACGCTCGCGCAGGATTTCCAGCACGGCTTGCCAGTCGTCCATGCTCAGGTCGACGCCGGTCGGGTTGTGGCAGCAGGCATGCAGCACCACGATCGAGCGTGCCGGCAGGTTTCTCAGGTCTTCGAGCAGGCCGCCACGGTTCACGCCGTTGCTGAAGGCATCGTAGTAGCGGTAGTTGCTCACCGGGAAGCCGGCGGATTCGAACAGCGCGCGGTGGTTTTCCCAGCTCGGGTCGCTGATCGCGACCTGGGCGTCGGGCAGCAGGCGCTTGAGGAAGTCGGCGCCGATCTTCAGGGCGCCGGTGCCGCCGATCGCCTGGGCGGTGATGACCCGGCCCTCGCTGATCAACTTGGAGTCGGCGCCGAACAGCAGGGTTTGCACCGCCTTGTCGTACGCGGCGATGCCTTCGATCGGCAGATAGCCGCGGGGCGCGTGGGTCGCGGTCAGAATGTTCTCGGCCTCGGCCACCGCGCGCATCAGTGGAATGCGGCCGTCCTCGTTGGTGTAGACACCAACGCCCAAGTTGACCTTGGTGGGACGGGGGTCGGCGTTGAATGCTTCATTGAGACCCAGGATGGGATCGCGTGGAGCCATTTCGACGGCAGAGAACAGACTCATGGATGCGGCAGCTCTGAGAGGGGAGGTGAGTGGCAGGCAACACCTTGCTACTACTGGGGCTAGGGGTTGCATAAGTGGGCCGGTAGTATAACGACCCTGAGCGTGTCCCGCGACAAGCGAGCACACGCATATCACCCGTTTTGACGTACGCTTTCCGATCGGGTCACAGTTGCTTAGGGGTTGGTCATGTCCGAGTTTCAATTGGTCACGCGCTTTCAACCGGCCGGCGATCAGCCGGAGGCGATCAGGCAGATGGTCGAAGGGCTGGAGGCGGGCTTGTCGCACCAGACCTTGCTCGGGGTGACCGGCTCCGGCAAGACCTTCAGCATCGCCAACGTAATCGCCAAATTGCAGCGGCCGACCCTGGTGCTGGCGCCGAACAAGACCCTGGCGGCGCAGCTGTACGGCGAGTTCAAGAGCTTCTTCCCGAACAACGCCGTGGAGTATTTCGTCTCCTATTACGATTACTACCAGCCGGAAGCCTATGTGCCGTCGTCCGATACCTTTATCGAGAAGGACGCCTCGATCAACGACCATATCGAGCAGATGCGTCTGTCGGCGACCAAGGCGCTGCTGGAGCGGCCGGATGCGATCATCGTTACCACGGTTTCCTGCATCTACGGTTTGGGCAGCCCCGAGTCCTATCTGAAGATGGTGTTGCACGTCGATCGCGGCGACAAAATGGACCAGCGCGCGCTGCTGCGACGCCTGGCCGACCTGCAATACACCCGCAACGACATGGACTTCGCCCGCGCCACCTTCCGCGTGCGCGGCGATGTAATCGATATCTTCCCGGCGGAATCGGACCTGGAAGCCATCCGTATCGAGCTGTTCGACGACGAAGTGGAAAGCCTGGCGGCCTTCGACCCCTTGACCGGCGAGGTGATCCGCAAGCTGCCGCGCTTCACCTTCTACCCCAAGAGCCACTACGTCACCCCGCGCGAAGTGCTGCTGGAGGCGGTGGACAAGATCAAGGTGGAACTGGCCGAACGCCTGGAATACCTGCGCAGCAGCAACAAACTGGTCGAAGCGCAGCGGCTGGAGCAGCGCACCCGCTTCGATCTGGAGATGATTCTCGAGCTGGGTTATTGCAACGGCATCGAAAACTACTCGCGCTACCTCTCCGGGCGCGGGCCGGGCGAGGCGCCGCCGACGCTGTACGACTATCTGCCGGATCAGGCACTGCTGGTGATCGACGAGTCCCACGTTTCGGTGCCGCAGGTCGGCGCCATGTACAAGGGCGACCGTTCGCGCAAGGAAACCCTGGTCGAATACGGCTTCCGCCTGCCTTCCGCGCTGGACAACCGGCCGATGCGTTTCGAGGAATGGGAGGCGGCCAGCCCGCAGACGATTTTCGTCTCGGCGACCCCGGGGCCTTACGAGGCCGAGCATGCCGGACGCGTGATCGAGCAGGTGGTGCGCCCCACCGGCCTGGTCGACCCGCAGATCGAGGTACGGCCGGCGCTGACCCAGGTCGACGATCTGCTCTCGGAAATCCGCAAGCGCGTGGCCATCGAGGAGCGGGTACTGGTCACCACCCTGGCCAAACGCATGGCCGAGGACCTTACCGATTACCTGGCCGATCACGGGGTCAAGGTGCGTTACCTGCACTCGGACATCGACACCGTAGAGCGGGTAGAAATCATCCGTGATCTGCGTATCGGCGCCTTCGATGTGCTGGTCGGCATCAACCTGCTGCGTGAAGGCCTGGATATGCCGGAAGTGTCGCTGGTGGCGATCCTCGATGCGGATAAGGAAGGTTTCCTGCGCTCCGAACGCTCGCTGATCCAGACCATCGGCCGCGCCGCACGTAACCTCAACGGTCGCGCGATTCTCTATGCCGACCGCATGACCGGCTCGATGGAGCGCGCCATCGGCGAAACCGAGCGGCGGCGCAACAAGCAGATCGCCTTCAACTTGGCCAACGGCATCACCCCGAAAGGGGTGTTCAAGGACGTTCAGGACATCCTCGAGGGCGCCACAGTGCCCGGCTCGCGCAGCAAGAAGCGCAAGGGCATGGCCCAGGCCGCGGAAGAAAGCGCGCGCTACGAGAACGAATTGCGCTCGCCGAGCGAGATCGCCAAGCGCATCCGCCAGCTCGAGGAAAAAATGTACCAACTGGCCCGCGATCTGGAGTTCGAGGCTGCGGCGCAGCTGCGCGACGAGATCCAGAAGCTGCGCGAGCGCTTGTTGCAGGTGTGATTGGCTGAATGTGGGAGGGGCTTTAGCCGCGACAGGGCGATCGCTTATTCGCGGCTAAAGCCCCTCCCACAAAGGTGTGCCGTGCTTGCTGGAGCCGACGGCGGCCAGCCTGTTAATATCGCCGCCTCGATTTAATCCGCTTTGCCTGTCTGAGAGCCGCCATGACCACCGTCCGTACCCGTATCGCGCCGTCGCCCACCGGCGATCCGCACGTAGGCACCGCCTATATCGCCCTGTTCAACCTGTGCTTCGCCCGTCAGCACGGTGGCGAGTTCATCCTGCGTATCGAAGACACCGACCAGCTGCGCTCGACCCGCGAGTCGGAACAGCAGATTTACGACGCCTTGCGTTGGTTGGGCATCGAGTGGAGCGAAGGCCCGGACGTCGGCGGCCCACATGGCCCCTATCGGCAGAGCGAGCGCGGCCATATCTACCAGAAGTACAGCGCCGAGCTGGTGGACAAGGGCCATGCCTTCCATTGCTTCTGCAGCGCCGAACGCCTGGATAAGCTGCGCGCCGAGCAGATGGAGGCCAAGCAGACCCCGCGTTACGACGGCCATTGCATGCATCTTTCCGCTGAGGAAGTGCAGCAGCGTCTGGCTGCCGGTGAGCCCAATGTCGTACGCATGAAGGTGCCGAGCGAAGGTGTCTGCGTGGTGCCGGATATGCTCCGCGGCGAAGTCGAGATCCCCTGGGATCGCATGGACATGCAGGTGCTGATGAAGACCGATGGCCTGCCGACCTACTTCCTGGCCAATGTGGTCGACGATCACCTGATGGGGATCACCCATGTGCTGCGCGGCGAAGAATGGCTGCCGTCGGCGCCCAAGCTGATCCTGCTCTACGAATACTTCGGCTGGGACAAACCGCAGCTGTGCTATATGCCGCTGCTGCGTAACCCGGACAAGAGCAAGCTTTCCAAACGCAAGAATCCGACCTCGATCACCTTCTATGAGCGTATGGGCTTTCTGCCCCAGGCGATGCTCAATTATCTGGGGCGCATGGGCTGGTCGATGCCCGACGAGCGCGAGAAGTTCAGCCTCGACGAGATGATCGAACACTTCGATATCAACCGTGTTTCGCTGGGTGGGCCGATCTTTGATCTGGAGAAGCTGTCCTGGCTCAACGGCCAGTGGATGCGCGAGCTGAGCGTCGAGGAATTTGCCGCCGGCGCGCAGAAGTGGGCGTTCAATTCCGACTACCTGATGCAGATCGCCCCCCATGTGCAGGGGAGGGTGGAGACCTTCAGCCAGATCGCGCCGCTGGCCAGCTTCTTCTTCGCCGGTGGCGTCAGCCCCGACGCCAAACTGTTCGAGAGCAAGAAGCTATCTGCCGATCAGGTACGCCAGGTCATGCAGTTGATTCTATGGAAGCTCGAAGCCTTGCGTCAGTGGGAAAAGGACAAGATCACCGGCTGCATCCAGGCCGTGGTCGAGCACCTGGAGCTGAAACTGCGCGACGCCATGCCGCTGATGTTTGCCGCAATTACCGGCCAGGCCAGCTCGGTGTCGGTACTCGATGCGATGGAAATCATTGGGCCGGACCTCACCCGTTTCCGTCTGCGTCAGGCCATCGAGCTGCTCGGCGGCGTGTCGAAGAAGGAAAACAAGGAGTGGGAAAAGCTGCTGGCGACGATCGGTTAACAGGCCCGTCGCTGGCGGGGTAGGGTAAGTGGTTGTTCTGGCAGCAGAAAGAATCCACTAGCCGACTAAAATTTTGTTGACAGTACCCAGGGGCGCACTTAAGATGCGCCCCGTCCTTGAGATGGGGCTATAGCTCAGCTGGGAGAGCGCTTGCATGGCATGCAAGAGGTCGACGGTTCGATCCCGTCTAGCTCCACCAATCTCAAAGCCGAAAGGCTTGCCACAGTCGACTCCTGGAGTTGACTGAGTTTTGAAGGGTATTTGCGTCCCCTTCGTCTAGTGGCCTAGGACACCGCCCTTTCACGGCGGTAACAGGG
>CBIHLQ010000086.1:0-5507 GCA_966210885.1 uncultured Pseudomonas sp.
GGCCGTTTTTAACGCAGTATTGCCAACGTAGGTAGTTTTTCAACGGCCTGTTAGCGGCGGCTGTCGCGGTTCAAGCAGATGCCCGACGCAAAACCGCTCCCGGATTTCATCCGGGCTACGAACTACCCACAGCCTCACCGCCAATCGCGGCTTAAGCCCCCTCCCACAAAATGCGAGCTCTTGTAGCCCGGATGAAATCCGGGGAAAGGGTTTACCTGCCGCATCGCAATGCCCCTGCAAGCACCCGGAAAAGTCCCAGGGCAACGCCTAAACTTTTTGCATTCCCCAGAATCCGGGAAAAATGACACAGCCGACAGCCCTTCCCGGATTGCATCCGGGCTACAAGAGTGGCCCGCCACTCACAAAACGGCGCAGTGCAATCCAAACCCGGCAAAAGCCCTCGGTTACGCCTAGACTTTTTGCATCCCCAGCAGAGGCACGGTCGATGCTGCAACCACGCCAGTGCGAACCCGGCCGAGCGACACGCGGCGCTGCGTTTCGGTTCGCCTGCGCATTGCTGCTGCTCGGTCTGGGCAGCGCCCTGGCCAATTGGGAATTCGCCCTGATCATCGAAAAGGCGGAAAGTCGCTATGGCTCCCTCGGCGCGGCCAAACAGCGGATTCAGGCCTGGGACGAGTTGATCCAAGCCAGCAGCGGCCTCGCGGAAAATCAGCAGTTGGCCGAGGTCAATCGCTTCTTCAATCGGCAATTGCGCTTTACCGACGACATTCGCCTGTGGCGCGCCAACGACTACTGGGCGACCCCGATCGAGGCCCTGGTCAAGGGCGCGGGCGACTGCGAGGACTATTCCATCGCCAAGTACTTCACCCTGCGCCGTCTTGGCATCCCCAGCGAGAAGCTGCGCATCACCTATGTCAAAGCGCTGCGCCAGAACCAGGCGCATATGGTGCTGACCTACTATTCCAGCCCGGCCGCCGAGCCCTTGGTGCTGGACAATTTGATCGGCGAGATCCGTCCGGCGTCGCAGCGCAAGGACCTGTTGCCGGTCTACGCCTTCAACGCCGAAGGGCTTTATCTGCCCGGCTCGAACAGCAAGAAGAGCGACAGTAAAAAACTGTCGCGCTGGCAGGACCTCTTACAAAAAATGCGCGCGGAGGGCTTCGCCATCGGCGAAGGCTAGGAGAAGCTTATGTCCCTACTCAAACAACTATTTCTCGCCATCTGCCTGTTTCTGGTGGTGGCCTTCACCGGCAGCTTTATCGCCGGGGTCGAGAATTCCCGCGAGCAGTTGATCAGCCAGCTGCAATCCCACGCCCAGGACGCGGCGACCGCCCTGGGCTTGTCGATGACGCCGCATGTCGACGACCCGGCGATGATCGAGTTGATGGTCAGCTCGATTTTCGACAGCGGTTACTTCGCCAGCATCCGCGTAGTGCGCATTCCGGATGGCGAGGTGGTCGTCGAGCGGCAAAGCGACACGACCACCGAGCAAGTACCCGGCTGGTTCGTCAGGCTGGTCGATCTGCAGCCCCAAGGCGGCGATGCGCTGATCATGCGCGGCTGGGAACAAGCCGCGCGGGTGGAGGTGCTCAGCCACCCGCGCTTCGCCCTGGCCAAACTATGGGACAGCGCCATCGGCAGCCTGCTCTGGCTGCTGCTGTGCGGCCTGCTCAGCGCGATTCTCGGTGGCTGGCTGTTGCGCACTCAGCTGCGCCCGCTCGACGACATGGTGCAACAAGCCCACGCCATCAGCCGGCGCGAATTCCTCAGCATGCCGCAAGTGCCGCGCACGCCGGAATTGAAACGGGTGGTGATGGCGATGAACCAGATGGTCGAGAAACTCAAAACCCTGTTCGCCGAAGAAGCCGCGCGTAGCGAAAAACTCCGTGAAGCCGCCTATCAGGACAGCCTCACCGGTTTGGCCAATCGCCGCTTGTTCGATATCAACCTGGCCAACCAACTGCTGCTGACCGAACAGAACACCGCGGGCTATCTGGTGCTGCTGCGCATCAACGACCTGGCCGGGCTCAACCAACGCCTGGGCGGCCAGCGCACCGACGCGCTGATCTGCAGCACCGGGGTACAGCTCAAGCGCCTGCTCACCCATCCCAAACGGGCCAATTGGCTGGCCTCGCGCAGCCGCGGCGGTGAATTCACCCTGCTCGCCCCCGGCCTCGGCCGCGAGGAAGCCGAACAACTCGGCCAGGAATTGCATGAAAGCCTGGAAAGCCTGCGGCAAACCGGTGCCAGCGATTGCGCGCCGGTGGCGCATATCGGCATTGGCGCATTCCGCCCCGGCGAAGAACTCGCCCAGGTGATCGGCCGCGCCGATCAGGCGTTGGCGCAAGCGCAGGCCGACCCGAGCAAACCCTGGGCGCGCCTGGACGACTTCGACAGCCAGCCCAGCCAAGGGCTGCACGAGTGGCGCCAATGGATCGACGAGGCGCTGACCCAAGGCAAGCTGCAACTGTATTTCCAGCCGGTGGTGGAGTGCGCCAACCCCTCCGCGCTGCTACACCAGAAAGTCCTGGCACGGCTGCTCGATCCGCAAGGCGAAGCCATAGTCGCCGGGCGCTTCCTGCCCTGGATCGAACGGCTCGGCTGGACCGCGCGCTTCGACCTGACCATGCTCGAGCACTGCCTGAACTACCTGACGCAATTCCCCCAAGCCCTGGCCTTGAGCCTGTCGGCGACCACACTGCGCGAACCCGACAGCCTCGCCCGTCTACTCGACATGCTCAAACAGCACCCGCAACACGGTTCGCTGCTGACCCTGGAGGTGGACGAACGTCACCTGCCGCCGCCTGCCGAACTCGAAGCGCTGAGCCAGGCCGTCGGCGAAGTCGGCTTCAGCCTCGGCCTGCAACATTTCGGCGGGCGTTTCAGCCTGATCGGCAACCTCACCCATCTCGGCCTGGCCTACCTGAAAATCGACGGCACCTATATCCGTGCCATCGATCAGGAAAACGACAAGCGTCTGTTTATCGAGGCGATCTTCCGCACCACCAACAGCATCGACTTGCCGTTGATCGCCGAGATGGTGGAAACCGAAGGCGAACTCAAGGTGCTCGAAGAATTGGGCATCTACGGCGCCATGGGCCGTCTGATCGGTGCGCCGGCGCCGCGCTGATCGGCGATACCCGCGCTACGGGGCTTGTAGCTCGTAGATCCTGTGTTTATCTGCAAGACCTGCGGAATCGTAGGGCGGACATGCCGAAGGCTTGCCGCCATTCGGGCCTCCATCGGTGGACAAGGCTTCGCCATGGCCACCCTACATTTGCTTTGGTAGCCCGGATGCAATCTGGGGCATCGGTGGCGGCCATACATCTGATCCCCGGATTTCATCCGGGCTACTGGACTATCCGGGGCCGCTCTCCTGGCTCACCGCACTTTCGCGTTCATCCCGCCCTACAAAAAGCCCGTCACCCGGTGAAGGGTGGCGGGCTGCTTTACTGCCTGAAGCCTTAGACGGTATCGACCTTCAGCGTGCCATCGCCGAGCATGCTCAATAGCAGATCGGTCTCGCTACCGGCGCCATAGCTGGTGTACAGATCCACGTTCTCCAGCACTATGGTCTGTTCGGGCGCTGCGGCCGGGTCGGCGACTGCGGTGCTGCTGACTTTGATCACCGTATCCAGCCCCACGGTTGAGACGTCGATGTAGCTCAGCAGGTTGCCGAGATCGCCAGCTTCCCCGCTCTCGCCCACCAACAGCTCGGACAGATCCAACTGGTCGCCACCCGAGTTGAAGCCTGCCACGAAGTCGGCGATGGTATCGGTGCCGCTTTCTCCCGCCTGCCACTTGAAGACATCGGAACCCGCGCCACCGCTCAGGCTATCGTCGCCGAGTCCGCCGATCAGCACATCGTCGCCATCGCCGCCGAGCAAGGTGTCGTTACCGCTGCCACCGAGCAGTACCTCGTCGGCACTGGTGCCGGTCAGGGTAAAGCCGGTCGTCTCGGCGCCATCGCCTTCGAGGGTGATATCGAGGCTGGCGACAACCGGGTCGCCATCGCCATCGGTCGCGCCCAGATCGAAGCTCAGGTCGACATCGCCGGGGAACAGCTCCTCGGACACCGTGATCGACAGCAACCGGTAGTCGCCACTGGAGCTGCCGAGTTGCAGCTCGTCGAAGCCACTGGCTTCGATGGCAGCTGCGGAACCAAAGGTGTAGGACAGAGTGGAGCCAGCCACGGGATCCAGGATGTTGAACACCGTGTCGCTGTTTTCCCCAGCGCCTGCTGGCGGACTCCAGGTACCGGAGGCGATCAATATCCCAGCGCTGAATACTGCCCAGGCCATGATGTCGCTGGTACTGAGCTTGTTCAGGGTAAAGCCGACGTTGGCGATAGAGGCGCTGAAGGCGATTTTCATCAGATCGCTGCCGTTGATCCGGTTGTCGTCGACACCCATTCCCTGTTCGGACGAGTTGATACCCTTTTCACCAGGACTGGGAGCCAGCTCGGTGAAGGTCGCGGTAATGCCGTTGATCGGCAGCACCAGGACCGGCACCGGCCCACCAGCGGTAAGGCCAATCAGGGAAGTGGTGACCTCGACCGTCGGGCTGGGAGTGACCAGCTCGAAGTCATAAGTACCGTCGGCATGCATGGTGAGGATGAAATAAGTCTCGCCACTGCCGACGATGGTAGCGGTCAACACCGAGGAGCCATCCGGGTTATTCACCGTGTCATAGGTGATCGCATCGCTCGGCGGTGTACCGGACAGGTTGAAGGACCCCAGGCCGTCGGCGCCGAAGGCGATATCCACCTCGCCGTGCAGGGTGCCGGCGAAGTTGCCCATGATGCCGTCCTGTACCCCGTGCAATACGGGTATGTCGTCCTCTACGTCAATGGTGAAGCTGCCGGCCGGGAAGCCGCCGGCCAGTGCATCGCCATCGCCATCGGTGGCGGTCAACACGGCGGAGAAGTCGATCCCGAGACCCGGCAGGGTTTCGCTGTCGTCGGCGTTGTCCAACGGGTGATCCAGCGGGCCGAGCAAGGTAAAGGTATAGCTACCGTCGCTGCCCACCTGCAGGCTGAACACGTCATAACCGCTGACGCTGGCAGTCAGGGTGTCTCCCGACAAGCTGTAGCCCAGCAATTCGCCGCCAGAACTCAGAGCCTGTGCATCCAATGCACTGAGGTCGCTGGACAGGCCGAAACTGCCGACGCCATCCGCACCGAAATTGACCAGCGCATGCAACGCCCCGGCCAAACCGCTGACGATCAACGTCTGACCGCCTTCGCTATTGCCGGCGTGCGGGCTGGTCAATGGGTCCTCATGGACCAGACCGGCGATCTGCACCGGCGCTTGCGGCGTACCGGCGAGGCTTGGACCATCGTCGTGGAAGGTCAGATAGCCGCCCAGATCGAGACTGCTACTGACCTGATCGCCATCGGCGTCGGTCACTGTCGCGGTCAGAGCGATGGCACTGCCAGTCACGCTCACCGGGTCGTCCGGATCTGTGCTGTCCGGATGTTGCAGCGCACGGATTTGGTCGAGGGTCACGTTGCCAGAACCATCGACGCTGACGGTAAAGGCCACGAT
>CBIHLQ010000087.1:0-5464 GCA_966210885.1 uncultured Pseudomonas sp.
CCCGCGACCCCCGGCGTGACAGGCCGGTATTCTAACCGACTGAACTACCGCTGCGTGTCGGTGGGCTTACGCCCCATGGAACCCTATTGCTGTAACTCGTGCTTCATCTGGCAGAGCAGCCAAGGCTTCAGCTTCTCTACCTCATACCGAGCGAACTCGATATGGGAAATATGGCGCAGCGGACGGGACTCGAACCCGCGACCCCCGGCGTGACAGGCCGGTATTCTAACCGACTGAACTACCGCTGCGCGTCGGTCGGACTTGCGCCCGAAATTTTCCATCTAACATTCGCAAAGAATGGTGGGTGATGACGGGATCGAACCGCCGACCCTCTGCTTGTAAGGCAGATGCTCTCCCGGCTGAGCTAATCACCCATCGCCTTGCGAGGCGCGCAATCTACTGTGGGGTCTAACCTAAGTCAATACTTTCCTTAAGTTTTTTCTCTCGAGGCGGATTATCCGGGCACTCGAAACAGCCATGGCGGGCGCCCAAACGCAGTGCGCCGCCACCTCGTCACGAACCATTTCTGGGCATTCCCGAGACTTTTTCCGAAACTTGCTCTCGAGATTTACAGCGCCACCCGCAAGGTCAGACGCGCGGCCACCTTGTTCTCTTCGCTACGGTCCAGCCCGGCTTCGACGATCTGCACGCCCTGCTCTTCCAGCACGGCGAACCAACGCAACAGTTGCGCGAAAGGTGCGGCCTGCAGGCTGACCTGGACCGAACCGTCGCCCTCGCTATCCATGCGCTCGACCGCCAGGCCTTGCTCGGTGGCGCTGGCCGTCACCAATCCTTGCAAGCGCGCGGGATCGAGCTCGACCCGGGGTTTACTGGCCAAGCTGCGGGCCAGGGGCTCCTTGGCTTGCAGGTAGGTATACAGGGCACGCTGCTGCTCGAATGCGCTGCGCGCGGCGGCCAGCCTCTGCTGGGCGGGTTGCCACAGCATCAAGTAGAGGATCACCAGCAGCAGAAACCCAGCCAACAGGCTCAACGATAAGCGATCGCGTGGGGCCAGGCCGCGCCAGCGTTGCAATAACTGCGAACTCTCCAATTGCTCGGCAAAGGGATTTTTCAGGGCTTGCAGGCGACTCATATTCATCCTCCGATCACCAGGCGCGCGCTGACGCCAGCCGTTTCTCGACTGGCCGAGCCCATCTGCACCGCCAAACCGTTTTCCTGCAAACGTTCACGCAGGCGCTCCAATTCGGCAAAGCCCGGCGCCTGCACCTGCATGGCCAGGTCGCCGCGAATATCGCTGAAATCCAATTGTTCGATCGTCACGGGCGTGCCCTCTGCAAGCAGCGCCTGACTCACCTCGGCGAGCATGCCGAGCAAGCGCCCCTGGCCGCTGCTGCCACCCGCTTCCAGGTGCTGATCCAGCTGCGCACGCAGGTTGACCAGCTTGCTATCCTCGGGAAACAGTTCGCGGTAGAGCGCCGCACTGGCCTGGGCGTAGGCGTCGGCCTCGCGCTGCAAATGCCAGCCTTGGGCCAGATTGAAGCCCCACTGCAGCACCAGCCATAGACCGAGCAAACCGAGCAACGGGCGCCAACGCTGCCAGTCGCCGCTACTGGTACGGATGGCGAACTCACCCTGGGCCAGGTTGTTACGCACGCCCTGCTGCGCCAGCCAGTGATAGGCATCGGCCAACTCATGGCTTTCATCGACCGGCTGTAACGCCGATTGCTGCGCTGCCGGGTAGGCGACATGCGGATGCGGGCACACCGCCGCCAGCCCCGACCACTCCTCGCCGTTGAGCGCCATGCGTGCAACATCGGCGCCGCCGAGCAGCCAACGCGGCCCCAGTTGCAGCAATTGCGTGCCTTCATGGGGCAGCAGATCGGCATCCACGGCAATCGTCTGCGGCGCTGTCGGGCAAAGCGCCAGCCAGTCCTCCAACCAACTGCGGCGAATGGCGAACACTCGATGCCGGCCATCCTCGAGCTGCTCGCCGAGGGCCAGGTGCAATTGCTCGACATCCTCGGCCAACAGTTCCTCCACCGCGAACGGTAGGGCCTGACGTAGCCAACGGGTCTTTTGCGTCGGCAAACGCACCGCACAAGCGGTGACCACCTCGACCGGCAATACCAGGCTCCAGGCGCCACTCAAGCCCGCAACCGCCTCGGCAAACGGCAAAGACTCGCTGCGCTCCGCCTGCACGCGCCGCACCAGCAGATCGGCGCTGACCTCGAAACAGGCGTTGGGCGGCAGAAACACACACACTTGACTCATGGTTCGACTTCCTTGACGGGCAACGGCGGTACGCCGCTCCGCCCCAGATCACGGGCTAGGACATACACCTTGCCGTCGCTCAAACGCTGCACGGTGCTGTTTAATACCTGACGGCGATCACCGACGCTCACTTCGCTGATCACCTGAAAATACTGGCTGCCGACAGCCAAGCCCTGGCTTTGCATGCTCAGCCCCGGCAGTTGCGCGAGAAAGCTCGCCACATCCGCATAACCCTGATTGCCGCGATTGGCCACCAAACCCTCCGCCGTGCTTAGCGGCACGCCATCGGCCAGGCTCGCCAGTACCCGGGCATCGGCCGTGTTGACGTTCAAGGTGGCATCCGCCGGCAAGGCGCTGACGAACGGCAACAGGCGCTGGTAATCGGCCTCGGTCATCTCCAGCAGCAGACGCAACTCGGATACGTCGGTTATCGCGCGGTTGGCCGTGCGATAAGGCGGCTGCATCAGAAGATACTGATTGTCCTCGGCACCATAAGCACCATTCGGCTCCTGATCGACATCCAGCCAGTCGACCAAGCGTTCGGCATAAGGCGCGACTATCTGCAGGCCCAACAGCAAGCGCTTGAACTGCGCCAACGCCGCTTCATTCGGCGTACCTTGACGCACCAGACTGTTGAGATTGAAACGCCCGCTCGGGTCCTCGATACGCACCTTGAGCTCGCCACCTTCATCCAAGGCGAACGGCGCCAGGGGCCGCGCCCAGGGCTCGGCGAGATGATCGACGGGCGCGCGCGGATCGCCCTGACGCAAATCGTTGCGCAACACCGCTTTGGCCAAGGTCTCGCCACCCAGGGCGTAATGCCACGCCTGACGCACATGCAATTGGTTGGCGCTGCTGCGGATCGACAGTTGCTGACGGGCGATGATCCCGGCGCACACCACCGTCACCACGGCCACCACCAGCATCACGGTAATCAGCGCCATGCCGCGCTGAGTCTTCATAAGTCGGGCTCCTCGGCAGCTCTGCTGTCGGCACGCTCGTCGCCATCCCGCGGCGTTTCCTCGGCGGGCTGCTCGGGAGCGCCTTCGGGCGATTGCTGGGTGCCCTCGGGCAAGACGTCCGGCAAGCGCAACACACGGCGCAGCTCGCCATAGCGTCGATGCTCGAGCACCAATTCCAGTGCTCGCGGCAACTCGCCCTTCTGCTCTTCGCTGCCGTTATCAGCCGGCGGCCAGCTGTTGAGCCAGTTGCCTTCGCTGTCCAGATAACGCAACTCCATGCGCGTGACTCCGTCGAGCACCTGCTGGATCTGCGGCTGGCTGTCCTGGGACTGATCGAGCACCTTCCAATAGCGCCGCTGCCATTTCTCTCCACTCAGCTCCCAACGCACCCGCTGCACGGTGGGGCGCAATTGCCCGAGCGGATTGCGCCAACCGGCGCGGCTCAACTCCAGGGCGACGCCATCGACATCCTCGCCGAGCAAAGCCGGGCGTTCATCGCCGAATGGATCGCGCACCGGACGCGGGGTCACCTGCAAAATATCGCGTTCGAAAGCAGCCATGCCACGCACCAACTCGCGCAGCTGCAACTCATGGGCACGGGTGCTTGCGTCGGTTTTCAGCACGCTGTCGAGCATGCGGTAGGTGGCCAACCCCAGCAGCGCGAAGATCGCGATGGCGATCAGCAGCTCGAGCAAGGTAAAACCGCCCATTGCCCGCTTCATTGCACCGCCCCGAGAAAGCCACTCAGGCTGACCACCGCCCGCTCCCGCAGGTCGCCACCAAGCCCGCGCTCCGGCCGCGGCGCGACCCACAAAGTGACCCGGCGCATGCTCGGCTCGCTGGTCGCCTGAATCTCGCTCTGCCATTGCCAGCGGCGCCCGGCGAACTCCAGCTCGCCCTGATCGCGCCCATCGCCTGGCGGCGTCTCGGCCAACTGCAGTTCGGTCAAACGGTTATCGGCGATCCACATGGCCAGCGTCTTGTCCTCCAGTCGCGCGGCGGTTTGCAGGCTGCGCCCGCTGGCCGCCAACACGCTGGCGGCGACCAAGGCGAAGATCGCCAAAGCGACCAGCACTTCGAGGAGGGTGAAAGCGCGTGCTTGCTTCATCCGGAGCGGCCCTGCTGGCCATCCAACTCGACCCTGGGCAAACGAAAGCCATCGCTGGACAGCGACAAACCCACGCCGTCCTTGCGGCGCTCGCTGAGGCGCAGACGAAACGGGCTGAGTTCACCGCTGGAAAGCATCAATAACTGCGGCAACTTGCCCGCGGTGCCGCTCTCCTCGCCCGTGGGCTGCGGCAATTTCAAGGCTTCGCCCTCCAGCTCGACGCTCAACTCGGCCCAGCCGGGCAGACGATGGGGTTTGCCGTCGAGGGCATCCCAGCGTGCCGACTGCGGGTCGTAGCGCAGCACCTGGTAGGCTTCGTCGGTCAGATACAAACCGTATTCGCGGTTATCCAGCACGGCCTCTTCGGCCAGTACGCCGATCAGGCCGGCCAGGCGTTCGGCCTCGTTGCGCAACTCGCGCGAAGGCCCGGCGATGCCGACGCTGAGGGTGGCCAAGCCGATCAGGCTGCCGAGGATCACCAGCACCACGAGCAGTTCGATCAGGGTGAAACCGCGGTGCTGGCGCATCTTCGCTTACAGGTCCCAGTTACCGATATCGGCATCCTGGTCGCTGCCGCCTTCCTTACCGTCAGCGCCCAGCGAGTAAAGGTCGAACTGGCCTTTGGTGCCCGGTGCCAGGTACTGGTAGACATTGCCCCATGGATCGACCGGCAGACGCTTGAGGTAACCGTCCTTGTTCCAGTTCTTCGGCTGCGGGTTGCCGGACGGCTTCTTCACCAGAGCTTCCAGGCCCTGCTGAGTACTCGGGTAGTTGTGGTTATCCAGCTTGTACATGTCGAGCGCGGCGGCTACCGCCTTGATATCGCCCTTGGCCACGGTGACCTTGGCCTGGTCCGGCCGGCTCATCACCTGCGGCACCACCAGGGCGGCGAGGATGCCGAGAATGACCACTACGACCATGATTTCGATGAGTGTGAAGCCCGTTTGACGCTTATCGAACCGCCGCAAAGCTACCTGCGTTGCCGATCCTGCGTTAGGAATGCTCTCAGAATGCTCATTTACAACACGTAAACTGCGCTTCTTCGAGTATTCCTGCCTTGCCTCGGCTGCCTCGCCTACGCTTTTCAACGATTCGATATTCACCTAGTTACCCCACCAACTGATTGAGAGACAGAATCGGCATCAGGATGGCCAAGACGATG
>CBIHLQ010000088.1:0-4888 GCA_966210885.1 uncultured Pseudomonas sp.
GTGGGGGCAGGATCGGGTTCGGGGGCCGGGAGCGGTTCAGGCTCTGGCGCCTCACTGGCGAGAAGATCGCGCGCGGCCTGTGGCGTGTTGCGGTAGCGGTTGAGGATCTTGCCGTGGGCGCAGTTGCTAACCTGCGGCATGCTACCGGCCAGCACTTCGTCAACGAAGCCGAGGCTCTTCGCCTCTTCCGGGGTTAGCCAGGTTTCCTCGTTGATCAGGCGGCGCAGCTCCGCATCGTCGATGGTCAGCGGCCGCCGCTGGTAGCTGGTGACGATCCCCTCGAACGCCTTGTCCATCATGTCGGCCATCTTGCGCAGCTCTTCGCTGCCGCCGGCCATGAACGTCCAGGGGTTATGGATCATAAACAGGGTGTTGTCGGCCATCTCCACGCGATGGGAGCCACACGCTGCCACGCTGCCAGAGCTGAAACAGGCGCCGACAATCCGCGAGGTGGCGCGTTCGCCCAGCGCGTGCAGCGTGTTATGGATGGCCAGACCGTCGAAGAGATCCCCGCCGATGGTGTCGAAGTACGCCACCACCGGGGAAACGCCATCATCCTTCGACTTGAGGTCGCGGATGAAGTCGCCGGAGGTGATGCCCCAATAGCCGATCTCGCCGTAGATGTAGACCTCTATGGTCTTTTGCTCCGCCTCACCAACCGCACGAATGCTGTACCAGTGTTCGGCCTGCAGGTCAGGCGAGCCGACTTTGTTCATGATGCGCGGCTGCGCCAGGGTGCTGACGCCAAGGGCCGCCAGCGCGATGGCCAGGGCGAGCCGGTGGTTGCGCTTGCTGTTCATTGTTCGTCCTCTTTATCTATCGCCGGTACCGGCGTCGGTGTGGCGGTGGCGTTGTAGGTGAGCCCCAGCTTCTTGGCGCGCTCGTTGTCCTGGGCGTTCTCTTCGTCGATCTGCTCGGCGTCGTAGCCAGTGCGCAGCACGTGCTCACTGCGGCTGTTGAGGCCACCGCTGATTTCCTTGAGCTTGCCTTCAACGTCCTGCACCGGGTGGATGTAGGGATGCCCTTGCGGTACCCAACGGGTGCGCAGGTATTCACGGCGGCGGGCGGTGTAGTCCGGCAGCACGATGGAACCGGCCAGGATTGCCGTATCCAGCCAGGCCGCACGAACCGGGCGGCACAGCTGGAACACGTAAACGCCGAATTGCAGCTGCTCGATGCGGCGGCGGAAGTCATTCAGCAGCACGCGCAGCACGCGGTCGCTGATATCGCCCATGTCGCCGGTCAACAGCTCATAGGGCAAACCCACGCCAGCGGCAGCGGCTTGCAACTGCTGCCGCATGAAGTCGACATAGGTGTTGCCGGCATCTGGTGGGTCGGAGAACTCAACCTCTTCGCCCTCCATCAGTTCCTGCATGGAGCCGGGCTCCAGCCCCACCAGCGGCGCACCGTCCTTGTCGGCGACGAAGGGTTGGCCCGTCAGCGGATCAAGCGCCTGCTGTGCGTCGGCATGCGCCTTCTTGGTGATGAAGCCGGCGAACAGATTCGCGACTTCCTGCCGGAACAGCACAGCGTCGTCGTAGTTATCCAACGACTTCAGACGCAGCAGCACCGGCGCCAGGCGCGGCACGCCGCGCAGTTGACCGGCCTCGGTCGGCTCGAAGATGTGTAGCACTTCGCTGGCCGAGATGCGGTGCAGGGTGTTGTAGGTGTAGCTGTTGCCTGTGGTATCGCCCGGGTGGGTTGAATACATCCAGTAGGCAACGCGCTTGCCGATGGCGTTGAACTCGATGCCGGCCCGCACTATGTTGCCGGAGCGGGTCTTGAAGTTTTTGTCTGTCGGCACGTACTCGGCGGCCAGCAGCTGCAGTTGCAGCGGTACGGCGTAGCCGTCTTCAGGGCGGCGTAAACGCAAGCGCACGAAACACTCGCCGCTCTCCTCCACCATGCGCGAAATCATCGCCTGCTGGCCGTAGAAATCAGCCACTTCATCGGCGTCGGACTCGTCCGTCCAGTCCTCCCACAACTGTCGAAGCGCGGTGCGGATGGCTGCGTCTTTGATCGTCGCCCTGGGCGTTATGCCCGTGCCGATGATGTTGCTGACGCGCTTGTCGATTGCGCTGTATGCGTAGGGGTCGTTGCGCACCGCGGCCCGCGAGCGCTTGCGCAGTGCGGGCAGCGCCGGCAGCGCAATGGCGTTCAGCGCGCCCTCGGGCGCATCCCAGCCAACAGCGCGACGGCCTGTGCCAGCGCCTTCGTAGCTGTTCTTGATGCGCTTGGAGATACCTTTAGTCCGGGCCATCAGATGCCTTTGCCTCTGCTGTAAAGGCGCGTGATGCGCGGACGGGTTGAGGCTGCGGCCGCTTCTTGGGCCGCGGCTTTTGCGTATTGCTCCTCGAGGATGCGCAGGCTCGCCAGTTGGGCGCGATCCAATTGGCGATCGCCCTTGCGGGTTGACTGGCCAAATTCGAGGATCTCTTTGATTGACGCCCGGACATCAGCCAGGCGCTGCTGGGCTTCGCTCATTGGTGCCTCGCTTGGGCGTTACCGCCGGGTTAGGTAGCCGCTGCGCGATGTGCGGCGGCCGCTTTGGGTTGTGGCTGGTTTTGCTGCAGGGCTGACCTGCGATGCCGGCTTCTCTGCCGGTGACGACGGCTGAGCCACCGCCGCAGGGCGATCCGCGAACAGGTTGCCCTGTGATACGGCAGCGCGTAGCCGTGCCCATTCCGGCTCTTTGTGGCGGTGCAGCCCCAGGTAGTGAGCCATGGCCAGGTTGTAAACCAGCAGATCGAGCGCTTCGTTGCGATCGGCCTTACCCTTCACCCACTCGATGCGTTTACGGCCCCTGATGTAGCGGGCGATCTTGCGCTCGACGACGGCCTGCTCGTAGAAGTCGTCGGGCAGGTCCTTCGAGAAGTGGATTGCGCCAGGCCCGTCGTTCAAGGGATAGCGGTTGTATATCCAGTCCTTGGCTGTATCCGTGCCGATCATCCACAGCTCGGCACCCTGTTTCTCTGTTGTGCCTTTGCGGGTGACATCCACTTTGGAGGGGCGCTGAGCGATCACCGGCCGGCCGGGCTTGCTCGCGCCTTTGATCGCGAACACGTTGCGCCAGCGACGCAGGCGGCAGAACTGGTAAACCTCGTCGGTGTGGTGACCGCCGGAGTCGATGGCCGTGGCGCAGATCGCCAGCTCGACACCGGACGTATGCCGATAGCGAGCTTTCAGCTTTTCATCCAAGGCCAACCAGGTGCGCTCGTCAGATGGGTCACCACTGATGACCTGCTGGTCGACCACCCAGCGCTCCATCCCTTCGCCCCAGCCAATGACCAACAACTCCAAACGGTTGTGCTGGGTGTCGACTGCCGCAGTGAGCATTAGCACGCCAGTCGGCGCAGAGCCCAATCGGTAATCTTCGGCCCGCGCTTGCAACTCGCTGGCCTTGGTCATTTCCTGGGCGCTATCCCACACACGAGCAAGGCGGGTGTTGTAGAACACCTGCATCGGCTCAAGGTCGCCTTTGTCCTGCGCCTTCTTGGCCTTGTCGAACTGCTTGGCCAAGCCCAGCCAGTTGACCCAGCCGAGCGGTGCATAGAGCGCGTTCAGGTAGAACCCTACCGTCTCGCCGTCGCCCTCGGCATGGGCACGCCATTCACCTTTGGCGAGCATGTCGCCTTTGTGGTGCTCGTCGATCAGGCACCCACATTCGGGGTTGGAGCACAGGTACTGAACCCGGCTGTAGTCCTCGGTGTACTTGAGGTTCTCCCATTCCAGGGTTTGCATTTCCTGGCAGTGCGGGCACGGCACGTAGTAATGCCGCTGGTCGCTGGTCGCGAATAGATCCGCGATCTTTGATGCGCCCTTGATGGTCGGCGAACTGGAGTAGTAAAACTTGGCGCGGCGCCCGAAGGTCGAGCCCCGAGCCTCTGCCTGCTCGAGAGGGTCGCCGTTGTCATCTACATCGACACTCCAGCGGTCAATCTCGTCGCCGTAGATGTAGCGGGCCGATAGCTCGGCCAGGTTGGAGGCAGAACCTGCGGTGGTGCAGTACAGGGTGCCGCCTTCGAATTCCTTTGTATCGATGGTGTTGCGAGCATCCCGCGAGCGAGGCTTTGCAACTCTCGCGCGCAACTCCGGGACAGCTTCGATTGATTTGCTTATGCGGCTCGAAACCCGCTTGGCGAGGTTGGTCGTAGGCAGCAACGCGAGGATGTTGGCCGGCGCCATGTGGATGCAGCCGCCCATCCAGTTTAGGGCGATCTGCGTTTTCATCAGCTGCGAGGCAACCATCGTCACTACGCGCTTGGCTGGATGCATTGGCGATAGGCAGCGCATCGGCTCCCGAGCGTAGGGAGTACGGTCGGTGTGGTACTTGCCAGGCTCAGCCGCGCCGGTATCCCGCGGGATACGCTGATATTCGTCGGACCATTCATCGATCCATAGCTCGGGATCTGGTTTCAAGCCCCGGCTGTATGCCGCTCGGTACGTGGCGGCACCGTCGGCATACTGTGTTTCCATGGCTTAATTTGGCGGTTTGGACGCCTGCTCCAGTTCGGTATCGATATTGATCAGCCGGTCGGCATCCTCAAGAGCGCGACGGAGGATCGATGTGAGCCGACGCTCCATATCCCAGGGGTCGGTGATACTCACCAGGTCGCCGGCTACCTGGGCGGGCAGACCCATCAGCAGGTCGCGTAGCGTGCGCGCAATGGTGAACGCGACCAGGTCAACGGCCGGGCGCTCTACCAGATCACCGCGCCCCTTAAGGAATTCGTCCTCAGCCAGCAGCGCTAGGTAGTGCTCGCGCCGAGCCCGGGCCTTTTGGTAATCAGGCTGACCTGTTGTCGGTGGCAGGTCAGCAGGTGGCGCAGCGGCCGGCGCGACCAGCGCATGCACGCCTTTCTCTACCCGCTCACGCTGATGCCGTTCA
>CBIHLQ010000089.1:0-4094 GCA_966210885.1 uncultured Pseudomonas sp.
GCCAAGAATCGGTGTTTGTTTGACGATAAAACGCTTTACGTTCGATATGCGCTAGATTTTCAATAGTGGGTGAAATGCGGGCAGGATGGGTGAAGTTAGCTAACCGGCAAGCCGGTTATCTATCTTCACTGTCCCTTATTCGCGCCGGGGGCACTCAACGGGAATCCTGCCCTGCGGGGCTGATCGGCTACCGCCGGTTGCAAGAGTATAGGTCTTGCTATTTTTAATATCTTTGATAGCATGGTTGTCGGGTACACCAAAAGGGTATTGATATGGCAAATGTGCTTATCAGGAATTTACCCGCCGAGGTGCACCGTGCGTTGAAAGTTCGAGCAGCGCTCAACGATAGGAGCACCGACGCGGAAATACGCGAAATACTGACGGCGGCAGTACAGCCGCTAGAGCTTGAAGAGATTGGCCGGGAAGTTGGCTTGTCCGAAAGCGATAAAAAAACAGAGTAGTTTTACGTTTGTAAGTCCGGGCCTCAGCGCCAAGGGCAATACCGATCAGCTAGTGGCGTAGCTCTTCGATGAAACGTTGCCGAGAACAAGCACAACGCTTGGTCAAGGCAATGCCTTCTTTTCATCGACGGAGTACGACCATGAAGTCCAAAATTTTAGCGGCTAAAAAAACCGCTCTAGCCGTTGCACTCGCAACCGGCTTTATCACCACTACCACCGCCCCTGTGCAAGCTGGTATCCCCGTCATCGACGGCGGCAACCTGGCCCAGAACATCATGACGGCCATCGAGTCGGTGGCGCAGACGCTCAAGCAGATTGAGCAGTACCAGACCCAGTTGCAGCAGTACGAAAATCAGCTCCAGAACACGATGGCCCCAGCCGCGTATATCTGGGATCAGGCGCAGACTACGATCAACCGGCTGATTGCCGCGCAAAACACGCTGGCCTATTACGAGAACCAGCTAGGCAGCCTGGATCGTTACCTGGCCAAGTTTCAGGACGTGGCCTATTACCGCAGCTCGCCATGCTTCAACGGCAGCGGCGGATGCACGCCGGCCGAAAAGGCAGCGATGGAAGAGAACCGCCGCCTGGCGTCAGAGTCGCAAAAGAAGGCCAACGATGCCCTGTTCCAGACCGTTGCCGACCAGCAAAAGGCTTTGAAGGATGACGCCCGTACCCTGGAGCGGCTGCAAGGCGCGGCCCAGGGTGCAACTGGCCAGCTACAGGCCATCGGCTACGCCAACCAGCTCGCCAGCCAGCAGGCCAATCAGCTCTTGCAGATTCGCACCATGTTGACCGCCCAACACAACGCGGAGGCAGCCCGGATTGCAGCAGAACTCGATGCCGAGGCGCGAGGTGATGCCAGGGCCGAGCAAATGCGTACCTGGACGTTTCGCCCGAGTCCGGCAGACAACTACTAGGGAGGCGGTGAGATGAAAAAAATCTTTTTTACTACCGCGGCTACGTTGCTGTTGTTGGCTGGATGTGAACAGGAAAGGATGCCCGAACCAAATGCGGCGACGTGTGCCCCCGATGCGTTCCAGGCAGCACTGAATGAAATGCGCAGCGAAGCGAACCGAGAGGCCTTTACCGAGGAATGCAGAGCATTCCAGAAGGCCAAGCAGATGCGTCAGTGGGAGTTCAAGCCCAGCCCTAAAGATGATTATTGAGGTGGTCGCCATGAGAAAGAAAATTGCTCTAGGTGGCTTGATGATGGTCGCCACAATGGTGCTGGCTGAACCTGCAATGGCGCAGGAGCTAAGTAGCAGCGGTGTTATGAATGATGTGCTCAAGCGTTTTCATGATGCTGCCGCAACATGGGGGCCAGCTATTGAGTCCGCTGCATCGCGTTTGTTCTGGACGCTGGTTGTGATTTCGATGGTCTGGACATTCGGCATGATGGCTTTGCGCAAGGCCGACATTGGCGAGTTCTTCGCGGAGTTCGTTCGCTTCACGATCTTCACCGGCTTTTTCTGGTGGTTGCTGACGAATGCGAACCAGGGCATGAATATCGCCGGTACGATTGTTCAGTCATTGCAAACTCTGGGCGCGCAGGCGGGGGGACTTTCCAATAGCAATCTTGGGCCCTCCAGCATCCTTGATCTTGGTTTCGAGTTATACAACCGCACAGTACAGGCCACCTCGGAGCTGGGATGGCGGCAGATGGCAACTGCTCTGGTCATGGAGCTAATGGCCCTGGCTGTTTTGTTTGTCCTGGCGTTGATTGCGGTCAACCTGTTGCTGTTGCTCGCATCAGCCTGGATTCTGTTGTATGCCGGTGTGTTCTTCCTTGGCTTTGGTGGAAGTCGTTGGACTTCCGACATGGCGATCAATTACTACAAGACCGTGCTGGGCCTGGCCGCACAGCTTATGGCAATGGTGCTTCTGGTTGCGATTGGCAAAGAGTTCATCAATCACTACTACACGCAAATCAGCGAGAACATGGCATCCCAGGAACTGGCCGTGATGTTGGTTATATCGGTCATCTTGCTTTTCTTGGTCAACAAAGTTCCGCCGATGATTTCTGGTCTTGTGTCTGGTGGTGGTATTGGCGCAGCCGGTGGAATTGGAAACTTCGGTGCGGGTGCGGCAGTTGGGGCGGCGGTGACGGCGGCCAGTATGGCAACTGGCGGCGCTGCCCTGGCAGGTAAAGCGGTTATGGGTGCCGCAGCCGGTGCAGCCGGAGGTGCAAGTGCACTCCAAGCGGCTTTTCAGAAAGCATCAGCGAGTATGGAAACCGGCGGTGACATGTCCAGCATGGGGTCAGTTGTCAGCAGTGGCGGAAACGGTGGTGGTGAAGCGGGTACTGCTGGCAGTAGCCCATTCGCCCAAGCGGCTGGCTTTGGTGACAGCGGCAGTAGCTCAAGCGGTGGCGGCTTTGCCAAGGCCGCGAAGCTGGCCACAGGCACGGCCTCCGAGTTAGCCAAGGGTGTCGGCTCTCAAGTGAAGCAGGGATTCCAGGAGCGAGTGAGCGAAACCACAGGCGGAAAACTGGCTGCTTCGATACGCGAAAGCATGGAGCCGAAAGAAGCAAGCCAATCTGGCCAGTTCGAGGGCAATAGCTTGGGCGCCGATTCTGGCCCAGATAGTAACGAAGTCAGGAGTTAGCACGATGACGACATCAACATACATGGCCGCATTGGCGGCCCTGGATGAAGCGCCAAGGGAAGAAGTCAGCCAGGTATTTATTTCGCCGCTGGGTGATCAATCGACCGAGGTCGATGCAGAGACAGAAACAGCCGCTTTTGTATCACGGCCAGACCCTATGAGAGAGAGCGAAACTAAGCCGATAAGTATTGAGGTTAATGGCGGCAGGAATGAGCGGTCAGCATTCGCGGAGGCGGCGGGGCTGTACCTGTAGGCGCACCGGGCTGGCCACAACCAGCCCGGCACTTTCAATCAACACCTACTGGAGAGGTGAATTATGACAACACAACATATTATCGAACCAGGGCAAGCAGTGCATCAAGCAGCGGCTATTCTTTCTTCTTTGGAGTACATCAACCAAGCGGAAGCGCGGAGCCTTGGGCCATTGGCCGAAGCCGTCGCTAATGCTTTTATGGTGGTGTACTACCAAGCTGAAACGGGCCGGGCGACACAGGCTGATTTTCAAGAAGCAATGAACGCCTTGCGCCAAGCGTGCAGCTAATGACGAAAGGGCGGCCACTCGAACTGGCCGCCTTTTTCAATCTTCACTGTTTGGCCATTCCCGACCCACAGACGGCGCATCCATCCATTCGCGTTCCTCCGGCGGCAGCGGGTAAGCCCCGGATGCTTCCGCGTCGGCCAGTAGTTCGGCCAGTGTGTAGCGCACCCGACCAGTGGAAACGGCGCGGGCCGGGTCGGCCTTCTCATGCAGCCTGTTCTCTAGGTTCTTTGGGTCTGTCATCGGGCGACCTCAGCAAGCATGGATACTAGGTGTTCCAGGTCAGTGATCGAATGCGCCAGGAAGCGGCCGGCGCGGCAATCTGCAATCATTTCCTCAGTTTTTTCCTACTCATGTTCAACCTCGTTCGTACCAGCTCTTCGAGCGATTCACCACGCGCACGACCAGCAGCATCACCGGCACTTCGACCAGGACGCCGACCACGGTTGCCAATGCAGCGCCGGAGTGCAGACCGAACAAGCTTATGG
>CBIHLQ010000090.1:0-3100 GCA_966210885.1 uncultured Pseudomonas sp.
TCTGCGCACGCAGGTGGGGGGTTTGTCTTTGCGCAGGAAAATACTTCGCCGGCGTCGATAGGCAGTCGGTAGGCGCGTCGTTATCATGCGTGCCTTATTGCTTCGGTGGGAACTGGAACCGCATGCTGCCATTGTTACGACTTCTTCAGGATGGGCGTTTTCACTCGGGTGAGGCGCTTGGCGCTGCCCTAGGGGTTAGCAGGTCCGCTATCTGGAAGCAGCTGCAGGCGCTGCAGGCTGAGCTGGGTCTGCCTATCCATAAGGTTCGAGGTCGAGGTTATCGGTTGGAAAGTCCGCTCCTGTTATTGGATGAGTCTGTTCTAGATGCGGATGCCGCTTGTCGAGCTTGGCCCGTTAAGGTTTTGCCGTCAGTCGATTCGACTAATGCAGAAGCTTTACGGCGGCTGGACCAGGGGCATGCTGCGCCTTTTCTTATCCTGGCGGAGCAGCAGAGTGCCGGGCGTGGTCGTCGTGGTCGCACCTGGGCGAGTCCGTTCGCTGAGAATCTGTATTACAGTCTGGTGCTGCGGGTAACAGGCGGAATGCGCCAGTTGGAAGGCCTCAGTCTTGTGGTAGGCCTGGCGCTGCTGCAGGCACTAAGAGATGCCGGCGTGGTCTCAGCCGGGCTGAAGTGGCCAAATGATGTATTGGTCGATGGTCGCAAGATAGCGGGCATATTGCTCGAGCTATCGGGTGATCCTGCAGATGTCTGCCATGTAGTCATCGGTATCGGGGTCAACGTCAACATGTTGGCTATAGATGACACGCTCATTGGTCAGCCCTGGACTTCCATGCGGGCTGAGCTGAAGCGTTATGTCGATCGCAATACGCTGATATGCGCCCTCAATCGGCAGATGTCCTCATATTTGCAACGGCATCAGGAGCTGGGGTTCGCCGCGCTGAGGGAAGAGTGGCAGGCGAATCATTTATGGCAGGGGCAGATGGTGGTCTTAACCACAGGGGCGCAGCCGGTAGAGGGTGAGGTATTGGGGGTGGATTCTAGTGGGGCGATACGTTTGCGTGTCGCCGGTCGGGAATGCGTTTTCAGTGGTGGGGAACTCAGCTTGAGGTTGAAAAATGATTCTTGAGCTGGATTGCGGCAACAGTTTTATAAAGTGGCGCGTGATTGATGTGGCGGATGCGCAGGTTCGCTGCGGCGGTATCGTGGGCACTGCTCAGGAGCTTATACAGGCGCTCGAGTGTAAAGCTCTTCCTTTGCGCTTTTGTCGCCTAGTCAGTGTGCGTACGGATGAAGAGACGGCGGAGCTGATGGAGTTGTTGGCTGCGGCGTTGGCGATAGATTGCGTGCGCGCATATCCCGCTACCGAGCTGGCCGGTGTGCGCAATGGCTATGAGTTTTATGAGCGCTTGGGACTGGATCGATGGCTGGCTCTGGTCGGCGCCTATCGGCTGGTCGGTGGTGCCTGCTTGGTGATTGATTTGGGTACCGCGGTCACGGCGGATTTTGTCGATGGAAGTGGTGCGCATCTAGGGGGATATATTTGCCCCGGGATGCCGCTTATGCGAAGTCAGTTGTGTACGCACACTCGGCGGATTCGTTACGACCATCTGGTGGCCGAGCAGGCGCAACATAATGTGGCGCCGGGGCGCTCGACGGCTGAGGCGGTAGAGCGCGGCTGTGCCCTCATGCTGCAGGGTTTCGTGCAGACCCAGTTGGATATGGCGCAACAATATCTGGGGGATTCTTTTTCAGTCTTTCTCACCGGGGGGGATGCGGCCCTAGTGGCCGATAAGCTGCCCGATGCTCGAGTAATGCCCGATTTGGTGTTTATCGGCTTGGCAATCGCTTGCCCGCTGAGTTGAGGTGGTTTATGCGCTGGATATTTCTATTGCTCGTAGTGCTGAACTTGTTTTATTACGTCTGGCATCAGCAGCAAGCGCCGCTGCGGGTTAATGAAATCGAGCCTGTCTCTGTTGTGCAGGGCGACAAGGGCGATATTCGATTGTTGAGCGAGTCGCAAGCGCCTGCGCGGCGTCCAGTGCAGGCAAGTCAGGATCAGGAGGCTGTGTGCTTGTTTCTAGGCAGCTTTGAGCGGGAGTCCGATGCTGCTGTGGTCGAGCAGCGATTGTTGAGCCTCGACATACGATCTCGCGTGCAATCGGTGGATGCGGTTGGCGGCGTCGATTACTGGGTGTATTTGGCGCCTCTGGCCTCGCGCCAAGCGTCCCTGCGCCAGTTGCGGGAGTTGCAAGCACGTAGAATCGATAGCTACATCATCACCGAGGGCGATTTGGCGAATGGCATTTCGCTGGGCATCTTTCCGCGTAGCGATTCGGCGGAAAGTGTCATGCAGCGATTGCGTGCGGCAGGTTATGAGCCGGCAATGCGTGAGCTGCCTCGTGCGCAACGCAGTTATTGGGTGCGTGTCGCGCCGGAAAGCCGCAGGCTCGCGGATGATTTTCTCTTGCAGCGTTTAGCTTCTGACTTTAATGGGCTGCAACATCAATTAATGCCTTGCGAAGGCATTGCATCGCCTCGATAGATTGCATAGAATGGCGCCCGCTTCGCAGGGTGGTGCCGATGGCGCTTCTGCAACGCGGCTGTCAATGCAGGTAACCTCAGGTTTTTAATGAGAAAATGCTTGACAGTAGGGTGGCATGCAAAGAGAATGCCGCCTCCTTTTGGAGGGATTCCCGAGTGGCCAAAGGGATCAGACTGTAAATCTGACGTCATCGACTTCGAAGGTTCGAATCCTTCTCCCTCCACCAGATTTAGCGTGAGCTGCAGGCTCCGCGGGTATAGTTCAGTGGTAGAACCTCAGCCTTCCAAGCTGATGATGCGGGTTCGATTCCCGCTACCCGCTCCAGCATTGCTGTTTGCGTAATTGTGTAACGCTCATGTAGCTCAGTTGGTAGAGCACACCCTTGGTAAGGGTGAGGTCAGCGGTTCAAATCCGCTCATGAGCTCCATCTAATAAAGGCAGATATGCAAGTATCTGCCTTTATTTTAATGGCGGTACGACTTGCTCAATTCTTCGCTGGGAGACGGTCAAAATGGCTAAAGAGAAATTCGAACGGAATAAGCCGCACGTCAACGTCGGCACCATCGGTCACGTTGACCACGGTAAAACCACTCTGA
>CBIHLQ010000091.1:0-2696 GCA_966210885.1 uncultured Pseudomonas sp.
GGTATCGCTTCGCTCAACCCGGGCTACCACTGGGTAACTTTGAGCGTTCCCACGCTCCAGCGTGGGAATGCAGGTGCTGACGCTCCAGCGTCAGACCTGTGGTCGCGCTATAACGACTGGCTCAACGGACCCAGAACGTCCAGGGCAATCAAACCAACAAGTCTTCCAGCTCGTCATTCGCGGTAAAACACACCCGGTCGCAGCCCTGGACTTTGGCCTCTGCGAGCGCCGCACCGGCCCGTTGCAACAAGGCATCCAGAGTATCGCCCGGCATCAACTCAGCGACCCCAGCGCTCAGGGTTTGCGCCCGTCCGCTGGCAAACTGCTGCTTATGGGTGTGCACGCGGATGCGCTCGGCAAAGGCCACGGCCTGTTCCAGGGTGGTTTCAGGGCAAAGGATCAGAAACTCCTCGCCACCCCAACGTCCCAGGCAATCGCTACCGCGGATGCAGTCCTTGATCAGCTGAGCGAACTCCTGCAATACGTGGTCGCCGAGCTGGTGGCCCAGTTCATCGTTGACCCGTTTGAACTGATCGATATCCAGCAGGATCAGGGCAAACGGCCGCGCATAGCGCTGCGCCTGCTCGTGGCAGATGGCGAAGCGGCTATCCAACGCCGTGCGATTGGCCAAGCCGGTGAGGGCATCGGTTTGCTCGCGCGCCTGCAGCTGGGTGCTGAGCTGGCGCAACTTGAAAGCCCAGAACAGGCTGGTCAACAGCACCGCCAACACGAGCAATAGCAGTTCACCGATCAGCCGGTAGTCCCTAGGCTCTAACGTCGGCACCTCGACCGACGCACCAGCAAACGCCAGCGCACCGTGGAACAGCAGCCCCATCGCTAGCAGCAATCGAATCACCATTCCCTCCTGGGCGCCGCGCGAGCACCTCTGTAGGCCCCCGCGCATAGCGGCCTTCTTACTCGCGAATAACAAACAGCTTGGTCACAAACCACTCTGCGCCCTTATAGAGATAACCGAGCGGGCCATAGATGGTCTTGGGTTTTTCCTCGGCTTGCTGGCGCAGTTCGACCGTAACCTTGGACATCTGGATCTGATCCTTGAGAATGCGCATGCGCGCTTCCATGGAGTCGATTTCAGACTGAATGCGGTTCAGCTCGCTTTCGATCTGCAGAATATCCCGCACGTTGCTGGCCTTGCCGAGCAGCTCCTTGAGCCTATCGCGCAGCACGCGTTGTTGCTCAGGCGGGTTTCCACATCCACATACTGCTCGGTCACATCCTCGCCTTTGACGTGGCGCGACAGCACCTTGCCGCTCTGCTCGATATTGCCCAGGGCCGTTTCGAAGGCATCCTTCGGCACCCGGAAAACCAGCGTCTGGCTGTATTCGCCGTAGTCGCTGGTTTCCTCGACATAACCGCCCAGGGCCAGCATGCGCTCACTGAGCTGCGCCTTGGCCTTGGCCAGATCCACCACCTCCAGGGAAAAACTCGCCGTCCATACCAGCAAACGCCCCGAACTCTTACCCTGTAGCGGCGCACTGGTCGCCACCTCGGCGGCCGCAGCGCCCTCGCCGGCCATATCGCCACCTTTAGAGGAACAACCAGTCAGGGCGCCGAACAGCACCAACATGACCATACAGATCCATTGATTCAGGTACTTCCTCATCCTTAAAGGCTCTCGACAGCTAGTTGAAATAGGACGCCGATGATACGAGGTCGCTGGCGCTTTTGTCGTGATGGGTTTTGCCGGCAGTACCCGATGCGCGCAGAACAATTGACGATGGACGCCAAGACGCACTTCTCGCAATATTTCGCGCCCGAACGCGGAATGCCCCGCACGCCGGATAGCCACCGATGCGAATAGCGCGGACAGATATAGAGCCCTGCATGAAAAACATCTTGAAGATTTTTGGTCTCCTCGCCTTGACCGTTCTCGGCGCCAAGCAAGCTCTGGAAATGGGTGATTCGCGAAAGTGGCCGTCGGCTCCCGGCGTGATCGAAAGCAGCCGTATTTCCCGCTCAATAGACACTGACAGCGATGACAACTGGGTCCAACACGACCGTTATGAGTACGAAGTCGTAGTCACCTATAGCTACGTGGTAGAGGGTGTGCAGTACCAGGGAGATCGCCTGGAAATCCGCCCCACGAAAACCAGCTCAGAGCGATTTGCCGAACGAGAGCTGGCCGACTACCCGGTCGGCAAACAGGTGCCGGTGTACTACAACCCGGAAGAGCCGGAAAGAAGCGTACTCAAGCGCTAGTTGCTCCATGTTTTTCCCAAGACTCAGCGTGGTAACGCATTGCTGACGCTCCAGCGTCAGGCTTGCAATCAGTCAGCGCGGGGCTCGGCCAATAACTCGGCGACCGCTTCGAGCGCCTGCTGGCGGCGCTGTGCCCAGTCGCCGCCCAGATCGCGAAAGATTTGGCGGTTGCCGTGCAGCACGTAGCCTGGGTTGAGCGAAGCGATACCCAGGGCGCCGATACCCGGGTATCGCTTCGCTCAACCCGGGCTACCACTGGGTAACTTTGAGCGTTCCCACGCCCCAGCGTCGGGTTTGCTATCAGCCAGCGCGGGGCTCGGCCACTAGCTCGGCGACTGCTTCGAGTGCCTGCTGGCGGCGCTGTGCCCAGTCGCCGCCCAGATCGTGGAAGGTCTGGCGGTTGCCGTGCAGCACTTAGCCCGGGTTGAGCGCAGCGATACCCAGGGCGCCGATACCCGGGTATCGCTTCGCTCAAC
>CBIHLQ010000092.1:0-1905 GCA_966210885.1 uncultured Pseudomonas sp.
GCCAGTGCTCGATCTCCTACCGTCACTTTTGACAACGAAAACAAATCGACCCCGAATCAGGAGCGCAACCCATGCCCATGACCGCCAAACCGTCAGTTGTCCGCACCGATGCCGCTGGCCTCGTCGCCTTTGAGGGTGACGCGTTGCTGGTGCTGGAGATCTCCAAGCGCGAGATTGAAACCGCCAACATCGCCAGCGCTTTGGAACGTCTCCATGCAATCGCGGAGTCCAGAGAGACCGCCCTTCGCTACCAGGAGTGCCTGGTCATCCAGGTGGTGGGTTACGACGCTGACCCGCGCGAGTTGGCGGAAATCCCCGAGGTGCGCGGCTTTTTTGCCCGACTCGCCAAAGAGTGGCCCCACTGGTTGTGGTTCCTGCACAGGCGTGTAGGCGCGATCCATCTGCTGATGGCACTGCTTTGCAAGGTCAAAATCCATCGCCGGGGGACCAGTACAGGGACCGAGTTTCTTGACCGCTACGAGCTTGCCGCCCAAATGGCAGACCTGTTTCAGCGCGGCAACGCCATGTTCGAGGCGTTCGGAATCAGCGAAGGTGAGGCCGAAGCTTCTTGCGAGAGCGCTTGCGCTGAATTGGTCCCCTAGAGGACACCTGCCCAGGCTTCAGTAGATGATCAACCCAACAGGATCGCAGGGACACCAGACCTCGCGTGATATCAGCGGATTTTCTGGGCTCGTGTGCCCACTACCTTTCCCAAAAGATTGAACCGCCCATGGCAACTAAACCCGACTTGTCGCCTGAATCGGAACCCGCAAAGGCCGACAACAGCAGCTCCTTTGGGCGGCGACTGAAATTGGAGAGGCTCAGGCGACAGCTATCTCAGCAGGAAGTGGCGACACATTGCGGCGTCGCGAGGACAACGCAGAACAGCTATGAAAAAGACAAACGCTCACCAGGCTTGGACTACGTGGAAAAACTTGGAGAGCTAGGATTCAATCTCCCCTACGCGCTCCGCAGAAACAGGCCTGCCTACGACGACTTGGCGCGCTTGCTGGCGAGTCCCACGGCCAGGTCTGTCAAGACCGCAACTTGCAGGTTCTGCAGTAAATCCTCAGGCACTCTGGTCCAGGCCAGAATGGAATTGGGATATGCGCCTACTGGCATTCCGTGTTCATTGAGGATGCAAGTGGTATTCCCCTGTGTAAAAACACTGCCATAAATGACGGTAACCGATGGCTTCATCATCATTTCCAGGCCGAGGGACTCAAGGTACATCGAAGGGTCGTGGGCAATGACCTCCACATACCGCTCGTTGTGCATACCGAACCACTTACGGCAAGCCATGGCGACTCGGACTCCCTCCGGGGGGGTGCCCACAGTCCAGGAGCCAAGACTTGCGGACTGAGTGTTTTTCAGATCTTCATTCAATTAACCCAAAGAACGTGCAAAGCTTCGAACGCCTTTGCCAACCCTATTACTGGCGTCGGTCGTAGGCGATGCAACTGGAGGCAATTCGGTACTGCTTGGACTACCTGCAATCTCCTTTACCGGGTCAACAGGCTTCGGAAGAGACTCCACGTCAGCTACATTCGTCGGTAGCGCAGGTTGTCTTGAGCGTGGGCTGTCCGACGAAATCTGAGATCCAGGCTCCGCCGCCATAGATGCTTGTATTGCTGGCTTACTCCCGTCTACTACGAGTTTCCCCGTCTCTGAATAGAGCGCCAGAAGTGCCAATATCCTCAAACGTTCGGCTCTAGCGCGCTTAGAAATACTGCTCAACTGATCTAGCAACTTGGGTTGTGTTTCGCCAATAAACACTGCGAACTGGATCGGTTCGAGCTGCCCGTCAACAACCCCCATGTTGACCGGAATGCCCCTGAAAGTTTCTGATCCGGGGTCTCCTCGTTTTCAGTGCAATAAGTGACGGTACGAAAAGCTAGCACTGGC